>NZ_JBIUBU010000001.1:368067-1254928 GCF_044548345.1 Streptomyces sp. NPDC052042 | reverse complement strand
TTGATAGGCCGGATGTGGAAGCCTGGTAACGGGTGGAGCTGACTGGTACTAATAGGCCGAGGGCTTGTCCTCAGTTGCTCGCGTCCACTGTGTTGGTTCTGAAACAACGAACTGCTTTTTGCTGGTTGTTTCGTAGTGTTTCGGTGGTTATTGCGTTAGGGAAACGCCCGGTTACATTCCGAACCCGGAAGCTAAGCCTTTCAGCGCCGATGGTACTGCAGGGGGGACCCTGTGGGAGAGTAGGTCGCCGCCGAACAGTTTTTGTGGGAGGGCCCCGCACCCTTGGTGGTGCGGGGCCCTTCTGCGTTTACGGCCAATTCAGGCCCCCTCTCCGGTTGGCCTCGCCCTTGTCCTCAAGGAACCCCCCTCGTATTCGAGGGGGCAGCAACGTATGGGGGCGCGCAGGGCTCAGAGACGGCCCGCTCCCTTGAGTGACAGATATGCGTCGGCGAGAACCGGAGCGAGAACATCCGGGGTGGCATCGACGACCAGGATGCCGTGACGCCGAAGTTCCTCCGCGGTGCGAAGCCGCCTGGCTTGGGTCCGTGCGCCGGCGGCAGCCTCGTAGACCGCGTCCACTGTGCCCCTGGCCTCCGACATCTTCTTGATGTACGGGTCGGCCACCGAGGCCACCAGCACGGTGTGGCGTCGGGTCAGACGACGCAGGACCGGCAGTAGCTCCTCCTCCACAGGAGCGGCATCGAGGCCCGTGAGAAGCACGATCAACGACCCACGAGGAGCGCTGGCGAGAGCGGCGGCGCCGAGGCCCTGGGCATCCGTTTCCACGAGCGCCGGTTCGATCGGTGCCAGCGCGTCGACCATGGCCGACAGGACCTCTCCGGCAGGCCTTCTCTGCACATGGGCTCGGACACGGCGGTCGTAGGCGAGCAGATCGACTCGGTCGCCCGCGCGAGTGGCGAGCGCGGTGAGGAGCAGAGCCGCGTCCATGGAGGCATCCAGACGCGGCACGTTCCCGACACGCCCCGCTGAGGTCCGACCCGTGTCCAGCACCAGGAGGATGTGGCGATCGCGCTCGGGACGCCATGTGCGCACTGCGACGGCGGACCGCCGTGCCGTGGCACGCCAGTCGATGGAGCGCGTGTCGTCACCGGGAACGTAGTCCCGCAGGCTGTCGAACTCCGTTCCCTCTCCACGAGTGAGAACGCTGGTCCGGCCGTCGAGTTCACGCAGCCTGGCGAGGCGCGACGGCAGGTGCTTGCGGCTGGTGAAGGGCGGCAGGGCGCGCACGGTCCATGGGACATGATGATCTCCCTGCCGGGCGGCGAGCCCCAAAGGACCGAACGAGCGCACCGTGATCCGTTCGGCGCGACGGTCACCGCGTCGAGCCGGCCGCAGAAGCGTGGCCAGTCGACGGCGTTCCCCCGCCGGGACCGTCACCGTGTGACGAGACGCGGCCTGGTCCTTGCCCGTGGGCCAGCTGCTGGGCGGCCAGGCGTCGCGAAGCTGTGCCCGCAACCGTCGACGGGAAGGATTGGTCACGGTGAGTTGCACCTCGGCCGTTTCACCGAGTCGAACGCTTGTATCACCGGATCGGGTGAACTGAAGCGTTCGCACTGGCGCGGCCAGGGCGTAGTCGCACAGAATCGCAAGGGAAAGCGGTGCGTTGACCGCCAGCAGGCCGGTCCAGCTTGGAGCCAGGATGCCTACGGGGAGTGAACCCAGGGCGGCCAGCAGGGCGGTACGTCCGGTAAGGGCCACGGTCAGCGCCTCATCGGGGTACGGGGACGTGGGCGAGGACCGAGGTGATGACGGAGTCGGGGGTGACTCCCTCCATCTCCGCCTCGGGCCGCAAGTGGATGCGATGGCGAAGGGTGGGGAGGGCGAGCGCCTTCACGTCGTCCGGAATGACGTAGTCGCGGCCGGTCAGCCAGGCCCAGGCACGGGCGGTCGACAACAGTGCGGTGGCGCCTCGGGGGGATACGCCGAGGGAGAGCGAGGGGGATTCCCGCGTGGCACGGCAGATATCGACGACATAACCGGCGATCTCGGGGGAGACCTTGGTCCGGGCAACGGCGGCACGAGCCGCTTCCAGGTCGGCGATCCCGGCTACGGGGCGTATGCCGGCTGATGCGAGGTCGCGCGGATTGAAGCCCTCGGAATGGCGGATGAGGACGTTGATCTCCTCGTCACGGGCCGGCAGGGGCACCGTCAGCTTCAGGAGGAACCGGTCCAGCTGGGCCTCCGGGAGCGGATAGGTGCCCTCGTACTCGACCGGATTCTGCGTGGCCACCACGAGGAACGGGTCGGGCAGGGGCCGGGGGGTGCCGTCGACGGTGACCTGGCGCTCCTCCATCGCTTCCAGGAGAGAGGACTGGGTCTTGGGAGGCGTGCGGTTGATTTCGTCAGCGAGAAGCAGGTTGGTGAAGACAGGACCGGGCTGAAAGGAGAACTCCGCCGTGCGGGCGTCGTAGACCAGAGAACCGGTGACATCGCTCGGCATCAGGTCCGGAGTGAACTGGACGCGCTTGGTGCCGAGTTCGAGCGAGGCGGCGAGAGCCCGGACCAAGAGGGTCTTGGCCACACCGGGAACGCCTTCGAGCAGGACGTGGCCCCGGCACAGCAGAGCGACGACGAGTCCGGTCACCGCGGGGTCCTGGCCGACCACGGCCTTGGCGATTTCGGAGCGCAACGCCTCCAGTGACGCGCGGGCGGTGTCGCCGTTCGCGGAGGGCTCGGTGGTCCCGGCGGGCGCTGGGGGCGGGGCGCTCATGAGGTGCGTACCTCTCTTTCGAGGGTGTCGAGTTGATCTGCCAGTTGGACAAGGGCCGTGTCGTCGGACGGAGCCGGGCCGAAGAGCAGGTGCCGGAGTCGGCTCTCGTCGCCGCCGAGGCGGGCGGAGACAGCGGGGAGGAGTGTCGTGGGGGAGTGGGCGTTGCGAGGTGAGACACCGAGAAGGGCAGCGATACGGAGCCGGGTGGCGGAACGCAGCGAGTCGGCGGCCCGGCCCCGTGCGTTCGTCCGGCGGTAGAGCCGAGCTCGGCCCTCGGCTGCCTCGGACGCGCGGATGGCGACCGGCAGTCGTTCGGTCACCAGGGGACCCAGACGGCGGGCACGCCATACGGCGGCCAGCAGGGCGGCGAAGGCGAGTTGCAGGGTGCCCCACAGCCAGCCACGAGGGATCAGGTCGGTGAAGCCGCGGTCGCCGGGTTCGCCGCCGCCATTGTGCTCGGTGTCGATGAGCGAGGGGAGGTACCAGACCAGATGCGGGCGGGAGCCGAGAAGTTGCAGGGCCAGGGAGGCGTTGCCCTGGTCGGCGAGTCGGGCGTTGTGAAGGAGATCGGAGGAGCCGAGGAGCACGGTGTCTCCGGCACCCTGCTCGAACAGGAGCAGGGTCGGGAGGCCGTCGCTCGGGAAGCAGGAGATGGTGGCGAGGCCGCCCGCGGCATAGCGGAAGCCTCCCGCCTCGATGGCGCCCGCCCTGCGCGCGGCCAGCAGGGAGCACTGGGGGGTGCGGGTCTTTGTCGGTCCGGCGGACTTCGCACGGACGCCGGGGACCAGGGTGCCCACGGAAGGAGGGCCCGCCGCGAGAAGAACGGTGCGACCGCCCGAGTGCGCGGTCCTGGCCCGGAGTTCATCCTGCTGGTGAGGTGTCAGCGCATCGGGGGAGGTCACGAGCAACGTGGTGTCGGGGCCGACACCGGCCGTGGCCTCGTCCAGGGTGGTGGCGACGCGAACGGAGACGCCACGCTCCTTGAGGAGCTCGGCGACGGCCCGGCTGCCGTAGCGGTCGGCGGAGCGCGGGTCGAGACGGCCGTGCTGATCTCCGGAGCGCATGGCCGCCAGAACGACTCCCGCGACGATCAGCACGAGAAGAGCGAGCAGAAGCCCGCGGACACGCGACCAGACCTGGCGTGGAGCGGAGGAGGCGGAGGTGGTGGAGACGGCGGCGGTCCCGGTCATTCAGAAGCTCCCCGGGCCGCGGTCGCCAGGAGAGGTTTCGCGGCTTCGAGATCGATGTCCAGTTCCCGCATGGTCAGGTACATCCGCTGGTCCGCGGTGCGGCCCCCGTACGTGACGTCGTCGAAGTCGCGGGCGGCGGCACGGAGGCGCGTGGCGTGCGAGGGCAGCAGGCGCGCGGCCTCGGCGGCGGCCTCGTCGGCGGTGCGCCCGGGGCGTGGGTCGATCAGGGCTCGCTCCTCCAAGGAGCGCACGATGGCGCGTGTGCGTTCCTGGACCGCCTCGTTCCAGCGATGGGCGGCCGTGTGGGCCTCGGCGGCCGTCCGGTGCTCGGCCGCCGTACGCGGGGCGTCATCGAAGAGGGGGTCGGCGGCGCGCACGATGCGGTGCGGGGTGCCCAGCCGCCACCAGAGCGCGGCCACCAGGCCGACGGCGACCAATGTGAGCACGACCAGGCCGAGCGGGCCGCCCGGTGCCGCGCCGGAGGCCGTGCTCAGAAGGTCCTCGGTCCAGTTCCAGAGCTGGTCGAGACCGCGCCGGAGGAGACCGGGATCGTTCTCGTGGTACATCGGCTTGGACAACTCGTGCTCCGCGGCCTCACGAGCGGGAACACGCGGGGTGTCCACGGGTATGCCGCCGTTCGCCAGGATCAGCGGGTGTGCCGCTGTCCATCCCCCCACCCCCGGCACTGCATCAGCTCCTGGTGTCGTATCCGGGCAGACCCGCCGCACGGGCGAGTTCGAGGTCCAGTGCCTCGCGGCGGATGCGCTGGTCGATGTAGAGCAGGGCCATTACGCCGGCGGACAGGGGGTAGGTGATCGTCGTGGTGATCACCTGGCCGATGCCCGAGATGATCAGGAACGGCCAGCTGGAGTACATGGAACCGTCGGCGAGGAGGGAGTCGGCCCCACTGCCTTCCACGATCAGCGCGATGAGGGTGAATGGAATGGCGATGACCACGGCCACGACGATGATCAGCAGCCAGCTGAGAGCCAGCACACCGAAGATTCGCCACCATGTGTTCTTGACCAGTTTCGCGGAACGGCGCATGGAGGCCGTGATCGACTGGCGCTCCAGCATCAGAGCCGGCGGGGCGAGGGAGAATCGGACCATCAGCCAGAGGGCGACGACGAATGCCGCGGGGAAGCCGAGGACGATGAGCCCGGCACCGGCCACGGAGCCGATCAGCAGGCCCGGCAGAACACCGAGGGCCATGATCGCGACACTCATCAGGGTCAGCAGCAGGGTCAGGCCGAGCAACTGCGGAAGCCTCGGCCGGGCCTCGGCCCAGGCCTCGGCGAGCGACACGGGGTGGCCCAGCACCGAGCGGCTGATCACCACGGTCAGCACCGCCGTGGTGAACAGTGTGGCGATCATGGTGATGGGGATGGACGACGCGCCGGTGAGCAGCGTGGACCGCGCGGACTCGGCGGCCTGCCGGAGTGCTTCGGGCCCGGTGGCGTACGGGTCGATCGCCGTGTTCGTCGGCAGCAGATAGCGCTGTACGACGATCGTCGCGATCTCGGCGATCACGGACACGGTCAGCGAGATGCCGAGCACGGTGCGCCAGTGGGTGCGCATCGTGGAGACCGTGGCGTCGAGGATCTCGCCGACGCCGAGCGGACGCAGCGGGATGACGCCGGGCTTGGCCACGGCAGGTGGCTGCTGCCAGCCCGGCCCCCGGGGCCCGACGCCCCAGCCGGGGCCGGAAGGCGGCGCTCCGGGGCCGGGGGCGTTCGGCGGGGACCACTGTGCCGCCGGCGGCTGGTCCGGGGACCACGTGCCTGCTGGACCGGTGCCGTCGGCCGGCTCCGAGGGGCGGGGGACGTCCGCCCCCTGGCTCTCGGAGGGGGCGGATCCGGGCGAGGCCCAGCCCGGAGTGTCGTTCATGCTCGCTCCTTAACGGTCCTGTCCGCTCATCTGCACGGCAGGTCGGCAGCCCATCGTGCCACGCGTCGCCCTGTCGGGGGTTGGGCGCGGTATTTCCTTCGTGCCTTCATCCGGGGCGGCTCACCGGGCAGACTGGGCGGATGGCTGATCAGGACGAGCGACCGCCGGCGGGCGTCGAGCCTCCCGCCCTTTCCGTACTCCGCTGGGACGAACTGCCCGAAGGGCCCGTGCTGGTGCTTCTCGACCAGACGCGGCTGCCCTCGGAGGAGGCCGAGCTGGTATGCCCCGATGTCCCCGCGCTGGTGCGGGCGATCCAGACACTGGCGGTGCGCGGTGCGCCGTTGCTGGGCATCGCCGGGGCCTACGGGGTGGCGCTCGCCGCCGCTCGGGGGGACGACGTCGAAGAGGCCGCCGGGCTGCTGGCGGGGGCGCGACCCACCGCGGTGAACCTCGCGTACGGGGCACGGCGGGCCGAAGCCGCGTACCGGGCTGCGGGGGAGAGAGGGGCGGATCCCCAAAGGGCCGCGCAGGCAGCCCTGGCCGAGGCGAGGGCGCTGCACCGGGAGGACGCCGAGGCCAGTACGCGGATGGCGCGGTACGGGCTCGCTCTCCTGGACGAACTCCTGCCGGGTGGCGGGCACCGGCTGCTGACGCACTGCAACACCGGGGCGCTGGTCTCGGGCGGTGAGGGCACCGCCTTCGCGGTGGCGCTGGCGGCACACCGGGAAGGGCGGCTGAGCCGGCTGTGGGTGGACGAGACGCGTCCGCTGCTGCAGGGGGCCCGGCTGACCGCGTACGAGGCGGCGCGCAACGGTATGCCGTACCGCCTGCTCACGGACAACGCCGCAGGGTCCTTGTTCGCCGCCGGGAAGGTGGACGCCGTGCTCATCGGAGCCGACCGCATCGCGGCGGACGGCTCGGTGGCGAACAAGGTGGGGAGCTACCCGCTGGCCGTGCTCGCGAAGTACCACCACGTACCGTTCATCGTGGTGGCGCCGACCACGACCGTGGATCTGGACACTACGGACGGTGCGTCGATCACCGTGGAACAACGAGGGGGAAACGAAGTGACCGAGTTCACGAACCCGCAGGGTGGGGTGGCGGGGGGCGAAGCCGCCGGGGTGGCCGTGGCACCGGCCGGAACCGTCGCCTACAACCCGGCGTTCGACGTCACACCGCCGGAGCTGGTCACGGCGATCGTCACGGAGGAGGGCGCGGTCTCCCCGGTCACCGGGGCCGGACTCGCGGAGCTGTGCGCCAGGTCATCGCAGGTGACGATTGGCTAATGGGATGATGTCGATTATGAAGGGACGCGTCCTTGTCGTCGATGACGACACCGCACTGGCCGAGATGCTCGGGATTGTGCTGCGTGGTGAGGGGTTCGAGCCGTCGTTCGTAGCGGACGGCGACAAAGCGCTCGCTGCGTTTCGTGAGGCCAAGCCGGACCTGGTGCTGCTGGATCTGATGTTGCCCGGAAGGGACGGCATCGAGGTCTGCCGGTTGATCAGGGCCGAGTCGGGTGTGCCGATCGTCATGCTCACGGCCAAGAGCGACACGGTCGACGTGGTGGTGGGTCTGGAGTCCGGGGCCGACGACTACATCGTGAAGCCGTTCAAGCCCAAGGAGCTGGTCGCCCGGATCAGGGCGCGCCTGCGGAGGTCCGAGGAGCCTGCACCGGAGCAGCTCACCATCGGGGATCTGGTCATCGACGTGGCCGGGCACTCGGTGAAGCGTGAGGGGCAGTCGATCGCACTCACTCCGCTGGAGTTCGACCTGCTGGTCGCGCTGGCGCGCAAGCCCTGGCAGGTGTTCACCCGCGAGGTGCTGCTGGAGCAGGTGTGGGGCTACCGTCATGCCGCCGACACCCGGTTGGTGAACGTGCACGTCCAGCGACTGCGTTCCAAGGTCGAGAAGGACCCGGAGCGGCCCGAGATCGTGGTGACCGTCCGAGGCGTCGGTTACAAGGCCGGACCGAGCTGACATGCCTCCGAGCGGTGCCGCTCCGCGGCCCGGGGAGCCGGGAGCCCGTGCGGAGCGGGCTACCGCCCCGGGGCACAGGGCTTCCCGGATCGGGCGCCTCTTGAAAGGCGGACGGCTGCTCCACGACCGTGCGCTCGGCGGTCCGGTGCCACGGCTGCTGATGCGCTGGGTGCGCCGCCCGCTGCTGCCCGCCGTACGGCTGTGGCGGCGCAATCTCCAGTTGCGGGTCGTCGCGGGCACACTGCTGATGTCGCTCACCGTCGTGCTGCTCCTCGGGCTGGTCGTGATCGGGCAGGTGCGCAACGGCCTGCTCGACGCGAAGGGCAAGGCCGCTCAGACCCAGGCGCTCGGCGGCTTCGCCGCGGCCCAGGAGAAGGCGAACGCCCCGCTCGCCCCCGGTGGGCAGGGCGGTGACACCGCGGACGGCATGACGGCCAACAACTCCTGGCGGACCGAGCTCGTCGACCAGCTCGCCAGCGGCGGGAAGAACGCCTTCAACGTGGTGGCGCTCAGTGCGGACGAAGGCACGCGCGCGCCGCGCGGCTCGGGCAGCGTGGAGGCGGCGAGCATCCCGCAGAGCCTGCGGGACGCGGTGAACGAGGGGCCCGGGGCGTTCCAGACGTACTCCCTGATCCGGTACGCGAACGGTCAGGACCCGCAGCCCGGGCTCGTCGTCGGCAAGCGGCTGTACGACATCGACCACAACCCGTACCAGCTCTACTACCTCTTCCCGCTCACGCAGGAGGAGAAGTCCTTGACACTGATCAAGGGCACGCTGGCGACGGCGGGGCTGTTCGTCGTCGTGCTGCTCGGCGCCATCGCGTGGTTCGTGGTGCGCCAGGTCGTCACCCCCGTGCGGATGGCCGCGGGGGTCGCCGAGCGGCTCTCCGCCGGCAGGCTTCAGGAACGGATGAAGGTCACCGGCGAGGACGACATCGCCCGGCTCGGCGAGGCCTTCAACAAGATGGCGCAGAACCTGCAGCTGAAGATCCAGCAGCTGGAGGAGTTGTCCCGGATGCAGCGGCGTTTCGTCTCCGACGTCTCCCACGAGCTCCGGACGCCTCTGACGACCGTACGGATGGCCGCCGATGTCATCCACGAGGCGCGCAGCGAGTTCGATCCGGTGACGGCACGTTCCGCGGAACTGCTCGGGGACCAACTCGACCGGTTCGAGTCGCTGCTCTCGGACCTGCTGGAGATCAGCCGCTTCGACGCGGGTGCGGCGGCGCTGGAGGCCGAGCCGATAGACCTGCGGCAGGTCGTGCACCGGGTGATCGGCGGGGCCGAACCGCTGGCCGAGCGCAAGGGCACCCGGATCAGGGTGGTCGGCGACGGGCAGCCGGTGATCGCGGAGGCCGACGCGCGCCGGGTGGAGCGCGTCCTGCGCAACCTGGTCGTCAACGCCGTCGAGCACGGTGAGGGCCGGGACGTCGTGGTGCGCATGGGGGCGGCCGGGGGAGCGGTCGCCGTGGCCGTCCGCGACTACGGGGTGGGGCTCAAGCCGGGCGAGGCGACGCGCGTGTTCAACCGCTTCTGGCGGGCCGACCCGGCCCGTGCGCGGACCACCGGCGGCACCGGCCTCGGGCTGTCCATCGCCGTCGAGGACGCCCGCTTGCACGGCGGCTGGCTGCAGGCGTGGGGCGAGCCCGGCGGAGGTTCGCAGTTCCGGCTGACCTTGCCGCGGACGGCGGACGAACCGCTGCGCGGCTCTCCGATACCCCTGGAACCGGAGGACTCCCGGCGCAACCGGGAGAACCGGGAGCGGGCCGTGTCCGGTCCTGCGGGAGGACATCGGCTGACGGCCGTGCCGGCCCAGCCCGGGGACAGCGACCGACCGGGGCCGACGGTGCCGCCCCGCCCCGCCGCGGCTCACCCGGCGCCGCCCTCGGTGCATCCGGCGGCGCTGCCCGGCAACGGGGCACGCGTGGTCGCACGTCCCGCCGAGGACCGGGCGGGCGAAGGGGCCGGGGGCGAGAACGGCACCGCGGTACGGCAACAGGAGCGGGGGGACACCAGTCGTGGGAACTGATCGTCGCAAGGACGCCCCTGGACGCGTACCGAAGATGATCGCTCTGCTCGGGTGCGGTGTCATGTTGCTGTCCGCCTGCAGTTCGATGCCCGTCACCGGGGACGTCAGGCCCGTCGGCGGCGGCTCGCAGCCCGGTGACTCCCAGGTGCAGGTGTACGCCGTGGCGCCGCGTGACGACGCCACCCCCAACGAGATCGTCGATGGCTTCCTGGAGTCCATGACCAGCGACGACTCGAATTTCAGGACGACGCGCAAGTACCTCACGCGAAGGGCCGCGAAGACCTGGAAGCCGAGCGCGTTCACCACCGTGCTCGCCAAGGCGCCCAACCGCAGCGACCGCCCGCTGAACGACAGAGATCCCGGAGTCACGGAACTCGCGTACACCCTGACCGGTGAGAAGGTGGCGACGGTCGACGGCCAGAGCGCCTACCAGCCGCTCGCGCCCACGGAGTACCACGAGACCCTGCACCTGGTGAGGGAGACCGGGCCGGGCGGCAAGGAGTGGCGCATCGACAACGTGCCCGACGGACTGCTGCTCGGGCAGTCGGACTTCAGACGCCTCTACCGCTCGGTGGACAAGTACTACTTCGCCGCGGGGCGCACGACCGAACATTCGACACTGGTCGCCGACCCCGTCTACCTGCGCAGCCGTACGGACCCCGTCACGGGCATGGACACCGTGACGCAGGCGGTCCGCAGCCTCCTGGCGGGACCGACCAGTTGGCTGCGTCCGGTGGTCCGCTCCCGCTTTCCCACCGGTACGACGCTGAAACAGGGCGTCACCTCGCTCGGCCTCGACGACCGCAACGTTCTGAGGATCCCGCTCGGCAAGAAGGCGGACGGGGTCGGGCAGCGCTCCTGCCGCATGATGGCCTCGCAGGTCCTGTACACGCTGCGCGATCTGACGTCCGCTCGGATCGAGCAGGTCCAGCTGCTGCGCTCGGACGGTTCCCAGCTGTGCGTCCTCGAGGCGGACCAGGCCGAGGAGTTCGCCCCCGACGGTTCGTCGAGCGGGCCGGACAGCCAGTACTTCATCGATGCCAAGGGCCATGTGGAGCGCATACCCGGCAGCACCAGGGGCACCGGCACCCCGGAGCCGGTGGCGGGCCCGTTCGGTAGCGGGCCGCAAATGGGCGAGGTCGGGGTGGCCAGGGACGAGCAGTCGGCGGCAGCGGTCACACACAACAGGACCTTCCTCTACGTGTCCTCCATCGTCTCGGACGGTGAGCTTCCCCGACCCCTGGTGACCAGCCGGGCCAAGAAGCAGAACGACCGCCTGTCGGCGCCGAGCTGGGACGCGCGGGGCGATCTCTGGGTGGCCGACCGGGACCCGCGCGGGCCCCGGCTGCTGCGGGTGCCGGGAGGCACCGGCAAGCCTCGGGAGGTCGCCGTGCCGAGCCTGGCCGAGGGCCGGATCGAGGCCCTGCGGCTGTCCGCGGACGGTGTGCGCATCGCGCTCCTGGTGACCGAGGACGGCGGCCGACGCCTGAAGATCGGCCGGATCGAGCGCCACGGGACGGGGGAGGAGCAGCAGCTCTCGGTGGTGGATCTCCGGCAGGCCGCACCGCAGTTGACGGATGTCACGGCGATGTCGTGGTCGGGGCGCAGCCGTCTCGCGGTGGTCGGCAGGGAGGAGGGCGGCGTCCAGCAGGTGCGTTATGTGCAGGCGGACGGTTCGTCGCCCGCCTCGGGCATTCTGCCCGGTCTGAACGAGGTGTCGTCGATCGCGGCGGCGGACGACGAGCAACTGCCGCTGATGGCCGCGACCCGGAACGACGGGATAGTGAAGCTGTCCCCGGGCGACAACTGGCAGACCGTGGTCGAGGACGGCACGTCGCTGGTCTACCCGGGCTGAGGACTGGGTCCACCCGGCCCGGGAGCGCGCGCTCCCGGGCCGCCGCGGTGCGGGGCCGCCGGGTTTTCCACAGGGGTGGCAGCGCGCTCCCGGTGCGTGCACAGTGGACTCATGCGGGGGCTGTGGCGGGAGATCTCCGGACTGGTCCTGCCGGTGGCCTGCGGCGGTTGCGGCAGGCCGCGCGCGGAGCTGTGCGAAGACTGCCGGCTGGATCTTTCCGGAGGAGTTCCGCGCCGGGTGAGGCCGGTGCCCGAGCCTGCGGGCCTGCCGGTGGTGCACGCGGCCGCGCCGTACGAGAACGCGGTGCGCGCGGTGCTCCTGGCCCACAAGGAGCGCGGGGCACTGGGCCTGGCCGGGGCGCTCGGCATGGCGCTGGCCGGGGCCGTACGGTCCGGGGCGGAGTGGTCCGGGGCGCTGCGGCGGGCGCGGACGGTGGAGCCGCTGTTGCTGGTGCCCGTGCCGTCGGCGCGGCGGGCCGTGGCGGCGCGAGGTCATGATCCGATGCGGCGGATCGCGCTGGCCGCCGCCGCCGAGTTGCGGCGGGGAGGTGTTCCGGCGCGGGTGGTGCCGGTGCTCCGGCAGCGGCGGGTGGTGGCCGACCAGGTGGGGCTGGGAGCCCGGCAGCGGCAGCGGAACCTCGCGGGGGCGCTGACGGTCGTGTCCGGGGGCGGGCGGCTCCTCGCCACGGGAAGGGCGGTGCTGGTGGACGATCTGATGACGACCGGCGCTTCGCTGGCGGAGGCGGCCCGGGCGCTCGACGCGGAGTGCGGGCGGGCCCCGTACGGCGGCGGGCATGCGATGGCCGCGCCCGGCAGCCGACAGGCTGCCGTCGTGGCCGTTTCCCCATCGGCTTTCGAAATAAACCGGAACTCTCTTTGAACCCGCATCGTTGCAGGTAGTGAGTGAGTAAAAAGACCTGAACGGAGGTACGCGCGAGTAGCGGGTGCCGAGATACGGCCCGGCAGGCTATGTTCAGTGGTGAGGAATGGTGAATGCCGGACCTCAATGAATGCACCGCCAGGTTTCGGGCAGGTAACTCACCGGCAGCCCGGAAACGGGAATTCGGCGGGGCGGGGCCCCGTCGCTGGGGGGAGGAGGTGGACGTCACCCAGTCCGCGGTTCCGGTCATCACCGGAGCCTGGTGAAAAAGGGAGATGCTCCGCCGCTGAGCGGAGCGATCCGGGAACGGAGTTCTGCGTGGACATCGTCGTCAAGGGCCGCAAGACCGAGGTGCCCGAGCGGTTCCGCAAGCACGTGGCCGAGAAGCTGAAGCTGGACAAGATCCAGAAGTTCGACGGCAAGGTGATCAGCCTCGACGTCGAGGTGTCCAAGGAGCCGAATCCCCGTCAGGCCGACCGTTCCGACCGAGTGGAGATCACGCTCCGGTCCCGTGGTCCGGTCATCCGGGCGGAAGCCGCGGCGGGCGATCCGTACGCCGCGCTCGACCTGGCCACCGGCAAGCTGGAGGCCCGGCTGCGCAGGCAGCACGACAAGCGCTACAGCCGCCGGGGCAACGGGCGGATTTCCGCAGCCGAGGTGGCCGAGGCCGTTCCGAACGCCGCGTCGTTCAACGGCGAGGGCGAGCTGGTTCCCGGCGAAGCGGCTCCGTCCGTCCCGACGACCAGGATCGGTTCCCTGGAGGTCCAGGGCGAAGGACCGCTGGTGATGCGCGAGAAGACGCACGTCGCCGCACCGATGTCGCTCGACCAGGCGCTCTACGAGATGGAGTTGGTCGGGCACGACTTCTATCTGTTCGTCGACTCCGAGACGAAGGAACCCAGTGTCGTCTACCGGCGGCATGCCTATGACTACGGTGTCATCCACCTGAGGACCGATCCGCTCGCGGCCGACGGGGCGAGCGGCGCGGGCGGTGCGCTCGGCGGCTGACGTCACCCCTCTCACGGTGCCCCTGGAGCGTCTGTGCGCCCCCAGGGGCACACGTGTGCGGTCCATGGCATCACCGCTCGGACGTCCAGGCATGAAATCATGTCGTTCCAGGCCAACGGCAGTTCTGAGAAACGTTGTTGGCGGACAGTTGTGAACTTCAGGCCATGGCCTTCAGGGGGAGGAACGATGGCGGACGCCTTCGGGCCCGTGCGCGATGCGCATCACGCCGACGACGCCGGTGCGGACGCGGACGGCGGTTGTCACAAGGAGCCGATCCGGGTCCTCGTCGTGGACGACCACGCGCTCTTCCGCAGAGGCTTGGAGATCGTCCTCGCCCAGGAGGAGGACATCCAGGTCGTGGGTGAGGCCGGGGACGGGGCGGAGGCGGTCGACAAGGCCGCCGACCTGCTGCCCGACATCGTGCTGATGGACGTGCGGATGCCCAGGCGCGGCGGCATCGAGGCGTGTACGTCGATCAAGGAAGTGGCACCCAGCGCGAAGATCATCATGCTGACGATCAGCGATGAGGAGGCCGACCTCTACGACGCGATCAAGGCGGGCGCCACCGGGTATCTCCTCAAGGAGATCTCCACGGACGAGGTGGCCACGGCGATCCGCGCGGTCGCCGACGGGCAGTCCCAGATCAGCCCGTCCATGGCGTCGAAACTGCTCACCGAGTTCAAGTCGATGATCCAGCGGACCGACGAGCGCAGGCTGGTGCCGGCGCCGCGGCTCACCGACCGGGAACTCGAAGTGCTGAAGCTCGTCGCGACCGGCATGAACAATCGCGATATCGCGAAGGAGCTGTTCATTTCCGAGAACACCGTGAAGAACCACGTCCGCAACATCCTGGAGAAGCTTCAGCTGCACTCCAGGATGGAGGCCGTGGTCTATGCCATGCGGGAGAAGATCCTGGAAATCAGGTGACCGGTCCGGCGGTACGGCGGGCGGGGTGACGGCACCGGGGCCGGCCGGTGCCGCACACGATGGTCTCGCCGGAAGGTGTGGCACGGTCACGGAAGGGCGTGCCCACGGTGTGGGAGGCGCGGACGCTCCGCGAAGGCGTGCTCACGCCAGGGCGCGGGCGACCTCCTGAACGAGCGGCCCACGCAGTTCCGGGGCGTCGACCCGCTCCAGCCGGACGTCCGTGCAGCCGACCCAGGACGCGGCCTCCACCAGTGCCTCGGCCATCGGCACCACCGCCTTGCGGCTCTCCAGGGAGACCTGACGGGCGACCAGGGTGTTGCCTTCCCGCGCCGGGTCCACTCGGCCCACCAGCCTTCCGCCCGCCAGCAGTGGCATCGCGAAATACCCGTGTATCCGCTTGGCCTTGGGGACGTACGCCTCCAGGCGGTGGGTGAAGCCGAAGAGCCGCTCCGTGCGCGCCCGCTCCCAGACCAGGGAGTCGAACGGCGACAGCAGGGTCGTGCGGTGCCGCCCGCGCGGCTCCGAGGCCAGCGCCGCCGGGTCGGCCCAGGCGGGCTTCGCCCAGCCCCGTACCGTCACCGGCACCAGGCCGCAGTCCGCCACGACCGCGTCGAATTGCTCGCCCTTGAGCCGGTGGTAGTCCGCGATGTCGGCGCGGGTGCCGATGCCCAGGGCCCGCCCCGCCAGCGCCACCAGCCGGCGCAGGCACTCCGCGTCGTCGAGATCGTCGTGCAGCACGGCGTCGGGCAGGGCCCGCTCGGCGAGGTCGTACACCCGCTTCCAGCCGCGGCGTTCGGTGCACACCACCTCGCCGTACATCAGGGCGCGCTCGACGGCGACCTTCGACTCCGACCAGTCCCACCACTCGCCGCCGTTCTTCGCGCCGCCCAGTTCCGTGGCCGTCAGCGGGCCCTCGGCGCGCAACTGCCTGATCACCGTCTCGTAGGCGCCGTCCGGCAGATCGTGGTGCCACTGGGGACGGGAGCGGTAGGCGCGGCGGCGGAACGCGAAGTGCGGCCACTCCTCGACCGGGAGGACACAGGCCGCGTGCGACCAGTACTCGAAGGTGCGGCCGCCCGACCAGTACGCCCCCTCGACCGTGGGCCGGCCGACCGCGCCGAGGCGCGCGTACGGAACCAGTTCGTGCGAACGTGCCAGCACCGAGATCGTGTCGAGCTGGACGGCACCGAGATGCCGCAGCACCCCCGGAACCCCGGCCCTGCGGTTCGGCGCACCCAGGAAGCCCTGGGCGCGCAGGGCTATCCTGCGCGCCTGGTCGGCGGAGAGTTCCATGGCGGGAGGCGGCACGAGCGTCATGTCCCGCACCTTAGAGGCAGGCACTGACAACCGGTCGCGGAGTCCGTGAACCGGGGGGCGGGCCGTCCGGTTCCGCAGCGGTCGGAGGCCAGGAGGAGCGGCGGGGACGGGGCAGCGGGGGCGGTGCGGCGACCGGCCGACGGGAGGGGAAAGGCGCGTTCGACGGGCCGGGGCGGCACCGGAGATCAGGCGCTCGCGGTCGCGGGCAGATAGGGCTGGTTGCCCGGCAGACCCAGATCGGACGGAAGCAGCGCGCCGACCCAGGCGTCTCGCCGTACCCCCTTGTTGAACAGTCCCGACCGCTGCTCCCCCTCCATCCGGAAGCCGCACCGCAGTGCCACGGCGCGCGAGGCGGTGTTGCCGGTCTCGGCGCGCCACTCCAGTCGGTCACCGCCGAGCGAGGCGAAGGTCCAGCGGGCGGCGGCCAGCACCGCCTCCGCCGTGTAGCCGTGGCCCCGGTGCTCCTTGGCGGCCCAGAACCCCACCTCGTACGTGCCCGGAAGGTTGCGGTGCGTGATTTCGAGGGCGCCCACCAGAGCCCCGTCCTCGCGCCGCACCACCGCGAAGTTGTACGCGGAGTCGTCGCGCCAGCCGGCCGGGCACAGCTCGCGCACGAAGGACTCCGCGTCGGCACGGCCGTAGGGGGAGGGAACGACCGTCCAGCGCCGGATGTCGGGGTCCTGACAGGCGGCGTGGACCGCGTCCACGTCGTCTTCGGCGAAGGGGCGCAGCAGCAGGCGTTCGGCAGTGAGGGTGATCGGCTCCATGAGCGGATTCTGGTGAGACTGCGGCCGGGATGCGAACACTTTTCGGACTTCGCGGCACCTTCGGAGCCTCCCGCCCGTTGACTGAAAGGGGAATGGCGCAAGGCGACGCGGCGGCGGCCCTCCCGGCCCGGCGGGGTCCTCCCTTACGATGGCCGTTGCGGTGGGGCCCGCCCACCACGCCCGCGCCAGTGTCCACATCCGACCCAGTGCCAGGCCCGACCGGCAAGGAGACCAGCCTCAGTGTCCGTCTTCAACAAGCTCATGCGTGCAGGCGAAGGCAAGATCCTGCGCAAACTGCACCGCATCGCGGACCAGGTCAGCTCCATCGAAGAGGACTTCATCAACCTCTCCGACGCCGAGCTGCGGGTGCTCACCGACGAGTACAAGGAACGGTACGCGGACGGCGAGAGCCTGGACGACCTGCTCCCCGAGGCGTTCGCCACCGTCCGTGAAGCCGCCAAGCGGGTCCTCGGACAGCGCCACTACGACGTTCAGATCATGGGTGGAGCGGCCCTGCACCTCGGCTATGTGGCCGAGATGAAGACCGGTGAGGGCAAGACCCTGGTCGGCACCCTGCCCACGTATCTCAACGCGCTGTCCGGCAAGGGCGTGCACCTGATCACGGTCAACGACTACCTGGCCGAGCGCGACTCCGAGCTGATGGGACGGGTCCACAAGTTCCTCGGCCTGTCCGTCGGGTGCATCCTCGCCAACATGACGCCGGCCCAGCGCCGCGAGCAGTACAACTGCGACATCACGTACGGCACGAACAACGAGTTCGGCTTCGACTACCTCCGTGACAACATGGCTTGGTCCGCGGACGAACTCGTCCAGCGCGGCCACAATTTCGCGGTGGTCGACGAGGTCGACTCGATCCTCGTCGACGAGGCCCGTACGCCGCTGATCATCTCCGGCCCGGCCGACCAGGCCACCAAGTGGTACGGCGACTTCGCCAGGCTGGTCCGGCGCCTGACCAAGGGCGAGGCGGGCAATCCGCTCAAGGGCATCGAGGAGACCGGCGACTACGAGGTCGACGAGAAGAAGCGGACCGTTGCCATCCATGAGCCTGGCGTCTCGAAGGTCGAGGACTGGCTCGGCATCGAGAACCTCTACGAGTCGGTGAACACCCCGCTCGTCGGGTACCTCAACAACGCCATCAAGGCCAAGGAACTCTTCAAGAAGGACAAGGACTACGTCGTCATCGACGGCGAGGTCATGATCGTCGACGAGCACACCGGCCGTATCCTCGCCGGTCGCCGCTACAACGAGGGCATGCACCAGGCGATCGAGGCGAAGGAAGGGGTGGACATCAAGGACGAGAACCAGACGCTCGCCACGATCACCCTGCAGAACTTCTTCCGCCTCTACGACAAGCTCTCCGGCATGACCGGTACGGCGATGACCGAGGCCGCCGAGTTCCACCAGATCTACAAGCTGGGCGTCGTCCCGATCCCGACGAACCGGCCGATGCAGCGCGTCGACCAGTCCGACCTGATCTACCGGACCGAGGTCGCGAAGTTCGCCGCGGTCGTCGACGACATCGCGGACAAGCACGAGAAGGGCCAGCCGATCCTGGTCGGCACCACGTCGGTCGAGAAGTCCGAGTACCTCTCGCAGCAGCTGTCCAAGCGCGGGGTCCACCACGAGGTCCTCAACGCCAAGCAGCACGACCGGGAAGCGGTGATCGTCGCCCAGGCCGGCCGGAAGGGCGCCGTCACGGTTGCCACGAACATGGCCGGACGAGGCACCGACATCAAGCTCGGCGGCAACCCCGACGACCTCGCCGAGGCCGAGCTGCGCCAGCGCGGTCTCGACCCCGTCGATCACGTCGAGGAGTGGGCCGCCGCCCTGCCCGCCGCGCTGGAGAAGGCCGAGCAGGCCGTGAAGGCGGAGTTCGAGGAGGTCAAGGCGCTCGGAGGGCTCTACGTCCTGGGTACCGAGCGGCACGAGTCGCGGCGTATCGACAACCAGCTGCGCGGTCGTTCCGGCCGTCAGGGCGACCCGGGCGAGTCCCGCTTCTACCTGTCGCTGGGGGACGACCTGATGCGGCTGTTCAAGGCGCAGATGGTCGAGCGCGTCATGTCGATGGCCAATGTGCCGGACGACGTGCCGATCGAGAACAAGATGGTGACGCGGGCCATCGCGTCGGCCCAGTCGCAGGTCGAGCAGCAGAACTTCGAGACGCGCAAGAACGTCCTGAAGTACGACGAGGTGCTCAACCGGCAGCGCGAGGTCATCTACGGCGAGCGCCGCCGGGTCCTGGAGGGCGAGGACCTGCAGGACCAGGTCCGTCACTTCATGGACGACACGATCGACGACTACATCCGCCAGGAGACCGCCGAGGGCTTCGCCGAGGAGTGGGACCTGGACCGGCTGTGGGGCGCGTTCAAGCAGCTCTACCCGGTGAAGGTCACCGTCGAGGACCTGGAGGAGGCGGCCGGCGACCGGGCCGGGATCACCGCCGAGTTCATCGGCGAGTCCGTCAAGGACGACATCCACGAGCAGTACGACGCGCGCGAGAAGCAGCTCGGCTCGGACATCATGCGCGAGCTGGAGCGGCGTGTGGTGCTGTCGGTCCTGGACCGCAAGTGGCGTGAGCACCTCTACGAGATGGACTACCTCCAGGAGGGCATCGGCCTGCGCGCCATGGCGCAGAAGGACCCGCTGGTCGAGTACCAGCGCGAGGGCTTCGACATGTTCAACGCCATGATGGAGGGCATCAAGGAGGAGTCCGTCGGCTACCTGTTCAACCTGGAGGTCCAGGTCGAGCAGCACGTCGAGGAGGTCCCGGTGCAGGACGAGGCCGAGCAGCCCTCGCCCGCCAAGGAGGACCTCGTGCCCGCGGCGCGTCCCGAGATCCGGGCCAAGGGGCTCGACGCCCCGCAGCGTCCGGACCGGCTGCACTTCTCCGCCCCGACGGTCGACGGCGAGGGCGGGGTCGTCGAGGGCGACTTCTCCAACGGCGGCGCCCCGGTGTCCGCCTCGGACGGGATGACCCGTGCGGAGCGGCGCAAGGCCCAGAAGAGCGGTGGAGGCGGGCGCCGCCGGAAGAAGTGACACCGCGCCCGTCACCGTACGGGTGGCGGGCGGAGCACGGTGCGGCCGGGGCCGGGCACTCCTCGTGGGTGCCCGGCTCCGGTGCGTTCCCGGCCGCCCGCGCGGGGCGTCGGGGCCGCTGCGGTGCGGTGCGGCGGGCACGGGCCCGCGGCACGGCTCCCCCGGCGCGGAGCGCGCGTCCCGGGGTCGGGAGCGGGGCTTTGGGGCGCCGGGGAAGTGCCGGTGCGGGAGCGCTCACGGGGGGACGGGGCCGGGGAGCGGTTTTCCGGACGCCGGAGGACCGCCGGAGCGGGGCGTTCATCGGGGCGCCGCCGCGGGCAGGCACTCGTCGCCCAGCTCCACCGCCGCACAGCGCCAGCGCAGGTCCCTGCCCAGCTCCAGCCGGAAGGCGATGGCCCGTACCCGCTCGCCCGAGGAGATGCTCGCGCATGCCTCCACCACCCCCGGCACGGGCTGGGCGCCATGGCACATGCGGATCACGGGCCGGGCGCCGACGGCCCGCAGCGGGCTGTGCGGGGCCAGTTCGGCCAGCTGGTCGTACGCCTCGCCGATGGTGTGCCCGAGCATCCAGTGCACGGGGCGCTGGCCGCTGAGGACGGCCAGCAGGCGCTCGGCGAACCAGTGATGGGGCCGGACACGCCGCGCGGCCCTCGTGCGCTGCGGAGGCACGGTCTCGGGCCTGCAGCGGTCGTGGCGCCCGGCGGGCCGGGTCCTGTTCGTGCTCAACGCGCATCGCCCCCGTGCTTCAGAGGCCCGGATCAGTACCGGGCGGTAACTTTCGATGGGGACCTTCTACGGCGGCTCGAAGGTGCCCGCAAGCGTCGGTGTGGCGCAGGGCACGATCGGAGCGAATCACCTATCCGGGTGATGAAGGCGGTGGCGTACGGGGTGTGCGGCGGGCACGGGCAGGGTGAGAAGCGGCGCCGGGTGGACGGCGGTGGGCCCGGTCCGCGTAGCCCCAAAGGAGGACGTCGCACGTATCCTGAGGGCGATTCCGACTACGAAAGCGGCCAGTCATGCGCGTGTACGTCCCCCTGACCCTTTCCGGTCTCGCAGCGGCGCACCGTGCGGGCGAGATCGGTCCCGGTCCGCTGACCGCCTATGCGGTGACCCCCGGGCTGCGCGAGTGGTACGTCTCCGACGACATCGAGGAGCTGGAGTACGCGGCGCTCAGCCGGGCCGCCGCCGCCTCGCTGCGGCTCATCGCCGTGGACCCCGAGGCCGTGCGGCGGAGGGTCGTCGTCGCCGTGGACGTACCGGAAGGCGCGGCCGTGGCCGATCCGGACCGCGCTCTCGACGCGTCGTCGCTCGGCGAGGTGCGCCTCGCCTCGCCGGTGCCGCTGACCGCGGCCGCCTCCGTGCACGTCGACGCGGATGATGTCGGGAAGGACGTCGGCGCGGCGGCGGCGGCACTGGGCGCGGCGGACCTCGGTGACGACGACGCGCAGTTCACCGTGGACGGCGCCGAGGACCACGAGCTGCTGTGGTTCGGCATCCAGGAGATCCCGAACCTGATCGGCTGAGTACAGGGCGGGCGCGAAGTGCTGAGGTACAGAACGGGCGCGAGGCAGGGACTGTCGGACCCGGGAGGTATTTTCTACGGCATGGGGACGCACGGGAAGCACGGAACGCACCTGGTCTGGGACTGGAACGGCACGCTGCTCGACGACAACGCCGCGGTCGTCGGGGCGACGAACGCCGCGTTCGGCGAGGTCGGGCTGGAGCCGATCACACTGGAGCAGTACCGCGAGATGTACTGCGTCCCGATCCCCCGTTTCTACGAGCGGCTGATGGGACGGCTCCCCACGGACGAGGAGTGGGAGCGGATGGACGTGGTCTTCCATCGGCACTACGCCGAGCAGCGGGCCGCCTGCGGGCTGACCGAGGGCGCCGCGGGCCTGCTCGCCCGGTGGGGGCTGAACGGCGGCAGCCAGTCGCTGCTGAGCATGTACGGGCACGAGCACCTGGTCCCCGTGGTGCGGGGATACGGCATCGAGGGGCACTTCCTGCGGGTGGACGGGCGCACCGGCCCGTCCGGCGGCAGCAAGGCCCACCACATGGAACGCCACATCACCGCACTGGACGGAATTTCCCCCGAGTACACGGTGGTCATCGGCGATGCCGTGGACGACGCCGTGGCCGCGGCCCACATCGGCGCGAAGGCCGTGCTCTACACCGGGGGGTCGCACAGCAGGGCCAGCCTGGAGGCGGCCGGGGTGCCGGTGGTCGACAGCCTGGCCGAAGCGGCCGACCTGGCCCTGCGGATCACCGGATGACATGAGGCCGACCGGCCGGCACGCGGCGGGCGTCCCCCACGTGCCGGCCGTCGCTCGCCGGTGTCCTCGTGCTCAGCCGTCCGAGGGGTCCGCGGCGGGTTCCGCGCCCGGCCGGCCGCCGGTGTTCGCGTCGTGCTCAGTCGGCCACCGGGGCCTTGGTCCGGAGCACCTTCAGGAATTCGCGCATCCACGCAGAATGGTCCGGCCAGGCACGTGAGGAGACCAGTGTGCCGTCGACCACGGCCTCGTGGTCCTCGAAGGCGGCGCCCGCCGCCTGCATGTCCAGCTCCAGCGCCGGATAGGCGGTGACGCGCCGGCCGGCCAGCGCGCCGACCGCCGCCGTCATCAGCGGGCCGTGGCAGATCTGGGCGACGGGCCGGTCCGAGTCGAAGAATGCCTTGAGGATCTTGCGCAGTTCCGGGTCGTTGCGCAGGTACTCGGGGGCCCGGCCGCCCGGCACGACCAGCGCCACGTAGTCCGCCGGGGCGACCTCGGAGAAGGCCAGGTCGGCCGGCCAGGTGTAGCCGGGCTTCTCCGTGTACGTGTCGAAGCCGGGTTCGAAGTCGTGGACCACGAAGCGGAGCGTCTTGCGGGTGGGGGCGGCGATGTGGACGTCGTAACCCTCCTCGCGCAGCCGCTGGTAGGGGTAGAGGACCTCCAGGGACTCTGCGGCGTCGCCGGTGACGATCAGGATCTTCGGTGCCATGGTGGGGCTCCCACGGGTCGTCGGCCTGTTCCGTCTACCAGAGTGGGGCAACACAGGGCCGCGCGCTGTCCAGAGTGTCAAACTTCCCGACCAACTTTTGTACACATGCGGCTCGTGACGGTTATGGGTGTGGGCGAGATAGCCTGGACCCCGTGATCAGCGCGATATGCCTCGGGGGCAGTGGAGCCCCCGATCAGCGCCCGGAGTGCCGCAGCACCCGGGCCATGCCTGATCCTCTCCACCCGGGCCGGTGGTCAAGAATCACCGATACGGCCCCGGACACCCCTCATAGCGGCATACCGTCGACTCAGACCGTAAAACCCGTGTCGTGGCGGTACGTCGCTGTTTACACCTACGTCACGCAACGGCGCGCGACAGGAGCCAGAGGACATGCAGACCAAGCTGGACGAAGCCAAGGCCGAGCTGCTCGCACGGGCCGCCAAGGTAGCTGACCGACACCCGGGCGGTGGTGTCGGCGGCCCGGGCGGTGCCCCGCGGGCGGGCGCAGGGGCCGACGGCACCGGGGCGGGGCAGGAGCGTCCCGGACAGGACACGATCCTCGCGTACCTCCAGCGCTACTACCTGCACACCGCTCCGGAGGACATCACCGGACGCGACCCCGTCGACGTGTTCGGCGCCGCGGCCTCCCACTACCGGCTCGCGGAGGTCCGTCCGCAGGGCACGGCCAACGTCCGCGTGCACACCCCGACCGTCGAGGAGAACGGCTGGACGTCCAGCCACTCCGTCGTCGAGGTCGTCACCGACGACATGCCGTTCCTGGTCGACTCCGTCACCAACGAGCTGTCCCGCCAGGGCCGCGGCATCCACGTCGTGATCCACCCGCAGGTCGTCGTCCGCCGCGACGTCACCGGCGAGCTCATCGAGGTCCTCTCGGAGGGCAACGGCCTCCGGGCGACCGCGCAGGCCCGGAAGGACGACAAGGCGACCAAGGGAGCGAAGGGAGCCAAGGCCGCGAAGGGCGCCGGCACCGAGCTGCCGCACGACGCGCTCGTCGAGTCCTGGATCCACGTCGAGATCGACCGTGAGACCGACCGCTCCGACCTCCAGCAGATCTCCGCCGATCTGCTGCGGGTGCTGTCCGACGTACGGGAGGCCGTCGAGGACTGGGCGAAGATGCGCGACGCCGCGCTCCGCATCGCCGACGACCTGCCCGGCGAGCCGCTCGACGGCCTCGCCGACGAGGAGGTCAACGAGGCCAGGGAACTGCTGCGCTGGCTCGCCGCCGACCACTTCACCTTCCTCGGCTACCGCGAGTACGAGCTGAGGGAGACCGACGCGCTGGCCGCCGTGCCCGGCACCGGCCTCGGCATCCTGCGCTCCGACCCGCACCACAGCGTCGACGAGGCCCACCCCGTCAGCCCGTCCTTCGACCGGCTGCCCCCCGACGCCCGGGCCAAGGCCCGCGAGCGCAAGCTCCTCGTCCTCACCAAGGCCAACAGCCGGGCGACCGTCCACCGCCCCAGCTACCTCGACTACGTCGGGGTGAAGAAGTTCGACGCCGACGGCAACGTCATCGGCGAGCGCCGCTTCCTCGGCCTGTTCTCGTCCGCCGCCTACACCGAGTCCGTGCGCCGGGTGCCCGTCATCCGTCGCAAGGTCGCCGAGGTGCTGGACGGTGCGGGCTTCTCGCCCGACAGCCACGACGGCCGCGACCTGCTCAAGATCCTGGAGACGTACCCCCGCGACGAGCTGTTCCAGACCCCCGTCGACCAGCTGCGCTCCGTCGTCACCTCCGTGCTGTACCTCCAGGAGCGCCGCCGGCTGCGGCTCTACCTGCGCCAGGACGAGTACAGGCGCTACTACTCCGCGATCGTCTACCTGCCGCGCGACCGCTACACCACCGGCGTACGGCTGCGCCTGATCGACATCCTCAAGGAGGAGCTGGGCGGCACCAGCGTCGACTTCACCGCCTGGAACACCGAGTCGGTCCTCTCCCGGCTGCACTTCGTCGTCCGGGTCGCGCCCGGCACCGTGCTGCCCGGCCTCACCGACGCCGAGGCCGACCGCATCGAGGCCCGGCTCGTCGAGGCGGCCCGCTCCTGGTCCGACGGCTTCCAGGAGGCCCTCACCGCCGAGTGCGGCGAGGAGCGCGCCGCGGAGCTGCTGCGCCAGTACGGCCGTGCCCTCACCGAGGGCTACAAGGCCGATCACTCGCCGCGCGCCGCGGTGGCCGACCTCGTCCACCTGGAGGCGCTCCAGAAGGACGAGAAGGACTTCGCCCTCAGCCTGTACGAGCCGGTCGGCGCCGCCCCCGGCGAGCGCCGCTTCAAGATCTACCGGACCGGTGAGCAGGTCTCCCTGTCCGCGGTCCTCCCCGCCCTGCAGCGGCTCGGCGTCGAGGTCGTCGACGAGCGTCCGTACGAACTGCGCTGCGCGGACCAGACCCACGCGTGGATCTACGACTTCGGTCTGCGGATGCCGCTGACCAACGGCACCGGTGCCCACCTCGCCGACGACGCCCGCGACCGGTTCCAGGACGCCTTCGCCGCGGTGTGGACCGGCGCGGCCGAGAACGACGGCTTCAACGCGCTGGTGCTCGGCGCCGGGCTGACCTGGCGCCAGGCGACGGTGCTGCGCGCCTACGCGAAGTACCTGCGCCAGGCCGGTTCCACCTTCAGCCAGGACTACATGGAGAGCACACTCCGCAACAACGTCCACACCACCCGGCTGCTGGTCTCCCTCTTCGAAGCCCGGATGTCCCCGGAGCGGCAGAGCGCCGGCACCGAGCTGACCGACGGGCTGCTGGAGGAGCTGGACGGGGCTCTGGACCAGGTCGCCTCGCTCGACGAGGACCGGATCCTGCGTTCCTTCCTCACGGTCATCAAGGCCACCCTGCGCACCAACTTCTTCCAGACGGGCGCCGACGGCCGGCCGCACGGCTATGTCTCGATGAAGTTCGACCCGCAGTCCATCCCGGACCTTCCGGCGCCCCGCCCGGCGTTCGAGATCTGGGTCTACTCGCCGCGCGTCGAGGGCGTGCACCTGCGCTTCGGCAAGGTCGCCCGAGGCGGTCTGCGCTGGTCGGACCGGCGGGAGGACTTCCGCACGGAGATCCTCGGCCTGGTCAAGGCCCAGATGGTGAAGAACACCGTCATCGTGCCGGTCGGCGCGAAGGGCGGCTTCGTCGCCAAGCGGCTCCCGGACCCGTCGGTCGACCGCGACGCCTGGATGGCCGAGGGCATCGCCTCGTACCGCACCTTCATCTCCGCCCTGCTCGACATCACCGACAACATGGTGGCGGGCGAGGTCGTGCCGCCCGAGGACGTCGTGCGGCACGACGAGGACGACACGTACCTGGTCGTCGCCGCCGACAAGGGCACCGCGAAGTTCTCCGACATCGCCAACGAGGTCGCCGTCGGCTACGGCTTCTGGCTCGGCGACGCGTTCGCCTCCGGCGGCTCCGCCGGGTACGACCACAAGGGCATGGGCATCACCGCCCGCGGTGCCTGGGAGTCGGTCAAGCGGCACTTCCGCGAGCTCGGCCACGACACCCAGACCCAGGACTTCACGGTCGTCGGCGTCGGCGACATGTCCGGTGACGTGTTCGGCAACGGCATGCTGCTCTCCGAGCACATCCGGCTCGTCGCCGCCTTCGACCACCGGCACATCTTCCTCGACCCGGCGCCGGACGCCGCCGCCTCGCACGCCGAGCGGCGCCGCCTCTTCGAGCTCCCGGGCAGCTCCTGGGCCGACTACGACAAGGACCTGCTCTCCGCGGGTGGCGGCGTCCACCCGCGCACGGCCAAGTCCGTCCCGATCAACGCGCACGTCCGCGAGGTGCTCGGCATCGAGCGGGGCGTCACCAAGATGACGCCCAACGAGCTGATGCAGGCCATCCTCACGGCCCCGGTGGACCTGGTGTGGAACGGCGGCATCGGCACGTACATCAAGTCGTCCGCCGAGTCGAACGCGGACGTCGGCGACAAGGGCAACGACGCGATCCGCGTCGACGGCCGGGACCTGCGGGCCAAGGTCGTCGGCGAGGGCGGCAACCTCGGCGCCACCCAGCTCGGCCGGATCGAGTTCGCCCACGGCGGTGGCAAGATCAACACCGACGCGATCGACAACAGCGCCGGTGTGGACACCTCCGACCACGAGGTGAACATCAAGATCCTGCTCAACGGCCTGGTCCGGGACGGCGACATGACGGTCAAGCAGCGCAACAAGCTGCTGGCCGAGATGACCGACGACATCGGCCGCCTGGTGCTGCGCAGCAACTACGCGCAGAACGTGGCGCTCGCCAACGCCACCTCCGAGTCGGCCTCCCTGCTCCACGCCCACCAGCGCTTCATGCGCCGGCTGGGCCGCGACGGGGACCTGAACCGCTCGCTGGAGTTCCTGCCCACCGACCGGCAGATCCGGGAGCTGCTGAGCGGCGGCAAGGGACTGACCCAGCCGGAGCTGGCCGTGCTGCTGGCCTACACCAAGATCACGGCGGCCCGGGACCTGATCCGCACCAGCCTGCCGGACGACCCGCACCTCCAGGAGCTGCTGCACGCCTACTTCCCGCGGCAGCTGCGCGAGCGGTTCCCCGAGGCGGTCGACGGGCACGCGCTGCGCCGCGAGATCATCACCACGGTGCTGGTCAACGACACCGTCAACACCGGTGGTTCGAGCTTCCTGCACCGGTTCCGGGAGGAGACCGGCGCGTCCATCGAGGAGATCGTGCGGGCGCAGTTCGCGGCCCGCGAGATCTTCGGTCTGGGCCGGGTGTGGGACGCCGTCGAGGCGCTCGACAACAAGGTCGCCGCCGATGTGCAGACCCGGATCCGGCTGCACTCGCGCCGGCTCGTCGAGCGCGGTACGCGCTGGCTGCTCGGCAACCGGCCGCAGCCGCTGGCGATCGCCGAGACGGTCGACTCCTTCAAGGCGGGCGTCGAGCAGGTCTGGGCCGAGCTGCCGAAGACGCTCCAGGGCGCCGACCTGGAGTGGTACCAGTCGATCCTGGACGACCTCGCCGCGGCCGGTGTCCCGGACGAGCTGGCCCAGCGGGTCGCCGGGTTCTCCTCCGCCTTCCCGGCGCTGGACATCGTGGCGATCGCGGAGCACACCGGCAAGGAACCGCTCGCCGTCGCCGTGGTGTACTACGACCTCGCGGACCGGCTGGGCATCACCCAGCTCATGGACCGGATCATCGAGCTGCCGCGGGCCGACCGCTGGCAGTCGATGGCCCGTGCCTCCATCCGCGAGGACCTGTACGCGGCGCACGCCGCGCTCACCGCGGACGTCCTGTCCGCGGGCGACGGGAGCTCGACGCCGCAGGAGCGGTTCGAGGAGTGGGAGGAGAAGAACGCGGCGGTCCTCACCCGGTCGCGCTCCACCCTTGAGGAGATCCGGGGCTCGGACTCGTTCGACCTGGCGAACCTGTCCGTGGCCATGCGGACGATGCGGACGCTGCTGCGCACGCACGCGTAGGGACGCTCGACGAGGCGGGGCGGTCACCGGTTCTCCGGTGGCCGCCCCGCCTCGCTTCTCCCGCCTTCCCCGCCGCCCCGGCCGCGTTCCGCGCTCTTCCGCAGTCCTGCGTTCCCGGCCGTCCCCGGCCGGCCGCCTCCCGCGGCGTTCCGTCCGCCGGGGGCACGCGGAAGGGCGGGGGCCGCCGGACCGGTGCGTCCGGGCTCCGACGGCTCCCGCCCGCGACCCCGTTCACTTCCTTCCGGAGGTGAACTTCTCGTACGCGGCCACGACCTCGTCCGCCGGGCCGTCCATCCGCAGCGTTCCCGCCTCCAGCCAGATCGCCCGGTCGCAGGTCTCGGTGATCGACTTGTTGCTGTGGCTGACCAGGAAGACCGTCCCGGCCTCCTGGCGCAGCTCCGCGATCCGGTCCTTGCTGCGGCGCTGGAACTTGGCGTCCCCGGTGGAGAGCGCCTCGTCGATCAGCAGGACGTCGTGGCTCTTGGCCGCGGCGATCGAGAAGCGCAGCCGGGCGCCCATGCCGGAGGAGTACGTCCGCATCGGCAGCGTGATGAAGTCGCCCTTCTCGTTGATGCCGGAGAAGTCGACGATCTCCTGGTAGCGCTCGCGGATCCGGGCACGTGACATGCCCATCGCGAGGCCGCCGAGCACCACATTGCGCTCCCCGGTCAGGTCGCCCATCAGCGCGGCGTTCACGCCCAGCAGCGAGGGCTGGCCGCGGGTGTACACCCGGCCCTTCGTCGCGGGCAGCAGCCCGGCGACGGCCTTCAGCAGGGTCGACTTGCCCGAACCGTTGGAGCCGATCAGGCCGATGGCCTCGCCCCGGTACGCGGCGAAGCTCACCCCCTTCACGGCGTGCACCTCGCGTGTCCCGGGGGTCTGCCGACGCGAGACGATCCGGCTGAGCGCCGAGGTGGCGCCGCCCCTTCCGGTGCGGGCCCCATGGACCTGGTACGTGATGTGCACGTCGTCCACGACGACGGTCGGCACCCGCTCGTCGGCGCCGCGCACGCCGCCGATGCGACAACCGGTGTTGCCGTTGAGGTCAGCCACGTCCGTACCGCTCCTCCGCCTGCCAGAAGTACACGAAACCGCCCACGCCGCACACGAGCGCCCAGCCCGCGGCGATCGCCCAGACGTGCGGCGGCAGATGGGACGCGCCGAAGCTGTCGATGAGCGCGAACCGCATCAGATCGATGTAGACGGCGGCGGGATTGCACTTCAGGGCCACCTCGACGATGTGGGGAACCCGGTCGCCCTTGAGTATCTGGTCCACGCTCCACATGACGCCGGAGGCGTACATCCAGGTGCGCAGGACGAACGGCACCAGCTGGGCGATGTCCGGGGTCCGGGCGGTCAGCCGTGCCACCGCCATGGAGACGCCGGTGTTGAACACGGCCTGGAGGAACAGGGCCGGGACGGCCAGCAGCCAGGAGGGCCTGGGGAACTGACCGAACCCCACCAGGATCAGCGTCAGCGCGGCCAGTGAGAACAGCAGCTGCTGGAGCTGCTGGAGGGCCAGCGCGATCGGCAGCGAGGCGCGCGGGAAGTGCAGGGCCCGGACGAGCCCCATGTTTCCGCTGATCGCGCGGGTCCCCGCGGTGATCGAGCTGCTGGTGAAGGTCCAGATGAACACGCCGGTGACGAGGAACGGCACGAAGTCCTCGACATGGCGCTTGGTGTCCATCAGCACGCCGAAGATGAAGTAGTAGACGGTCGCGTTCAGCAGCGGGGTCATGATCTGCCAGATCTGGCCCAGTTTCGCCCTGCTGTACTGGGCGGTCAGCTTGGCGGTGGAGAACGCCGTGATGAAGTGCCGCCGGTCCCACAGTTGCCGGACGTAGGCGCCGAGCGAAGGCCGGGCCCCGCTCACCGCCAGTCCGTGCCGGGCGGCGAGTGCGGCGAGTTCGCCCGGCGCGTACACGGGGAGGGCCGC
Source organism: Streptomyces sp. NPDC052042 (assembly GCF_044548345.1). Lineage (NCBI taxonomy): Bacteria > Bacillati > Actinomycetota > Actinomycetes > Kitasatosporales > Streptomycetaceae > Streptomyces > Streptomyces sp. NPDC052042. Next base: position 1,224,947 of record NZ_JBIUBU010000001.1, on the reverse strand, counting down.
GGCGGCGGGGGTGTCGGGCGGGGCCGCTGGGGTCGTTGTCTGGCTCACCACGATCGCTTTCGACGGAGGGGGGAACGCGGGATCGGTCGATGGAACGGGACCGTATCGTCGCAACGCAGAGAGTAGGGCGGGCCGACGTCGCAACGCAACCGTTTCGTCGTGGCGGACTATCATTCGGCCATGACCACCGCTCCCGGAACCCGCCGCCGTGCCCCCGCCGGAGCCGCCGTGCTGCGCGAGGACGTCACCGACGCGATCCGCAGCGCGGTCTTCGAGGAACTGGCCGCGGTGGGCTTCGCCCGGATGTCGATCGAGGGCATCGCCCGGCGCGCGGGCGTCGGCAAGACCGCCGTCTACCGGCGCTGGAAGTCGAAGCTGGCCCTGGTGCTCGACCTGGTCTCCGCGGTGGCCGTGCAGGGCATGCCGGCCCCGGCGACCGGTTCGCTGCACGGGGACGTGCGCGCCGTGCTGGAGCTCGCCGCCTACGCCCTGCGCCATCCGGTCGCCTCGCAGGTCATCCCGGACCTGCTGGTCGAGGCGGCCCGCAATCCCGAGATCGCCGACACGATCAAGGCCGCCCTGCTGGACCCGCAGCAGGGCATCGCCGCCGTGGTCGTGCGCGACGCGGTGGCACGCGGCGAACTGCCCGAGTGCAGTGACCCGGACCGGGCCCTGGACCTGATCGTCGGCCCGCTCTACTGGCGCCTGGCCGTCGTCCGCACCCCGCTGCCCGAGGGCTACCTCGACGAGCTGGCGGTCGCGGCGGTCGCGGCCCTCAGAACGCCCGCGGGGTGAGGCCGCGGGCGGAGCGAGCGGCTTCGTCCAGTCCGCGGACCGGGTGTCTTCCGGCCGCGACCGGTCCGCGGACCGGGTGTCCAGCGAGCGGAGGGCCGCGGGCCGTGTCCCGTGTCCGTGAATGGTGTGCCCTTCGGCCGCGTCCTGTGCCCATGGACCGCGTTTCCTCCGGCCGCGTGCTGTTTCCGGGCCGCCGTCGTCGGGGCGGAGGCCGGGCGGTCGGCGTCCGGGTGGCGGGTCGTGCCCTGCGACCTACCCGGCGACGGCGAGGAGACGGTCCGCCACGCGGGACGCCGCTCGGCCGTCGTCCAGGTCGCAGAAGTCGCGGCGGAAGCTCTCGTACTCCGCAACGTACCGGGCGGCCGAAGCGGCCAGGGCGCCGGTGTCGCGCAGTACGGCGGCGACGGCTTCCGTGTGGGGGAGCAGCGGGCCCGGGGCCCGGTTCTCGAAGTCCAGGCAGAAGCCGCGCGCCGTGTCGCGGTAGTGGGTCAGGTCGTAGGTGTGGAAGAGCATCGGCCGGCCGGTGTGCGCGAAGTCGAACATCACGCCCGAGTAGTCCGTCACCAGCACATCGGCGATCAGCAGCAGCTCCACGACGTCCGGGTGCGCCGACACGTCGCGCACCCCGTGCTCCTCGGGCACGGTCCCGGTCACCCGGGGATGGCGCCGGACCAGCAGGGTGTGGCCGTCGCCCAGGGAGCGGGCCAGGGTGGGCAGGTCGAGGGCCGGGTCCCAGCGGTAGCGGGGGTCCTCGCCGTCGTCGGCGCCGGCCGGATGGGTGAGGTGGTCGCGGTAGGTCGGCGCGTACAGCACGACGCGGCGGCCGTCCGGGATGCCGAGCCGGTGGCGCAGCCGTTCGGCGGTCTTGGCCCGGTCGGCGGCGAAGAGCAGGTCGTTGGCCGGGGAGCCCGCCTCCAGGACCTCGCCGCCGTAGCCGAGCGCGCGGCGCAGCAGCGGTGTCGAGTGGCGGCTGGGGGAGACCAGGACGGACCACTGGGCCGCCTGGCTCGGCAGCGAGGCCAGCCGCTGGTGGTCCGCGTACAGGGTGCCGCCCAGGTCGGTGCCGAAACGGCCGAGCGGAGTGCCGTGCCAGGTCTGCACGACCGTCTGGCCAGGCCGCCGTCGGAACCACTCGGGGAGCTGTCCGGCGGTGACGATCCGGCGGGACCGGGCCAGCGCCTCGTACCAGGCGGCGCTGTGCTCGACGACGGGGACCGCGGTGTGCGGGACATGGCCGTGGAGACCGTCGGTGACCCAGAGGTGCTCCGCGTTCACGCCCCGGCGCACCAGTTCGGCGTGCACGGCGCGTGGTGCGCCGCCGCCCGCCCGGCCGCCGGAGTACAGGACGGTGTCCCGCAACGGGAGTGCGCGCCGCGCCGGGTAGTGCCTGCCGCGCAGTTGGGCCCGTCGGTACGCGCCCCGCTCGGTGACCGCGAGGACCGGCCCGGCCCGCAGCGCCATCCGGTCGCCGAACCGGCGGTCCAGGGCGAACTCCCGGCCGGAGGAGGGGGCCGCCGGGTCCGTGCCGCTGCGGGGCAGCGGAAGCCGGGCGCCGAGCGCGGTCAGCACCCGGACCGGCCGGCCGCCGAGATACGCGTCCCAGCAGCCCTCGTGCAGCCCCGCCGCCACCTTCGGCGCGAGGAACGCGGTGAAGCGGCGCCCCTCGTACGTCCCCGTGCCCGTGCCCTCGTACGCCCCGGCCGTTCCCGGGCCGGCGTGTGTTCCGGGGCCCGTGCCGATGTGTGTTCCGTGGCCCGGCTCCCCGTAGGCGCCCGCCTGCTCGTACGCTCCGGAGCCGCCCCTTCCGTCCGCGCCCGCGCGCGCACCGGCACCCTTCTTCCCGTACGCCTCCGCTCCCGTGGACGGCGGCGCGTGGGTGACCGGGACCGCCACCGTCTCGCGCAGTTCCTCGTGCCGCAGGACCAGGCGGGCCGGACCCTCCTCCTGCCGCAGCCCCGTCCCGGCCCCCGCGACCCCCTCGATCCGCAGGGCGCCCTCCGCCGTCCACACGGCCGCGTCCACGAACGGCTGTCCGCTCAGGTCCAGCACCAGTTCGCCCGCCGCGTCCGCCACCACCGGCGGAGCCGTCTCCGGGGCCGCGGCCAGCGGCACCCGTGAACCGTCCGCCAGGACGAGCCGGGCCCGCCACCGCCCGCCGGGCTCCGGCTCCACCTCGCGCGGCGCCGGGTGCGGGGCCGCCGGTGCGGATGCCATCCCGGCGAGGTCGGCGAGCGGGATCCGTACCGTGAACCGGCCGTCCGCCCGGCATGCGACCGGATGGCCGAACTCCTGGTCCGGCACCCCGTCACAGGCCAGCACCACGGCCTTCGGACGGGGGCCCGCGTACAGCCGCCCCGTCAGCTCCAGATCCCGGCCGAAGTGCCGGTCCTCGCACCGGGCCGGGAGCTGCTCCAGGGTCAGCCGCAGCCGCTCGCGCCGGTAGTCGAGCACCGCCCGCCGCCCGTCACCCAGGTCGTGGACGAGCGGCTGGACGGTCCCGGCCTCCACCGCGCGCAGGGCCACCCGGCGGACCGTTCCCTGGGCGGCCACCATGACGCCCACCAGCCATTCGCCGGACCGCAACCGGCGTGGATCGATGGTCAGCTCGAAGCCGGAGTTCTCGTAACAGTGCAGCTCCTGACCGGAGTTGATCGTCGCCTCCGGTGCGGGAACGTTTCGCAGCGGCACGGTGCGCAGTTGTCTGCCATGGACCGCGTACACCATGCCCATCTTCAGCGAAGTCCGCGGCGAGGCGGCCGGAAGGTTGCGGACGTACGCGTAGCCGCGCAGCCTCAGCTTCCCGTCGTGGCCCCACCGCGCCTCCAGCAGCCGGGCCACGGCCGGGAGATCGGGGCGTGCCAGGCGGGTGAGGTCCGGCAGCCCGGGAAGACCGGCCTGTCGCAGCCCCGGCACGCCGTCGACCATGAACGCCCCCGACCCGTTGGCCCGTTCGAAGGCGAGCACGGACAGCAGCTCGGCGAGTCTGCGCTCCCGCACCAGCCGCCATTTGATCCGCAGTGCCGCGGGCAGTTCCTGGAGCGCGTCCCGCCCCGGCGCGTCCATCTGCTCCATCCGGTCCAGGAACGCGCCCGCGCCCGCCATGAACGCCTCCCGGTACGCGGGCCCGCCCCGCGCGAGCCCCTCCAAGCAGTGCACGAGATCGTCGCGCAGGCACGACAGGTCGTAACGCCGTCGCGCACCGGCGCCCGCCAGCCCGCCCCGGTCCGCCAGGAACGCGCTGACCCGCTCGCACGCCGCGATCCGGTCCCGTACGCCCCGCGCGTCCGTACGCCTCCGGGTGACCGAACCATCCCGCATCCGCCAGTAGTAGACGTGTTCGTGCAGCACGTCGACCGCGCCCGCGAGGTAGTGCGCCGGGATCGTCACAGGGGCGTCCTCGCAGAGCCTCCCCTCCGGGAACATGAAGGAGTGACGGTCCCAGAAGGAGCGCCGGAACACCTTGTTCCAGGCGATCCGGTCGGCGAGCAGCCGGGGTTCGCGGCCGATGTGGGTGCGCGTCCGGGTGGTGGTCAGCCAGCGGTACTGCCACGCCTGCCGCCGCCCCCGCTCGTCCAGCCGCCACACGTTGCCGGTGGCGAAGTCGGCCCCGGTCGTCTCCAGCGAGGCCAGCATCCGCTGGAAGGCGTCGTGCACGACGACGCCGTCGCTGTCGACGAACGCGAGGTACGGCACGTCCGGAGAGGTGTGCCGCACGCCCGTGTTTCGGGCCGCGCCCAGCCCGGCGTTGTCCCGGCGCACATAGCGGACGCGGCGGTCGCGGGCGGCGAAACCCCGGGCGATGTCCGTGCTGCCGTCCGTCGAACCGTCGTCGACGAGGACCACCTCGATGTCGGAGACCGTCTGTCCGGCCAGCGACCGCAGGCAGTCCTCCAGGCAGTCCTCGACGTTGTGGACCGGGACGACGACACTGAGGCGCGGTTTCATGCACGGACAACAGGGGCGGACGCACACGGTCACCGGCACTGCCCCGATCGGGTGAACACGGGGGCCAAAGGCCGCGGACGTGCGGTGCTGGAAGCGGTGGACACGGCCCCGCTCGGTAGCCGTGCCGGTGCTCGGCTTCGCCGTGGCGGTCCACCGCACCCCGGGACGTCTCCGGGCGACCCCGGAGTCCGCGCTCGGCCACGGGGCCGGTGGCCCCCGGCCCGGCCTGCGCACATGTTCGCCGCCGGTTGACGTTTCGTCAGCGCGCCGCGCCGGACGCCACCCGTTCGGGAGAGACCGTGAGCGGTGACCCCCGGCCGCCCAGGCGGTTGAGCCGTACGCACAGCCAGGCCCCGATGAACGGACGTGCCCACCATGCCGCCACGGCTCAGTGTCGTCGTACCCGTCCACAACGTCGAGCTCTATCTGACGGACTGCCTGAAGTCCCTCGCCGAGCAGACCATGAGCGACCTGGAAGTGGTGATCGTCGACGACGGGTCCACCGACGGCAGCGCGGGCCTGGCCACCGGCTTCGCCGCCCGCGACCGCCGCTTCCGGCTCGTCAGCCAGGCCAACGGCGGCCCCGGGCACGCCCGCAACACCGGGGTCCGCCACTGCGACCCGGGCGCCCGCCACCTCGCCTTCGTCGACAGCGACGACGTGATCCCGCCCCGCGCGTACGAACTCCTCGTCGGGGCCCTGGAGGAGACCGGCTCCGACTTCGCGTCCGGCAACGTGCTGCGGCTGCGTCGCTCCGGGACGCTCCAGCAGTCGCCCGACTTCCGCAGGCCGATGGCGACGACCCGGCTGCGCACCCACATCTCCCGCGACTGGGACCTCGCCGCCGACCGGATCGCCTGCAACAAGGTCTTCCGCCGCTCCTTCTGGGACGAGCACGCCTTCGCCTTCCCCGTCGGCGCGCTCCACGAGGACATCCCGGTCGTCCTGCCCGCCCACTTCCTGGCCCGGTCCGTCGACGTGCTGAAGGAGCCGGTCTACCACTGGCGCGAGCGGCCGGGCTCGGCCCCCTCCCGCCGCGCCGTCGTCCGGGGCGTCCAGGACCGGGCCTCGCACGTCCTCGGTGTCTCCGCCTTCCTCGACGAGCACCGCGGCGCCGCCGACAAGCGGCGGTACGAGGAGCACGTGCTCGCCGACGACCTCCGGCACTTCATGGAGGCGCTGCCCGGAGGGGACGAGGACTACCGGCGCGCGTTCTTCACGTACGCCAACGAGTTCACCGACCAGGTCGACCCCGCCGTGCTGGACGCGCTGCCGGTGCGGCTGCGGCTGATGTGGCACCTCGTGCGCGAGCGAAGGACGGAGGAGCTGCTGGCCCTGCTGGCCCACGACGCCGCCGAACCCGGCGCGTTCGCGGTACGCGGCATGCGGCGCCGCACCGCCTCCTTCCCGGTGCTCACCGGCCCCGTCCCGCGCCCGGTGCTCAAGGTCACCGAGCGGGACCTGCCGCTCACCGCCCGGCTCCGGAACGCCCGCTGGCAGGACGGCAGGCTGCACCTGTCCGGATACGCGTACATCCGCAACCTCCCCGCCGCCTCGCGGGTCGGCGAGATCCGCGCCGGCTGGCTGAGGGCCGGGCGCAGACGCCTGGTGCCGCTGTGGCTGCGGACCGTCGTCGACCCCGAGGCCACCGCCCGGTCGCGGCAGAGCCTGCACGACTACGACCGGTCCGGCTTCGAGACGGACATCGACCCGGCCCGGCTCCGCATCGACGCCCACCGCGGGCCCGCGAGCCTCACCTGGCGGCTGGAGATCGGCATCGCCGGCCACGGCATGCTGCGCCGCTCCGCCCTGTCGACGGACGAGGCCGCCGCCCCGCCGCCCGTGCACCGGCCCGACGGCGACCACCGGATCGTGCCCGCCTTCGACGACGACACGCTGGTGCTGCACGCCGAACGGATCGACGCCCGCTTCGAGTCCCACCGGGCGGGCGGCACCGGCGGCCCGGACGGTCGGTGCGACAGCGTGGTGATCGACGGAATGGTCCGCGCCCGCCTCGCCGAGGGGCCGCTGCTTCTCGCCCTCACCCACCACCCCTCCGGGTCCTCCTTCGACAGCCCGGTCGCGGTCCACGACACCGGACCCGCGTCGTCCGGATGGCGCCGCTTCACCGCCACCGTCCCGCTCGGCGCGTTCGCCGGCGCCCGTGCGGGCGCGGGGGAGGGGGAGCCGCCCGCGCAGATCGCGTACAGCGTGCACCTCCTCGGCCCGGACGGGCGCCGGACGCCGATCGACGTTCCGGGGCCGGTGCTTCCGGGCCGCTACCCGCTGGACGGGGACGAAGGCATGCAGGCCGGAGGCGTACGGGACGGAGGCGCACCGCGCGGAGCGGGGCCGGACCGGGAGCCTCGGCGTGAACTCGGGCTCACCGCGAGCGCGCGCGGCGATCTGCTGATCGGCGACCGCACCGTACAGCCCGCCGTCGACCTCGCGACCTGGACGGACGACGGGCGGATCGTCCTGGAGGGCACCTTCCCAGGATGTTCCGGACGCCCCGCCGCACTCGTGGCCCGGCACAGCGGCCACGACGAGGAGGCCGTCCTCCCCGTCGCGTTCCACGGGGCCGACGGGGCGCGGCGGTTCCGGTCCGTGTTCCGGCCGGACGCCGTCGACGGGCCCGGCGGACCGCTGCCGCTGGGCGAGGGCCGCTGGTACCTCTTTCTCCGCGAACCCGGCGCGGACGGGGACGCGTATGAGACCCCGCTGCGCGTCCCGGCCGCCGCCCACCGCACCCTGCCCGCCGCCCGCACCCTCGACGGCCGTGTGTACGTCGTCGAACGGCGCTGCCACGACCAGTTGCTGATCGACTCCGCGCCGGTGCTCCCCGCCGCCGAACGCGGTGCGCGCGGCAGACGGCTGCTGCGCGGCACCTACCGGAGCAGCCGCACCGCGCCCGCGCGCGACACCGTCCTGTACAGCAGCTTCGACGGCCGGCAGTACTCCGACTCGCCCCGCGCCGTCCACGAGGAACTGGTACGGCGGGGCGTCGAGTTCGAGCACCTGTGGGTGGTGCGCGACCGGCAGGCGCGCGTCCCGGCCGGGGTCACCGCCGTCGAACACGGTTCTGCCGCCTGGCACGAGGCGCTGGCGACCAGCCGGTACGTCGTCACCAACACCCAGCTCCCGGAGTGGTTCGAGCGGCGCGACGACCAGTTCGTCGTCCAGACCTGGCACGGCACGCCCCTCAAGCGCATCGGCCTCGACCTCGCGGGCGCGGCATGGGCCGACGCCGCCTGCCTCGCCACCATCGAGCGGCGCGCACGCCAGTGGAGCGTCCTGGTCTCCCCGAACGGCTTCTCCACCCCGGTCCTGCGGCGCTCGTTCGGCTACCGGGGCGAGGTCCTGGAGTGCGGCGCCCCCCGCAACGACCTGTTCCGTGCCCCGGACCGGGCCAAGGTCGCCGCGGGCGTACGGGAACGGCTCGGCATCCCCGAGGGCCGACGGGTCGTGCTGTACGCGCCGACCTGGCGCGACGACCAGCCGCGCGGCGGTGGGCGGTACGCCCTGGACCTGCGCCTCGACCTGGCAGCCGCCGAACGCGAACTCGGCCCGGACACCGTACTGCTGGTACGCCGCCACCACCTGGTCGCCGACCGGCTGCCGGACGGCGGAAGCGGCTTCGTCCGCGACGTCTCGCGCCACCCGGACGCGGGAGAGCTGATGCTGATCAGCGACGCCCTGGTCACCGACTACTCCTCGCTGATGTTCGACTTCGCCCTGACCGGCCGCCCGATGCTGTTCCACAGCTACGACCTGGCGCACTACCGCGACACCCTGCGCGGCTTCTGCTTCGATTTCGAGGCACGGGCCCCCGGCCCGCTGATCCCCGGCTCCACCGGACTCGTCGAGGCGCTGCGCGACCCGGAGCGCGCCACACGGGGCCACGCGCGGGCGTACGAGGCGTTCCGCCGGGACTTCTGCGACCTGGACCACGGGCACGCGGCGGCGGACGTGGCCGACCGGATGCTCCGGGGGAACGGGAACGGGAACGGGAACGGGAACGGGAACGGGAACGGGAACGGGGCCGGCCGGGCGGGCCGGAGGTGAGCGTTTCCGGCTGATCCGTTCGAGTGATTCGGGAATACGGGCGTCCACCCTGCTCCGCAGGGAATCGACGCGGCGGTCCGCACACCGGAAGCAACGATGCGTCACTCGGCGTCCACGGGTTGCTACGTTCTGTTTTCATGGGTATCCGAACGCGGTGCGAGACCTGGGGCGTGCGACGAGCGAGAGCAATGGTGCTCGCCGTCGCCGCCGTGGGTCTCCTCACCCGAATGCTGATCGCGGCCAACAAACCCGGACCGGCCGACGTACACATCTTTCGCGGTTTCGCCGAGGCCGTCGCGCGTTACGGCCCCATTCGGATCTACGAACAACCGCTGCCGGGACTGCCCGTCTACAACCATCCACCCCTGGCGGGATGGCTGCTGCTCGGTTTCCATGAACTCTCCGAACTCGGAATCCCGTTCGGAATCCTGATCAGGTCGCCCGCCTCGATCGCCGATTTCTGCTGTGCGCTCCTGGTCTTCGAAATCGTGCGCCGACGCCGCTCCATGGGCACGGCGGTCGCCTGCGGGGCGGGCGTCGCCCTCTGCCCCGTGCTCATCGCCACGTCCGGCTACCACGGAAACACCGACGCGGTCGCCATCACCTTCGCCCTGGCCGCCGCCCACCTGCTCGTGGACCGGAAGGCACCGCTGGCCGCCGGGCTGGCCGCGGCGCTCTCGATCAGCGTCAAGTTCATTCCGGTGGTGACGATTCCGGCGATGTTCGTCGTCGCGCTGCGGGCGGGGCGTCCGGCCCTCGTCCGCTTCACCGCCGCGTTCACCGCCCTGACCGCCCTCGTCTGGGGGCCCGTTGTGGCGACCGTGCCGCAGGACCTCAAGGAGAACGTCCTGGAGTACGCGGGCGGCGACCACCGCCTCTGGGGCGTCGTCCGGTTCGCCGACCTGTTCGGGCTGCCGGACGCCTTCATCGCGTTCGTCCAGGGCGGCGGGCACTTCCTCTTCGTGCTCACCTGTGCGGTGGCCGGGGCGTGGCTCGCCCGGTTGCGGCCCGTGCAACTGCCCGTCGTCGTCGGCCTCACGATGGGACTGCTGCTGCTGCTCTCCACCGCGTCCGCCCTCCAGTACCTGACCTGGGCGGCCGCCGGGCTCTTCCTCGTCGGGTTCTGGGAGGGCGCCGCGTACGGCTGCCTGCTGGGACTGACCGCGCTCCTCGGATACATGGGGCGTTCCGCCGTGCGCTGGAGCGAGACCGTGATGCACCTGGGCGAGGCCGGCTGGGTCGTCCTGGCCGTCGGCCTCGCCGGCGGGGTGCGCGCGATCCTCGCCGCGCCGGCGTCCGTGCCCTCCGCCCGGTGCGCCGCCGGGCCCGCCCCGCTCACCGCGCCCCGCTCCTCGCGGCCCGCCGGTTCCCCCGCCAAGTGACCCGCCGTCCCGCCGGGCCCCGGGCCCCGAACCTCCCGGCTCCCGCCCCCGGGCCACGGGCCGCAGGGCCATCGGGCCGCCGGACCTCCGGCCCCGAGCCGCCGAGCGCCGGACTCCTGGACCTCAGTACCGAGCACCGAGCACGACTGGAGAACGTTCCGTGAAGGAAAGCCCGAGCCCCAGGATCGGCATCCTGGTGGTCGCGTACAACGCCGAGACGACACTGGAGAGGACCCTCGACCGCATCCCGGAGGACTTCCGGTCCAAGGTCGCCGAGATCCTCATTCTCGACGACGCGAGCCATGACGCGACCTTCACCGCGGGCTGCCGCTGGTCGCAGACGGAGGGGATGCCGCGGACGGTCGTCATGCGGCACACCAAGAACCTCGGATATGGCGGGAATCAGAAGGCCGGCTACGCCCTGGCCGCCGACCACGGACTCGACATCGTCGTGCTGCTGCACGGCGACGGACAGTACGCCCCCGAACTCCTGCCCGAAATGGTCGCGCCGATCGAACGCGGCGAATGCGAGGCCGTGTTCGGCTCGCGGATGATGAAATCCGGCTCCGCCCTCAAGGGCGGTATGCCGATGTACAAATGGCTCGGCAACCGCATTCTCACCCGCCTGGAGAACGCCCTCCTCGGCTCGCGGCTCACCGAATTCCACTCCGGATACCGCGCCTACAGCGTCGCCGCGCTCAAAAAACTGCCGATCGACCGGAACACCGATGCGTTCGACTTCGACACCCAGATCATCGTCCAGCTCCTCGACGCCGGAATGCGGATCAAGGAGATCCCCGTCCCCACCTACTACGGCGACGAGATCTGCTACGTCAATGGCATGAAATATGCGAAGGACGTCATCAAGGACGTCCTCGAATACCGCTTCGCCGTCAAGGGATTCGGCACCTGTCCCTGGATCCCGAAACCCGTCGAGTACGCGTTCAAGGAGGGAGACGGCTCCTCGCACGCCGTCATCCTGGAGCGGATGCGCGGTCTGCCGCCCGGCCGGGTCCTCGATCTCGGCTGCTCGGGCGGCCTGTTCGCGCAGCGTCTCGAAGCCCTCGGCCACGTGGTGACGGGCGTCGACCTCGTCGAGGTCCCCGGGGTGCGCGAGAGGTGCAGCCACTTCCACCTCGCCGACCTGGAGGCGGGGTTGCCGGCGGAGGTCGGCACCGGCTACGACTACGTGGTCGCCGGGGACGTCATCGAGCACCTCTCCCGGCCCGAGCGGCTCCTCACCGAACTCGCGACCGTGCTGCGGCCCGGCGGCCATGTGCTGCTCTCCGTACCGAACTTCAGCCACTGGTACTCCCGGCTGCGGGTCGGGCTCGGGGTCTTCGACTACGACCGGCGCGGCATCCTCGACGAGACGCATCTGCGCTTCTTCACCCGGGCCAGCCTGCGCCGCACCGTCCGTGGCGCCGGGTACGACATCCTCCACATCACGTCCACCGGGGCTCCGTTCTGGGCACTGCTCGGCGGAGGGCCGCTCCCCGCGGTCCTCGGCGGGCTGTCGAAGCTGCTCACCCGGCTCCGGCCGACGCTGTTCGGCTATCAGCACGTCGCCCTGCTCACCCCGCACGCCGCCGAGACGATCATCGCTGGAGAGCACGTCGATGTTCAGGACATCCTCAACCGACAGTACGTCCCGGCCGACCGGGTCGGGGTCTGAGACGACGCGGCCGGTGACGCGGACGACCGGTCGGGCGTCCGGAGCGGCGTCCGGGGCGGCCGGCCCCGTACCGGAAGTGCCCAGGGCTGTACCGGAAGCGACCGGGACCGCACTGGAGGCGACCGGTCCGGTGTCCGGGGCGACCGTCCCCCGTCCCACCCCCGCCCCGTCGTCCGGGCCCCCGGCCGCCGCAGTCAGGAGCAAGACCTTGACCGTCCCCAGTCTGATGCTGCTGCTGTTCGCCGTGTTCTCCTCGGCGGGCGGCCAGATCATGCTCAAGCACGGGATGAAGGGGGCCGCTGCCGCCGCCGCGCACGGTGGCGGGTCCGTGGCCCTGCGTGCCGCGGCCAGTCCCTGGGTCGTCCTCGGCCTGCTGGTCTTCGCGGTGTCCGCCGTCGCCTGGATGACCACCCTGGCGACGGTGCCGCTGTCCATCGCCTATCCGTTCAACGCGCTCGGATATCTGCTGATCGTGCTGGCCGGGGCGACCGTGCTGCACGAACGGACCTCGCTGTGGACCTGGGGAGGCTCGCTGCTCGTGGTCATCGGGCTGATCACGGTGATGGCCGGGCAGCAACGCTGACCGCGCCGCCGGACGGGTCCCGCTCCCGGCCCGTCCGGCGGCGCTGCAGCTACTTCACCGCGCCCGCCATCACACCGGAGACGAACTGGCGCTGGAAGGCGAAGAAGACGGCCAGCGGAATGACCATCGAGACGAACGCGCCGGGGGCCAGCACGTCGATGTTGTTGCCGAACTGCCGCACCTGCTGCTGGAGCGCCACCGTGATCGGCGGCGATCCGGAGTCCGCGAAGATCAGCGCGACCAGCATGTCGTTCCACACCCACAGGAACTGGAAGATGCCGAGCGAGGCGATCGCCGGACCGCCCAGCGGCATCACGACCCGGGTGAAGAGCCGGAGCTCGCCCGCCCCGTCGAGCCGTGCCGCCTCCAGCAGCTCCCTCGGGATCTCCGCGAAGAAGTTCCGCAGCAGGAAGATCGCGAAGGGCAGGCCGAAGGCGGTGTGGAAGAGCACCACGCCGAACGTCGTCTCGAAGATCCCGACCGCGCCGAAGAGCTTCGAGACCGGTACGAGGGCGACCTGCACCGGGACCACCAGCAGCCCCACCACGACCAGGAACCACCAGTCGCGGCCGGGGAAGTCCATCCAGGCGAAGGCGTATCCGGCCAGGGAACCGAGGACGACGACGAGAACGGTCGACGGAACGGTGATCAGGACCGTGCTCAGGATGGAATGGGTGATCGTCGGATTGTCCAGCAGCCGGGCATAGTTGTCGAAGGTGAGCTGCGACGGGGCGGTGAACACCCGCCACCAGCCGCTGGAGGCGATGTCCTCCGCGCCGCGCAGCGAGGAGAGCAGCAGCCCGATGGTCGGCATCAGCCAGAACAGGCCCACCAGGACGAGGAAGACCCGCATCGCGCCGCCCCCGGCGCGGGCCGCGGCCCGGGCGGCCAGGGACCGTTCGGCCCGCACCGGCCCGGCCCCGGCGGACGTGGTCGAGGCGGTCGTCATCGGCGCCCCTCCTTCCGGATCCGGCGGATGTTGACGTACATCATCGGGAGCACCAGCAGCAGCAGGAGTACGGCGATGGCGCTGCCGATGCCGAGGTTCGCCTCGGTGCCGAACGAGGAGCGGTAGAGCTGGAGCGCCAGCACGTTCGCGTCGGCCAGCGAGGAGCCCGGCGCGATGATGAAGACCAGGTCGAAGACCTTCAGGACGTTGATCATCAACGTGACCAGCACCACCGAGAGGACCGGTGCGAGCATCGGCACCGTGATCCGGCGGAACACCTGCCACTCGTTGGCGCCGTCCACCCGGGCCGCTTCGAGGAGTTCGCGGGGCAGCCCGGCCAGGCCCGCGGCGATCAGCACCATCGCGAACCCGGCCCACATCCACACGTAGGAACCGATGATCGCCGGGGTGACGAGGGTCGGGCCGAGCCACTCGACACCGTTGTACGGCTCTGTGAAGTTCGATGCGGGGAGCCGGAGTTCGGCGCCGTCGGCGGAGGCGGGCAGGGTGAACACCCCGTCCGCGCCCGCGGTCGCCCGGGCCACCACCTCGCCGCCCCTGACGGCCTCGACCTCGACGCCCCTGAGCCCCAGCTCCTCGGGGTCGATGACGTTGGGCCGGCCACCGCCGCCCCGGGTGAAGTCCAGCCACACGGTGCCGGTGACCTTTCCGGGCTCGGCCGCGGCGGCCCGCGCGGGCTTCGCGTCCGAGGGCATCTTCGCCGGGGCCACGCCGACCAGGGGCAGCCGTACCGGCTGCCCGGCCCGCACCGGCTCCTTGGTGACGAACGAACCGCCGCCGCCCGCCTTCAGCGGATGCACGGGCAGCGGATGCGCGTTCGGGTAGCCCGCCGACTCGGCGAACGTGTCGTGCACCCCCACCCATACGGCGTTGGCGACGCCGCGCTCCGGGGCCTGGTCGTACACCAGCCGGAAGATGATGCCCGCGGCGAGCATGGAGATCGCCATCGGCATGAAGACGACCAGCTTGAACGCCGTTCCCCAGCGGACGCGTTCGGTCAGCACCGCGAAGATCAGCCCGAGGGCCGTGGCGACCGTCGGCGCGAACACCACCCAGATCGCGTTGTTCTGGATCGCCGTGCGGATGGTCTCGTCCGTGAACAGCGCCTTGTAGTTGTCGAATCCGGCGAAGCCCGTGCCCGCCTGGTCGAGGAAGGACCGGTAGACCGAGTACCCGATCGGGTAGACCACGAGCGCGCCGAGCAGCACCAGCGCGGGCGCCAGGAAGAGCGCGGCGAGCATCCGGCGGGTACCGGTCACGCTCCGCAGGCGGCGCCTCGGGGAGCCGGACGGGGCGCCCGCCGGACCCGCGTCCCCCGGACCGCCGGACGGCTTCCGGGGCGCGGGCAGCGGCGGACGCGCGGACGCATGAGGGTCGGCGGGGGGCACCTCGTCGGCGCCCCCCGCTGCGGCTGTCGTCATCGCGTCAGCTCTTGTACGCCTTGGCCGCTTCGGACTCCAGTCTCGCCTGGGTCCCCGCGATGTCCTTCGGGTTCTTCAGGAAGTCCTGGAGGATCTTCCACTCGCCCTTTCCGGGCGTCCCGCCGAACGACTGCGGGGCCTGGTCGGACATGTCGAACCGGACCGCGTCACCCGCCGCGACCAGCGCCTTCGCCATGGTGCGCTGCACCTCGTTCGGGTAAGCGGCGGGGTCCAGGGCCTTGTTCGGGGAGATGAAGCCGCCCTGCCCGGCCATGATCTGCGCCGCGTCGACCGAGCCCAGCCAGGTCAGCAGGGCCTGCGCACCCTTGCCGTCCTTCAGCGCCACCGCCGCGTCGCCGCCCGTCACCAACGGGGACTCGGGGCCGACGGCCGGGAACGGGAACACCTTGGCGTCGGTCCCGATCTTCGCCTTCGTCTGCGCGATGTTGACGGCCACGAAGTCGCCCTCGAACACCATCGCCGCCTTGGGCTGGTCGCCCCCGGTGAAGGTCTGGGTGACCGAGGTCGGGAACTCCGTCTGCAGCGCGCCGTCGGCGCCGCCCGCGATCAGCGACGGCTTGCCGAAGAGCTCGGCAAGGCTGATCAGCGCGTCCTTGACGGACGGGTCCGTCCACTTGATCTCGTGCTTGGCCAGCTGGTCGTACTTCTCCGGGCCCGCCTGGGAGAGGTAGACGTTCTCGAACCAGTCGGTGAGGGTCCAGCCGTCCGCGCCGCCGACCGAGACCGGGGCGACGCCCGAGGCGGAGACCGTCTCGGCCGTCGCGAGGAAGTCCTTCCAGGTCTTCGGCTCGGACGCGCCCGCGTTCTCGAACGCCTTGGCGTTGTACCAGATCAGGGACTTGTTGGCGGCCTTGAAGTAGACCGCGTACTGGGTGCCGTCCACCGAGCCGAGGTCCTGCCAGACCTTCGCGTAGTTCTTGGTCAACTGGGCCTTGGCCTCGGCACCGACCGGTTTGGCCCACTTCTTCTCGGCCGCCTGCTGGATCGCGCCGACCTGCGGGATCATCGCGATGTCCGGCGGCTGGCCGCCCGCGATCTTCGTACCGAGGAAGTTGATGATCGGGTCCTGCGCCGGGACGAAGGTGACCGTCGCTCCCGTGCGCTTCTCGAACTCCTTGAGCACCTTGACGAAGTTGGCCTGCTCCGCCCCGGTCCAGACCGCCGCGACCGACAGCTTCTCGCCGTCCAGCTTCGGCAGGACCACGTCCGACGCGCTCGGCTTGCCGCTTCCGGAGTTCCGGTCGGGCTCTCCCTTTCCGCTGTCGTCGCTGCCACCGCAACCGGTGAGGGCCAGTGTGCCGATGGCGGTGAACACCACGGCGGCTCTGCTGATCCGATGGGTCGTGCGCATAGCTTCCCCGTCTCTCACATCGTCGTGTGCGCACAGTCCTACGCTGCGTGTACGAGGCCCGCAATACCGCTTCCCGGAACAACTCCTTGATCGTGATGGGCTCGTGACGTGCCATCAAGGGAGGGCGCGGGGTGTGCGGGCGGTTCCGGCGGACGCATCGGACCGGATGCAGCGGACCGGACACACCGGGTCGGCGGCCCGGACCGGCCCCGCGGCAGGACGGGAACGGGCCGGGGCGGCCGGGCAGGGGCGGACGAGGTGGATGGGGCGGGGACGCTCAGGAGTGGACGGGCCCGAGCGGGGCCACCGGTTCGGCGTTCACCGTCCGCGCCGCCCGCTCCAGCGCACTCGCCAGCAGCGCCAGGTCCGTCGGGCCGTTGCCCAGCTCGCGGACCGGGCGGCGGGTCGGCGGGTCCCCCATCCGCTCCCAGTCCAGCGGGACGACGGTGGGCCGCGATGTCGCCGTACGCGGTATGCGTCCTGTCACCCGGCCGCCCTGGAACGGCGTCACCCGCCCGTCCGGATGGCCCAGGCGGCCGCGTCCGGGCTCCGGGTCCTCGGGCGAGCGCGGAACGGCCGGGGCGTCCAGCACGATGCGCAGCCGGGCTCCCTGAGCGAGGTCCGTGTCCTCCGTGCGCTCCGGGCGGGCCGATGCCGCGACCAGATGGACGCCGAGCCGGCCGCCCTCCCGGGCCACGGCCTCCAGCGCCCGAACGACCGAACCGGCGGCGGGGCGACCGGGATTGCCGAGCGAGGGGGCGACCAGCGCGTCGAAGTCGTCGACCAGGACGACCAGCCGGGGCAGCGGGGTCGGCCCGGGGACCTCGGGCCGCGCACCCGCGGGGCGCAGCCGGAGCGTCCCGCTCATCGGGGAGTCCAGGTCGCCGCGCTGCTCCGCGGCGCTCGGCGGGCGCTGGCCGACCATCCGCCGCGCCAGCTCCCGCTGCCGGTGCCACCCGCCGAAGTCCTCCTCGCCCAGCAGCTCGGCTCGCCGCTTCAGCTCACCGCCCAGCGCCTGCGCGAACTCCCGCATCCGCACCGGGTCGCAGGCCACCAGATGAGCGAAGGCGTGCGGGAGTTCGGCGCACGGGGCCAGGCCCTCGCCGCCGGAGCCGTCCACCAGCACGATGCCCAGCCGGTCGGGCCGGTCGGCGGCGGACAGCGAGGCGGCGACGGCGCGCAGCAGCTCCGTGCGCCCGCTGCCGGGCGGCCCCTCGACGAGGAGATGGGGGCCCTCCTCCGTCAGATCCACGCCGACCGGGCCCTGCGGCCCGGCGCCCAGCACCACGTAGGGGCGACCGAAGGCGGGGGCGGGGGACGCCCGTCTCCGGGTGGCGGCGGCCACCTCCGCGCCCGCGGCCCTTCCCGCCGCGGTGCCCGGGTCCGTGCCCGGGGCGGTGTGCGGGGCCACCGCGGCACGGGCTGCCACGGCTCCGCCCGCGCCACCTCGGCCACCCCCGCCGCTCCACGGACCGGATCCGGCGACCGTGCGGGCGTCCGGGGCGTCCGCGGGCGCCTCGCCGTAGCGCCCGCCGCTGACCCGTGGGGCGGCCCCGGAGCCCCGGCCCTCGTGGTTCGCGCGCCCCCCGGGCCCCTCGTCGGCCTCCGGCGCGCCCTGGGCCCCGTGCGCTCCGCGCACATCGTCGCGGGCCAGGCCGTGGCCGACCGCGCCGACATGCGTGACGGTCTCGCTGCCGGGGTACGGGGCGCGCCCCGGGGCGGAGCCGTACCCGCCCGGTCCGTACGACGGTCCGGCGACCGTGCGCTGGGCGCCCACGCGCGGGGTCACGCCGCGCGCCCGCTGGGCGGGGTACGGCGTGCGGCCCGAACCGGGGCCGTCCGCCTCGCCCGCGCCGCCGCTGCCGCTGCCCGCGGAGCCGACCGGCCGACGGGTGGCGGGCGCCGGGGAGGCGGGGCGCCGTTCGTCCGCCGCGGAGGCCCAGCGGGCCATCAACGAGGCCGGGGTGGCCCGGGCCAGGCCCAGCTCGTCCAGCAGCCGGGCGGAGAGCGGCAGCGCGGTCGAGACGGGTCCGTGCGCCGGGGCCGGGGCGTCCGTGCGCAGCGGGGCCAGGGCCCGGCCGAAGCGTTCCGCCCAGTGCGCCGACACCGCGTCCACCGCGGCGACGGTGCCGTGTCCGGCGGCCCGGCCGTCGGACGTGCGCAGCAGCCGCAGGGCCGTCGCCACGTCACCGCTCAGCATCGCGACGGCCCCGCACTCGCGGAACGCGATCGAGGCGTGACAGGCGTCCTCGTATGTTGCCGCGACCGGCGACGTGGGCGTGGCGGCCGACGTCTCGGCCAGACAGATCAGATGGATCCCGGCGGCGGCACCGGCGGCGGCCAGCCGGGCGGTGCTCTCGCGCAGCGCCGCCGAACCGGGGTCGCCGTCGACGACCAGCACCGTGAACGGCCCCGTGTGCCGTGCGGCGGCCTGCCCGACCGCGGCCCTGTCCTGGCTTGCCCAGCCGGGGCCGAGCAGCCCCTCGTCCAGGCGCCGTTCCAGCTCGGCCGTGCGGGCCGCCGCCTGTTCGCGGTCGTACGCGAGCAGCAGCCGGCAGTCCTGGCCGCGCGTCGGGCGCACATGGGGCAGCCAGCCGAGCCAGGCCCACTCGCGTCTGCGCTCCTCGGCGCCGCGCGACCGGTCCGTGCTGATCAGGACGATCTCCAGGTCGGCGGGGGAGTGCAGCGCGGCGAGCTGCGCCACCGTGGAACGGGCGAGTCCGGCCAGCCGGTTCCGCGGCCCGGCCAGGCCGAGCGAACCGGCCTCCCGCAGTCCCACGGTCACCGGTACGACGGGCAGTTCGGCCCGGTCGGTCGTGCCCAGCCGCACCACGAGCGCCTCCGGGTGAGCGGGGTCGCGCTCCCAGAGCCGGGGGCCGGGGCCGAGCGCGGTCAGCAGTACGGCCGCGGGGTCGGGCCAGACGCTTCCCGCCGCCGAGGCCGCGGGGGGCACCTCCGACGGCGTGTGCGGCGCCGCGGCGGATCCCGCTCCGTCGGGCGCCGCCTCATGAACGGCTTCGCCCCGGCTGCCCGCGAGCTTGCGCGCCCAGGCGCCTATCCCGCCGCGCCGGGGCGTGGCACCTTCCGGGAGGCCGGCGGAGGCGTCCTCCGGGAGGCCGGAGGAGGGACCGGGAGCGTCATCATGCCCGCCGTCGCCCCCCTCCCGCGTGTCCTGCGGGGCAGCCCCGGGCCCGGCTCCGGGGAAGACGGCCGGGGCGTGCCCGTGACCGGAGTCGTGCTCCCCGGGCCGCCCGCCCTCGGCGCCCGCCGTGCCGGACACCCGCAGGTGGCCCTCGCCGTCCGGCGCCGTCGCCAGCGTCGGCGTCCGCGCACCGGAGGCCAGCAGGAGTGTCGACTCGCCGAGCCTCAGCAGGGCGCCGGGCTTCAGCCGGACCGGGTGCTCGCGAACCGCCCGGCCGTCGAGCAGGGTGCCGTTGGTGGAACCCAGGTCCGCCACCGAGACCAGGCCGTCCTCGGCGACCGTCACCGCGCAGTGCACCCGGGAGACGTCCGGGTCGTCGAGCGGGACGTCCGCGTCGGCGGAGCGGCCGATGCTGACCCGGCCGCCGTGCAGCAGATGGACCCCGCCCGCGTCGGGGCCCGCCACCACGTGCAACTGCGCCGGAACGATCTCGTCCCCGGCCTCGTCCTCGCCCGGGACCTGGAGGGACAGCACGGCCCCGTCGAGCAGCGGGGGCTCACCCAGCGCGCACCGCTGCGGGTCGAGCCGCTCACGCCCGGCGAACAGCGCCACGGACCCGCCGGCGGGCGGCCCGTCGGGCCCGGAGACGGCCGAGGCCAGCTCGGACGCCACGGCGGCGAGCGCCGTCCCGGTCGGGGCGGTGACCAGCACGTCACAGGCGCGCGCCGGGGTCTGGCCGCTGCGCGGCGCGAGGACGGTCAGCCGGATCTGCATCGCCGTCAGCGGTCCCTTCTACGCGGGGCGCCGGGCAGGGGGAACGCCCTGTCGGTCTCCCCCACCCGGCACGGACGCGTCGTCCGGTACAGGATCGTCACGAGTCGCGGGGCTTCCCCTCCCGCGGCCCGTGCTGTAGGCATCCTCGCACCTGTCGGCGGCAATCCGCCCGGCGGCCGTCAGAAAATGATCTTGAATGGCCGAGTGTGCTCCCATAAGTGCCTGATCCGAGCGCATTGCGTGGCACGGGAACCCTCCCGGAGCTTCCTTCGGGGCCCCGGTGGCCGTTCCACGGCCCCGGTCCCCGCCGTATGCCCCCGGTCGCCGCCGCACGGCCCCGGTCCCACTGAATGCCCCAGACCCGCCCGACCCGGGACGGTGCGGCCCCGGACGCGGCAGGGAACGCGGGGAGCACGGGGCCCGGCAGGCGCGCGCGGTGCCCGTCGGCCGGGTGCGCGGCAACCATCGGTGGAAAAGGAGCGTCTTGTTCCGTGGCGGCGGGGTGCCGGACCCCGCCCGGCCGCCCGCCGGGCGACGGCGCCGGTCACGACGGCCCCCGGAGCCTCCGGTGCAGTGACCGGCGAACGTTGCCGGGAGCGGCACTAGAGTGGGCCGGACCCCCGGTGCGAATCCGGGGACACCGTGAACACCACGATCTGCAGGGAGCGCATGACGTGCGGCCGGTAGGCAGCAAGTACCTGCTTGAGGAGCCGCTGGGGCGCGGCGCCACGGGCACCGTCTGGCGAGCCCGCCAGCGGGAGGCAGCGGGCGCCGAGGCGGCCGTCGCCGGCGAGCCCGGCGCGACCGTGGCCATCAAGGTCCTGAAGGAGGAGCTCGCCAACGACGCGGACATCGTGATGCGGTTCCTGCGCGAGCGCTCGGTGCTGCTCCGGCTCACCCACGAGAACATCGTGCGCACCCGCGACCTGGTCGTCGAGGGCGATGTCCTCGCCCTCGTCATGGATCTGATCGACGGCCCCGACCTGCACCGGTACCTCCGCGAGAACGGCCCGTTCAGCCCGGTCGCCGCCGCGCTGCTCACCGCGCAGATCGCGGACGCGCTCGCCGCCAGCCACGCCGACGGCGTGGTCCACCGCGACCTGAAGCCCGCCAACGTCCTGCTCGACGAGCGCGACGGGCAGATGCGGCCCATGCTCACCGACTTCGGCATCGCGCGCCTGGCCGACTCCCCGGGGCTCACCCGGACCCACGAGTTCGTCGGCACCCCCGCCTATGTCGCGCCGGAGTCCGCCGAGGGCCGCCCGCAGACCTCCGCCGTCGACGTCTACGGCGCGGGCATCCTGCTGTACGAGCTGGTCACCGGCCGCCCGCCGTTCTCCGGCGGAACCGCCCTCGAAGTCCTGCACCAGCACCTCAGCGAGGAGCCCCGCCGCCCCACCACCGTCCCGGAACCACTGTGGACGGTCATAGAACACTGCCTGAGCAAGGACCCGGACCGCCGCCCCAGCGCGGAGAACCTCGCCCGCGCGCTGCGCACCGTCGCGGCCGGCATCGGCGTCCACGCCTCCGCCGCCGAGATCGCCGCGGCCGACGACGTGGCGTCCCTGCTCGCTCCCGACCCGTCGCCCGCGCACGTTCCGGAGCCCCCGGACGCCGCCGCCCCGACGCAGGTGCTGCCGAGCAACGCCGGCTCCTACGACCCCGGCGCCGCGACCAGCGTGCTGCCGCACACCTCCGGCCAGGACGGGCAGGCCGAACCGACCACGGTCATGCCGCCCATGCCCCCGCGCCCGGACGACCCCCCGCGCCCCGAGGGCCCGCATCCCTGGCAGTCCCAGCTCCAGGCGGCCCGCGACCGCAACGAGCAGACGCAGGTCCAGTACCTCGACCCCAGCCAGGACCCGCTGCGCCGCCGCCCCCAGCGGCCCCAGCCGCCGCAGCCCCAGCCCCAGCCCCGGCCGCAGCAGTACGCTCCGCAGCAGCCGTACGCCCCGCAGCAGTACCAACCGCAGCAGTACCAACCGCAGTTCCAGCCCCAGCAGCCCCAGCCGTACGCGCCCCCGCAGCAGCCCGCACCCCGCCCGCCCCGCGAGCCGAGCCCTCCCCGTGAACCGCGGCAGCGCAGCGCCAACCCGATGCGCATTCCCGGCCTCGGCTGCCTCAAGGGCTGCCTGTTCACGCTGGTCCTGCTCTTCGTCGCGGGCTGGCTGATCTGGGAACTGACTCCGCTTCAGGACTGGATCGGCCAGGGCAAGAGCTACTGGCAGGCCATCAGTGACACGATTTCCAATATCACCGACTGGGTCTCGAAAATCGGCGACATCGGCAAGAGCTGAACCGCCGTCCGACGCGAAGGCGTCGGCATGTCATCGACTCTGTAGCTATGTCGACTTCCGCGGGCCGGATTCCACCGCGATTCGCCCGCGGAAGCGAGGGCTGGCACCATCCCAGGCACTCAACCCCCCGGTCGGCGCGTAACTTTGTCGACCGGGGGTCGTGAGCGACGGTCCACCCGCCAGCCGCTGAGGGAGCAGTCTTGGCACGGAAAATCGGCAGCCGGTACACCGCCCACCAGATCCTGGGGCGAGGCAGCGCCGGAACGGTGTGGCTCGGCGACGGGCCCGAGGGCCCCGTGGCGATCAAGCTGCTCCGCGAGGACCTCGCGTCCGACCAGGAACTCGTGGGCCGTTTCGTCCGGGAGCGCACCGCCCTGCTCGGCCTGGACCATCCCCACATCGTCGCCGTCCGCGACCTCGTGGTGGACGGCAACGACCTGGCCCTGGTCATGACCCTGGTGCGCGGCACCGACCTGCGCACCCGTCTCGACCGCGAACGCCGCCTCGCCCCCGAGGCCGCCGTCGCGATCATCGCGGACGTCGCCGACGGCCTGGCCGCCGCGCACGCCGCCGGAGTGGTCCACCGCGACGTCAAGCCGGAGAACATCCTCCTCGACATGGAGGGCCCGCTCGGCCCCGGCAACGCGCACCCGGCCCTGCTCACCGACTTCGGCGTCGCCAAGCTGATCGACACCCCGGGCCGCACCAGGGCCAGCAAGATCATCGGCACTCCGGACTACCTGGCCCCCGAGATAGTCGAGGGCCTTCCGCCCCGTGCCGCAGTCGACATCTACGCCCTCGCGACCGTCCTGTACGAACTCCTGGCCGGCTTCACCCCGTTCGGTGGTGGGCACCCCGGCGCCGTGCTGCGCCGCCATGTGACGGAGACGGTCGTCCCCCTCCCCGGCATCCCCGAGGAGCTCTGGCAGCTCCTGGTCCAGTGCCTGGCCAAGGCCCCGGCCTCCCGGCTGCGCGCCTCCGAGCTCGCCTCCCGGCTGCGCGAGCAGCTTCCGCAGCTGGCCGGCATCCCGCCGCTGGACGTGGACGAGCCGGGCGCCGAGCCCGAAACCCGGGCGTACGACGAGCAGCCGTACGCCCCCGCCGAGTCGCCCCGCCGCCGCGGCGCCGTGCCGCTGGTCCCCGGCTCGTCCACGGACTCCAACCGCGACACCCACACCAGCATGCGCGTCCCGGCCCCCGACGAGCTCTCCGGCGGCCCCCTCGGCACCGCACGGGCCCCGCGCTCCCCGGGCGCGCCCCGCCCCGGCTCGGCCCGCAACAAGTCCGCGGCCGTCCGCAAGCGCCGCCTCACCCTGGGCGCCGCCGCCCTGGTGCTGGTGGCCGCGCTGGGTGTGGGCGGCTGGTTGATGCTGCGCGACGGCTCCTCGGACGTGCCCCCGCAGGAAACCGAGAGCTCGGCGCCGGAGACCCCCTGAGCCGAGGCGCCCGCACCACCGCGCCGAGAGCCGGCGGGGCCGTGACGCCCCGGACCAGCGGGGCGGTGAGGCCGCGGACCGGCGGGCCCGCGAACCGTGATTCAGCGGTGTCGGCGCATCGTGATCATGCCGTCCGGGGAATGTCCGCTCCGACAGCCGTTACGCTGGACCCGTGGCAGTCGTCGATATTTCCGAAGAGCTGAAGTCCCTCTCCTCGACCATGGGGTCCATCGAGGCCGTTCTGGACCTGGATGCGCTGAGGGCGGACGTCGCCGCGCTCGAGGAGCAGGCGGCCGCGCCCTCCCTCTGGGACGACCCCGAGGCGGCGCAGAAGATCACCAGCAAGCTTTCGCACCTCCAGGCCGAAGTCCGCAAGGCCGAGGCCCTCCGCGCCCGCATCGACGACCTCGGAGTCCTCTTCGAGCTCGCCCAGGACGAAGGAGACGCCGACGCGCTCGCCGAGGCCGAGGCCGAGCTGGAGGACGTCAAGAAGGCGCTGGACGAGATGGAGGTCCGTACGCTCCTCTCCGGCGAGTACGACGCCCGCGAGGCCCTGGTCAACATCCGGGCCGAGGCAGGCGGCGTGGACGCCGCCGACTTCGCCGAGAAGCTCCAGCGCATGTACCTCCGCTGGGCCGAGCAGCACGGCTACAAGACCGAGATCTACGAGACCTCGTACGCGGAGGAGGCCGGCATCAAGTCGACCACCTTCGCCGTCCAGGCCCCGTACGCCTACGGCACGCTCTCCGTCGAACAGGGCACGCACCGGCTCGTCCGGATCTCGCCCTTCGACAACCAGGGCCGCCGCCAGACGTCCTTCGCGGGCGTCGAGGTGCTGCCCGTGGTCGAGCAGACCGACCACATCGAGATCGACGAGTCCGAGCTGCGCGTCGATGTCTACCGCTCCTCGGGCCCCGGCGGGCAGGGCGTCAACACCACCGACTCCGCGGTGCGCCTGACCCACATCCCGACCGGCATCGTCGTCTCCTGCCAGAACGAGCGCTCGCAGATCCAGAACAAGGCGTCCGCGATGAACGTCCTCCAGGCGAAGCTCCTGGAGCGCCGCCGCCAGGAGGAGCAGGCCAAGATCGACGCCCTGAAGGGCGACGGTGGCAACTCCTGGGGCAACCAGATGCGGTCCTACGTCCTGCACCCGTACCAGATGGTCAAGGACCTGCGTACGGAGTTCGAGATCGGTAACCCGGAATCGGTCTTCAACGGCGAGATCGACGGCTTCCTGGAGGCGGGCATCCGCTGGCGCAAGCAGCGGGAGAAGTAGGCGGAGAAGCGACCGCCGACGAAGCGGCCGGCGGAGACGACCGACGGAAGAGCGACCGGTGCCGAAATCCCCCGACGGGGTTCGGGCGCCGGTCGCTTTTCCGTCGGAGCAGGTCACCGGACCGGTCCCAAGGGGGAGTTGGGGCTGGGCGCCGCACGGGCGGCGTGGCGAGTGCGTCACAGTCTCGCTGCTGAATGATGGCCAACTGCGAGCAAAGCGGGGCACATTGCTTGGAACGGCCTTGACGTAATTCTTAACTGTGGACAGGGTGCTAGAGCAGCATGCGTATGTCCGGGACGGGTGTGAGCGGGGGCGGGCGGCATGGCTACGACTCGATGTGGCGCCGTTCGGAGCGAACCCCGCGGAGCCGAGGCCCACATATGGCTGCTCCACTGACGAGAACAGCTACTGGGGGTAGCAACAGATGACCAAGAAGACGCGAGTACGCGTCGCGCGGATCACCGCCGGTGCGGTGATCGCCGCAGGTGCCTCGCTCACCGCTGCCGGTGCGGCGTCGGCCACCGGAATGGTCGATGTGAACGTGCCCGGCCTGTCCGCGAAGGCCGAGGTCGACAACACCAGTGTGGAGCTCGACGCCGGTCTGGGACTGGAAGGCGGGTCGGAAGGCGGGTCGGAGGGCGGGTCGGAAGGCGGTGACGCCGCCGGTGGCGCCGATGTCGGCGGTGGCGGTGACGCCGCGGGTGGCGCCGATGTCGGCGGTGGCGGTGACGCAGGTGGCGGTGACCAGTCCGGCGGTGGTGACCAGTCCGGTGGCGGTGACCAGTCCGGTGGCGGTGACCAGTCCGGCGGTGGAGACCAGTCCGGCGGTGGAGACCAGTCCGGCGGCGGTGACCAGTCCGGCGGTAACGGCAATGGTGACCAGTCCGGCGGTAACGGCAATGGTGGCCAGCAGTCCGGCGGTAACGGCAATGGTGGCCAGCAGTCCGGCGGTAACGGCAATGGTGGCCAGCAGTCCGGCGGCAACGGCAACGGTGGCCAGCAGTCCGGCGGCAACGGCAACGGTGGCCAGCAGTCCGGCGGCAACGGCAACGGTGGCCAGCAGTCCGGCGGCAACGATTCGTCCGGCACGTCCGGGAACGGTTCGTCCGGCACCACGGGCAGTGCCTCCTCCGGCACCACCGGCTCCGGTACCGGTGGGGCCGACACCTGCACCGTCGACCACAACGGCGCGAAGTGCGCCGACAACACCAACCCGAACTCCGTCGGCAACCAGCCGGTGGAGCAGAGCAAGGGCAAGGACGAGCTCGCCGAGACCGGTGCCGCCGAGACCACGTTCCTGCTGGTCGGCGCCGCGACGATGATCGCCGGAGGCATCGGCTTCCGGATCCTGCCGCGTCTGGTGGGCGGCCGTACCGTCGCCTGAGGACGATCGCGCGACGCGTAGTGTTCACAAGGGTGCCACGCATACGCGCAAGGGGCCCGGGACGCCGATGACCGGCATCCCGGGCCCCTCCGCATGACCGCACACGTACACACCCGCCGTAACCGCCCGCTCGCACCCGGTGCGCGTTGGTCCGGCCCTCCGGCGCGTGCCTCCGTCCGCCACGGGACGGGGTGCGCGGACCGGCTCCGTGCGGTCGCCGCTACACGGTCTGGTGCGCCAGCAGTGCCAGCGCGCCCAGCATCACCACCAGCAGGGCCACCAGCGTCACGGGGCTCAGCCCCGCGAGGACGCCCTGCTCCTGCTGCAGCCGTTCCCGGCTCGCCCGGCACGTGGGGCAGCGGCCCTCGTTCACGGGCGCCGCGCAGTTCGCGCACACCAGTCGGTCGTAGGTCATGCGCTTTCCTCCTCTCGCGCGGCGGAGCCGCATGTGCCTTCTCTCCGCACAACGCTCACGGAAACGCAACCGTTCCCCCTCCCACTGTGCCAGCTTGCGCGGATTTCGGCGCGGCCCGCCCGGCATCGCCCGTTCCGCATCGTTCCCGCCCCTGCTCCCGGCTGGTTCCGTTCCCCCATAAATCGCCCATGACCGGACGTCCGCCTGCACGCGTAAGGCCGGTTCGCGTATGGTCACGCACACCTACTCCCGGCCGACCGTGGTGCATCCGTGATCCGATTCGACAACGTCTCCAAGACCTACCCGAGGCAGAGCCGCCCGGCTCTCCGGGATGTGTCGCTCGAAATCGAGAAGGGCGAGTTCGTCTTCCTGGTGGGCTCCTCCGGCTCAGGCAAGTCCACCTTCATGAAACTCATGCTCCGCGAGGAGCGCGCCAGCACGGGCTCGGTCCACGTTCTGGGCAAGGACCTCGCCCGCCTGTCCAATTGGAAGGTGCCGCACATGCGCCGCCAGTTGGGCACGGTGTTCCAGGACTTCCGGCTCCTCCCCAACAAGACCGTCGCGCAGAACGTGGCGTTCGCGCAGGAGGTCATCGGCAAGCCGCGCGGCGAGATCCGCAAGGCGGTGCCCCAGGTCCTCGACCTGGTCGGCCTCGGTGGCAAGGAGGACCGGATGCCCGGCGAGCTCTCCGGTGGTGAGCAGCAGCGCGTGGCGATCGCGCGGGCGTTCGTGAACCGTCCCATGCTGCTGATCGCGGACGAGCCGACCGGTAACCTCGACCCGCAGACCTCCGTCGGCATCATGAAGCTGCTGGACCGGATCAACCGGACCGGTACCACCGTGATCATGGCGACCCACGACCAGAACATCGTCGACCAGATGCGCAAGCGCGTGATCGAGCTGGAGCAGGGCCGTCTCGTACGTGACCAGGCCCGCGGCGTCTACGGCTACCAGCACTGATCATCCAGCACTGAAAGGACGCCATGCGCGCCCAGTTCGTCCTGTCGGAGATCGGCGTCGGCCTCCGTCGCAACCTCACGATGACCTTCGCCGTCGTCGTCTCCGTCGCCCTCTCGCTCGCCCTGTTCGGCGGCGCGCTGCTCATGCGCGAACAGGTCAGCACGATGAAGGACTACTGGTACGACAAGGTCAACGTCTCGATCTTCCTCTGCAGCAAGAACGATGTGACCTCGACGCCCAAGTGCGCCAAGGGGGCCGTCACCGCCCAGCAGAAGAAGGAGATCGAGGCCGATCTCACCAAGATGGACGCGGTCCAGAAGGTCACGTACGAGTCGTCCGACGAGGCGTACAAGCACTACCAGCAGCAGTTCGGCGACTCGCCCATGGCCGGCAACATCACGCCGGACCAGATGCAGGAGTCGTTCCGGGTCAAGCTGCACGACCCGAAGAAGTACAAGGTCGTCGCCACGGCCTTCGCGGGCCGTGACGGGGTGCAGTCCGTCCAGGACCAGAGGTCGATCCTGGACAACCTCTTCGGTCTGATGAACGGCATGAACGTGGCGGCCATCTTCGTGATGGTGCTGATGCTGGTGATCGCGCTGATGCTGATCGTGAACACCGTCCGGGTGTCCGCGTTCAGCCGACGGCGGGAGACGGGCATCATGCGGCTGGTCGGCGCCTCCGGTTTCTACATCCAGATGCCGTTCATCATGGAGGCCGCGTTCGCCGGCCTCATCGGCGGCGTGCTCGCCTGCGTGATGCTGCTGGCCGGGCGGTACTTCCTGATCGACGGCGGTCTGGCGCTCCAGAGCAAGCTGACCCTGATCGACTTCATCGGCTGGGAGGCGGTCCTCACCAAGCTGCCCCTGGTGCTGGCGATCGGGCTGCTGATGCCCGCCGTTGCCGCTCTCCTCGCACTCCGCAAGTACCTCAAGGTGTGACGAGTGCCCCGCGGGGAGGCGGTCAACCGTCCGTGCGCCCGCGGGGTGTTGTCCTAGACTCGGCGCCATGTCGGGTCCCGCACGGTGTTTCGCGCCCCGCGGTGTGCGCCGCGGGGCCGCTCTGAGCTTGGTCTTCGTGTCCGTGCTGGCCACCGCCGCGGCCACCGGCTCGCTGCCGCGCGACAAGGCGAAGTCCCCATGGCCGGCGGCCCGTTCCGCGGCCCCCCTCAACGCCGCCTCCGCTCCCGCCGTCGACGGCGACGAGGTGGCCTCGGCCGCCGCCCGCGCCGTGGCCGACGGCAAGTCCGGTACGGAGGCGGCCGAGCGGGTCGTCAGCCGGAGCGGGGACCGCTGGGGCGCGGTCTACGACGAGCGGCAGTACGAGGAGTTCGAGCAGGCCCTCGACGGCTCGTACACCGGCGTCGGGATCGCCGCCAGACGCGCGGCCGACGGACGGGTCGAGGTGGCCCGGGTGCAGCCGGGCAGCCCCGCCGAGCGGGCCGGTATCGCGCCGGGCGACCTGCTCCGCACGATCGACGGGCGGCGGATCGACGGACGCCCCGTCGCGGAGGCCGTCGCCCTGTTGCGCGGGGACCGTACGGGGGCGGCGGCGGGCAGCACTGTGGTCCTGGGAGTCCAGCGCGGCTCCGCCCTCCGCGCGAAGAGGCTGCACCGGGCCAGGCTCAGCACCGAGGCGGTCACCGTCCGGCGGCTCGGACCGGACCGGATCGCACCCTCGGCGGCGGTGCTGATCGACGTCGACTCGTTCACCAGGGGGTCGGGGGCCGAGGTGCGGGACGCGGTCCGCGGGGCCCCGGCCGGTGCCGGGGTGCTGCTGGACCTGCGGGGCAACTCCGGCGGCCTGGTCACGGAGGCGGTCACCGCCGCCTCCGCCTTCCTGAACGGGGGCCTGGTCGCCACGTACGACGTCCGCGGAGAGCAACGGGCGCTCTACGCGGAGCCGGGCGGTGACACCGACCGCCCCCTCGTCGTCCTCGTCGACGGCGGCACGATGAGCGCCGCCGAACTCCTCACCGGGGCGCTCCAGGACCGGGGCCGCGCCGTCACCGTCGGCTCGCGCACCTTCGGCAAGGGATCGGTCCAGATGCCCAGCAGGCTCCCGGGCGGCGCGGTGGCCGAACTGACCGTGGGCCACTACCGCACCCCCGCGGGCCGCGGTGTCGACGGCCACGGCATCACTCCGGACCTGGTGGTCGAATCCCGGGCCGAGCAGCGGGCCGAAACGGTATTGAGTGGCCTCGGAGGCGGCTCGTAGTGCGAAAATGGCCGCACTATGGCCAAGGAAAAAAACACCGGGCGCAAGCTCATCGCGCAGAACAAGAAGGCGCGGCACGATTACCTCATCCTCGACACCTATGAGTGCGGTCTCGTCCTCATGGGCACCGAGGTCAAGTCCCTGCGGCTGGGCCGGGCCTCCCTGGTGGACGGCTTCGTCCAGATCGACGGGGGCGAGGCGTGGCTGCACAACGTCCATGTACCGGAGTACGTGCAGGGCACCTGGACCAACCACGCGGCCAGGCGGAAGCGGAAGCTGCTGATGCACCGGGCCGAGATCGACAAGCTGGAGTCGAAGTCGAGCGAGACGGGCCACACCATCGTGCCCCTCGCGCTGTACTTCAAGGACGGCCGGGTCAAGGTCGAGATCGCGCTCGCCAAGGGCAAGAAGGAGTACGACAAGCGGCAGACCCTGCGCGAGAAGCAGGACCTGCGCGAGACGAACCGCGCGATCGCGGCGGCACGGCGGCGTCAGCGTGCCACCGGCTGAGCCGGGGGACGTCGGATCGGCGGGTGCTGGAGCACGACGGGCGGCCGGGCGGACCCATGGGTCCCCGGCGGCGACGGTCCGTGACCGGGCCGGGACGTCCGGCTGCCGACCGGGGCCCGCGGGAATAGGCTGGCATCGTCATGCGTTGGTCACGTACGATGGCATCGCACCTCACAGCGGGTGCACGCATTGAAAACACAACATGGGGATGATCGGTTTCGACAGCGGCTGTCGAAGCAGGGGAAGCGTGTCGAGGAAGCGGCAATGATCTCGTAAACCATATGTCGCAACCAATAATCGCCAACACCAAGCGCGATTCCTTCGCCCTCGCTGCCTAAGTAGCGACTTGCGAAGTGTCAGCCCGGGGGTGATCCCGACCCGGATCCTGGCATCATCAAGGGATCTAAACTCCTAGACCCGGTCACGGGGCCTGGGAGGAAATCAAACAGTGACTGAGCCCGTCGGAGACTTGTTCGCGTGATCTCCGGGGCCGAGAAAAGCGCAGCGAACTGCACACGGAGAAGCCCTGATTCCGCACCGTTGGACGCGGGTTCGATTCCCGCCATCTCCACAATTCCCATGTGATCGAGGACCCCGTTGCCCACGCGGCAGCGGGGTCCTCGTGCTTTTCCGGACCTCGGGCCTGCGATTTCGTCGTAGCGCAGGGGGCACCCCTCTATGCGGGAGCACCCTGGGAGCAGCACGCTCATGGGAGCACAGGCAGAGCGCAGGCAACGAGATCAGTGCCGACGCTCTGGGATCTGCCCGGTCCTCGTCTCCTCTCCCCACGCGCCGATGCCCGCCCGCCACACGCCGGCCATCCGCGTGCCTGTGGGCCCGTTGTCGCGTTCCACGTAGCCGCTGACACGGCCTCGAATGTGCACGAGGGACGTCCGAGGCCAACGGCGCAGCGGTCAGCCCTTGGTGGGGGCGTAGTAGTTGCCGAGCATGTCGGTGACCCATTGGGGCTGGTGGACCTCGCCCCGGGGGCCCATCTCCTTGAACCAGGGCTTCACTTCGATGACCGGGGTGCCGTCCACGGCATCAAGATCTTCGACATGAAGGTCCAGGCCGTCCACCTTGACCAGACGGCAGCGGGAGACGCCGAGCCGGTTGAGACGGCGCATGTTGCGGTGGCCGACGAAGCCGACTTCGGGCCAGTCGGGATTGTCCCGAGGACGGCGGGCACCGAGGGGGAGGGCGACGGGGTCGGTCAGGTGGAAGCGGAAGACCACGTCGAGGTGGGAGAACTCTTCCAGCCTCTGCGTGGCCTCCAAGGGGAAGCGGCCGTCAAGGCGGATGATCGCACGGGTGCCGCCCCAGTAGTCGTCAGTCGGCTCGGTGCGGCCTCCGACGACGTGGCCCAGTGCCTCTACCTCGAATTTCTCTGCCATCAGGTTCCTTCCAGAGTCGGGCTGTAGCGGCCAGGTAGGCCGCAGCCCGGGTGTCCACGGTGGTGGCGGATCGGATGCCGCGGCGGCGAAGTGGGGAGAGGGCCGCTCGCATGTCGGCAGCCGCCTTGCGGGTGCGTGCGGACCGGACGCCGTCCATGGCGTCCAGGGACGCGGACCACGTCGCGCAGGCCTCTTCGGCGCCCCGCCTTCGGGGCGATCGCTCGGGCTGTAAGTCGCCGCTCGCTGTTGCGGCCTGTGTTGTTGGATATGGGAGGCGTACCGCATCAGGTAGTAGACCGCCTTGCCCAGCAGCCGGAGCATAGCGGCCGAGTCACCGTCCTGCTCGCAGAACAGGCCACGGGCGTGGCCCACGGTGGCGGTCGCAATGTCCCGGGCCCGGGAGTCGGCCAGGCCCATCGCGTACTCCTCGGCCGGGTCGGCGAGTAGTCCGATGTAGGAGCGGAGCCGCTGGCGGACCTCGTCGGCCGCCGGACCGGCCGGCCGCCCCTGAGCGAGCGCGAGCGCCAGGTCCACGTCCCGGCCCATGTCGATCCAGGTCGGGGGCGTCTCGGTCACCGCGCTCACCGCCCGGTCTGCTCGTCGGTCCGGCGGTGCTCGACCTCCTTGCGGCCCGGTGCGGGCCGGGAAGGTGTTCCAGCCATGCTGGGCCCGTGTGAGCAGACTGGTGGACGGGTGGCCGTCGGACAGGCTCGTGCCGGAGGCGCGGATTGGAAGCGCGGGCTCGGAACGGTCGGGCTGGGTGCTCATGCCAATCTCCGTGTGCGGCGGGTTCCGCCGCACATTTGTGTCGGGGCCCGTAAGGGCGGTGGGCTTTGCTGACATTCAGTGAACGCGCGGCAGCGCCCCGGAACTGACACACGTTGTGACAGTCTCGGGGCGCTGTGTGACAGTCTGGATAAAGGGGCTTTACGCTGTGCCGACACTACGTACAGCCAGTGCCGCTCACGGCACTAGAGCTGGGCGCCGCACCAGGAGGCGTAGCCGATGAGGGCGTCCGGGGTGCGCCGGGCGACGTGCACCAGCCCGGCGACGGTTTCGCGGACGGACGGGTGGTACTTGGCCTGCTGCGGTGCCACCTTCCGCGCCTTTAGTAGGGAGACGAGGGCGGCGTCGGTCTTGCCGGTCCAGAGCTGGGAGCGGGCGGTGTCGATCCAGAAGTGCCCCAGCCGGTCGGGAAAGTAGTCCGCCGGGGGCTGCACCAGCTTGGCGAGCTGGAGTGACTTGCTGTGGTTGCCCAGCTCCATCTCCACCGCAGCCGCGTGGATCGCCACATTGGTCGGCCCGAACGACTGGACGTGCGCCCCGTCCCCTTCCCCGCCGACGACTTCACGACCCAACTGTTCCGCTAGGCGGCGGGCTTCGGCCAGCTCGTCCCGGGCAGAGTCGGCGTTGCCTTGCCGGGTGGCCAGCATTGCTGCCCGCAGGTGCAGATTCCCGGCGGAGCAGAGGGCGGGGAGTTCCCCGGCGCACACGCCCTGGTCGATGGTCTCGCGGGCCTTGGTGATGATCTTCCGTCCGACCTCGTGCCGTCCGGCGGCGAACGTCGAGTAGGCGCGCATGTAGCCGTACAGGCTCATCAGATACGGGTCGCCTGCGCGCCGGGCGGAGTAGTCCATGCGGGAGAGCAGCAGCGACACCAGATCCGACAGGCCGAGCCCGTAGGCGACGTCGTAGGCGGACCGGTACACGTGCGCGAGAAGCCGGTGCGCCTCTTCAGCCGACCGGCCCTGCGCGGTCTGGGAGACCTGGACCAGTTCATCCACGAGCGGGGGTGTCATGGCGACGATCCGCCCGAAGTTCGCCCCCCTGCGGGCGAGGAGCACGGCGCGCACGTCGGCGGCGATTTCCGGCAGGGCGCGCACGGGGAGTTCGTCCAGTGGGAAGTCATAGTTGTCGAGCGCGGCGCGCAGGTCGGCCAAGGGGCTGTCGAGGCGGTCGTGGGTGTGGTCGGTGGTGTAGGGCTGGCCGGTGAAGGTGGTGACGGGTACGCCCATGGCCCGCGCTACGGCGGCGATGAACGAGCCGCTGGCGGGGCGGCGGCCCTGTTCGACCTTCACCAGGAGCGAGTAGGAGACGGCTGCTCTGCTGGCGAGTTGGTTTTGCGTCAGGCGGTGCAGGCGCCGGTAGGCGGCGATTCGTGACCCTGTTCCGATGCCAGTAGGCGTGGGCATACTGAGCTCCGTCCTCATAGTCGCGTACTGGGACGGTACCCGTCTGCATGCGGCGGGTGATACGGATCGGCCCCTGCCGCCAAGTTCCCGGCGGTGGCGAATCGTTCACCTCAATGCCTGTTCCCATTTCCGTGCTCCGGTTCCGGTTATGGGACGCGGACCGCCGCTGCCGCGACGGCCAGTGCCAATCCCGCCGCGCAGACCGGCGCGGCGTAGCCCGTGACGGGCCCCATGTGTTCCACCAGCCGGCCGCCGATCGCCGACCCCGCGGCGATCCCGCCGAGCAGCGCGGTCACGGCCAGCGTCATTCCTTCGTTCAGCCGGTCCTGCGGGGTGAGGCGTTGGACCAGCGTCATCCCGGTGACCATCGTCGGGGCGGTCGCCGCGCCGGCCAGCAGCAACGCGCCCGCGAGAGCGGGCAGCGAATCGGTCGAGGAGACGGCCAGCAGCGGCAGGGACATCAGCGCCGTCATTCCCGCCAGGCAGCCCAGCAGCCGCCGCCTGATGTCCCGGGCCGGTCGCAGTGATCCGTACAGCAGCCCCGCCGCACAGGAGCCGGCCGCCTGAAGGGCCAGGACCGCGCCTCCGGCGTGGGCGATCGTGACGATCTCCATCGAGCCGAAGACCGCGCCGGTGGCGAGGAAGGCGGTCAGCAGGGCGGGCATGCCGGGGGCGCGGAGCGGGGAGCCCGCGCGGGTGCGGGGTGCGACCGGTGGCTCCGTGGCGCGCTGGGCGGCGAGGATCAGTACCCCGGTCATCAGCAGGACCGCCCCGATGAGCGTTCCGGCCTCCGGGAAGAGCGAGCCGCACAGCAGGGCGGCGAGGGCGGGGCCGAGCATGAAGCAGAGTTCGTCCACGGCTTGTTCGAAGGAGTTCGCGGTGTGCAGGGCGGCCGGATCGTCCCGGTGCAGATGGGACCAGCGGGCCCGGGACATCCCGCCGGTGTTGGGGGTGGTGGCGGTCGCGGCGTAACAGGCG
Source organism: Streptomyces sp. NPDC052042 (assembly GCF_044548345.1). Classification (NCBI taxonomy): domain Bacteria; kingdom Bacillati; phylum Actinomycetota; class Actinomycetes; order Kitasatosporales; family Streptomycetaceae; genus Streptomyces; species Streptomyces sp. NPDC052042. The sequence continues at coordinate 1,189,761 of NZ_JBIUBU010000001.1, read as the reverse complement.
AAAAGCGTCCAGTCCGGGGCGCCGTAGTGGACGCAGAGCAGCAGGGAGAGCGAACCGAGCACGGCCGTCGCGGTGGCGGGCACCGCGATCCGGCCCTGCCCGTACCGGTCGACGAGCCGGGCCGTCCACGGTGCGACCACCGCCGTCGCGGCGAGCCCGGCCGCGGTGACGGCGCCTGCCAGGGCGTACGAGCCGCGCGATCCGGCGATCATGATCACCGCGCTGACGCTGAACATGCCCATGGGCAGCCGGGCGAGCAGGCCGCCCGCCGTGAACGCGCGGGCGCCGGGGGTGGCGAGGAGCCGGAGGTAGGGATTGCGGGCGGTCACGGGGCCGGCGGTGGTGGATTTCTGGGACACGGACCAAGCCTCCTGGCGGGCCGTTCCCGCCGTCCAACACCTGTTCGGCACCCATTCACATACCTGGGTTGTAAATTCGGCGGGTGACCGCTCCCGACACCGATCCCCGGCTGCTGCGCGCCTTCGTGGCCGTTGCCGAGGAACTGCATTTCACCCGTGCCGCCGCCCGCCTCTTCGTCGCCCAGCAGGCGCTGAGCCGGGACGTCCGGCGGCTGGAACGCGAGCTGGGCAGGGAGTTGTTCGCCCGCACCACCCGGCAGGTGGCGCTGACCACCGACGGGGAACGGCTCCTTCCGTATGCCCGGCGGGTGCTGGACGCGCACGCCGATCTCGCTGCCGCCTTCACCGACCCCGCGGCCCGGCCGCTCTTCGTCGACCTCAACACCGACGGCATGACGGCCGCCCGGGTGCTGGCCCGTTCCCGTGAACTGGCCCCCGCGTGCGAGCTGATGGCGCGCTTCGAGAGCGGGCTGACCTGGGCGGCGGGAGAGATCCTCGCCGGTCGGCTCGATGTCTCCTTCGGCCGCGCCGCCGGGCTCGACCCCGGGGTGCGGGCCCGGCTCGGCGTCCTGCCGGTGCGGTACGAGCCGATGGCCGTCCTGCTGCCCGACGACCACCCCCTCGCCGCGCGCGCGAGTGTCGCCATGGGCGACCTGGCGGGCGAGACCGTCTACGCGGGCGACGGGAACCCGCGTACCGGGGAGTGGACGGACCTGGCCCGGCTGCTCTTCGCGGAGTGGGGCATCGAACTGGCCCCACCGGTTCCGCTCGCGGTCGGCACGGCCGAGTTCCAGCGGGTGATGGCGAAGTCGTGGCACCCGGTCCTGTGCGTCATCGACTTCCCGCCGCTGCCGGGGACCGTGGTGCGTCCGCTGGTCCGGCCCGTACCGGTCTCCCCGCTGCTGATGGTCTGGCGCAGAGGCTTGCGCCATCCGGGCCTCGACGCCCTGCGCGAGGCCGCGGCCCGGCTGGGGGCCGAGGAGGACTGGATGGTGCGGCCGGACGGGAGCTGGCTGCCGGAGGCCGATGCCGCGCTGATGCTGACGCGCGGTTGAGGGGAAGCGTCCGGCCCGCGGCGGCGCGGTGGCGCGTGGTGTGGCGGGAACGGGAGGCGGGAGCGGGGGCGGGAGGGGCGCGACGACGGGGAACAGCCCCTCGTCCGGCCGCTGTTGTCGGTGCCGTGCGATAGAACCGTGAGGACGGCGTGGAACGGACGCGCGGCGGAGGGGAAATCCATGGGCACCTGGGGCAGCGGGAACTTCGACAGCGACACGGCGGCGGATCACTTGTCGGAGATCACCGGACGTCTCCTCTCGGGGATCGAGGAGGCGATGGCGGGCGATCCGGTGGGGCTGGAGCCCGACGACTACTGGGGGGTGACCGTGCCGTGCGACATCGAGCTGCTGTGCCTGATCGCGGACCAGGGCCATGTCGGTGCGGCGCTGCCGGAGCCGGCGGTGGCCGAGGCGTGGAAGAAGACGTTCATGGACGTGTGGGAGCGGACCATCGACGAACTGGAGCCGGAAGACGGGTACAAGGAGGCACGGCGGGCGGAGCTGAACCGCACGTTCGACCGGCTGGTGGGCCTGGCGAGAGAGCGGCACACGGAGGGGTGAGCGGCGGCGAGGGGCGGTTGGCCGCAGGGGGAGTGTCCAAGGAGGGGACGGGGGTCACCCTGCGGCGCGGCGATAGCCTGAAGAGATGATCAGCGACACCCATCAGCTCGACGCGGAGATACGGCTCCGCCCCGCCACCCTGGCCGATGCCGCCGCCCTCGCCGCCTCGCTGACCCGCAGCCGCGCCTACATGCGGCCCTGGGAACCCACGCGCCCCGCGTCCTTCTACACCGAGCACGGACAGCGGGAACGGCTGGCCGGGAGGCTCGCGGAGCAGGACGCGGGACGGTCGATGTCCTGGGTGCTCGCGGATGGACAGGACCGCGCGATGGGCGGGTTCGACCTCAACGGCATCGTGCTCGGGCCGTTCCGCAGCGGCACGCTCGGCTACTGGGTCGACGTCGAGTACGCGGGCCGCGGGCTGGCCACGACCGCCGTGCGCCGGATCTGCGAGACGGCCAGGGACGATCTGCGGCTGCACCGGATCGAGGCGGGGACGCTGCTGTACAACGTGGCGTCGCAGCGGGTGCTCACCAAGTGCGGCTTCGAGGAGTACGGGGTGGCCCCGCGCTGTCTGTACATCGACGGCGAGTGGCGTGACCACCGGATGTTCCAGCGCATCCTGCACGACGATCCGCCGATCGATTGAGCATCGGCTCCGGGCGGGGATCTTCCCGTCCGACGCTCCGGGGAGCGCCGAGGGCGGATGGTCAAGAGCAGCGCTGCCCGGTGTCCTCGGGGCGGACCCGCACATGCCGGTGGTCGTCCCGCGGCCAGGGCGGCCGTGCCGGTACGACCTCCGCGAGGCCGTAGCCGCACTTCTCCGTGACCTGGCACGAGGCGACGTTGCCCACCTGGTGCAGCAGGTCCAGCCGCCCCGGCCCCTTCTCGGCGAACGCCGCGAACGCCCAGTCCGTGAGTGCTCCCGGCGCCGCCGACGGGGGTACGACGGGGAAGCCGGGGAGAGGGGGAGGGACGGGGCGGGCGAGGAATCCGAGCAGCCCGGAAAACGGGGCCCGCCACGCCATTCTCCTGCGGCGCGGATGCGTCGTGGCCCCCCTTCGCATATGGTTGACGGCTGCCCAATGCACGTCAGAAAGGGGCCTCGGTGGCCGCGCAGGATGCCGCTGTCGATTCACTGCGGGACCGGGAGATCGGTGTCGAGCAAGAACATCTCGACCGTGTGTACCGCCGTCTCGAGGAGAAGATCCACGAGGCGGAGTTCCTCATGGACGACGCCGCCAAGCGCGGCCAGGTCGGCACCCCGGGGGCACTCGCCGAGCGCGACGCCCAGGTATTCCGCGCCGGAATCCACCTCAACCGGCTGAACAGCGAGTTCGAGGACTTCCTCTTCGGACGCGTCGACCTGCTGCTCGGCAAGGACGGCGAACGCGGGCCGGACGGCGCGTACACCTCGGTCGAGCCGGCCGACGACGCCGTACGCCCCGACATGAGCGCCGACATCGCGGAGACACTGCACATCGGCCGGATCGGTGTCCTCGATTCCGAATACGTGCCCCTGGTCATCGACTGGCGCGCCCCGGCTGCCGCACCCTTCTACCGGTCGACGCCGAAGGACCCCGGCCGGGTGGTGCGCCGCCGGGTCATCCGCTCCAAGGGCCGCCGGGTGCTCGGCGTCGAGGACGACCTGATGCGCCCCGAGCTGACCGCGTACCTGGACGAGCAGCGGCTGCCCGTCATCGGCGACGGCGCCCTGATGGCGGCACTGGGCCAGGCGCGCAGCCACACCATGCGAGACATCGTCTCTTCCATCCAGGCCGAACAGGACCTGGTGATCAGGGCCCCCGCCGCCTCCGTCACCGAGGTGTCCGGCGGCCCCGGCACCGGCAAGACCGCCGTCGCCCTGCACCGTGCCGCCTACCTCCTCTACCAGGACCGACGGCGCTACGCGGGCGGCATCCTCATCGTCTCGCCGACCCCGCTCCTCGTCGCGTACACCGAAGGCGTGCTGCCCTCGCTGGGGGAGGAGGGTCAGGTCGCGATCCGCGCGGTCGGCTCGCTCTCCGACGAGGCGGCGGGCACCGAGGGCGCCACCGTCTACGACGATCCCGCCGTCGCGCGGATCAAAGGCTCCTCCCGGATGCTCCCGGTGCTGCGCAAGGCCGCGCGCGGAGCGCTGGAACGGCCCGGTGCGGCGGGCGCGGCGGAGGACCGCGAAAGCGGCCAGCTCACCTTCGGCGATGTGGGCGACGCGGCCGGTGCGCCCCCCGCCACCCCGACCCGGCTCCGGGTCGTCGCGTTCGGCGCTCGCGTCGAGCTGGACGCCGAGGAACTGCGCCGCATCCGGCAGTCGGTGCTCGGCGGCACCGCGCCGGTCAACCTTCTGCGCCCGCGCGCCCGTCGCATGCTGCTGGACGCCCTGTGGAACAAGTCGTCCGGCCGGGACCGCTACACCGATCCCGAACTGGCCGCGGAGCTGCGTTCCTCCTTCGACGAGGACGTCTCCACGGAGACCCCCTTCATCGAGTTCCTGAACGCCTGGTGGCCCGAGCTCACCCCGCGCGGGGTGCTCGCCGCGATGGCGGACGAGAAGCGGCTCGGCCGCTGGGCGCGCCGGGTCCTCGGCCAGGGCGAGGTGCGCCGTCTGGCCCGTTCCCTGAAGCGGCTGGGCGAGGACGGCGACGGCCCGGTCTCCGCGCACGACGTGGCGATCCTCGACGAGCTCCAGGTGCTGCTCGGCACCCCGCACCGGCCGAGGAAGAAGCGCGAGATCGACCCGTTGGACCAGCTCACCGGACTGGACGAGCTGATGCCGCAGCGCGAGGAGACCCAGCGCGAGCGGGCCGAGCGGCTGGCGGCGGAACGCACGGAGTACACGCACGTCATCGTCGACGAGGCGCAGGACCTCACCCCCATGCAGTGGCGCATGGTCGGCCGCCGCGGCCGGCACGCCACCTGGACGATCGTCGGAGACCCCGCCCAGTCCTCCTGGTCCGACCCGGACGAGGCCGCGCGGGCGCGCGACGAGGCGCTCGGCACCCGGCCGCGCCGCTGCTTCACCCTCACGGTCAACTACCGGAACCCGGCGGAGATCGCGGAGCTGGCCTCCAGGGTGCTGGCGCTGGCGATGCCCGGGACGGAGCCGCCGGCCGCGGTCCGCTCCACCGGTGTGAAGCCGCGGTTCGTGACCGTGCGGGACGGCGACGACCTGGCCGAGTCGGTGCGCGAGGAGGCCCGGCGCCTGCTGGCCGAGGTGGACGGAACGGTCGGCGTGGTCGTCGCGATGCACCGCAGGGCACAGGCCCGTGCCTGGCTCGCCGGTCTCGGCGAGCGGGTGGTGGCACTGGGCAGCCTGGAGGCGAAGGGCCTGGAGTACGACGCCACGGTGGTCGTCTCGCCCGCGGAGATCGCCGACGAGTCCCCGGCCGGACTGCGGGTGCTGTACGTGGCGCTGACGCGCGCGACGCAGCAGCTCACGGTGGTCTCGGGCGAGCGGGACCTGCCCGACGAGGACGGCATCCCGGACCTGCTGCGGGACTGACGGCGGACCGGCTCCACCACCTGCGGGTACTGACGGCGGACCGGCTCCGCCATCGCACCGGGGACACTCGCCGCCGCCGACGGGGTGACGGCGTCCGGCCTCGTTCCGGGCCTTCTCCACTTCCGGCCGTGACCGGGCCCCGGCGCCCGGGGCCGAGCAGTGACCTCCTGGTGTCTCCCGGGCTCCTGGCTGGATTCCGGACCTCGCGCCCCGGTCTGCCGTCGGACTGCCACCGGGCGGACGGGGCGCGGACGGGCCCCGGACCGGTCCGGTCACCGGAATCGGGACCGCCTTCCAGGAATCGCTTCCCCCGGGTTTTTGTTAGCCTGGTGTGCGGCACCGGCTCGATCCAAGCCCCCGGGCCCAACCTTCGTCGCTTCGAGCGACCACTTGCCGCGAGGCGAGCATGGCGGGTCGGTGCCGTTCAAGCAGTCGAAAGACCCGTGTCACCTCCCGGTGGCGCGGGTCTGTTCTCGTTCACGGGGGCGCGAGCGCGGTTCACGCCTCGGCCGTGGCCGAATCCGGTGGGTGCCGCCCGTGACGGCCCGGTCCGCGGAAGAGGGCATGGTCGGACGCGTCCCCGGACGTGGTCCAGGAGGTCACGTACGGGCACGCGCGATCCGGCCCGGGGCGAGCGGACGCACCGGGTTCGGACTTCCCTCAAGACCTCTTGTCTCGTATGGTGGAAATCACTTTCCGGCATGTGATAGTCATTACCGGCTACCGGCTGGTAGGTGCGACGATCGGGAGGCACGTCCGAGGCGAGTGCCCCGGCCGCGCGGCAAAGAAGCTAAGGAAAGCGAAGGACTCGGCCATGGCAACGGCGCCCAGCGTCTCGTACTCGATGACGGTCAGGCTGGAGGTGCCCACGAGCGGCACATCCGTCTCCCAGCTCACCACGGCCGTGGAGTCCTCGGGTGGTACGGTCACCGGCCTCGACGTGACCGCCTCCGGCCATGAGCGGCTGCGCATCGACGTCACCGTCGCCGCCACCTCCACCGCGCACGCCGACGAGATCGTCGAGAAGCTGCGCGGCATCGAGGGTGTCGTCCTCGGCAAGGTCTCCGACCGTACGTTCCTGATGCACCTCGGCGGCAAGATCGAGATGGCGTCCAAGCACCCCATCCGCAACCGTGACGACCTCTCGATGGTCTACACGCCGGGCGTGGCCCGCGTCTGCATGGCGATCGCCGAGAACCCCGAGGACGCCCGCCGCCTCACCATCAAGCGCAATTCCGTCGCAGTTGTGACGGACGGTTCCGCCGTGCTGGGCCTCGGCAACATCGGGCCGAAGGCCGCCCTGCCCGTGATGGAGGGCAAGGCGGCCCTCTTCAAGCGGTTCGCCGGCATCGACGCCTGGCCGATCTGCCTGGACACCCAGGACAGCGACGCCATCGTCGAGATCGTCAAGGCGATCGCGCCCGGCTTCGCGGGCATCAACCTGGAGGACATCTCCGCCCCCCGCTGCTTCGAGATCGAGGCGCGCCTGCGCGAGGCCCTGGACATCCCGGTCTTCCACGACGACCAGCACGGCACCGCCATCGTGGTGCTGGCCGCGCTGACCAACGCACTTCGCGTGACCGGCAAGGGAATTGGGGACGTACGGGTCGTCATGTCCGGCGCCGGGGCGGCCGGTACGGCCATCCTCAAGCTCCTCATCGCCGCGGGCGTCAAGCACGCCGTCGTCGCCGACATCCACGGTGTGGTGCACGAGGGCCGTGAGGACCTGCTCTCCGCCGCCGCCGACTCGCCGCTGCGCTGGATCGCCGACAACACCAACCCCGAGTCCATCACCGGCACCCTCAAGGAGGCCGTCGTCGGCGCCGACGTCTTCATCGGCGTCTCCGCTCCGAACGTCTTGGACGGCACCGACGTCGCCGCCATGGCCGATGGCGCGATCGTGTTCGCGCTCGCGAACCCGGATCCCGAGGTGGACCCGGCGGTCGCCCGTCAGACGGCAGCGGTTGTGGCCACCGGCCGTTCCGACTTCCCGAACCAGATCAACAACGTGCTGGTCTTCCCGGGTGTCTTCCGCGGCCTCCTCGACGCCCAGTCCCGTGCCGTCAGCACGGACATGATGCTCGCCGCGGCCCGCGCGCTTGCCGATGTCGTCGCCGAGGACGAGCTGAACGCGAACTACATCATCCCGTCGGTCTTCAACGACAAGGTCGCGGGCGCGGTCGCCGGAGCCGTCCGGGAGGCGGCGAAGGCCGCCGGGGGTGCTGTGACGGGGCCCACGTCGATCTGAGTCACCACCGGCCCGCCTACGGCGCGTCGCGGGTCGCACCGCCCCAAACACCCCTTTAGGGTGGGCGGGCGGCGCGTCCCGCACAGCCCCGCACCCGCTGCGGACTGCTTCGCGGCGTCGACGGAACGTCACCACGGCGACGAAGTGGTGCTTTTCGTGTGACTCCGGAGGGTGCCGGATTGGCTTTCCCGCCGTGGGTGGGGGCAGGATGCGTAATCGGGCGCGAGGGTCTGACGAAAGACCCGGGGCCGGGGACTGTCCGAGGGCCCTGGCAGCATCGGCTTCGATCTCACGCCTCACAGGCAAGAAGAACACGGGAGTAACAAAATGAACCGCAGTGAGCTGGTGGCCGCCCTGGCCGACCGCGCCGAGGTGACCCGCAAGGACGCCGACGCCGTTCTGGCCGCGCTCGCCGAGACCGTTGGCGAGGTCGTCGCCAAGGGCGACGAGAAGGTCACCATCCCCGGCTTCCTGACCTTCGAGCGCACCCACCGTGCCGCTCGCACCGCTCGTAACCCGCAGACCGGCGACCCGATCAACATCCCGGCCGGTTACAGCGTGAAGGTCTCCGCGGGCTCCAAGCTCAAGGAAGCCGCCAAGGGCAAGTAAGCCCCCCAGGCGCCACGAAGGGCGGACACCCGGTTCGGGGTGACCGCCCTTCCCTGTACCCGCCCGAGAAGGCCCGTTGCGGCCCTCCGTCGCCTGCCTGGTGCCGTGGCCGGGAAGGTTTGCCGGGTCGCTCGCCGAAAGAGATCGGCGCGGCGCTGCTCCGCGAACGACGTACGGGGCCGCTGTGTCGCGGTGTCGAGCCCGCGAACAGCCGGACGAGGCCTGCGGAACGAGGCCTTCTGACGCCGCGTACGGTCGGACGCCGTGTACGGTCGGACGCCGCGTACGGTCGGTCGCCGTGTACGGGCTGACGCCGCGTACGGGATCTGCGGGACCGCCGCGTACAGGGAGCTGCGGAGTGGGGCGCCCGGGAGCGCGACAGGGCCTGCGAGGGCGCCGCGTTTCGGGCCTGTCGCGTACCGGGCCCGAAGCGCCGAACAGGGGTGCGGAACGGGCTTTGCGCGTATGTGGACGGAGGCCTCGGAACAGGCTCCGCGAACGCCGGGCGGGGGCCCGGGGCAGCGCCCCGAACCCCCGCCCGAACCCGCGTCGGCGGTCCTCGATCACACGGCCCTCGGCCCGGCACCGGGCCTGGAGCCGCACGGGATCCAGCCCCGAGGCGGGTCCGTCAACGGACCCGTACCTGGCCCCGGAACGGCACCGCCCCCGGGCGGTGGATCAGACCAGTGCCCCGCCCGGCAACTCCACGTTCGCGCCCAGTTTCTCCAGCTTCTCCATGAAGTTCTCGTAGCCGCGGTTGATCAGGCCGATGCCGTGCACCCGTGAGGTGCCCTGCGCCGCCAGCGCCGCGATCAGGTAGGAGAAGCCGCCGCGGAGGTCGGGGATGACCAGGTCCGCCCCCTGGAGCTTCGTGGGTCCGGACACCACCGCGGAGTGCAGGAAGTTGCGCTGGCCGAAGCGGCAGTCCGAACCGCCCAGGCACTCGCGGTAGAGCTGGATGTGCGCGCCCATCTGGTTGAGCGCGGAGGTGAAGCCGAGCCGCGACTCGTACACCGTCTCGTGGACGATGGACAGGCCCGACGCCTGCGTCAGGGCCACGACCAGCGGCTGCTGCCAGTCGGTCTGGAAGCCGGGGTGCACGTCCGTCTCCAGGGCGATGGCGTTCAGCGCGCCGCCAGGGTGCCAGAAGCGGATGCCCTCGTCATCGATCTCGAAGGCGCCGCCGACCTTGCGGAAGGTGTTCAGGAACGTCATCATCGAGCGCTGTTGTGCGCCCCGTACGTAGATGTTGCCCTCGGTGGCCAGGGCCGCGGACGCCCAGGAGGCCGCTTCCAGACGGTCGGGGAGCGCCCGGTGGGTGAAGCCGTCCAGGCGGTCGACACCGGTGATCCGGATCGTCCGGTCGGTGTCCATCGAGATGATCGCGCCCATCTTCTGCAGCACGCAGATGAGGTCCTCGATCTCCGGCTCGACCGCCGCGTTGGTCAGTTCGGTGACGCCTTCGGCGAGCACGGCCGTCAGCAGCACCTGCTCGGTGGAGCCCACCGACGGGTACGGCAGCCGGATCTTCGTGCCGCGCAGTCGTTGCGGCGCCTCAAGGTACTGGCCGTCCTCGCGCTTCTCGATGGTCGCGCCGAAGCGCCGCAGCACGTCGAAGTGGAAGTCGATCGGCCGGCCGCCGATGTCGCAGCCGCCGAGCCCGGGGATGAACGCGTGGCCGAGCCGGTGCAGCAGGGGGCCGCAGAAAAGGATCGGGATGCGCGAGGAACCCGCGTGGGCGTCGATGTCGGCGACGTTGGCGCTCTCCACATGGGTCGGGTCCAGGATCAGCTCGCCCGGCTCGTCACCCGGGCGCACCGTCACGCCATGGAGCTGCAGCAGACCCCGCACCACCCGCACGTCGCGGATGTCGGGCACATTGCGCAGTCGGCTGGGGGCGCTGCCGAGCAGCGCGGCGACCATCGCCTTCGGCACCAGGTTCTTGGCGCCTCTGACGCGGATCTCGCCCTCCAGCGGGGTTCCGCCGTGGACAAGCAGGACATCGTCTGTGCCGGTCATGAATCTCGCGTTCCGGAGTGGTCGGGCAGGGGCCAAACGAAAGGGTAATGGCCCATCGTGCCCCCTCCCGCCGGGGACAGGGGATGCGGGAACGTCATGAATTCGCCACAATACGCTCCGCTTCCCCGCTCTTGCGGACGGTTATCGTCCGCTACGCCTTCTTGCGTCGCTTCGGTCACTTGTGCCCCTCGGGTCTCACCGGGATGTTTCCCGTTCGGCCGCGCCGCGCCGCGCGGGCGGGCCATGCGGGTGGGCTGCGGGGGCCGTGCGGGCCGTGCGGGAACGCGCCGATGGGCGCGCCGTGCCATGGCGACCGGCTTTGCCCGTACCTTCCGGTCATACGCGCTCCTTGTGCATCCGTGCGCCCTGAACTGCGCGCAGGGGTGCCTTCGGTGTCCGGAAGGCCGGCCGGGGCTCCGCGGAGAGCCGAGATGCGGGATCATTTCTGCCATGACCGAGGTGTCCTCGCTCACAGGGCGACTGCTCGTGGCCACACCCGCGCTCGCGGATCCGAATTTCGACCGTGCCGTGGTGCTGCTCCTCGACCACGACGAGGAGGGCTCGCTCGGCGTCGTCCTGAACCGGCCGACCCCGGTGGGCGTCGGTGACGTCCTCATGTCCTGGGCCGGGCTGGCCGGCGAGCCCGGCGTGGTCTTCCAGGGCGGCCCGGTCTCGCTCGACTCGGCACTCGGCGTGGCCGTGATCCCCGGGGACGAGGGACCGCTCGGCTGGCGCCGGGTGTACGGGGCGATCGGCCTGGTGGACCTGGAGACGCCACCGGAGCTGCTGGCCGCGGCCCTCGGCTCGCTGCGGATCTTCGCCGGGTACGCCGGGTGGGGCCCCGGCCAGTTGGAGAAGGAGCTGACCAGTGGCGCCTGGTATGTCGTCGAGTCCGAGCCGGGAGACGTCTCCTCGCCTCGCCCGGAGCACCTCTGGCGGGCGGTCCTGCGCCGCCAGCGCAGCGAACTGGCCATGATCGCCACGTATCCCGACGACCCTTCGCTGAACTGAAGTCCCGGGCTTTCAGTACCCTTGGCCTCTATGAGCACTCTTGAGCCCGAGCGCGGGGCAGGTACGGGCACCCTCGTAGAGCCGACGCCACAGGTGTCGAACGGCGACGGCGACCACGAGCGCTTCGCCCATTACGTCCAGAAGGACAAGATCATGGCGAGTGCCCTGGAGGGCACCCCCGTGGTCGCGTTGTGCGGCAAGGTCTGGGTACCGGGGCGCGACCCCAAGAAGTACCCGGTCTGCCCCCTGTGCAAGGAGATCTACGACTCCATGGGCGCGGGTGGCGACAAGGACAAGGGTGGCAAGGACAAGAAGTAGTCCGCGGATCCGCCGGTGGTCCCCAGCGGCCCGCGGCGGTCAGGGCTCTGCGGCGTCAGTGAGCGGACTGCGGGCGGCTGGTGTCCCTTCCGGCCATGTCCGCCCCGTCGCGTCGTTCGGCCCTTCCCCGGCCTCTCGGCTTCGTCCGGGCAGGGGAGTCCACGTCCGAGGCGTCCGGCCGCCTTGCGATCGCACGCGTCGAACGCCGTACGGCCCGGCCGTCGGCCGGACGCCGCCGGATTGAAGAAACGGCCCAGTACCGTTCGGGCACCATGACTTCGGGTCCCCGGGGTGTGCGTCGACACACCCCGGGGACCCTTGGCGTTGTACGGGGTCTTCCGCGTCGGACGGGAGGCGCGGCCTTTCGGTCACGCGCGCGAGCGCGAGGCCACGCGATCCGCAGTCCTCGTTCGTTGCGCTCGGTCCGCTTTCATCGCGCTACTCGGTCCGCCTTCACCGCGCTATTTGTGCACCTTATGCAGGATCTGTGTGTATCGCGTGGTCTGCATGCGTTGCACGGACTGCGTCCCTGGGTCACAGAGTGGTTGAGACCACTTGTCGGCGTCGGCGTGCGCCCCTACTCTCCTGCCAGTTGTGCAGAACGAAACGCGCGTTGCACATGTTGCAACGCCTGGCGGTAGGAGTGCCCGGATGAAGCTTTCTGTCCGAATCGCCGCCCCGGCCGCGGCGCTTGTGCTGGCGGGGCTCACCGCCACCGCCTGCGCGCCGCAGACCTCCGACACCGGGGCCAAGGGCGACGAGAAGACCGGCACACTGCGGGTCTGGCTCTTCCAGGAGGTCGGCAACAAGCCCAAGGAACAGGTGGTCGACGCCGCCGTCGCCGAGTTCGAGAAGGCGCACAAGGGTGCGAAGGTCGAGGTCGAGTACATCCCGGTCGATACGCGAGCCCAGCGCATCAAGGCCGCCTTCAACGACCCGAAGAGCGCCCCCGACATCATCGAGTACGGCAACACGGACACCGCGGGATACGTCAAGGACGGCGGACTCGCCGACGTCAGCAAGGAGTTCGCCGCCTGGGACGAGGCCAAGGACATCGACCCGACCGCCAAGCAGTCCGTCACCGTCGACGACAAGGTCTACGGGGCTCCGCTCTTCGTCGGCGTACGGGCGCTGTACTACCGGACCGACGTCTTCAAGGAGTTGGGGATCGAGGCTCCCAAGTCCCAGGCCGAGCTGATCTCCACCGCGAAGAAGATCCACCAGAGGAAGCCGGACCTGTACGGACTGGCGGTCGGTGGCGCGTACACCTACGGCGCGATGCCGTTCCTCTGGGCGAACGGCGGCGAACTGGCCGAGGAGAACGGCGGCACGTACAAGGCGGCCATCAACAGCGACAAGGCCCGCAAGGGCATCGAGGCGTACACCGCGCTCTTCGGCGACGACAACTGTCCGGCCGCCAAGTGCGCCTCCATGGGCGGCAACGCGACCGTCACCGCGTTCGCGTCCGGCAAGGCCGCCATGGCGATCGGCGGCGACTTCAGCCACGCGGCCGTCGAGGCGGGAACGGTGAAGGGCAAGTACGCGGTGGTGCCGCTGCCCGGTGTCGAGACGGGCTCCATCGCCCCGGCGTTCGCGGGCGGCAACAACATCGGCGTGCTGAAGAGCAGCCCGCGCCGCACCCTCGCCGTCGACCTGATGAAGTCCCTGACCGGCAAGCAGACCCAGGAGAAGATGTTCGACGCGATGGGCTTCCTGCCGACGTACACGGACGTGCGGGCCGCCGCCGCGAAGAAGGAACCGTTCGTCGAACCGTTCGTCAAGACGCTCGGCGCGGGCGCCAGGTTCGTCCCCGCCTCGCCGGGCTGGGGCTCCATCGACTCCTCGCTGGTCCTGCCGACGATGTTCCAGGAGATCGTCAGCGGCCGCAAGGACGTGGCGGCCGCCTCGGACGACGCGGCGAAGAAGATGGACGCGGCGTTCGCCGACGCGGGCTGACGATGACCGCGAACACAGCGAACAACGCCGCGAGCGGCGACGGGAGCGACGCCGAGGGCGACGCGGCGGCCGGTACGGTCGCCGCGAACGGCCCGGCGTCCGCCACCGCCACCGCGAACGGCCCGGCGTCCGCCACCGCCACCGCGAACGGCCCGGCGTCCGCCACCGCCACCGCGAACGGCCCGGCGTACAAGACGCCCGGCGTATCCGCCGGACGCGGCGCGTCCGGGACGGACGGCCCCCGTCCGTCCCGGCCCCGCCGCCGAACCGCCTCACCCGGGCACCGCTCTGGCTGGACGCCCTGGCTCTATCTGCTGCCCGCGCTCGTCCTCCTCGGCGGGCTGCTGGTCTACCCGATCTACCAACTCGGCCTGATCTCCTTCCTGGAGTACACCCAGGCCCAGGTGAGCGGCGGCGAGCCGACCACCTTCCAGGGGTTCGGGAACTACGCGACGCTCTTCGGCGACAGCCAGTTCTGGCAGGTCCTCCTGGCGACCGTGGTCTTCGCCGCCGCCTGCGTCCTGGCCACCCTGCTGGTCGGCTGCGCGCTCGCCGTCCTGCTGACCCGCATCCGGGCCGTACCGCGACTGGTGCTCATGCTCGCCGCGCTCGGCGCCTGGGCGACCCCCGCGATCACCGGTTCCACCGTCTGGGTCTTCCTCTTCGACCCGGACTTCGGCCCGGTCAACCGGGTGCTGGGGCTCGGGGACTTCTCCTGGACGTACGGGCGCTACAGCGCTTTCGCCCTGGTGCTCCTCGAAGTGCTGTGGTGCTCGTTCCCGTTCGTGATGGTGACCGTGTACGCCGGCATCCGGGCGATCCCCACGGAGGTCCTCGAAGCCGCCGCGCTGGACGGTGCCTCGCAGTGGCGGATCTGGCGGTCGGTCATGGCCCCGATGCTGCGGCCGATCCTCGTCGTCGTCACCATCCAGTCGATCATCTGGGACTTCAAGGTCTTCACCCAGATCTACGTCATGACCAACGGCGGCGGCATCGCCGGCCAGAACCTGGTGCTCAACGTGTACGCGTACCAGAAGGCGTTCGCGTCCTCGCAGTACAGCCTCGGCTCGGCGATCGGCGTCGTGATGCTGCTGATCCTGCTGGCCGTCACGCTGGTCTACCTGCGCCTGATGCGGCGCCGGGGGGAGGAACTGTGAGCATGCCGAACCCGCTCCGAATCCGCCGGCCCGGCCGGCTGGCCGCCGAGGCCGCGGCCCTGCTGATCGCCGCCGCGGTCGCCTTCCCGCTGTACTGGATGGTGCTCTCCGCGTTCAAACCGGCCGGAGAGATCCAGTCCGCCCAGCCGCGCCCCTGGACGCTGTCGCCCTCCCTGGACTCGTTCCGCCGGGTCTTCGAGCAGAACGACTTCGGGCGGTACTTCCTCAATAGCGTGATCGTCGCCGGAACGGTCGTCGTGGTCTCCGCGCTGATCGCCTTCCTGGCGGCGACGGCCGTGACGCGGTTCCGCTTCCGGCTCCGCACCACGTTGCTGATCATGTTCCTGGTCGCACAGATGGTGCCGGTGGAGGCGCTGACCATCCCGCTGTTCTTCCTGATGCGGGACTTCGGGCAGCTGAACACGCTCGGCTCGCTGATCCTGCCGCACCTCGCCTTCTCGCTGCCGTTCGCGATCTGGATGCTGCGCGGCTTCGTCCGGGCCGTACCGGAGGCACTGGAGGAGGCCGCGTACCTCGACGGTGCCAGCCGCGCCCGCTTCCTGTGGCAGATCCTCTTCCCGCTGGTCTTCCCCGGCCTCGTCGCCACCAGCGTCTTCTCGTTCATCTCGACCTGGAACGACTTCCTGTTCGCGAAGTCGTTCATCATCAGCGACACCTCCCAGTCGACGCTCCCGATGGCGTTGCTGGTCTTCTTCAAACCCGACGAGAACGACTGGGGAGGGATCATGGCGGCCTCGACCGTCATGACCATTCCCGTGCTGGTCTTCTTCGTACTCGTACAGCGCCGCCTGGTCTCGGGACTGGGCGGGGCGGTAAAGGACTGACGTCATGGACATGGACCTCATCCCGGCCCCCGTACGCGTCGGCGACGCCGGCGACACCACGGGCGCCGACGGCACCGGAAGCGGGGCACCGGACGGCCTTGCGCTGGACTCCGCCACCACCATCACGGCGGCTCCCGGCACCGAAGGCACCGAACGCTGGCTGCGCTCCACGCTCGGCGCTGCCTTCGGCCTCCCGCTCGCGCCCGGTGGCGAGGACGCCACGCACACGATCCGGCTGGACATCGACCCCGCCCTGGAGGCCGAGGGCTACCGGCTGGCCCCGACACCCGGCGGCGGTGTCGAGATCACCGGAGGAAGCCCGGCGGGCGTCTTCTGGGGCGCGCAGACACTGCGTCAGCTCCTGGGCCCCGAAGCCTTCCGCCGCGCGCCCGTCAACCCCGGCGCACGGCCCGTCATCCCCTTCACGCACGTCGAGGACGCCCCCCGCTTCCCCTGGCGCGGGATGATGCTCGACGTGGCACGGCACTTCCTGCCGAAGGACGACGTCCTGCGCTACCTCGACCTCATCGCCGCCCACAAGCTCAACGTCTTCCACTTCCACCTCACCGACGACCAGGGCTGGCGCATCGAGATCAAGCGCCATCCCAGGCTCACCGAGGTCGGCTCCTGGCGGTCGCGCACCAAGCACGGCCACCGCGCCTCGGAACTGTGGGACGAGACCCCGCACGGCGGCTACTACACGCAGGACGACATCCGCGAGATCGTCGCCTACGCCGCCGAGCGGCATATCCGGGTCGTGCCCGAGATCGACATCCCCGGCCACTCGCAGGCCGCCATCGCCGCGTACCCGGAACTGGGCAACTCCGACGTCATCGACACCACCGCCCTCTCCGTCTGGGACACCTGGGGCATCAACGCCAACGTACTCGCCCCCACTGACAACACCCTGCGCTTCTTCGAGGGAGTGCTCGAAGAGGTCCTGGAACTCTTCCCCGCCGCCACCTCGCCGTTCATCCACATCGGCGGCGACGAGTGCCGCAAGGAGCAGTGGAAGGACTCCCCGACCGCCCAGTCCCGGATCGAAGGGCTCGGCCTGGCCAACGAGGACGAGCTCCAGTCCTGGATCATCCGGCACTTCGACGCCTGGCTCACGGCGCGCGGACGCCGCCTCATCGGCTGGGACGAGATCCTCGAAGGCGGCCTTCCGGCGGGCGCCGCCGTGTCGTCCTGGCGCGGCTACGGCGGAGGCGTCACGGCCGCCGAGGCGGGCCACGACGTCGTGATGTGCCCGGAACAGCACGTCTACCTGGACCACCGTCAGGACGGCGGCCCCGACGAGCCGATGCCCATCGGTTTCATCCGCACCCTGGAGGACGTCTACCGCTTCGAGCCCGTGCCCCCGGGCCTCTCCGAGGAGGCGGCCCGCCACATCCTCGGCACCCAGGCCAACGTCTGGACCGAGGTCATGCAGAACCGGGGCCGCGTCGACTACCAGGTCTTCCCCCGCCTCGCCGCGTTCGCCGAGGTTGCCTGGTCGCCGCTGCCCGCCTCCGCCGAGCGCGACTTCGCCGCCTTCGAACGGCGCATGGCCGCGCACTACGCCCGGCTCGACGCCCTCGGCGTCGACTACCGGCCCCCGTCCGGCCCGCTGCCGTGGCAGCAGCGCCCGGGTGTGCTCGGACGCCCTCTGGAGGGTCCGCCCCCGAACGTGTGATCCCGGCCCGGTACGGGAAGCGCCCCTGTCTCCCCGTACCGGTATCGGTATCCGACCTCTGTCGGACCTCGGAGCCCCGGTCCTCACGCTGGTCCGACTCCCGGTCCCGACTTCCGGTCCCGACTTCCGGTTTCTGTCCCCGGCCGTCACGCCTCTTCCGAAGGAGCGTGACGGCCGGGGTGCGTTCAGCGCCGCACCCCGGCCTCCACGGGGCGACCCGCCCTGCGCACCCGTATCTCCTTGCGGTACCTCCCCGCGCGCACGGCATCCCGCCACATGGGTGATGGTGCGGCACCCGACCCCACGAGGACCGGCGGCAACGCCACGGCTCCACGGGAACGGGCGGCATCCGTGCCCGTGCGCACAGGCCGAGCCCGTGCCCGTGCGCACAGGCCGAGCCCGCGGACGCGCGGTCGGGCGCATCCGTCCCGCGAGGGCGGGACGACACCCTTCCGACACCTCTCGCGAGAGTGGGACGGCCCGCACGGGATTCGCCGGACCGTGGCAATTCCTCGCCCCTGCCGAAGGGGAGCGAATCAGGATCATTCCCCCTGCTCATGGACGGATGCGCCCTTCGTGGACCCTCGCGTCGGTCTGGTCGGAAGATGTGCCAGAGTTGCAACGTCCAGGCTTTGAGCACGTACCGTACGGCGATACAAGCCGGACAGCCGGGACACCGGGAAGGGGCAGCTGGGTTGACCACGCACGCACCGCAGGCAACGCAGTCCGTGACGCTGCCGGCCTCGCTCGACGAGGCCGTGGCGGCACTCGGCGCCATGCCTGCCGCCGTTCCCGTGGCAGGCGGGACAGACCTGATGGCGGCCGTCAACAAGGGGCTGTTGCGTCCCTCGGGGCTGGTCGGCCTCGGCCGCATCAGCGAACTCCGCGGCTGGCACTACCAGGACGGCCACGCCCTGCTCGGCGCGGGGCTCACCCACGCACGCATGGGACGGCCGGACTTCGCCGCCCTCATCCCCGCCCTGGCCGCGGCGGCGCGCGCCGCCGGCCCACCCCAGATCCGCAACGCCGGAACGCTCGGCGGCAACGTCGCCACCGCCGCGCCGACCGGCGACGCCCTCCCGGTGCTCGCCGCCCTGGAGGCCGACCTCGTCATCGCGGGCCCGAACGGCGCCCGCCGGGAGATTCCCGTCTCGCACCTGCTGGCCGGCCGCGACATGCTCGGACCGGCCGAGCTGATCGGCTTCGTCCGCGTACCGCTGTTGCACGCACCCCAGGTCTTCTTGAAGGCCACTGGTCGCACCGGCCCCGGCCGCGCCACCGCCTCCGTCGCGATAGTCCTGGACCCGGCCCGGCGCGGGGTGCGCTGCGCGGTCGGCGCCATCGCGCCGATGCCGCTGCGCCCGCTGGAGGCCGAGCGCTGGATCGCCTCACTGATCGACTGGGACGGTGCCCGGGCCCTGGCCCCCGAGGCGCTGGCCGCTTTCGGTGAGTATGTCGCCGCCGCCTGCGTCCCCGACCAGGCACCGCCCGTCGAGGGGGGAGAGGCGCCACCGCTGCCCCCCGCCGTACTGCATCTGCGGCGTACCGTCGCCGCACTGGCCCGGCGTGCGCTGGGGAGGGCACTGTCGTGAGCAACGAGGACCGCAACAAGCAGCACGAGCAGCACGAGCAGTACGGGCAGGGGGAACAGACTCCACCGCAGCCGCAGCCGCAGCACGGGGGCTGGCAGCCCACACCGCAGGGCGGCGAGTTCGACACGGAGGCGACCGCCTTCGTCCACCTGTCGCCGGAGGACCTGGCGAACATTCCGCTGGCCGCGCCCGGCCACGGCTACGTACCACCGATGATCGTGCCGCTGACCCCCGCGGCCGACTTCGACCCGGCCAGCACACAGAACTGGGTCTCGCAGCCGCAGGACGGCCAGGAGGAGACCACGGGCGCCGGCGCGGAGCAGCCGGCCCAGCCGTCGGCGCCGGACGCGGTGCACTGGCCCGACCCGAACGGACAGCAGGCGCCGTACGGATACGGATACCCGCAGCAGACGCCGTACGAGGAGACCCCGACCGGGACGGGCCAGTGGAACTTCCACGAGTCCGCCGATGCCGGGTCCGGCAGTCATGTCGAGCCCGGCGGGCATGCCGGGGGTAGTGGGTACGGCCAGTCCGGTGGATACGGCGAGCACGTCGGTCACACCGGCCACACGGACCTTTCCCGTTACGAGGGTTACACCGGCTCCGGTTACGACGGGTCCGCCGTCCACGGCGTGCAAGGGGACCCCGCAGACCACGGCGGTCCGTCAACTCAGGCGGATCACACCAACGCTGCCGGTTTCACCGGCCACACCAACCACGCCGGTTTCACCGACGAGACGGGCCACACCGGCCGGATCGACCCCGGCGTACAGACAGGCCACACCGACCACATCGGCCGTACCGAGCACGCAGGCCGGCCTGCCCCTGCCGGCCAGCCCGGTCACACCGGCGGCTCCGGCCACATCGGTGGCTCCGGGCACACCGGCCAGTGGACGATTCCGGTCGCCGAGGGCGACCTGCCAGAGGAATCGGGCGAGTTCGCGGCCTCGGCACTGGCGGCTCAGTGGTACGGGGACCGCACCCCGCCGGCCACGCTGCCGGGCGGCGCCCCCGCACCGTGGGCGGCGCAGCAGCCGGTGGCGGAGCCCGAGCCCGAGCCCGGACCCGCCCCCGCGTCCGAACCCCACGCCCCGCACCAGCCCGGGCCCCAGGCCGATTCCCGGGCGCCCGAACCCGTGGCCGAGCCCGCGCCCGGCGCGGACGTCGAGCCGGAGCGGGCATCGGAAGCCGGCGTCGCCCCCGCGACGGAACCGGCCACCGCCCCTTCGACGTCCCCGCCCCCGGCCGGGGCGAGCCCCACCGCGCACCTTGAAACGTCCCCGGTGGCGTACGAGGACGCTGCTCAGCCCTCCGACGCGGTCCCGGCGACGCCCGTCGAGGACATCCCCGACGTACCCGTTCCCGGAAGGCGTCTTGCCCAGCCTCCGGTCCCTGACGACAACGTCGGGGCCGGAGCCGGAGCCGGAGCCGGTGCGGGTGCCGGAGCCGGTGCCGGAGCTGAAACCGGTGTGGGTGCCGAGACCGTCGCCAATGCCGAACGCGCTGCGGAGACTGCCGTTCCGTCGCCGGACACGGCGTCGGGCGCGTCCCGCGACGGGACGTCACCGGGCGTCGGACCGGACGGTACTGCTGCGGAAGCTCCGTCACTGGAAGCTCCGTCGTCCGAGGCCCTGTCACTGCAAGCCGCGTCGCTGGAAGCCCAGTCACCTGACGCACGGCCCGGCGAGTCCCGGCCGACCGAAGCGGAGAAGGCCGAGGCGGACAGCGCCGAACCGTACCCGGCCGCCCCCCGACCCACCGATCAGGAGCCCGGGGGTCCGGAGCCGGCCGAGCCGCGGCCCGGTGAACCGCACCCCGGCGAACCGCAGCCGGCGGCGGCCCACGCCGACGACTCCCAGGTCGCCGGGTCCGACGATTCCCGGGTCTCCGGGTCCGACGATTCCCGGGTCTCCGGGTCCGACGACTCCCGGGTCTCCGGGTCCGACGACTCCCGGGTCTCCGGGCCCGACGACTCCCAGGTCTCCGGGTCCGCAGACGCCGCTTCCCGGCCCAGCGCAGCCGAGCCGACCGACCCGCAGCCGCTCGGCGTACCGGACGAACACCCCTCCATCTCCTACGCCCTGCACGTGAACGGCACCGACCGCCCCGTCACCGATGCCTGGATCGGCGAATCGCTGCTCTACGTACTCCGTGAGCGCCTCGGCCTCGCCGGTGCCAAGGACGGCTGCTCACAGGGCGAGTGCGGCGCCTGCAACGTCCAGGTGGACGGGCGGCTGGTCGCCTCCTGCCTGGTCCCCGCGGCCACCGCGGCCGGCAGCGAGGTCCGTACGGTGGAGGGCCTGGCCGTGAACGGCGAACCGTCCGACGTCCAGCGCGCCCTCGCCAAGTGCGGCGCGGTCCAGTGCGGTTTCTGCATCCCGGGCATCGCGATGACCGTCCACGACCTGCTGGAGGGCAACCATGCCCCCAGCGAACTGGAGACGCGCCAGGCGCTCAGCGGCAATCTCTGCCGCTGCTCCGGCTATCGCGGCGTCCTCGACGCCGTGAACGAGGTCATCGAGAGCCGCGAGACGCACCCCGCCCCCGCCTCGTCGGACTCCACGTCTTTGGAGCCCGATGGGGCCCACATCCCGCACCAGACGGCCCCCGACGCCGCCGGTGCCCAGTCGCTCCCGCAGGACGGAGGCATGGCGTGAGCAACGACGCGGCCACCGCGGCCACCGCGACCAGCACACGGAACGCCGCCTCGTCGGCCGAGGGGACCGGCACCGAGCCGCCCGCGCTCGGCCTCGGCGCCTCCCTCATGTCCGCCGACGCGCGTGCGAAGACCGAGGGCACGTTCCCGTACGCCGCCGACCTCTGGGCCGAGGGCCTGCTGTGGGCAGCCATCCTCCGTTCCCCGCACCCGCACGCCCGCATCGTGTCCATCGACACCTCGGGCGCCTCCCGGATGCCGGGGGTACGGGCCGTCGTCACCCACGAGGACGTACCGGGGGAGGACACGTACGGGCGGCAGGTCGTCGACCGCCCGGTCTTCGCCTCCGCCGTGGTGCGCCACCACGGCGAACCGATCGCCGCGGTCGCCGCCGACCACCCCGACACGGCCCGCCTCGCCGCCGCCGCCATCGCCGTCGAGTACGAGGTCCTCGACCCGGTCACCGACCCGGAGAAGGCGTTCGCCGCCGAACCGCTGCACCCCGACGGCAACCTGATCCGCCACATCCCGCTGCGTTACGGCGATCCGGAGGCCACCGGGGACGTCATCGTCGAGGGCCTGTACCGCATCGGCCGCCAGGACCCGGCCCCGATCGGCGCCGAGGCCGGCCTGGCCGTGCCCCGTCCCGACGGTGGCGTGGAGATCTACACCGCGTCCACCGATCCGCACACCGACCGCGACCTCGCGGCCGCCTGCTTCGGCCTCGAACCCGACCGGGTGAAGGTCGTCGTCACCGGAGTGCCCGGCGCGACCGGCGACCGCGAGGACCCCGGCTTCCAACTTCCGCTGGGTCTACTGGCGTTGCGTACCGGCTGCCCGGTCAAGCTCGCCGCTACCCGTGAGGAGTCCTTCCTCGGCCACGCGCACCGCCACCCCACCCTCCTGCGCTACCGCCACCACGCGGACACCGAGGGCAGGCTGGTGAAGGTCGAGGCGCAGATCCTGCTCGACGCGGGCGCGTACGCCGACTCGTCGTCCGAGTCGCTGGCCGCGGCGGTCGCGTTCGCCTGCGGCCCGTATGTCGTACCGCACGCCTTCATCGAGGGCTGGGCGGTCCGCACGAACAACCCGCCGTCCGGCCATGTACGCGGCGAAGGTGCGATGCAGGTGTGCGCGGCGTACGAGGGCCAGATGGACAAGCTGGCCGCCAAGCTCGGCATCGACCCCGCCGAACTGCGCCTGCGCAACGTCCTGGACACCGGTGACATCCTGCCCACCGGCCAGACGGTCACCTGCCCCGCCCCGGTGGCCGAACTCCTCGGCGCCGTACGGGACTTCCCGCTTCCCGTCCTGCCCAAGGACACCCCGGAAGACGACTGGCTGCTCCCCGGCGGCCCGGAGGGCGCGGGCGAACCGGGCGCGGTGCGACGGGGCGTCGGCTACGCGCTCGGCATGGTGCACATGCTCGGCGCGGAGGGCGCCGACGAGGTTTCCACGGCCACGGTCAGGGTCCACGACGGCGTTGCGACGGTGATCTGTGCGGCGGTCGAAACGGGCCAGGGCTTCTCCACGCTCGCCCGCCAGGTGGTCCAGGAGACCTTGGGCGTCGAAGAGGTGCACGTCGCGCCCGTCGACACCGACCAGCCCCCGGCCGGCCCCGCCACGCACGGACGCCACACCTGGGTGTCGGCCGGAGCGGTGGAACGCGCCGCCAAGATGGTCCGTACGCAGCTTCTCCAGCCGCTGGCCCACAAGTTCGGCATGTCCACGGAACTGCTGCAGATCAACGACGGCAAGATCACCTCTTACGACGGCGTGCTGTCCACCACCGTCACCGAGGCCCTGGACGGCAAGGAGCTCTGGGCCACCGCCCAGTGCCGCCCCCACCCGACCGAGCCCCTGGACGAGTCGGGCCAGGGCGACGCCTTCGTCGGCCTCGCTTTCTGCGCGATCCGCGCGGTGGTGGACGTCGACATCGAGCTCGGCTCCGTCCGCGTCGTGGAGATGGCGGTCGCCCAGGACGTCGGCCGGATCCTGAACCCCTCCCAACTGGCCGCCCGTATCGAGGCAGGTGTCACCCAGGGCATCGGCGCGGCCCTCACCGAGAACCTCCGCACCGCCCGCGGCCTGATCCGCCACCCCGACCTCACCGGCTACTCGCTGCCGACGGCCCTCGACGCTCCGGACGTTCGCATCGTCAAACTCCTCGAAGAACGCGACGTGGTCGCCCCGTTCGGCGCCAAACCCGCTTCCGCGGTCCCCGTCGTGACCTCTCCGGCCGCCGTCGCGTCGGCGGTGCGAGCGGCCACCGGACGCCCCATCAACCGTCTCCCGATCAGGCCCCAGTCGGCCGTGGCCACCCCCAACCCCTGACCTCCGTACCGATGGCGTAATCCGGGTTGCAGCTGCAACCCGGAAGTGCACACTGTCATGGGGGCTGTCTAAGGTGAACCCTTGGGCAGTGATGGGCTGTTGCCAAACGGGGGAGGGGTTGCTGTGGGACAGAGCGAACCGGGAGTCGAGTCTTCGCCATTGTCATCGGCCGTCATGGGCGGTCTCGGGGCCATGGGCGCCATCAGCCCCTTCGGCGTTGGCGTCCAGGCAGCGGCGGGCGATCTGGTCACCGAACTGTCGTCGTTCACCAAGTTCCGTGAACGGATCGAGGAGATCCTGCGCGACCTCAAGGCTTCACCGGCGGGCCCGGGCAAGGTCGGCGAGGACCTTGCCTCGCGCGCGCACTTCGGCGGTGCGGCGGGCGAGTGGGCAGAAGCAGATGGCCTTTACAAGTCGTATTCCACCGTCATCGAGGAGCTGGAGCGGCTGTCCAAGCTGCTGTCGGACTCCATCGAGGGCCTGAGCATCGCGGTTCTGGCGGCGCACAAGGGCTACGAGAACATCGACGAGGACATCCGCGAGCGCATGGCCGCGATCAAGCAGGACATGCAGGCGCACTACGACGGGGAGTACAACCCGGTCCCCGAGGAGGGGAAGCCCGGCGGCGGGAAGCGGGCTGCTGCGAAGCCGGCAGGGGGCGAGACTTCGGGCGGCACTGGCATCTGATGGCTTGCCATCATGGGTTGGACACCGGGAGAAACGGGGGGCGAGATGGGTACGACGTCGTTCTATGACAAATCGCACGAGCAGATGAGCGCATGGCTGGACAAGGCCAACAACGGGGCGGTCCAGGCCGCAGCTGATCGTTTGTCGAGCGCGGCAGCGGAGATCGACAAGATCGGTGAAGAGCTGAAGATCCGGCCGCAGTTCGTGGACTGGAAGGGGGATGGAGCGAATTCGTTCCGCACCTGGAGTGCCGACTTGGCCAATGCGACCTTGCGGCTGGGCCTGTTCAGCCGGGAGGTGTCGAAGCGACTTGGCGAGGCCGCTGATTCGATCGCCTCGGCCAAGGCGGCGGCACCCCGCCCGAAGGCGGGTGCGGAGGCGTCGCTGAAGGCGGCTCTCACCACGCCGAACGACCCGGACGCGGTGTCACTGGCAAGGGAGTTGCGTACTGAGAAGGACGCCATGGCCAGGGAGATGACGAAGCTCTCTGAGGCGT
The DNA here is from genome assembly GCF_044548345.1 of Streptomyces sp. NPDC052042. Lineage (NCBI taxonomy): Bacteria > Bacillati > Actinomycetota > Actinomycetes > Kitasatosporales > Streptomycetaceae > Streptomyces > Streptomyces sp. NPDC052042. The sequence goes on along the minus strand of NZ_JBIUBU010000001.1, from coordinate 1,164,681 downwards.
ACAACCAGACGGTGGAGAGGATCGGCGCTCTGGAGAAGCCGGAATTTCCTCCGCCGCCGAAGGCAATCGCGCAGACTGGCACAGGGGCGGAATACGACCGCTCGGCACATGGATATGCCTCTGACGGGCGTACGGCAGTGGGCGTTGCCGGTACGGCGGTGGGCGCTGCTGGCGTGGTGTCACGGGGTGTTTCGACGCCTGGCGGTGGTCATGTTTCCCCTGGCGAGGTGGCAGCGCCGTCAACTGCGCACGCGAGCGAGAGCGTTCCGGTAGGTGGTGCCGTGTCGCGTCCGGTGGGCATGGAGATCGATAGCGTTGCTACGCTGCCGACGACCTCACCGACCACCTCAGTGAATCAGCCTGGCGCGCCGGGCCCGGTGAGACCGGAGGGCGGTTTGCCTGTGACGTCTACCGTGCTGCCGCCCAGCATCAGTGGCGGACCCGGTGTACAGCCTCCGTCGACCAAAGCGGGCGGCGGGCCAACTGGTATGCCTCGTTCACCGATGCCTTCGGTTATTGGGAACCCGGGGGCCGGTCCCGTGGGCAGGTATCCGCAGGACAGTGGAATCGTTGGTGGCCGGCCTGTGGCGCAGACTCCTGGGCGTTCCACGGGCGGTGTTCCCCGCGGCACCGTGGTCGGTGGTGAGGGCGCTCAGGCCGGTCGCGGAATGATGGGGCACGGCCCTGGGATGGGTGGAGCTGGGGGCGGTGGCCAGAACGGGGTTGCTGGTGGCCGTCGGTTGGCACGTGAGGCGGGCGGGGTGGTGGGAGGGCGTTCCCAGCAGCCCGGCCGCACGAGTACTCGCCCTTTTACGCCCGGCGGTACCGGTCTGGTGCGGGGGGCGGCAATGGGAGACGGCAGCCGTGGGGCTGGGCAGTTGGGGCGCGGGGCCTCCAACAACTCCCGCCCCGGAGACGCGCGCCGTGATGAGCGGGAGCGTCCGGGTTACCTCGTTGAAGACGAGGAGACCTGGCAACAGGGTGACCGGCGGGTTGTGCCGCCGGTCATTGACTGATCAGTCGAGACCAGAAAAAAGGGAATGGGATGCGTACCAGCAGAGCAGCGGTAATCCGTCGTGGAATCGCCCTATCGTCCGCGTTGGCGCTGCTGCTGGTGGGCGCTGGCCCCGCTTACTCGAACCCTGTCCGTTCGGATCAGTGGTACCTGGATGCGATGAAGGCCGAGCAGATGTGGGAACTGAGCACCGGGGAGGGCGTCACTGTAGCCGTTATCGATACGGGTGTGGACGCATCCATTCCGGACCTCCGAGGGAGGGTTCTCAAGGGGTTGGACCTGGCGAAGGATTCCCCAGGTAATGAACAAACCGACTACCGTGATCACGGAACTGGTATGGCAAGTATTATCGCCGGAACTGGTAATTTTCGTGGTGGCGGCGGTTCTTTCGGTCTCGCTCCGGGGGTGAAAATCCTGCCGATTCGCTTGAGGGACAACGTCGGTAAAGTGAACGGGGCTACGGCGAGCAAGTATCTTAATGAAGACTTGTCCGCGGGGATTCGTTTCGCTGTCGATCACGGCGCGAAAATTATTAATGCTTCGGTTGGGGACACCATTGGAGGGTCGCAGCAGCTCACGGATTCCGTGAAGTATGCTGTGGATAAAGGTGCGCTCATTTTCGCGGCTGTAGGGAACAGTGCTGACGAAGGAAACCCTGTCTCGTACCCTGCCGCGACCCCGGGGGTCGTCGGTGTGGGGGCGATCGGGAAGGACTTGCAGAAGGCAGATTTCTCTCGGCACGGTCCAGAGGTCGATCTCTCGGCCCCCGGAGTGGACATGGTGCACGGTTGCAGTACGGGCACTAAACTCTGCAGAACCAGTGGTAGCAGCGATTCCGCAGCCATCGTGTCCGCTTCGGCTGCGCTGATCTGGTCCAAGTACCCGAAGTGGACCAATAATCAGGTCCTGCGTACCTTGCTCAATACGGTCGGCGGTCCGACCAGTGGCGCGCTGCGCAATGACTACATTGGTTACGGAATCGTCCGCCCCCGTTTCGTGCTGAAGAACCCGGGCGATCCCGGCCCTGCCGATGTCTACCCGCTTCCCGACCTCGCCGAGGCGGCGTCTCCGTCCCCTTCCGTTCAGCCCTCCCAGGCCGGTGGTGGTGTAAAGGAAGGCGACAAGCCCGCTGCTGCCTCTCCGGCTGCTGACGATCGGGGCGGTAACACTCCGCTCTGGATTGGCTCGGGCATCCTTGTGGCCGCTCTCGTCGGTGGTGTGGTGACCTTCGCCGTCGTCCGTTCCCGTCGTCGTCGGGCCGTAGCCGCGGTTCCGCCGCCGCCCTCGTACCAGCCGCCGCACGGCTATCCGCTGCCGCCGCAGGGCTATCAGCAGCCACAACAGGCGTATCAGCAGCCGCCGTACGCGCCCTACGCTCCGCCGCAGGGCGGCCAAAGCGCCGGCTCGCCGTACGGCGGAGCACCGAACCAGGGCGACCCGACCGGGTGAGCGTGGAGCGCCATGCGCCTGTCGCGACGGCGCAGGCTGGTCGCTGCCTTGGGCGCAATGGGGTCTGCCACGGTCGTTCTGTTCCGGCGAGGACACTCGGCGCGGCGCGGGCCGGAGCAGTGGAGTAGGCGGAGTTGGTGGAGTAGACGGACTTGAACGTCAGGAGGCGCATCCGAGTGGAGCACGACATGAAAGCCGGAAAGTCGGCACGCGGCCAAAAGAACGTCCAGGACGAGGGGCCGGGCCCGGCCGTCATCCTCATCACCGGTGTGATGGCCTCCGGGAAGTCCACCGTCGCCCAGGCTCTCGCCGAGCGATTGCCGCGGGCGGTGCATGTGCGGGGCGACGTCTTCCGGCGGATGGTGGTGTCGGGGCGGGCCGAGATGGTGCCGGGGGCGTACGAGGAGGCGACCGCCCAACTCCGGCTCCGGTACCGGCTGTCCGCGATGACGGCCGACACGTACGCGGAGGAGGGCTGGACCGCCGTGGTCCAGGACGTGGTGGTGGGCGAGGAGTTGAACACGTACCTCGGCCTCGTGCGCACGCGACCGCTGTACGTCGTCGTGCTCGCTCCCGAAGCACGGGCCGTGGCCGCGCGGGAGGCCGGGCGGGCCAAGAGCGGGTACGGCGCCGGGTGGACGGTCGAGGCGCTGGACCGGGTGCTGCGGGAGGAGACGCCGCAGGTCGGGCTCTGGCTGGACACGACCGGGCAGAGCGTGGACCAGACGGTCGACACGGTGCTGGGCGGGTTGGAGCGGGCGCGTGTGACGGGCTAAGACGCCGTTTCTCACGACATCCAAGGCCGTGTCCACGTGGTGGGGCGTGGGCGCGTGGTGGGGCGGACGCTGTGCCGGTACGGCTGTCGGCAGGACGATTCGCTTCGGCGCCAAGTGAGAGGTTGTTCGAGCCCGTGATCCACTGTTCCCGAAGGGAAATTCCGTGTTCGCACGACGTACCAGGCCGGCCCTCCGCAGCCTTGCCGTGGTGGTGATTCTCGCCAGTGGCGCAGTCGGCTGCGGCAAGGGGGACGATTCCTCGTCCGGCAGTTCCGAATCGTCGGCCTCGGCGCGCATCGACGCGGTCAACAAGACCATGCGCGGGACGTCGTTCACCGCCACCGGCACGACCACCGCCTTCGAGGGCGCGACCCAGAAGACGTCCTGGGATCCGAAGCAGGGGTACCGCATGGAGGTCGGCGGCACACCGGAGACGGAGGGCGGCAGCATGTACTGCAAGGACGGTACGAGCTACACCAGCACACGTCTCTTCGCCGCGATGCTCGCGCAGAAGGGGCAGCTGGTCACCGTTCCGGACCGCCTCTCCGACAGCTATGTCAGCAGTGACACCGGCCAGGACTGCTCCTTCTCCTTCGCCATCTCCTCGGACGGACGGTTCGCTCCGGACAAGGACACGGCCGTCGACGGCAGGAAGGCGCAGGCCATCGAGGTGTCGTCGGAGCTGGCGGAGGACGTCTACCTCGTCAGCCGCGAATCCCCGGACCACCTGCTGAAGCAGGAGGCGAAACGGGACGGGAAGGCCAGCAGCACCACGTACTCCGGCTTCGGCGAGAAGATGGACATATCCATGCCGCCGGCCGACAAGACGATGACCATGAGCGAGTTCCGCGACGCGGTCGGCGCCGGCTGAGGGTGGTGAACGGCCGTGGGCCGAGGCTGTCGGCACGCGGCCCCGTTGACGTGGGTCGGTCCCGGAAAGCGGCCCGCAGGGGGAGGAGCGCGTCGCCGGGGGTGAGGGCCTCGCGTGGCCCGGGCCGGGGTACGGCCGCCCCCACGCGATGAGGGCGGTCGTACCCGTGCGGGTCGTTCATCCGGAGGCCGTGACCGGATTCGAACCGGTGTAACTCGAGTTGCAGTCGAGCCCCTGAGCCACTCGGGCACACGGCCGGGTGTTCCTTGTCGTGGTTCGACCGTAGGGGGCTGGGCCGGGGCGGCTCAAGGGTGTGGGACGGGGTGCAACACGACTGCCATACGGCGTTCACGAACGGCTGTTCCGGTCCTACGACCAACGGCCTAGCGAGGGACCTCCTCCCGACAGCGCTCACCAGGGGATATGCCCCTTACTCTGGGGTTCATGAGTGCCCTGGAACCCCGAGACGCCGCTACCGGCACCGCCGACGACACGCCCCTGCCGGCCCCGCCCGCCGCCGAGGCCGCCGAGCCGGGAGGGGTGCTCGGGCGGACGTACCGGGCGCTGAGTGTCGGCATCGTCTCCGTCGTGTTCCTGATCGCCTTCGAGGCGACCGCCGTGGGGACCGCGATGCCGGTGGCCGCCCGTGAGCTGCATGGCATTCCGCTGTACGCGTTCGCGTTCTCCGCGTACTTCACGACCAGCCTGTTCGCCATGGTGCTGTCCGGGCAGTGGGCGGACCGGCGGGGGCCGCTCGGGCCGCTCGCCGCCGGGATCAGCGCGTTCGGGGCGGGACTGCTGCTCTCCGGGACCGCCGGGACCATGTGGCTCTTCGTCGCGGGGCGGGCCGTGCAGGGGCTCGGCGGCGGGCTGGTGATCGTGGCGTTGTACGTGGTGATCAGCCGGGCCTACCCGGAGCACCTGCGACCGTCGATCATGGCGGCGTTCGCGGCGAGCTGGGTGATTCCGTCCGTCGTCGGGCCGCTGGCCTCCGGAACGGTGACCGAACACCTGGGATGGCGGTGGGTCTTCATCGGCATCCCGCTGCTCGTGGTGTTCCCGCTGGCACTGGCGCTGCCCGCGATCCGGCGCCGGGCCTCCGGGCCGCCCGACCCCGCGGCGGCGGCCGAACCGTACGACCGTCGCCGCATCCTGCTCGCGCTCGGCATCTCGCTGGGCGCCGGGCTGCTCCAGTACGCCGGACAGCAGCGGAACTGGTTCGCCCTGCTGCCGGCCGCCGCGGGCTTCGCCCTGCTCGTGCCCGCCGTGCGTGGGCTGCTGCCGCCCGGGACCGGCCGGGCGGCGCGAGGGCTGCCGTCGGTGGTGCTGCTGCGCGGGGTGGCCGCCGGCTCGTTCATCGCCGCGGAGTCGTTCGTACCGCTGATGCTGGTGACCCAGCGCGGTCTGAGCCCGACGCTGGCCGGGCTTTCGCTCGCGGCCGGGGGCGGGACCTGGGCGCTCGGTTCGTTCGTGCAGTCCCGGCCGCGCCTGGAGCCGTACCGGGAGCGACTGATGGTGGGCGGCATGGTGCTGGTCGCCGCCGCGATCGCCGCCGCGCCGTCCGTGCTGATCGACGCGGTGCCCGTCTGGACCGTGGCCGTGGCCTGGGCCTTCGGCTGCTTCGGCATGGGCATGGTGATCGCATCGACGAGTGTGCTGCTGCTGAAGCTCTCGGCCCCGGAGGAAGCGGGGGCGAACTCGGCGGCCCTCCAGATCTCCGACGGGCTCTCGAACGTGCTGCTGCTGGCCGCCGGGGGTGCGGCCTTCGCGGCGCTCGGCGGCGGGACGGTGGGGGCCGTGCACGAGGCGGTGGGGGCGGGGTCGTCCGGGGCGCACCCGGGGGCGTTCGCCGTGGTCTTCCTGCCGATGGCGGGCGTGGCGCTGGTGGGGGCGTGGGTGGCGTCGCGGGTGCGGGCGAAGCCTTAGTACCTGACACTTCCCGAGCTGCTCATCCTTGCCGAGCGCCTCGGGGCTGCCGAGGTGCGCGACTACGGGCTGCTCGATTCGGCACTCGTGCGCCCGCAGGCGAGCGTGTTCGGCCAGGATGCCTATCCGGACGTGTGGCAGAAGGCCGCGGCGCTCATGGAGTCCCTGGCGCGCAATCATTCGCTCGTCGACGGAAACAAGCGCATCGCCTGGTATGCCACCTGGGTCTTCCTGTACATCAACGGGTCTCGCCTGAGCGCGGACTTCGATGTCGACGAGGCCGAGAGGTTTGTGCTGGACGTGTGCCAGGGAGCGCTCGACATGCCCGGGATCGCGGAGCGGCTCCCGGCTTTCGCCGTGCGTGACGACGTTTTGTGACGTTTGTGAGGGGGGTCTCAGTACGGCCGAACCGCCGTTCGCCCGTACGGGATTCCGCCGCGCCCACCGGTAGGGTGGCCCGGTTGTCGTATCGCCTGCGGGCCCGTCCCGGCCCGCACGGACAGCACCCACGTACCCGAGAGACCCGAACCGGAGACCGTGACTACTACCGCCTCCCACCACCTCTCACCCGCCTTTCCCGGCCGCGCCCCCTGGGGCACGGCCGGGAAGCTGCGAGCCTGGCAGCAGGGCGCCATGGAGAAGTACATCCAGGAGCAGCCGCGCGACTTCCTCGCGGTCGCCACGCCCGGCGCGGGGAAGACCACCTTCGCGCTGACCCTCGCGTCATGGCTGCTGCACCACCACGTGGTGCAGCAGGTCACCGTCGTCGCGCCGACCGAGCATCTGAAGAAGCAGTGGGCCGAGGCAGCCGGCCGGGTGGGCATCAAGCTCGACCCCGACTACAGCGCGGGCCCGCTGAGCAAGGAGTACGACGGAGTCGCGGTCACCTACGCGGGCGTCGGCGTCCGCCCCATGCTGCACCGCAACCGCTGCGAGCAGCGCAAGACCCTCGTGATCCTGGACGAGATCCATCACGCCGGCGACTCGAAGTCCTGGGGCGAGGCGTGCCTGGAGGCGTTCGAGCCGGCAACGCGACGGCTGACGCTCACCGGCACGCCGTTCCGGTCCGACACCAACCCGATCCCGTTCGTCGAGTACGAGGAGGGCAACGACGGCATCCGGCGCTCCTCCGCCGACTACACATACGGCTACGGCAACGCGCTCGCCGACGGGGTCGTCCGGCCGGTGATCTTCCTCAGCTACAGCGGCAACATGCGCTGGCGCACCAAGGCGGGTGACGAGATCGCCGCCCGCCTCGGCGAGCCCATGACCAAGGACGCCATCGGGCAGGCGTGGCGCACCGCCCTGTCGCCCACCGGCGAATGGATCCCCAATGTGCTGACCGCCGCGGACAAGCGGCTGACCGAGGTGCGCAAGGGCATTCCGGACGCGGGCGCACTCGTCATCGCCACGGACCAGGAATCGGCGCGCGCGTACGCCAAGATCCTGAGGAAGGTCACGGGCGAGAAGCCGACCGTGGTCCTCTCCGACGAGAAGGCCGCGTCGAAGAAGATCGACCAGTTCAGCGCGGACGACTCGCGTTGGATGGTCGCGGTCCGCATGGTGTCGGAGGGCGTCGACGTGCCGCGCCTCGCCGTGGGCGTGTACGCCACCACCATCTCCACGCCGCTCTTCTTCGCGCAGGCCGTCGGGCGTTTCGTGCGTTCGCGCAGGCGTGGTGAGACCGCTTCGGTCTTCCTGCCGACCATTCCGATGCTGCTCGGCTTCGCGAACGAGATGGAGGTCGAACGCGACCACGTCCTCGACAAGCCCAGGAAGGGCGGTGACGAGGAAAACCCGTTCGCGGAGGAGGACAAGCTCCTCGCCGACGCCGAACGGGCGGAGGACGAGGCGACCGAGGACCAGCTGCCCTTCGAGGCCCTCGAATCGGACGCGGTCTTCGACCGGGTGCTGTACGAGGGCGCCGAATTCGGCATGCAGGCGCATCCCGGGAGTGCGGAGGAGCAGGACTACCTCGGGATCCCGGGGCTGCTCGAACCGGACCAGGTGCAGCTGCTGCTCCAGAAGCGGCAGGCCCGGCAGATCGCGCACAGCCGGCAGAAGCCGGCCGATCAGGCGGACCTGCTGGAGAAGCCGGCCGAGGCGCGCCCGGTGGTCACGCACAAGGAGCTGTTGGGGCTGCGCAAGCAGCTCAACACGATGGTGTCGGCGTACACGCACCAGAGCGGCAAGCCCCACGGGGTGATCCACACGGAGCTGCGCCGGGTGTGCGGTGGGCCGCCGAGCGCGGAGGCCACGGCCGGGCAGATCCAGCAGCGGATCAAGAAGGTCCAGGAGTGGGCCACCCGTATGAGATGACGGGGCATGGCCGACTGTGCGGAGTGACGGGTAGGTGGCCACCCGTGTGACGTGATGAGCGGGGGTCCACCTGTGTGAGGCGGCGGGTGGGGGTTCTGGACGCGCCGGTCCGGGGGCAGGGTTCGTTTTCCGTCCCGGACCGGTTCGTTGTGTGTGAGGTGTCGGTCAGTTGTCGTCGGGGGTGGCGGCGGGCACCTTGTCGGGCAGTTGTGCTTGTGCGGCGCAGCCCAGTTCCGCGCCTTCACCGTCCGCGACCCGGCGACGAAGGCGATCAGGGCCTGCGAGGTCCGCGTAAGCGGAAAAGTTATACAAGGATCGTTCACGGTGAGTTAACGTGCGTTTGCGTCGGGTGTACTGAGCGCGATTGGGGCGTCGGCCGACCTGGACGCGCGTAGACATCCGGGTTCCAGCCATCGTCGCGCTGACCGGGGGTTATGCCCCCGCATCGCGTTTCGCTCCGCGCGCACGCCCGGATTCTGGACGAGGTCTTCCGCTGAGCGGACTGGCTCGCTACTGTCCCCCGAAATGGACGCACCGTGGCAATGCCGCCGCGGAGCGCAGCCGGTGTCTTGGCCAGGTAGGCGGCCCTCTCCGTGCGACGCCGACGGGACCGGTGGCCGCACATCCGCGGGAACCAGCCGCCGCCGCTCACCACAAGAGGAGAGGGCGTCGTGACCGCTGAGACCTCCCAGACGCTCGACCGGGGACTGCGGGTCCTCAAGCTGCTCGCCGACACCGACCACGGCCTGACCGTCACCGAGTTGTCCAAAAAACTCGGCGTCAACCGAACAGTGGTCTACCGTCTGCTCGCCACTCTGGAACAGCACGCCCTGGTGCGCCGTGACCTGGGCGGCCGGGCCAGAGTGGGCCTGGGCGTGCTGCGTCTGGGTCGTCAGGTGCATCCGCTCGTACGGGAGGCGGCGCTGCCCGCGCTGCGGTCCCTGGCCGAGGACATCGGGGCCACCGCACACCTCACGCTGGTCGACGGCAACGAGGCGCTGGCGGTGGCGGTCGTCGAACCGACCTGGACCGACTACCACGTGGCCTACCGGGCCGGTTTCCGGCACCCGCTGGACCGGGGTGCCGCGGGCCGGGCGATCCTCGCCGCCCGTCAGAAGCCGACGGGCGGTACGGCCCTCACCCTCACCCACGGCGAACTGGAGACCGGGGCGAGCGGGGCGGCGGCCGCACTGGTGGGGGTGACGGGTGTCGAGGGCAGCGTGGGCGTGGTGATGCTCTCGGACTCCGTACCCGAGCGGGTCGGCCCCCGGGTGGTGGACGCGGCCCGTGAGGTGGCGGAGGCGCTGAGGTAGGGCCGGACCGGGCGACCGGCCTGCCGTGCCCCGTCCGGGCGGTTAGATTGGACGGGTGCTCACACGCCTCACTCGTCTCTCGCGTCCCCGTGCCCTCGCCCTGTGCGCGGTGCCCGTCCTCGCCCTCTTCGGCGTGGCCGCGTTCGCGCCGCTGCCGTTCACACTGGCGCAGCCCGGTACGACCGCGAATGTGCTCGGGGACGATCACGGTACCCCCGTGATCAGCGTCAAGGGCGTCCCCGCCCGCACTCCCGGCGGTGAGCTGAGGATGACGACGATCGTCGCGACCGGGCCCACCGCCGACATCGGCATCGGTGATGTGATCGACAGCTGGTTCCGGACGGACCGCGCCGTCCTGCCGCGCGACTCGGTCTACCCGTCCGGCGGCTCCGTGAAGGAGATCGAGAAGCACAACCTTCAGGACATGAAGAAGTCGCAGAACTCCGCCGTCGACGCCGCTCTGAACTACCTCGGCAAGCCCAAGGGGTCGGTCGACGTCACGCTGCACCTCGCCGATGTGGGCGGCCCCAGCGCGGGCCTGTTCTTCGCGCTCGGCATCGTCGACAAGCTCGCCGGCGACGGCTCCGGAGGCGATCTCACCGGCGGTCGCACGATCGCGGGCACGGGCACGATCCAGCCGAACGGCGAGGTCGGGCCGGTCGGCGGGGTGTCGCTGAAGACCCAGGCGGCGCATCGCGACGGCGCGACCGTCTTCCTCGTTCCGAAGGCCGAGTGCACGGAGGCGGGCGCCGAGCTTCCCAAAGGGCTGCGGCTGATTCCGGTCTCGACTCTGAAGGACGCGGTGTCCTCGCTCCGGGCGCTGGAGCGAGGACACCGGGTCCCGAGCTGCTGACCTCGGCCTTCGTCTCGGCTTTCGGTTCGCTCCGGGGCCTCGTCATGCCGGACACCAGGTCGGAGGCGATGGAGACGCGGCGGCGTCCGACGGGGTCGATGACCGGCCCACCGATCAGCGCGGAGACCACGATCGGGAGGGGCGCGCAGAACGCGACCACACCGGCTCGTCCCGCGCTGCCCGTGGCCTCCAGCACGAACCAGGGGGCCGAGATCAGGGTGAGTGAAGTGCCCGCCATGGATACGGAGTTGGCGGACAGTACGGCAATGAGCGGGGCGCGGCTCCGGTGCGCCCGGCCGTTCATGTCGTACTGGGCAGGGCGGAGCCGCGGCCGGGGCGTCCGGGGTGGCGGGGCAGGATGCGCAGCCCCGACTCGACGAGGAACCAGCCCAGCCGGGTGCGTAATCCGGTATGCGTCGCGGTCGGGGCGAGGTTGAACTCCATGGCCTGACACCGGAGTTCAGCGTGGATGCTGTGCCGGTTGGCGGGGCGCTCGCCGCCGTTGTCTTTTGCGGGCATGACGCGACCGCGAGCTTGCAAAGAAAACTTTGCAAGCTGTCTTTGTAACTTCTGGTCAGCCGTTCCTGATGAACCCCTCCCGGATCAGCCAGTCCTTCGCCACCTGGTGCGGGTCCTGCCCCTCCACGTCCACCTTGGCGTTGAGTTCCTGGGCGACCTCGGTCGTCAGCTTCCTGGTGAGCGGGTCGAGGAGCCGTGCGATCTGCGGGTACTTCTCCAGCGTCCTGGTGTGGACGACGGGTGCGGCGTTGTAGTTGGGGAAGAAGTGCTTGTCGTCCACGAGCACCTCCAGGTCCATGGCCTTGACCCGGCCGTCGGTGGTGTACACCTCGCCGAGCAGGCAGGAGTGGGACTGGGAGACCTGGGTGTAGATGATTCCGGCATCCATCTTCTTGATGTTGCCGGCGGGGAGGGACATTCCGTACGCCTTCTGCATGCCCGGCAGCCCGTCGTCCCGGGAGGCGAACTCGTTCTCCACGCAGACCGTCACCGCCGACGGGTTCCGCTTCGCCAGCGCGGCGACATCGGAGAGCGTCCGCAGACGGTACTCGGCGTTGTTCTTCCTGCTGATGGCGAGGGCGTAGGTGTTGTTGAGCGTGGACTGCGGCAGCCAGGTCACGCCGTTCCTCCGGTCCTCGTCGCGGACCGCCCGCCACTGCTGCGTCGGATCGGGGATCGGCCTGGCGTGACCGAGGTAGGTGATCCAGCCGGTGCCGGTGTACTCGTACATGGTGTCCGCGTCGCCCTTGACGATCGCCTCGCGGGCGCTGATCGAGCCGGGCAGGTTGGTGCGGTCCAGCACCTCGGCGCCCGCGGCCTTGAGGACCAGGCCGATCATCTGGCCCAGGATGATGTTCTCGCTGAAGTTCTTCGACGTGACGGTCAGCGAGGCGCCCTCCAGTGGCCGGCCCCGGCCGACCGAGCCCGGCCGTACCTCGTCCGCCATCGGTGAGCCGCTCTTCAGCCCGCACCCGGAGAGCGCCGACGCCAGGGCCGTCGTGGCCGCGAGCGCCCGCAGGAGCCTGCCACGCGTCCGGCGCCCGTCACACGGTCCCATCCTCAGTCCACCTCCAGTCCGCGCGGCGTCAGCGCCACCTCGGCCAGCGAGGCCAGCCAGTCGACCAGCAGTGCCAGCACCACCGTCAGTACCGAGCCCAGCACCAGCACCGGCATCCGCTGTGTCTGGATGCCCGAGGTGATCAGGTCGCCGAGGCCGCCGCCGCCGACGAACGTGGCCAGCGTCGCCGTACCCACGTTGAGCACCAGCGCCGTCCGCACACCGGCCAGGATCAGCGGGACGGCGAGCGGGAGTTCGACCTTGGTGAGCGTGCCCCACGACGACATGCCGATGCCGCGCGACGCCTCGACCAGACTCGGGTCGATCGCCCGCAGACCCGCCACCGTGTTGGAGAACACCGGCAGCACCGCGTAGATCACCATGCCGGTGATCGCCGTCGACGGACCGATGCCCAGCCAGATCACCAGCAGCGCCAGCAGACCGATCGCCGGGGTCGCCTGCCCGATGTTGGCGAGCGCCGTGACCAGCGGCGCGCCCCTGCGCAGCCCGCGCCGGGTGAGCGCGATGCCCAGCGGAACGGCGATGACCAGCACCCAGAACGTCGAGATCGCGGTCAACCTCACGTGCTGCCACCAGCGCAGCCGCACATTTCCGCCGGTGAGCGAGTTCCGCGCGATCGAGTCCAGCGGGACGTGGGTGATCCACAGATAGGTGACGGCCAGGACCGCCACCAGCGCGGCAGGCAGTACCACCAGCTTGCGCCAGGTGAGCCGGCGCCGCGGCTTCGACGGCGGGGGCGGCGGCTCCTCCTGCTCCTCGTCGCGGAAGGCATGGCCCTTGACATCGTGTTCGCCGGGCGGGCGGTCCCGGTCGGAGGACGGCGCGGTCCGCTCGGATCGCGCCGGGCGGGAAGCCCGGGAGGTCCGCCGGGTCCGCGCCGGGCCGGAATTCGTCCGCGTCGGGCCGTGGTTGGACGGGGATTCACGGGTCATGCGCCGGCACCGCCCTCCAGCTCCTGCTCGGTCTGATGGGCGCGCAGCACCTCCAGATCGTGCTGGTGCTCGATGGCGGCCAGCCGGTCGGCCTCCAGCAGCTCGTGCACCGAGTTCATCAGGGTGTGCATGTCGACGACCCCGATGAACTCGCCGCGCCGCCCGGTCACCGCGACCCGGCCGCCACTGTCGGTCAGCACCGCCTCCAGCGCGTCGTGCAGCGTCGCGTCCCGCGTCACCGTGTCGTGCACCAACTGCCCGGCACGGGCCAGCGAACCGCGCGCCCGCATCAGGTCACCGCGCCGCAGCCACTTGTACGGGCGGTTGTGGCGGTCCAGCATCAGGATCTCGTTGTGCGGGCCGATGCGCAGCTTGTTGAAGATCGACTGGAGCGGATCGTCGACCGTCACCGTCGGGAACCGGGCCACCTCCACATCGCGTACGCGGGTGAGATTGAGCCGTTTCAGCGCCGCCCCGGCACCGACGAACCCGGAGACGAAGTCGTCCGTCGGGTTGGTGAGGATCGCCTCCGGGGTGTCGAACTGGGCGATGTGCGAGCGCTCCCGCAGGACGGCGATCCGGTCGCCCAGCTTGATCGCCTCGTCGAAGTCGTGGGTGACGAAGACGATCGTCTTGTGCAGTTCGTGCTGGAGCCGGATCAGTTCGTCCTGGAGGTGGTCGCGGGTGATCGGGTCGACCGCGCCGAACGGTTCGTCCATCAGCAGCGCCGGGGGATCGGCCGCCAACGCCCTTGCCACGCCCACACGTTGCTGCTGCCCGCCGGAGAGTGCGCGCGGATGGCGATCGTGGAACTCCCTCGGGTCGAGCCCGACGAGGTCGAGCATCTCCTCGACCCGTTCCTTCACCCGCGCCCTCGGCCAGCCGACCATCTTCGGGACGAGGGCGATGTTCTCCGCGACCGTCATGTGCGGGAAGAGCCCGGACGACTGGATCGCGTACCCGATCTTGCGGCGCAGCCGCACCGGGTCGATGTCGGTCACGTCCTCGCCGCCGATCAGGATCCGCCCGGACGTCGGCTCGATCAGCCGGTTGATCATCTTCAGGGTGGTGGACTTGCCGCAGCCGGACGGGCCGACGAAGATCACCGTCTCGCCCGCCCTGATGTCCAGTGTGACGTTGTCCACCGCCGGGTTCGGATGGCCCGGGTACCTCTTGGTCAGGTTGTCCAGGTGGATGGTGGCGCCGGACGCGGCCTTCGGCACGTCGGCGCTGTCGGCGGCCCTACGGCCCGGGGCCCTACGGCCGGAAGCCGTCCCCCCGGAAGCCGTACCGCCGGCGCCCGTCCCCTCGGCGGACGCACCGCCGGAACCGCCGGCGCGGGCGCCGGGGTTCTCAGGCGCACCGGAGGGACCGGGCGCGCCGGAGGAGGCACCGTGCGTGTCGGGTGTCTCAGGCACGGATCCCCCTGGGAATGGTGAGCCGCCCGAGCAGGACGTACGCGGCGTCGAAGAGCAGGGCGAGGACGACGATGCCGAGCGTCCCGGCGAGCACCTGATTGATCGCGTTGGCGCTGCCCAGCGAGGCGATGCCCCGGAAGATCTCGTTGCCCAGGCCGGGGCCGGACGCATACGCGGCGATGGCCGCGATGCCCATCAGCATCTGCGTGGACACCCGGATGCCGGTGAGGATCGGTGGCCAGGCCAGCGGCAGCTCCACCCGCAACAGCCGGGCCGGCCGGGACATCCCGATGCCCTTCGCCGCGTCCACGAGCGCCGGATCGACGCCGCGCAGCCCCACGACGGAGTTGCGGACGATGGGCAGCAGCCCGTACAGCGTCAGCGTGATCACCGTGGGTGCCACCCCGAGCCCGACCAGCGGGATGAGCAGACCGATCGCGGCGAGGGACGGGATCGTGAGCACCGTCGCGGTCGATGTGACGGCCAGCGACCCGGCCCAGCCGCTGCGATAGGTGACGACGCCGATCAGGACCCCGAGCACGGTGGCGATGACCATGCACTGGAACACGGCGCTGACGTGCTGGAACGCGTCCGTGAGCAGCTGTTGGTGCCGGTTGCCCAGATACTCCCAGAAGCTCACACGCCCCTCCTCGGCCTCGGCACGGTCGTCAGTCGGCGTCCTCCGCGGCCTGCTCGACGAGCGGGATGACGCGCAGTGGTACCGGGTTCTCCATGACGATGGCCGTGGAGGCCCGGACGATGCCATCAAAACCGACAACCCGGTCGATCACCCGCTGGAGATCGGCGTTGGAGCGGGCGACGAGCCGGCAGAGCATGTCGCCGTGCCCGGTGGTGGTGTGCAGCTCCAGCACCTCCGGGACACCGGCCAAGTGGGCCCGTACATCGGCCCCTTGGCCCTGCTTGATCTCCAGCGTCGCGAACGCGGTGACGGGGTAGCCGAGCGCCGCCGGATCGACGGTCGGACCGAAACCGCGAATGACTCCATTCGACTGAAGCCGGTCCAGACGCGCCTGCACCGTTCCGCGCGCCACACCGAGCCGGCGCGACGCCTCCAGCACGCCGATGCGGGGTTCACGCGCCAGAAGCACGATGAGCCGGCCGTCCAGATGATCGATCGCCATGGTCCGCCTCCGGAGCCTCACTGTGATGGTCATCATGTACAGATAGCCCGACCATCATCGCTATTCGCTGTACAGATTGCCCAGCGATTCCGCGAACTATTGCGCACCTTGCGAAGCGGCGAGAACCTTCGGGCATGACTGAGACTCTGCACACCACCCCCGAAACAGCCCGGCAGGCCGACCCCTTCCCGGTCAAGGGAATGGACGCGGTCGTCTTCGCCGTCGGCAACGCCAAGCAGGCCGCGCACTACTACTCGACGGCCTTCGGCATGAAGCTGGCCGCCTACTCCGGACCGGAGAACGGCAGCCGGGAGACCGCCAGTTACGTGCTGACCAACGGCTCCGCCCGCTTCGTGTTCACCTCCGTCATCAAGGCGTCCACCGACCACGGCCGCTTCCTCGCCGAGCACGTGGCCGAGCACGGCGACGGCGTCATCGACCTCGCCATCGAGGTCCCGGACGCCCGCGCCGCCTACGCGTACGCCGTCGAGCACGGTGCCCGCGGCATCGACGAGCCGTACGAGGTCAAGGATGAGCACGGCACGGTCGTGCTCGCCGCGATCGCCACGTACGGCAAGACCCGCCACACCCTCGTCGAGCGATCCGGCTACGACGGCCCGTACCTGCCCGGCTACGTGGCCGCCTCCCCGGTCGTCGAGCCGCCCGCCAAGCGCACCTTCCAGGCCATCGACCACTGCGTCGGCAACGTGGAACTCGGCCGGATGAACGAGTGGGTCGGCTTCTACAACAAGGTCATGGGCTTCACCAACATGAAGGAGTTCGTGGGCGACGACATCGCCACCGAGTACTCCGCGCTCATGTCCAAGGTCGTCGCCGACGGCACGCTCAAGGTCAAATTCCCGATCAACGAGCCGGCCATCGCCAAGAAGAAGTCCCAGATCGACGAGTACCTGGAGTTCTACGGCGGCGCCGGCGTCCAGCACATCGCGCTGGCCACCAACGACATCGTCGCCTCCGTGCGCGCCATGCGGGCCGCGGGCGTGGAGTTCCTGGACACCCCTGACACCTACTACGACACCCTCGGCGAGTGGGCGGGCGAGACCCGGGTACCGGTCGAGATCCTGCGCGAGCTGAAGATCCTCGTCGACCGCGACGAGGACGGCTATCTGCTCCAGATCTTCACCAAGCCGGTCCAGGACCGTCCGACCGTCTTCTTCGAGATGATCGAGCGCCACGGCTCGATGGGCTTCGGCAAGGGCAACTTCAAGGCCCTGTTCGAGGCGATCGAGCGCGAGCAGGAGCGGCGCGGCAACCTCTGAGTCGCGAGGGCACGGACCAGGGCGGGGCACCGGTGATCCGGGGCCCCGCCCCCTTTCGTGCACCGGCCGTTCCTCCGCGTCGGCCGGTGCCCGTCAGCCGCCGGGCGTGGAACGCGGTGCCGGGGCTGCGCCGCCGGGGGCACGCGGTGTCGGAGGCCCGGCGGACGCCCCCGCCCGCGGCCCGGGGGCGGCGGGTCCGTCCGCACCGGGCGGAGCCGGGATCGGCCGCACGGGCGCGGGCGGGACCGACTCGTCCGCCGGGGCCGGAGCGGGCAGCACACCGCGCGGCAGAACCGTCGGCAACCGGTCCAGGGAGACCAGGGCCCTTTGGGCGGCCGGGGCCTCCAGCGGCGAGAAGTACGGGTTGGCGCGCAGGGCCTCCGTCAGGTGGCGGCGGGCCGGACCGTAGTCCTCCAACGCCCGCTGGATCGCTCCGAGGCGGGACAGGTACCCGGCGTTCCACGCCTCCGCCGCGACCGCCCGCCTCGCATAGGGCAGCGCCGCCGCCGAGTCGCCCGAGCGGTGCAGCGCCCAGCCCAGCGCGTCCGCCACGGCGGCACCGCGGTGCCCGCGTGCCCACTCGGCGGTCAGCAACGCCACCGCGGCCGTCGGCTCCCCGTGCGCGGCCTCGAAACGCCCCCGGAGCAGCACGTCGTCCACGCCGCTCTCCTGGTCCCGGGCCAGGACCGTGCGCAGCCGCTCGTACTGCCTCCGCGCCTCCGCGCTCCGGCCCAGCGACTCGTTCAACTCGCCGAGTTCCAGCAGGAGGCCCGGACTCGGCGGATCGCCCAGCGCCGCCTCGTAGTCGCGCCGGGCCTCGCTCGTCCGGCCGAGCGCCGCCAGCGCCCTGGCCCGGCCCGCCAGCGACGGCCGGTGAGCCCGGTCGATCCGCAGCACCGCACCGTACTGCGCCATCGCCTCCCGCGGCTCGCCCCGCTCCCATGCCAGATCGCCCAGCAGACGCAGGCACTCCGCCTTCTGCGCGGGGGTGCCCGCCCGGTCCGCCGCGTCCCGCGCCCCCGCCACCGCGTCCTCGCCGCGCCCCATGTCCCGGTACATCCGCGCCGTCAGCAGCAGCGCCCCGACACCGGGTCGCAGCTCCGCGAAGCGCCGCACGGCCGCATGCGAGGAGGCGAGGTCCCCGAGCCCGTCGTACGCCTCGACCAGCGCCGGGTACACCGACCACTCCTCCGGATGTCGTGCCCGTACCTCCTCGCCCCACTTCTTCGCCGCGCCGAAGTCGCGCCGGGCGGCGGCGAGCCGCGCCATCCCCACCCGGGTGACCACGCCCGCCTCCTCGTCCGGTCCGGCGCGCAGCGAGCGCTTCAGCGCCTGCTCGGCCCGGACGTAGTACGACGCGTCGGCGGAACGCCTCGCCCACTCCACATACGCCGTGCCGAGCGCGGCCCACGACCGTGCGTCGGAGGGATGCCGTTCCACGTGCCGCCGCCGGTTCTCGACCAGCGCCTCCAGATCGCGGAGCGAGGCCGGATAGCCCAGGTCCGCGGCCTTCAGGGCGCGCGAGACCGCCCCGGTGGCGGACGTCGCGGACTCCTCCCCGTCCTCCGGAGCGGCCACCACCATCCCCACCACCAGCGCCGCGGACACCACCGCTCCCAGGGCGGCGCGGCACAGCGCGGCGCACTGCGTCATGGGCGGCGCGTCCCCGGTCTCCCCGGTCTCCCCGGTCTCCCCGGTGGGCGGCGGCACCTCGGCGGGCGGCGGCTTTTCGTCGGGCGGCCGGTCCTCGGTGGGCGACCACTCCTTCGCGGGCGTGGGTTTCGGCGGCGCGGGGCCGGCCACGGGATCCTCGGAACGCTCGGAGTGTTCGGAGTGCTCGGGGCGCCCGCCGGGTCCGGAACGCTCGGAAGGGCCTGAGGAAGCCGGGGGCTTCTCGGTGCGCCCGGCGGGCTCGGCGGGTGTCCCGGGCTCGGCGGATACCGCGGGCTCGGTGGATGTCGCAGGCTGGGCGGGCGTCGCGGACTTCGAGGGGTCGGGAACGGGCGACGCGGTCGAATCCTGGGGCTTCTGGTTCCTCGGGGGCCTCTGGGGGCTCCGGCGCATCTGCGTCTTCCGAGGCTTCTGCGTCTTCCGAGGTTTCCGGGGGCTCCGGGCTTTCTGAGGCTCAGGGGGCTGCCGCGGTGTGACATCCATGCCGATCACTCTGCGTCGGCAAGATGATCACGTTGCGCTGTCCGGAGGTCGTCGCGGACGGGTTCACACCAATGGACCCGGGTGTCAGTCTTGGATCGTGACCGGACTTCTCGAACACCTCCGCACGGGACTTCCCGCCGAGGCCCTGATCACCGATCCGGACATCACCGCCTCGTACGCCCGGGACATGGCGAGCTTCTGTGAGGCCGGCACGCCCGCCGTCGTGGTGCTTGCGCGCACGGTCGAGCAGGTCCGGCATGTGATGCGCACCGCGACGGCCCTGTGCGTGCCGGTCGTCCCGCAGGGAGCCCGCACCGGCCTGTCGGGCGCGGCCAACGCCTCCGACGGCTGCATCGTGCTGTCCCTGGTCAAGATGGACCGGATCCTGGAGATCGACCCGGTCGACCGGATCGCGGTCGTCGAACCGGGTGTCGTCAACGCGGTGCTGTCCCGGGCAGTCGAGGAACACGGTCTCTTCTACCCTCCGGATCCTTCCAGTTGGGAGATGTGCACCATCGGCGGCAACATCGGCACCGCGTCCGGCGGGCTGTGCTGCGTGAAGTACGGGGTCACGGCGGAGTACGTACTCGGCCTGGACGTCGTCCTCGCCGACGGGCGTCTGCTCACCACCGGCCGCCGCACGGCGAAGGGCGTCGCCGGTTACGACCTCACCCGGCTGTTCGTCGGTTCGGAGGGCAGCCTCGGCATCGTCGTCAAGGCCGTGCTGGCACTCAGGCCGCGGCCGCCGCGCCAACTGGTCCTGGCCGCCGAGTTCCCGAGCGCGACGACTGCCTGCGACGCGATCTGCCGGATCATGGAACGTGGTCACACCCCATCACTCCTCGAACTGATGGACCGCACGACGGTCCGGGCCGTCAACCGGATGGCCGCCATGGGCCTGCCCGACGGCACCGAGGCGCTTCTGCTGGCAGCCTTCGACACCCCGGACCCGTCGGCCGACCTGGCCGCCGTCGGCGAGCTGTGCGCCGCGGCGGGTGCCACCGAGGTGGTGCCCGCCGAGGATGCCGCGGAGTCCGAACTGCTGCTCAGAGCCCGGCGGATGTCGCTCACGGCGCTGGAGTCCGTCGCGTCGGCGACGATGATCGACGACGTGTGCGTACCCCGTTCGAAGCTCGGCGCGATGCTCGACGGCACGGCGGCCATCGCCGGGAGGTACGGCCTCACCATCGGTGTCTGCGCGCATGCGGGGGACGGCAACACCCATCCCGTCGTCTGCTTCGACCACACCGATGCCGACGAGACCCGTCGGGCGCGCGAGTCCTTCGACGCGATCATGGCGCTCGGTCTGGAACTGGGCGGGACGATCACCGGTGAACACGGCGTCGGCGTCCTGAAGAAGGACTGGCTGGCACGGGAACTCGGCGGGGTCGGCATCGAACTGCACCGGGGGATCAAGCAGGTGTTCGACCCGCTGGGGCTGCTCAATCCGGGCAAGGTGTTCTGACGTCCGTTCGCGCCGGAGCCGTTCGGCTCGGGACGGCTCGCGCGCGGAGCGGTTCGGTTCAGGACCGCTCACGCCGGCACGGGTCGGCTCGGGAAGGCCCACGCCGGCGTGGTTCGGGCGGGGGCGGCTCGCCTCATGTCGGTTCGCGCGAGGGAGGCGTGTCCCGCGCTCGTCGAACTCTCCCGTGCTCATGCGTCGCCGTCCTGCGACTCGTCCGACTGCCAGGGGTCGCTCAGCCACAGGTCGTCGGCGGGCAGCGGGGCGAGCAGCTCTGCGAGTGCTTCGTCGATGTTGAGGCGGTCGCTCTCCGTGCCCGGCGGAACCACACGCAGGGTCCGCTCCACCCAGGCGGCCACGGCGGCCGACGGCATCTCCAGAAGGGCGTTTCCGTCGGGTGAGGTCAGCGCCACGAAGACGACGTTGCGCTGCTCGACCTTGGTCGGCCAGATCCGTACGTCCCCGTGCCCGCACGGCCGGAAGACCCCTTCGACCAGCAGGTCGCGGGCAAACGTCCAGTGGACGGGGAACTCGGAGCCGATGTGGAATTCGATGTGCACGGCGTACGGGTCGTTCGCGCGGTACGACAACCGGGCGGGAACGGGAATGCTGCGCTCGGGCGACAGCACCAGCCTGAGCTCCATGTCGCGCTCCATGACGGTGTTCATGAGTACGTCCTCTCGAAGTCCGTGAACCGGCCCCATGACCGGTCCCGCACTGGAGAGAGCGCCCTGCACGCCGACTATTACGCGACTTCGGGAAAAAATTTCTTGGCGGCCTGAAAGAGGACCAAACCGCTGGACCGGCCCGGGGGCGGGCGGGTGTCTGATAGATGTGGACCCGTTGATTTGAGGCAGCGAGAGATACGGGACCACGGTGATGAGCGCCCCAACTCCGGCACCCGGTGACGAAAGCCCCCGCGAGGGCTACTACCCCGATCCCTCCATTCCTGGATACGTCCGGTACTGGAACGGTGCTTCCTGGGTGCCCGGTACGAGCCGGCCGGCCCCGCGGCAGGACGAGCCGATGCCGGCGCCGCCGCCGGCCGGTCGGCAGTACCAGCCTCCGCAGCCGAACTCCCCGGTCCCGTCGGCCTCATCCACCTCATCCACCTCATCCGCGCCGTCGAGTCCGTCGACCCCCTCGAATGCTTCGAACCGTTCGAACTCCTCGAACCCGGTGGCCGCGTCCGTTCCGGCCGCCGTACCGGCGGACCTGCCGATCGACGAGACCGGTCCGGTCTTCCTCGATGAGGAGCCGCAGCCGGACAACCGCCCGGAACCGGCCACCGCCTGGCAGGCCGATGCCTCTCGACAGGCCGGTTTCGGCGGCGAACACGGCCGGTGGGTCTCCTGGGGCGCCGCACCGCAGCCGGGCGGCCAGGCCGATCCGGCCCTGCCGTCCGGACCCGGGCCCGAGGCGGGAGCCGGGACGGGTCCGGGAGCGGTGGCCGGCCGGGGGCCCGGTATGCCCCCGGGCCCGGTACCGGCCGACCGCACGCCCACTGACGGAGCGACGGCGGACCGGGGCCCGCACGACGGGGCGCCCGCGGTCCGCGCGGCCTCCGCTGCGGTTGTGGCCGAGCCGCGTCGGTCCACCCCGCAGGCACCGGCCGACGGCGCGCTCCCGGGCAGGCGCGGCAGCGGCGACGCCCAGGCGGCCGAGAACACCGTGACCCTCCGTGCCGTGGGCCGGGGCGAGCGCCCGCCGGCCGTCGGGACGTCCGGACCGCCGCCCGAGGAAGGGACGATGGCGATCCGCGCGCTGTCTCCGGGTGCCGGCGCATCGGGCCCGGTGCCGCAGACCCCGAGTGCGGGCCGCGGTCCGGTTCCGGCCCAAGGCCCGGTCTCCGTCCCCGCCGCGCCCGTGCCCGTGCCCGTGCCCGCGAGCCCGAACCCGGTGCCGGCGCAGAGCCCCGTTCCTCCCGTGGACTCCGGAGCCGGGGCCGCCTCCTGGGGCCAGCAGGCCCGCCGAAACACGCAACCCGCGCCGGTGGCTCCGCAGCAGCCTCAGCAGTCCCAAGCGCCTCAGCTTCAGCAGTCTCAACCTCAGCAGTACCAGCCTCAGCCCCAAGCCCAACCTCGGCAATCCCGCCTTCCACTCCAGGCACAGGAGCCCCATCCGCAACTCGGCATGGCGGGCGGGCAGCAGCCGGACCAGCCCGTCACGCCCTGGAAGCCCCCGGTCGACGACCTCTTCCAGCAACTCGCCCAGGCGCAGATGTCGGGCCGGCCCGCCGGGCTCGGAAAGCGGTTCGTCGCCCGGCTCGTCGACACCGTGGTGCTGGGCGCTCTGGTCGGTGCGATCGGGTTCCCACTCGTCACACGGGCGTTGGACCACATCGACGCGAAGATCGACGCGGCGAAGATGTCCGGCCGGACGGTCACCGTCTGGCTGGTCGATCCCACCACGGCGGGTCTGTTCGGTGCGGTGCTCGGCGCGTTCCTCGTACTCGGGGTCCTGCTGGAGGCGCTGCCGACCGCGAAGTGGGGCCGTACGCTCGGCAAGAAGCTCTGCGGACTCGACGTACGCGGCATCGAATCCCACGAACCCCCCTCCTTCGGCGCCGCGTTGCGGCGTTGGCTGGTGTACGGGGTGCTGGGTGTCCTGGTGGTCGGAGTGGTCAACGTGCTGTGGTGTCTGTTCGACCGCCCATGGCGCCAGTGCTGGCACGACAAGGCGGCACACACCTTCGTCGCGGGCTGAGACGGGCCGGGCCTCGCGTGCTGCGGCCGGCGGAGCCGGTCACCCCTTTGGGCGGCGGCCCATCGGGTGGGGGCGGGGTGTTCCCCCGAATGCACCTGAGCCGTTGCGAGCGTCCTGGGGCCGGGGTGCACTGCCCCCATGAGCAACGATCAGCCGCCGTCCGGACAGCCGCCCGAGGATGACCCGTTCCGCAAGAAGCCGGAGGAGGAGGAGCCGCGGCGGTCCGAACCGTGGCGGTCCCAGGGCCCGCGGGAACCGAACGGGCCGGAGGAACCCCACGGCCCGCAGGGTCCGCAGGGGCCACCCCCCGGTCCCGGTCCGTCGTCGGGCCCGCCCTACGGGAGCATGCCCCCTCCTCCCCCTCCGCCGCCGTACGGCCCCGGCCCCTACGGCGGCGGAGGGCCGTACGGGGGAGTGGACCCGCTGGCGGGCATGCCGCCGCTGGGCGAGCCGGGCAAACGGATCCTGGCCCGGCTGATCGACCTTCTCATCATCTCGATCCCGCTGTATCTGATCTCCCTGCCGTGGGGCGGCGCGGTCGGGACGTCGAACACCGGCACCACCAACAACGGCGATGTCGGCGATCTCTTCACCCAGACGTACAGCGCGCGCCAGATGCTCTGGTCGCTGATCGGGCTGGTGGCCTACGTCGCCTACGACACGTACTTCACGCACAAGGACGGCCGCACCATCGGCAAGCGGCTGCTGAAGCTGCGGGTGGCGATGCTCAACGACGGCCGGGTGCCGGACACCGGGACGTCGTTCCTGCGCGCCGTGGTGCTGTGGCTGCCCGCGCTGTTGTGCTGCCCGTGCCTGTGGTGGTTGATCAACATCGTGTTCATGTTCACCGACAAGCCGTACCGGCAGGGGCTCCAGGACAAGTCGGCGAAGACGGTGGTCGTCCAGACCGACTGATGCGCGCCCCGCGGCCGATGCTCCTTCCCGCACCGGGGTGTCCGAACGGATCGGCGCGGGTCCCCGGACGTCTCGGCGCGGGCACCGGTCACGCGGCACCGGCTGGTCGGCCGCCCGTGCCATCGGCCGGACGCCCCGGCCTGCCGGGCGTCGTTCACCCGAGGACGGGCGAGTAGACCCGGGCGGGACCGGCGCGCAGTGCTGGGCTACTGCCGCAGTGAGCGGTTGTCACGGTGGTCTTCCGTTCGCGCCGGAGTGGCCGGAGTGGCGGGCCCGGCGGCCCGTTCGGCCTCGCGGACGGACGGGGCCGAATCCCGTACTGCCTCGTCGAGGGAGAGGCCCTCGGCCTCGACGGCGGCGGAGACCGCGTCCAGGTCGGTACGAGCCGAGGTCCGGGCCCTCGCGGACTTCGCCGTTC
Source organism: Streptomyces sp. NPDC052042 (assembly GCF_044548345.1). Classification (NCBI taxonomy): domain Bacteria; kingdom Bacillati; phylum Actinomycetota; class Actinomycetes; order Kitasatosporales; family Streptomycetaceae; genus Streptomyces; species Streptomyces sp. NPDC052042. The sequence goes on along the minus strand of NZ_JBIUBU010000001.1, from coordinate 1,140,135 downwards.
CGGCCGGGGCCGGGCGGGGTACCTTCACGGCCACCAGCAGACCGAGCGCGAGCGCCGCGGTCCCGATGACGGCGACGCCGATCCCCGACTCCGTACGGGAGAGCAGCAGCATGGCGAGGGTCGAGAAGACGACGGTGACCGAACCGTAGGAGAACTGTGCGGCGGTGATGCGCGGCATAGCGGTGTCCGTCCTCGGGGCATCGGATGGGCCGTCCTCGGCACGGTCGGACGACCCTTGGCGACTCTACGACGGATGCCCGAGAGGTACCGGAACCAAGCCCGGTCCGAGGCGCGAGGCCGATGCACGGGGGGCGCACGGAGTCACTCCGCAGCCGTGGGAACGGATCTGACGCACCGTATCCGGACAGGGCGAACGTCCGGATATCGGAAAATGGCTCCTACATAGTGCAGTTGATTTGTCCAAGTCAAGATCTGTATTTTTTCTTGCACCTCCGGTCGAATGTCGTCACTTGTGAGCGTTTCCGCGCGCGGCCCTTCATCCGACTCCCAGGCCGCAGCCGTGGACGCCGGGGAGGACTGCATCACGTGAGTACCAAGAGACGGGCGCTGCGCGGCGCGGCGGTTGTCGTGGCCATGGCCGCCATGGCTGCCACCGCGTCGACCTTCGCCACGGCCCAGGCCGATGACCACACGTCAGGAGCGGGGGGCGCGACGGTCGACCGCCGTGACCCGGGGACGGGCAAGGGTAACGCGCACGACCTCCAGGGGCCGTTCAGCGAGCAGCAGGACGCTCAGCGCCAGGCCGCCCTGGAAAAGGTCATATCGGGCGAGAAGAAGATATCGAAGCGGGACGGCTCGCAGGTCGTCAAGCTCGGCGACAAGAAGTACGTCGAGCTCGGCCGCGAGAAGACCGACAAGATCTTCACGATCCTGGTCGAGTTCGGCGACCAGGTCGACGACACCACGATGTACGACCCGGACGGCGAGGGCCCCCTGCCGCCCGTCAAGAAGTACGGCGGCACGCCCGGCCCGGCGCACAACACCATCGCCCAGCCGGACCGCGAGAAGGACAACAGCACGGCCTGGCAGGCGGATTACAACCAGGAGCACTTCCAGGACCTCTACTTCGGCACCGGTCCCGGCAAGAACTCGCTGAAGACGTACTACGAGAAGACGTCCTCCGGGCGCTACTCCGTCGACGGCGAGGTCAGCGACTGGGTCAAGATCCCGTACAACGAGGCGCGTTACGGTTCCAACTACTGCGGCTCGTCCAACTGCGCCAACGTCTGGGACATGGTCCGCGACGGCGTGAACGCCTGGGTCGCCGACCAGAAGGCCAAGGGCCGTACCACGGACCAGATCAAGGCCGATCTGGCCCAGTACGACCAGTGGGACCGTTACGACTACGACAACGACGGCGACTTCAACGAGCCGGACGGTTACATCGACCACTTCCAGATCGTCCACGCCGGCGAGGACGAGTCCGCGGGCGGCGGCGCGCAGGGCACCGACGCCATCTGGGCCCACCGCTGGTACGCCTACGGCACCGACGTCGGTGCGACCGGTCCGGCGGAGAACAAGGCGGGCGGCACCCAGATCGGTGACACCGGTTTCTGGGTCGGCGACTACACCGTGCAGCCCGAGAACGGCGGCCTGGGCGTCTTCGCCCACGAGTACGCCCACGACCTGGGCCTGCCCGACCTGTACGACACCACCAACACCGCCGAGAACTCGGTCGGTTTCTGGTCCCTGATGTCGGCGGGTTCCTGGCTCGGCACCGGCAGGAACGAGATCGGTGACCTGCCCGGCGACATGACCGCCTGGGACAAGCTCCAGCTCGGCTGGCTCAACTACGACGAGGCCAAGGCTGCGACGAAGTCCACCCACAAGCTGGGCGTGTCCGAGTACAACACCAAGGACAAGCAGGCGCTCCTGGTCAAGCTCCCGGACAAGGCCGTCACCACCCCTGTCACGAAGCCCGCGGAGGGCTCCAAGCAGTGGTGGAGCGACATGGGTGACAACCTGAACAACACCCTGTCCCGCCCGGTCGATCTGAGCGGCAAGACCACGGCCTCCCTGGACCTCGCGGGCTGGTGGGACATCGAGCAGGACTACGACTTCCTCTACACCGAGGTGTCCGAGAACGGCGGTGCCGACTGGACCGCGCTCGACGGCACGGCCGACGGCAAGGCGCTTCCGCGCGACGCCAGTGACAAGCCGGCTCTGACCGGTGTCTCCGGCGCGTACCAGAAGCTCTCCTTCCCGCTGGACGCCTACGCGGGCAAGAAGATCGACATCCGCTTCCGCTACAGCACCGACGGCGGCGCGGGCGGCCTCGGCTTCGCGGCCGACATCATCGAGGTCAACGCGGACGGCGCCGCGCTCTTCGCGGACGACGCCGAGGGCGACGACAACGGCTGGACCGCCAAGGGCTTCTCCCGCGTCGGCGAGTCCTTCACCAAGGACTACGCGCAGTTCTACATCGCGGAGAACCGCCAGTACGTCAGCTACGACCGGACCCTCAAGGTCGGTCCGTACAACTTCGGTTTCTCCCACAGCCGCCCGGACTGGGTCGAGCACTACCCGTACCAGACCGGCCTGCTCATCTGGCAGTGGGACACCTCTCAGAAGAACAACAACGTCTCCACCCACCCGGGCAAGGGTCTGATCCTGCCGATCGACGCGCACGCCAAGCCGCTGAAGTGGGCCGACGGCACGATCATCCGCAACAAGATCCAGCCGTTCGACGCGCCCTTCAGTCACTACCGGACGGACGCCTTCACGCTGCACAACGCCGATGTGCCGGTGAAGATCCCGTCGCAGCCCGGTGTCCCGGTCTTCGACGACCACAAGGGCACCTACTGGTACGCCGAGAACAAGACCGGAAGCGTTCAGGTCACTGACACGAACACCCGGATCGCGATCACCGGCCAGCCGCCCCACGGCTCGACGATGACCGTCAAGGTCGGTCCCTCGACCAAGTAATTTCGCATCACCGCAGGTCAGAGCTTGATCGGCCGTCGCCCTCTAGCGGGCGGCGGCCGATCGTGTTTAGGTGCGTCTTGACCACATCCTTATTGACACGACGTCTCACGGGGGGAGCGCGGAACATGGCATGCGGAGGGTTCAGCAAGCTGCCGAACGGCAGCGTGGTGGTGGCGATCACACTGCCCCGTCCCACGAACGGAACGGGGCCGGGCCCTCTGGTCCGGGTCCTGGTGCACGCGGGCAACCGGGCCCGTGCGCTGACCCGGCTGCGCAATCTGGGGCTCCGCTCCGTCTACCTGCGAGGCAACGCCGAGCCGCCCACCCCGGACGAGATCACGGCCGTGCTGCACCACCCGGACGGGATGCTCTGGCGGGGGAGACCGGAGCGGGCCCAGGAGCTCTGGCACCCCATCCGGGCCCTGCTCCGGCCCGCGCCGTCCACCGCGTCCGGCACATCGGCCCCATCGCCTCAGCGCACGGCCGCGTCGACCGCCCCGGCCGGCCGTCGGCCGTGCCTGCCCTCCGCGCCGGTCCATCGCCCGGCCTGAAGGCGTGCGGGCGGCGGCGCGGCCCGACGGGGTGCGTGCGGGCCGCGCCGTACGGCCCAGTGTTGCTCCCGGCAACGTTCGCCCCGTCGCGCAAACACTGACGCTCCCGGCACTAGTGCCGGGAGCGGCGCTGGACCACCGGCTTGCCGGACAGCTTCACGCCCGCGCCGCGGAGTTCCTCCAGCGCCCGCTCCGTGGTCTCCTCGGCCACTCCGGCCGTCAGCCCGAGGAGCACATGGGTCGTGAAGCCCTCCCGGACCGCGTCCAGCGCCGTCGCCCGTACGCAGTGGTCGGTCGCGATGCCCACCACGTCCACCTCGGTGACGTGGTGGGACCGCAGCCAGTCGGCCAGTCCCACACCGTTCTCGTCGACGCCCTCGAATCCGCTGTACGCCGCGGAGTGGGCGCCCTTGTCGAACACCGTGTCGATCGCCCCCGAGGCGACCGCGGGTGCGAAGTTCGGGTGGAAGCCCACCCCCTCCGTACCGGCGACGCAGTGCGCGGGCCAGGAGCGCTCGAAGTCCGGCCGCTCGGAGAAGTGGTCGCCCGGATCGACGTGGTTGTCGCGGGTGGCCACCACATGGCGGTAACCGGGCTGGGCCTCGCCGATGAGGTCGGTGATGGCGGCGGCCACGTCGGCGCCTCCCGGCACGGCGAGGCTGCCGCCCTCGCAGAAGTCGTTCTGGACGTCCACGACGATCAGGGCGCGGTGCATGGCGGGTGTCCTTCGGTGGGGGAGAGGGGGCGGGAGCGGGAGCAGGTGCGGTCGGCGGTCACATAGTGCGTGTGTTTAGTGCGTGTGTTCGAGCCTAAGGGCTGTGCTGCCATCCGTGGTGGAGCGGCGCAGACGTCGGATGTGATGTGGCGCGCGACGGAGGGGTGCCCGCCCACCGGATGTACGCGGGCGCCGCGACGGCGACGTGGCGAGGTGCCGCAGGTCGTCGGGCGCGCAGAGAGGGACGGGACCGGCCCTCAGAAGTGCGCGGGCGGCTCGGCGAAGGGCGTGAAGCGTCCCGTGGGGCCGGGGCGGGGCCTGTGGGTGGGGCGGGGTCCGGTCCCCTCGCCGGGGCGCCAGGTGAGAGCCGAGTCGGGTGTGAACCGTGCCGGGTGGGGCGCGTCGGATGGGCGCCGCGTCGGGCGGGCGCCCCCGTCGCACGGCCTCGATCACACGAGGCCCCGCACGAGAACTCCGGTCGCATGAACTCCGGTCACATGAACTCCGTGGGGATCACCGGCTCGCCCCGGGACAGCTGCGTCGCCGACATCGGCAGTCCCGCGCGGGCCGTGATGTGGCGCTGACGCGCCGCGTCCAGCGGCTCGCGGGCGACCACCTCGCCGTCCCTGACCAGCTCGACCAGCAATTGCCGGTCGGCGAGATCGTCCGGGACGGGGCCGGTGCCGACCACCTCGGCCTCGGCCACCCCGCTCCCGTCCAGTCGGCGCGCGGCCCACTTGCGACCGCCGGTCGACGACTTCGAGCCGAGCGACTTCTTGGCGACCGGGCGCAGCGGCGCCGCAGGGTCGGTCGAGTCCGCCCGTGCGACCAGCTTGTACACCATGGAGCAGGTCGGGTGCCCGCTGCCGGTCACGAGCTGTGTGCCCACCCCGTACGCGTCGACCGGCGCCGCGGCCAGCGAGGCGATCGCGTACTCGTCGAGGTCCGAGGTCACCACGATCTTCGTCTCCGTGGCCCCCAGTTCGTCCAGCTGCTGCCGCACCCGGTGTGCGACCAGCAGCAGATCACCGGAGTCGATCCGCACCGCGCCCAGCTCCGTCCCCGCGACCTCCACCGCCGCGCGGACCGCCTCGGTCACGTCGTACGTGTCGACCAGCAGCGTCGTGCCCCGGCCCAGCGAGTCCACCTGGGCCCGGAACGCGTCGCGCTCGCTGTCGTGCAGCAGTGTGAAGGCGTGGGCGCTCGTCCCGACGGTCGGGATGTTGTAGCGGAAGCCCGCAGCCAGGTCGGAGGTGGTGTCGAAGCCGCCGACGTACGCGGCACGCGCGGAGGCCACCGCCGACAGCTCATGCGTGCGCCGCGCACCCATCTCGATCAGTCCGCGCCCGCCCGCCGCCACGGACATCCGGGACGCCGCCGCGGCGATCGCCGAGTCGTGGTTGAGGATCGACAGGATCACCGTCTCCAGCAGCACGCACTCGGCGAACGAGCCCTCGACCCGCAGAATCGGCGAGCCGGGGAAGTACACCTCGCCCTCCGGGTAGCCCCAGATGCCGCCGCCGAAGCGGTAGTCGGCCAGCCAGTCGAGGGTGGGCCCGTCGACGATGTCCTGTTCGCGCAGGAAGGCGAGCATCTCGTCGTCGAAGTGGAAGTTCTCCACCGCGTCCAGCACCCGTCCGATCCCCGCGACGACACCGTAGCGCCGACCCTCGGGCAGGCGGCGGGTGAACGCCTCGAAGACCGAGCGCCGGTCCGCTGTGCCGGCCTTCAGCGCCGCCTGCACCATGGTGAGCTCGTACTGATCGGTGAAGAGGGCGGTCGACGGCACGCCGACCCGTCGGCCAAGGTCCGCAGATTTCATGCTCCGGATGCTACCCCTATTTCGTCAGAGTGACGAGATGTCGGGTCGTTTGTGCGGTGCCCCCTCCCGGGTGGCAGCATGGGAGAGGTGAGTGTCGCCCCTACTGAGATCGAGCGTCCCGAATCGGCCGAGGAGAGCGTTGTCGTTCCCGAGCCCGACGTCCCCTGGGTGACGCTGGTCCACAACGACCCGGTCAATCTCATGAGCTACGTGACCTATGTCTTCCAGGCGTACTTCGGGTACTCCAAGGACAAGGCGCACAAGCTGATGCTGGACGTCCACCACAAGGGCCGCGCCGTCGTCTCCAGCGGCAGCCGCGAGGAGATGGAACGTGATGTCCAGGCCATGCACGGGTACGGGCTGTGGGCCACCCTCACTCAGGACCGTGGATAGCGCCCACCCGCGGACGATGTCTTCCGTACGGACACCGTCCCGGTCGGCCTCCGGTGCGGGCGAGGTGCCGTTGGCAACCGTCGTCGACCGTGCGGCCGGTACCGTCTGTGCGGACGGCCACACCGCACGGGTGGCGCCCCGCGCGCACCACGTCTCCCGCGGCCCCCATCCGGCAAGCCCGAGCCCTGCCCCGTCCGAACCACCACCGGAGTAAACCCATGGCCGGCCACTTCGAGGCCACCCCCGACGGCGGCGCGGCCGTCGCGCTCGACGAGGTGGAGATCGCGATCCTGCGCTCCCTCGCCGTTCAGTTGCTGGAGCTCATCGGCCCCGGCGACGAATCCGCCGAGAGCGAGGACCCGCTCGCCGCCCTCTTTGCCGAGGGCCCCAGCGAACGGCCCGCCGACCCCGCCCTGGCCCGCCTCTTCCCCGACGCGTACGGCGACGAGGACAGCGAACTGCGCGCCGCCTCCGCCGAGTTCCGCCGCTTCACCGAGAACGACCTGCGCGCCCGCAAGCGGGACGACGCGCTCGCCGTCGTACGCTCCCTCGACGCCCTGACCATCGCCGGGGACGGCGGCGCCGTGCTCAGGATCCCCGGCGACGAGTGCCGCAAATGGCTCGGCGCCCTCAATGACCTCCGGCTCACCATCGGCACCCGCCTGGACGTCTCCGACGAGGACGACGGCGGGGCCGACACGCTCTACCGGCTTCCCGACACCGATCCGCGCAAGCCGATGGTCATGGCCTACCTCTGGCTCGGCGCGCTCCAGGAGACCCTCGTGGAGACGATGATGCCGTAGCGGGCGCCGGGCGCGGCCGGTGCTCCCGGCACACGGCCGGAAGGGCCACCGTGCGCGGCCCGCCGGATGGCCGCCGACGGACGGCCGACCCTGCGCCCGGTCCGTCCCGGTGCCGCGCGGGGCCCGCGTCCGGGCCCCGGACCGTGGCCGCTCCCGCGCTCCGTCAACCGGGCGCCGTTCCCGCCGTCACCTGAACGGTCTCCTCCGGGGCACCGGATCCCGTCGGCCGTTTCTGCCCGTGGTGCCTGCCGGACAGCGGTCCGGCGCACCGTCCGCCCGCCCATGACGCGCGTCCACGACCGTCCGGACGGCGCCACCCTGTTCCCGTGAACGCGATGTGTCCGGTACGTCACCGAGCGCACTTCGGTCACACCCGGGACCGGGACCCGGTGCGCGGCGACGACGGCGCGGACCGGCGGGGAGAAAGGCGCGGTACATGACATCGGCGCAGCTGGACGAGGGACAGGACGGGCGACCGTCCGCGGTGGTCACGGACGCCGAGGTGACGGGCGAGGGGTACCGGCGGACGCTCGGCGCCCGCCAGATCCAGATGATCGCCATCGGCGGAGCCATCGGAACCGGACTCTTCCTCGGCGCCGGAAAGGCGATTTCCAAGGCCGGCCCCAGCCTCGTCCTGGCCTACGCCCTCGCGGGCGTGGTGATCTTCATCATCATGCGCGCCCTCGGCGAACTGCTCATGTACCGACCGGTCTCGGGCTCCTTCTCGGAGTACGCCCGGGAGTTCGTCGGGCCGTTCGCCGGCTTCGTCACCGGATGGACCTACTGGCTCTTCTGGGTCGTCACCGGAATCACCGAAGTCACCGCGGCGGCCCAGTACATGACGTACTGGTTCAGCGTTCCGCAGTGGGTGTCGGCGCTGATGTTCACGGTCGCCCTCTACGGCGTGAACCTGATCTCCGTCAAGGTCTTCGGCGAGCTCGAGTTCTGGTTCTCGATGGTGAAGGTGACCGCCATCGTCGGCATGATCCTCATCTGCGTCGGCGTCCTCACCCTCGGCGTCTCCGACGCGGGCGACACCGCCTCCGTCACCCACCTCTGGGCCGACGGCGGATTCTTCCCGCACGGTGTCAAGGGCACCCTGATGACCCTGCAGATCGTGATGTTCGCCTTTCTCGCCGTGGAACTCGTCGGCGTCACCGCGGGAGAGTCCAAGGACCCCGAGACCGTGCTGCCCCGTGCCATCAACACCGTGCCGTGGCGCATCGCCGTCTTCTACATCGGCGCGCTGGTCATGATCCTCTCCGTGGTTCCCTGGACCGCGTTCCGGCCCGGCGTCTCCCCGTTCGTCGCCGCTTTCGAACGGATGGGGCTGGGCCTCGGCGCAGGCATCGTCAACTTCGTCGTGCTGACCGCGGCCCTCTCCTCCTGCAACTCCGGCATGTACTCCACCGGCCGCATGCTCCGCGACCTCGCGCTCAACGGGCAGGGCCCCGCGCGCCTCACCCGGCTCACCGGGAACGGCACCCCGCTCGTCGGCACCACTCTCTCCGCCGCGCTGATGCTCGTCGGCGTCTGGATCAACTACCGGTGGCCCGGCGACGCCTTCACCTACGTCGTCTCCTTCGCCACCATCTCCGGCATGTGGGCCTGGATCATGATCCTCGTCAGCCAGCTCCGCTACCGGCGCCTCGCCGGACGCGGAGCCCTCCCGCAGTCCTCCTTCCGGACTCCCGGCGCCCCGTACACCAGTGTCTTCGCCCTGGCTTTCATCGGTGTGGTGGTCGTGATGATGGGCATCGACGAGGACACCAGGATCTCGCTGTACTGCGCCCCGCTCTGGGGGGCCGCCCTCGGCGTCTCGTACCTGGTGGTCAGGGGGCGGCGCACCGGCGGGGTCCTCGTGAAGGGCTGAGGCCGAGAAGGGCGGACACACCGAGAAGGGCGAATGTGCCCGCAGGTGCGGACAGGGGGAGGCCCGGCCGTCCGTGGCGTCGTGGCCACCGTCCGTAATGTCCACGATGTGGGCTCCGTCGTACCACTTCTCGATACGGTGATGCGGGCATGCCTATCCTGGCGCCATGCTGACCATCACCCAGGCGCTTTACGACCAGATCGTCGCGCACGCCCGCGCCGACCATCCCGACGAGGCGTGCGGCGTGGTTGCGGGCCCCGTCGGAACCGGCCGCGCCGAACGGTTCATCCCCATGCTCAACGCCGCCCGGTCGCCCACCTTCTACGAGTTCGAGTCGGGCGACCTCCTCAAGCTCTACCGGGAGATGGACGACCGGGACGAGGAACCGGTGATCATTTACCACTCCCACACCGGGACCGAGGCGTATCCCTCGCGCACCGACGTCACATACGCCAACGAGCCCGGCGCCCACTACGTCCTCGTCTCCACCGCCGACGTCGACGACGCGGGCCCCTTCCAGTTCCGCTCCTTCCGCATCGTGGACGGCGCGATCACCGAGGAGGACGTCAAGATCGTCGAGGCGTACGAACCCGCCTGACGCGGCACTCCGTGAGGTGTACGGGGCGGCCCCGTTCCGGCCCCGTCCACCTGTCGGGCACCATTCATCCACAAGCTGAGATCACACTCTTATTCGCCGACCGGGAATCGATACGATGACCGCATGGTTCCCCATGACGTGAGCGACAAGACGCCGGGCATGCTGCTCGTCGCGCGGTTGCACGTCGACCTGTGCAGGCTTTCCAGCGCGATCTGTACGAACCGCCGGTCCGACGGCCGCAGGGCCTGAACCGGGGGCTCGCCGCCCGAGGACCCGGCCACGACGCGACGCCCCCGAGCGGGGCGGAGCCCCGCTCCCCGTGTCACCGCCACACCCCCTCTCTTCCCGTTCTCCGCTTCCGAGCTTCCGACAGGAGCCCACGCAATGGCCATCGAGGTCCGCATTCCGACCATCCTCCGCACCTACACCGACGGCGCCAAGGCCGTCGAGGGCGACGGAGCGACCCTCGCCGACCTCCTCACGGACCTCGACAGCCGTCACAACGGCATCCGTGAGCGCATCGTCGACGGCGGCGAGCTGCGCCGCTTCGTGAACGTGTACCTCAACGACGAGGACGTCCGCTTCCTCGACGGCATCTCCACGAAACTCAACGACGGCGACAGCATCACCATCCTCCCCGCCGTCGCCGGCGGAATGTGCTGATGCGGTACGACAACCCGCTCGCCGCGGTGGGCAACACCCCGCTCGTCCGCCTGCCGCGGTTGTCGCCGTCCGAGGACGTCCGGATCTGGGCCAAGCTGGAGGACCGCAACCCCACCGGCTCGATCAAGGACCGCCCGGCGCTCCACATGGTCGAACAGGCCGAGAAGGACGGTCGGCTGACGCCGGGTTGCACCATCCTGGAGCCCACCAGCGGAAACACCGGCATCTCGCTCGCCATGGCGGCCAAGCTCAAGGGCTACCGCATCGTGTGCGTCATGCCGGAGAACACCTCCCAGGAACGGCGCGACCTGCTCACCATGTGGGGCGCCGAGATCATCTCCTCCCCGGCGGCGGGCGGCTCCAACACCGCCGTACGCGTCGCCAAGGAACTGGCCGCCGAGCACCCCGACTGGGTCATGCTCTACCAGTACGGCAACCCGGACAACGCGGGCGCCCACTACGCCACCACCGGCCCGGAGATCCTCGCCGACCTCCCGTCCGTCACCCACTTCGTGGCGGGCCTCGGCACCACCGGCACCCTCATGGGCGTCGGCCGCTATCTGCGCGAGCACAAGCCCGACGTCAGCATCGTCGCCGCCGAGCCGCGCTATGACGACCTGGTCTACGGGCTGCGCAACCTCGACGAGGGCTTCGTCCCCGAGCTCTACGACGCCTCGATCCTCACCACCCGTTTCTCCGTCGGCTCGGCGGACGCGGTCGCCCGCACCCGCGAACTCCTCCAGCAGGAGGGCATCTTCGCGGGGGTTTCCACCGGCGCCGCGCTCCACGCGGCGATCGGCGTCGGGAAGAAGGCGGTCAAGGCGGGGGAGAGCGCCGATATCGTCTTCGTCGTCGCCGACGGCGGCTGGAAGTACCTCTCGACGGGCGTCTACACGGCGCCCACGACCGAGGCCGCGGTCGAGACACTGCACGGCCAGCTCTGGGCGTAGGGGCCGGTCCCCTACGAACCGGGTACGCGGACCGGGCCCGGCCCGGTCCGCGTCGGACCGAGCCCGGTCCGGTCTCCCGGCTCCGAGGCTCGGCCCCGTCCCACGTGGGACGGGGCCGAGCCTTCACCCCAGCTTCCGCACCCGCTCCCACACCTGCGGGTCCACGGTCCCCACCCGCCGCCGGAACACCCGCACGGCGACCTCCCGCAGCTCGTCCGTCTCCAGGAAGCTTGCTCGCCCCCGCGCGTCCCCCACCGACCCTTCGGGCAGCGCGATCACGCCGGGCCGGTCCGCGTGGTGCTTGCTGGTGATCTTCGCGACGAGCGCCGAGCCGCCCCGTATCCGCAGCACCAGGCAGGGGCGGTCCTTCGCCCCGGGGCCGTCCTCGTACGGCACCTCGGCCCACCAGATCTCACCCGGCCGAGGCCCGCGCCCCGGCTCCGGCGCACGGCCCGGACCCGCCGGCGGACGCGTGCGCCCGCCCGGGCGGCTGCCGGAGCGCGTCCCCGCCGAGCCACCGGGACGAACGGGCCGCCGCCCGCCCCGGCCCCGCCCGTCGGACACGGCCACCACGAGGGCGAGCAGCACCAGAAAACCCAACGCGATCCACCACCACGACATGCTCATGCCCCGACGGTACCGGCGCCGCGAGCCCTTCCGTCGAACCGGTGACAGCACAGGTGAGTTCCCCCACAACGGACGGCCGCGGAGGAGCGACCGGGGGTTTCGCCCCTTACGCTCGACGGACCGCTCAACAGACCGTACGAACCCTCCCCGTTCCCGCGTCCCGGAGGTTCACGCTCCATGAAGCTCACCGTCGTCGGCTGCTCCGGCTCGTTCCCGTCCGCGGTATCCCCGTGTTCGAGCTACCTCGTCGAGGCCGACGGCTTCAGGCTGCTCCTCGACATGGGCAACGGCGCCCTCGGAGAGCTGCAGCGCCACATCGGTCTCTACGACCTCGACGCCGTTTTCCTGAGCCATCTCCATGCCGATCACTGCATCGACATGTGCGCGTACTTCGTCGTCCGCTACTACCGGTTCGGGGGACGTCCCGCCCCCCTCCCGGTCTACGGTCCCGACGGCACCGAACAGCGGCTGACCACGGCCCACGGTGACACCCCGTCCGAGCGGGCGATGGGCGAGGTCTTCGACTTCCACACGCTGAAGCCCGGCTCGTTCACGATCGGCCCCTTCTCCGTTCGCGTCGAGAAGGTCTGCCACCCCGTCGACTCCTATGCCATCCGGATCGAGCACGGCGGCCGTTCGCTCACCTATTCCGGCGACACGGGGACCTGCGAGGCGCTGAGCGAACTCGCCGAAGGCGCCGACCTCTTCCTCTGCGAAGCGTCGTTCGTCCACGGCAAGGAGAACATTCCGGACCTGCACCTCAACGGCCGCGAGGCGGGCGAGGTCGCCGCCCGCGCCGGAGTGGGGCGGCTCGTCCTCACGCACATCCCGCCGTGGACCGATGCCGAGCGCAACCTGGCGGACGCCCGCGCGGTCTTCGACGGCCCGGCGGAAGTGGCGGTGGCGGGCGCCGTCTACGAGGTCTGAACCCACTCCCCGAAGGCCCGCCGGGTGACGGCGGACGGGCCGGACGCGGGCAGCGGCGTGCGGTCTCCGCCGCCGGGCGGGGCGGGTGGGGCACAGAGGCTTGCGGTACCTGCCGGGCGGGGCGGGCGTGGGCGCAGGACAAGCGGTACCCGCAGGGCGGGCGGGACGCCCGGGGCCCGTTCGCCCCGCCTGCCGGTCCTTCCTCCCGTCCTTCCTCCCACGCCCTCCCGCCCGGTCTCGGCTCCCCGCTCCCTCGCCTAGTGCCGCATCAGGCAACGTTCGCCCCGTCGCGACGTCCGGCACGCCCTCTCGCTGCACCGGCCGAAAACCCGAGTACGTCCAGTACGAGGGTTTCCGGCCGGCACACCGAGAGCACGCACCGGACGCGCTCCTTGACGGGCAAACGTTGCCTGCCGCGGCACTAGACCTTGCGTTACTTCGCCTCGGCCTTGAGGAGCTCGGCGAGTTCCTCGTCGGACTCGCGCCCCGGCGTCGGCAGGTTGAATCTGGTGATCGTGAAGCGGAAGACCACGTAGTAGACCGCCGCGAAACAGAGTCCGACCAGCACCAGCAGCCACGGCTTGGTGGCGATCCCGAGATTCAGCAGGAAGTCGACCGCCCCCGCCGAGAAGCCGAAACCGTCCTTGATGCCGAGGCCCCAGGTGAGGGCCATCGAGACGCCGGTCAGCACCGCGTGCACCGCGTACAGCGCCGGGGCGATGAACATGAACGTGAACTCGATCGGCTCGGTGACGCCGGTCACGAACGCGGTGAGCGCGAGGGAGAACATCATGCCGCCGACGACCTTGCGCCGCTCCGGACGGGCGCAGTGGACGATCGCGAGGCAGGCCGCCGGGAGGGCGAACATCATGATCGGGAAGAAGCCGGTCATGAACTGCCCGGCCGTCGGGTCACCGGCCAGGAAGCGGTTGATGTCGCCGCTCTTGCCGTTGAACTCACCGGCCTGGAACCACGGGAACGAGTTGAGCAGGTGGTGCATGCCGACCGGGATCAGCGCACGGTTGGCGACGCCGAAGACGCCCGCGCCGACCGCGCCCGAACCGACCAGCCATTCACCGAGATTGTGCAGTCCGGTGCCGAGCACCGGCCAGACGTAACCGAAGACGATGCCGATCACCAGGCCCGCGAACGCGGAGAGGATCGGGACCAGGCGCCGACCGCCGAAGAAGCCGGCCCAGGCAGGCAGCTTCGTCCGGTGGAATCGCTGGTAGAGCAGTGCGACGGCGATCCCCATCACCACACCGCCGAGGACCTTCGCGTCCACCGGGGCGTCCGTCATGACGACCTTGCCGTCGACGACCTCCGCGACCTGCGGGAGGTTGCTGTCCGTGAAGGTGGCGAGCACCTTCTGGAAGACCAGGTAGCCGGTGACCGCCGCGAGCGCGGTCGAGCCGTCCGACTTCTTGGCGAAGCCGATCGCGATGCCGACGGCGAACAGCAGCGCCATGTTGTCGAGGATCGCGTTGCCGCCCGCGGCCATGAAGCTCGCGATCCTCGTGACGAAGTCGGGGAACGACTCCCTGCCGAGCATGTCGTCGTTGCCGAGACGGACCAGCAGCGCGGCCGCGGGCAGCACCGCGACCGGCAGCATGAGGCTGCGGCCGATGCGCTGCATGACGGCCATCGCACCGGCGCCCTTCTTCCCGGGCGCCGCGGGCTTCCCGGTGGCCGCGGGGGCGGCGTCTGCCGTGGACATCAACTTCCTCCATGGGGGCAAGGCGCCGCCCGGACATCGGCGAGGCGGCCGTCGGCGAGACGGTCATCGACGAAGGGGGAGCGGGGCGGCGACTCGGAGAACGCGGCAGAGCGCCACGCGGTCGGTATCGGTACCACTCAGTGGTTTAGACCTGTTGTAACACGGTGAGGGCCGGATAAGGAACCTTTGGTTCCGGACTACTTCGCAGCAGTGATCCATCACGCTGCGTGACATGGCGAAGGCCCTCGGGCGGCAGGGTCCGAGGGCCTTCGTCCGACGGGCCGAGTGGGCCCGCCCGGTCGGCTACTTCGTGAGATTCCCCTCGATCTCCTCCGCCACCTCTTCGGGCTCCCGGCCCGGTGTCTGGAGGTTGAACCGGGTGATTGCGAACCGGAAGATCGCGTAATAGGCGGCGGCGAACACCAAACCGATCGGAATGATCAGCCAGGGCTTGGTCGCCAGGCTCCAGTTGATGACGTAGTCGATCAGCCCCGCGGAGAAACTGAAACCGTCCTTGACCCCGAGCGCCCAGGTCACCGCCATCGAGACACCGGTGAGCAGGGCGTGGATCCCGTACAGCACCGGCGCGACGAACACGAACGAGTACTCGATCGGCTCGGTGATGCCCGTCACGAACGACGTCAGGCCGACCGAGAGCATCATGCCGCCGACCGCCTTCCGGCGATGGGGCCTGGCGCAGTGGTAGATCGCCAGCGCCGCCGCCGGAAGGGCGAACATCATGATCGGGAAGAAGCCCGAGGTGAACTGGCCGGCCGTCGGGTCGCCCGCCAGGAACCGGTTGATGTCGCCGTGCACCACCGTCCCGTCCGGCTTGATGAAGTCGCCGAACTGGAACCAGGTGAAGGTGTTCAGGAACTGGTGGAGGCCGATGACCAGCAGCGCGCGGTTGGCGATGCCGAAGACACCGGAACCCGCCCAGTCCAGATCCACCAGCCACTTGGAAAAGCTGGTCAGGCCGTCCCCGATCGGCTGCCAGAGCCAGGCGCACAGCGCCGCGAAGAGCAGGCCGACGAACGCCATGATGATCGGTACGAGCCTGCGGCCGTTGAAGAAGCCCAGCCAGTCCACCAGCTTGACCCGGTGGTAGCGCTGCCAGAACCAGGCGGTCAGCAGCCCCATCACGATGCCGCCGAACACCCCCGGATTCTGGTACTCCGCCGCCGTGACCACGGCGCCCTTCGTGACACAGGTCCCGCCCCAGGTGCCGCCCGAGGTGAACGTCGAACCCGGCGCGCAGTCCACTGGGAAGGCGTGCAGCACCGCGTAGTAGACGAGGAAGCCGGCCACGGCCGCGAGCGCGGTCGACCCGTCCGCCTTCTTCGCCATGCCGATCGCCACACCGATGCAGAACAGCAGCGGCAGGCCGAGCCCCGAGTCGAGCAGCGCACCGCCCGCCGCCGCGAACACCTTGGCCACGTTGTCCCAGCCCAGGCCCTCGTCGCCGAACACGTCCGGCTGGCCCAGGCGGTTGAGGATGCCCGCCGCGGGCAGGACCGCGATCGGGAGCTGGAGGCTGCGCCCCATCTTCTGAAGGCCCTGGAAGAAGCTGTTCCACCACGTCTTCCGTGGTACTGCGGTACTGCTGGAGCTCATCGGCGTCCTCCCCGGGCCAAAGATGTTCGGCGGTCGGTGCTTGTCGGTGCTTGTCGGTGCTTGTCGGGGTGGTTCGCTTGGGCGCGGCAGGTAACCCGCCTGGCGGACACGGCACCGGTGATCGTCATCATTGGGGATGGGTCGGGCTCCCGCCTGCGAAGGTGGGCCAAACGTGCGTTACGGTGACGAAACGGACCCAGGGTGGGCCGTCGCACGCACCGTGAACAAGCAGGGAGAACGCCATGGCCAGCAAGGCCGAGAAGATCGTCGCCGGGCTCGGCGGCATCGACAACATCGACGAGATCGAAGGCTGCATCACGCGCCTTCGCACCGAGGTCCACGACCCCAGCAAGGTCGACGAAGCCGCGCTCAAGGCCGCCGGGGCGCACGGCGTCGTCAAGATGGGCACCGCGATCCAGGTCGTCATCGGCACCGACGCCGATCCCATCGCCGCCGACATCGAAGACATGATGTGACCCTTCGGCCCGTACACGGACCCTTCCGCGCAACCGCTCGCGGAACCCTCCGCACCTCCCACGCGACCGCTCGCGGAACAGCTCGCAGGACCTCGCGCCGAGCCCGCCTCCGGACCGTCGGCTGAGCCGGACCGCCAGGCGTCACCACAGGCCCCGCCCCACCCGGACGGGGCCTGTGTCGCGCCCCGGATGCCCATGCGTACGCGAGAGGAGCCGAGGGGACCGAGCGGCGAACCGCGGGCGGCCCCCTCGGCACTCCCGGAACGAGGGCCCGGGCGACGGACCCGCTCGGGCAACGGCCCCGGAAGGCTCCCGTACCACCCCGAGGACGCCTCCTGGCATCCCGTACCACACCCGACCGGTCCCGCACCGCACCCGAACGGGCGTCACACCCGCACCCGATAGGGTCGACGCCATGTCTCGTATCGACGGCCGCACCCCCGAACAGCTCCGCCCCGTCACCATCGAACGCGGATGGAGCAAGCACGCCGAGGGCTCCGTGCTCATCGCCTTCGGCGACACCAAGGTCTTCTGCACCGCCTCCGTCACCGAGGGCGTCCCCCGCTGGCGCAAGGGCAGCGGAGAAGGCTGGGTCACCGCCGAATACTCCATGCTGCCCCGCTCCACCAACACCCGCGGCGACCGCGAGTCCGTACGCGGCAAGATCGGCGGCCGCACCCACGAGATCAGCCGGCTCATCGGCCGCTCCCTGCGCGCCGTCATCGACTACAAGGCCCTCGGCGAGAACACCATCGTCCTCGACTGCGACGTCCTCCAGGCCGACGGCGGCACCCGTACCGCCTCCATCACCGGCGCCTACGTCGCCCTCGCCGACGCCGTCGCCTGGGCGCAGGGCAAGAAGCTCGTCAAGCACGGCCGCAAGCCGCTGACCGGCACCGTCTCCGCCGTCAGCGTCGGCATCGTCGACGGCGCCCCCCTCCTCGACCTCTGCTACGAGGAAGACGTCCGCGCCGAGACCGACATGAACGTCGTCTGCACCGGCGACGGCCGCTTCGTCGAGGTCCAGGGAACGGCCGAGGCCACCCCCTTCGACCGCAAGGAACTCAACGCCCTCCTCGACCTCGCCACAGCGGGCTGCGCCGACCTCGCCACCCTTCAGAACGAGGCCCTCGCCCGCGTACTGGGCGGGTGAGAGGCAACCACCCGCGCACCACAACGCGTCGTTACGCATACGGGCGCACGGATCGAACCGTGCGCCCGTCCGCGTATCCGCCCCCGGGGAGGGACCGCACCATGGCCGAGGCCGCCCACCGTCGCCGCACCACCGTCGCACTGACCCTGGCCGCCCTCGCGCTCACCGCGGCGACCGGCTGCGGGGCCGTCGACAAGGCACTCGACTGCGTACGCACCGCCGACGCCATCGCCACCAGCGCGGACAGCCTCCAACAGGCCGTCCTCGACGCCGCGATCGACCCCGCCCAGGCGTCCGAAGCCCTCGACGACATCGAGGAGGAGTTGGGCGCACTCGGCGACGCGACCGGCGACGCCGACCTCGGAAAGGCCGTCGACCACCTCCGAACCGCCGTCGACAACGTCCGCGACGCCATCGAGAAGGGCGAGGCCACCCCCGACATCGCGCCGGTCGCCGCAGCCGCCAAGGAGATCGGCAAGATCTGCACACCCTGACCGGCCCCGACGGGCACCCCTGATACTGGGTGGCATGACCCGCCTCATCCTCGCCACCCGCAACACCGGGAAGATCACCGAGCTCCACGCGATCCTCGCCGACGCCGGCCTCGACCACGAACTGGTCGGCGCGGACGCGTATCCCCACGTCCCGGACGTCAAGGAGACCGGCGTCACCTTCGCCGAGAACGCGCTCCTCAAGGCCCACGCCCTCGCCAAGGCCACCGGTCACCCCGCCATCGCGGACGACTCCGGCCTCTGCGTCGACGTGCTCGGTGGCGCCCCCGGCATCTTCTCCGCCCGCTGGGCCGGCACCCACGGCGACGACCGGGCCAACCTGGAGCTCCTCCTGGCCCAGCTCTCCGACATCGACGCCCCCCACCGCGGCGCCCACTTCGCCTGCGCCGCGGCCCTGGCCCTGCCCGACGGTACGGAACGCGTGGTCGAGGGCCGCATCACCGGCACCCTGCGCCATACCCCGTCCGGCACCAACGGCTTCGGCTACGACCCGATCCTCCAGCCGGACGGCGAGACCCGCACCTGCGCCGAACTGACCCCGGCGGAGAAGAACGCGATCAGCCATCGCGGCAAGGCGTTCAGAGCACTGGTGCCGGTGGTGCGGGAGCTGGTGAAGTGATGTGGAGGTGTCTGCCTCTTGAGGGGGCAGACACCTCCACGCCTGGTGCGCCCGGTCGGACTCGAACCGACACAAACACGACTACCTAAAAGTCGCCGCTCACCAGTTGGCGTACGGGCGCAAGCCAGCCCAATGCTACTGCGTCGTGAAGCGCGGACGGGAACGATCCGCGAAAGTACTCGTGCGGCTGTGGCAGGACGGGCGCAGGTACCGCACGTGCTCGCGACGGCTTCCCCCTGTCCGGATGTCTCTCGCGGCGTGCGGATGTTCCTCGTCCGTGTTCGGCCCGTCCGGGGTGGTTCCCACCGGACGGCCGGGGCCTCTCGGAGTCCGACGGGCCCGGGCCCGTCGGACTCCGAGGTCCTCAGATGCCGAGGTCCTTGATGATCTTGGCCACGTGCCCGGTGGCCTTGACGTTGTAGAGGGCTCGCTCGACCTTGCCCTCTTCGTCCACGACGATCGTGGAACGGATGACTCCCGTCACCGTTTTGCCGTAGAGCTTCTTCTCGCCGAAGGCGCCGTATGCGGTGAGGGTCTCCTTGGAGGGGTCGGCGACCAGGGTGACCTTGAGGCTCTCCTTCTCGCGGAACTTGGCGAGCTTCTCGGGCTTGTCGGGGGAGACGCCGATGACGTCGTACCCGGCGTCGGCGAGCAACTCCAGGTTGTCGGTGAAGTCGCAGGCCTGCTTGGTGCAGCCGGGAGTCAGGGCGGCCGGGTAGAAGTAGACGATGACCTTCCGGCCCTTGTGGTCGGCGAGCGCGACCTCGTTGCCGTCGGCGTCGGGGAGGGTGAAGGCCGGGGCGGTGTCGCCGGGCTGGAGTCGCTCGCTCATGGTTCTCCTCGGGTGGCGCGTGCGGTGTACGGGACCGAGCGTAATAGGGGTGCCGACGGGTGCGGGGGCGGCCGAGCTGACAGACTGTCGATGAAGATTGACGGACAAGGACCACGGAGGCGGCGCGGTGTCGGATGCCAGGACCCCTGCGCAGATCGAGGCGGACATCATCAGCAGGCGTGAACAGCTCGCGGTGGTGCTCGATGAGATCGGGATGCGGGTGCACCCGAAGACGATCATGGACGACGCGAAGGCCAAGGCCGCCGAGGCGGTGGACCGGACGGCCGGCCGGGCCTTCGTCGCGGTGAACCGGGCGGTGTCGGATGTGAAGGCGCAGTTCGTGACCGAGGACGGGGCCCCGCGCCTGGAGCGTGTCGTTCCCGTGGCCCTGCTGGCGGTCGGTGTCGTGGGGTTGATCGCCACGTCGAGAAAGCGACGGAAGAGCTGATGCGGAGGTCTGTACACCCCGGAGGCGTGCGGAACGGCATCGGACAGGTAGGTTGCGGGTCGTGAGTGAGAACAACACCGACGACAAGCTGCCCATTCGTATGTTGCACGACCGTGTGCTGGTTCGGTCCGATGCGCCGGAGGGCGAGCGGCGTTCGGGCGGCGGGATCCTGATTCCGGCGACGGCCGCGGTCGGCCGTCGGCTGGCCTGGGCGGTGGTGGTCGCCGTGGGCCAGAACGTGCGGACGGTGGAGCCGGGGGACCGGGTGCTGTTCGACCCGGAGGACCGGGCGGAGGTCGAGGTGCGCGGTGTGGCGTACGTGCTGATGCGTGAGCGGGATCTGCACGCGGTGGCGGCGGACCGGTTCGAGGGGTCGGAGGATTCGACCGGGCTGTATCTGTAGGGCGCGCCGTTCCTGGCCGGTCTGTTCGCGGCCTCCCGTTCGCGGCCCACGCTGTACGCAGCCAGCGCTGTACGTGTTCCGGCCTGTTCGCGGCCCGCGCTGTACCTGAGGGTGAGCCGGTTTTGCCCATGGCGTGGCTTTCGCGGTCCGCCCGTGGCCGGTGCTGTCGGTGGCTCGTGCGGCTCGGTCCCTGGGGTGAGCCCGGTCCTTCGGTGCCGGCACCGTTCTTCGGTGGCCGGTGCAGCGCGTGCGGTGGCGTGAGGGCGTGCGGACGGGAGCGGCGGGGCCGGTTCCTGCCGAGCGGGGTCCGGTGACCAGGATCACCAGGCCCTTTGTGCGCGTTTTGCTACGGTGGACCGACCCGACGAGACGCGCCGTACCGGGATTCGCAAAGACGACGCACCCCTGTTGTTTCGCGTGTTCTGTTTCGTCGGAGGTGCCGTCATGGCGTGGTTTCTGCTGGTGCTCGCCGGTCTGCTGGAAGTGGCCTGGTCGATAGGGATGAAGTACACCGAGGGCTTCACGAAGCTCTGGCCGAGTGTGTTCACCGGGGCCGGGATCGTGGTGAGCATGGTGCTGCTGTCGCATGCGGCGAGGACGTTGCCGATCGGTACGGCGTACGGCGTGTGGGTGGGCATCGGTGCGGCGGGGGCGGCGGTGATCGGCATGATGGTCCTGGGTGAGCCGGCGACCGCCGCCCGGATCTTCTTCGTCTGTCTGCTGCTGGTGGCCGTCGTGGGGCTGAAGGCGACCTCCGGTCACTGATGTGGTGCCACGGTTCCGTGGGGCGACGGCGTGGCCCCGGGGGCGTGCGTGACCGGCGGCGCGGGAGCGCCGCCGCCGACCGGGCCCTGGTGGTCATGGTGGACTCCGCCGCCGGGGCCGTGGCTCCCGCCGACGGCTCCGGTACTGCCACCGGTTCCGGCACCGCTCCCGGCGCTGGTACCGGCTCCGGTCTCCGTGCCGCCGCCCACGGACGGTTTCCCGCTCCCCGGCTTGTGCGGTCCGGCGGACGGACTGGGCTTCGGGCGGTGCGGCGGGGCGCCGTACAGGTTGTCGTACGGCCTTCTGCTGCCGTACGGGTTGTCGTACGGCCTTCTGGTGCCGTACGGGTTGTCGTACGGCCTTCTGGTGCCGTACCTCCCGGTGTCGTAGGGGTCGTCCCACTCGGCGTAGACGTCCGACTCGTCGAAGCCGCTTTGGAGGTGGAGGTCGAAGCCCTTGGCCGCGGCGCCGAGCAGCGCCGCACCGGTGTACTGGCCCCAGATCTGGGCGGGCGGTCCGCCCCCGCTCATACGGGACAGCCCGAGCGCCCCGTAGAGCGACTTCTGCGCGCCGGTCTTGGGGTCCTGTCCCATGACCGCGATGACGGTGGCGAGGTCGGGGGTGTAGCCGGCGAACCAGGCGGCCCGGTCCTCCTCGGCGGTGCCGGTCTTGCCCGCGGCGGAACGGCCGGCGGACTGGGCGGCGGTGCCGGTGCCGTCCTCGACGACGTTCTGGAGGATCCAGGTGGTGGTGTCGGCGGCTTGACGGGTGACGGCCTGTCCGGTGCTCCGGTCGGGGAGCGTCAGGTCCTCGCCGTCCTTGCCGACCTTGTCGACGAGGATGTGCGCGTGGTGCACGCCATGGCTGGCGAGGGTGGCGTAGGCCTCGGTCATGTCGAGGACGCTGGCGGTGGCGACGCCGAGGGCGATGGACGGTGACGCGGTGAGATCGGGGGTGTTCTTGGGGATGCCGAGGGCGACCGCGGTCTGTCCGACCTTGGCGGGGCCGACGTCCTGGGCCATCTGGGCGTAGACGGCGTTGACGGACCGGTCGGTGGCCGCGCTCACGGTGATGTGCCCGTAGCTCCGATCGTCCTCGTTGGCGGGGGCGTAGCCGGTGGGGCCGCTCGGGCCCTGGACCGTGCGTTTGGTGGTGCCGTCGTAGACGGTGGCGGGGGTGATGCGGCGACCACCCTGGGTGGTGGAGCCGTTGACGACGGCGGCGGCGAAGACGAACGGCTTGAAGGTGGAGCCGACCTGGTAGTCCCGGCGGGTCGCGTTGTTCACGTACTGCTTGGTGTAGTCGACGCCGCCGTACATGGCGACGACCCGGCCGGTGGCGGGGTCGATGGAGGCGCCGCCGACGCGGACGTAGCGGTCGATGTCGCGCTCGGTGCTGGTCTGGGAGTTGACGTTGTCGTCGACGGCCTTGACGAGGGCGTCCTGCTTCTTCTTCTCCAGGGTGGTGGTGATCCGGTAGCCGCCGGCGGCCAGGGTGTTCTCGTCGACGACACCGTGGCCGGTGAGGTAGTCGTCGACGGCCTGGACGATGTAGCCGCGCTGCCCGGAGAGCCCGGTGGGCGGCTTGACCTTGCCGGGCACGGGGAATCCCATGGCGGCCCGTTCACCGGCGCCGATCCACTTCTCCTTGACCATGCCGTCGAGGACGTAGTTCCAACGGGCGAGGACCGAGGCCCTGTTCTCGGGGTGGACGACGACGTCGTAGGCGCTGGGGGCGTTGAGCAGGGAGGCGAGGTAGGCGCCCTGGGCGGTGGTGATCTGCCCGACGTCCTTGCCGTAGTAGGCCTGGGCGGCGGCCTGGATGCCGTAGGCGTTGCGGCCGAAGTAGCTGGTGTTGAGGTAGCCCTCCAGGATTCGGCTCTTGGGCTGTTCGCGGTTGAGTTTGACCGCGATGAAGAGCTCCTTGACCTTCCGGACGACGGTCTGTTCCTGACCGAGGTAGTAGTTCTTGACGTACTGCTGGGTGATGGTCGATCCGCCCTGGGTGCCCTTGCCGGTGAGGGTGTTCCAGGCGGCGCGGGTCATGGCTTTGAGGTCGATGGCCCGTTCGGAGTAGAAGTCGCGGTCCTCCGCGGCGAGAACGGCGCGCTGGACGGTGAGCGGGACCTGGGAGAGCTTGACGTTCTCCCGGTTGACCCTGCCGGAGCGGGCGATGACGCTGCCGTCCCGGTAGAGGTAGACGTTGGACTGCGCGGTGGCGCTGGCGTTGGCGGCCGGGATGTCGACGAGTTCGTATCCGGCGATGAGGCCGCCGAGCAGGAGCAGGCCCGCGAGGAGCAGGGTGCCGATGGTGGTCCGCAGGAAGGAGACGGCCCGGCGTCGCCCGGTCCGTTCGGGGCGTCCGTGCCGCTCCGGCTCGTCGGTGCCGCCGTCGAGCCGGCCGGGGTCGGCGTTGGTGGTGGTGTCGGGGTGCTCGGCGTTGTTCCGGTCGGTCTCTTTGACGCCGTCCCGGCCGGTGCCGCCGGTGGTGTCGGCGCCGGTGCGGTCGGCGCCGCCGTTGCTGTTGTTCCTGTCGGCGGGGTCGGTGATGCCGGTGGTGCCGGTGCTGCTGTCGGCGCGGGCGGACGGGGCCCCGGAGGGCCGGTTGCCGGGTTCGTGTCTCCCGCTCGGCTGCTGTGGCTCGTCGCTCATGTCGGTGCAGACTCCTCGGCTGCGGTCACTTCCCCCATAGTGCACTTTTCTGGGGAATACGCACCGGATCGACGGCCGAAAAGCGCTCGCGGCGACCGCCCGCATGGGGGTAACGTCACGCACTTTGGTGCCTGACGACGGCTCGGCACCTGGGTGACGGGAGCGGGGTCGTGCGCTTGTACGCGCTGGTGGCGGTGGGCGGGTTCCGGCGTTACGCCACGTACCGGACCGCCACGGCGGCGGGAGTGTTCACCAACACCGTCTTCGGCTTCATCATGGCCTACACCTATGTGGCGCTGTGGGACGAGCGCCCGCACCTCGGCGGCTACGACATGCCTCAGGCGCTCACCTACGTGTGGCTGGGACAGGCGCTGCTGATGACCTGCGCCATGATGGGCGGCAGTTTCCAGGACGAATTGATCGAGCGAATCCGCACGGGTGACGTGGCCGTCGATCTCTACCGGCCGGCTGACCTCCAACTGTGGTGGCTGGCAGGCGATGTGGGGCGAGCGGCGTTCCATCTCCTGGGGCGTGGTGTGGTGCCGATGCTGCTGGGGGCGCTCGCCTTCGAACTCGCCTTGCCGACCTCGCCGGGGGTCTGGGCGGCCTTCCTCGTCTCGGTGGCGCTGGGGGTCGTCGTCAGTTTCGCGATCCGCTATCTGGTGGCGCTCTCGGCGTTCTGGCTGCTGGACGGTGCGGGGGTGTCGCAGATGACGTCCCTGGCCGGGTTGTTCTTCTCCGGGATGCTGCTGCCGCTGACGTTGTTCCCCGGAGTGCTGGGCGAGGTGGCGCGGATGCTGCCGTGGTCGTCGCTGCTCCAGGTGCCGGCCGACGTGTTTCTCGGCAAGCGCACGGGGTGGGGGCTGTTGGAGGCATACGCGTTCCAGGGCGGCTGGGCACTGGCGCTGCTGCTGGTGGGACGGCTGGTCCAGTCGGTGGCGACGCGGAGGGTGGTGGTCCAGGGTGGCTGAGACGGTCGGCGCGACGGAGGAGGCGGAAAGGACAGCGAAGCCGGGGGCGAGGGCCCTGGGCGCGCCCGTGGGAGGTGGGGCCGCGGTGGCGTTCGACGAGCGGCGGCGCCTCGTCGAGGGCGTTCGGGCGTACGGGCTGATCGCGGCGATGTGGCTGCGCTCCACGATGGCGTACCGGGCCTCGTTCGCGATGACCGTGTTCGGGAACTTCGCGGCGACCGCCTTCGACTTCGTCGCGATCCTGCTGATGTTCTCGCACGTCGACGTGTTGGATGGTTACTCGCTGCCGGAGATCGCCCTGCTGTACGGGGCCTCGGGTACCGCGTTCGGTCTGGCCGATCTGGTGATGGGCTCGATGGACCGGCTGGGCCGACGGGTGCGCGACGGCACGCTGGACACGCTGCTGGTGCGGCCGGTGCCGGTGTTGGCCCAGGTCGCGGCGGACCGGTTCGCGCCGCACCGACTGGGGCGCATCACGCAGGGCGCGTTGGTCCTCGGGTATGCGCTGGTGGTGCTGGAGGTGGAGTGGACGCCGCTGAAGACGGCGATGATTCCGCTGATGCTGCTGAGCGGGGCGGCGATCTTCGCGGCGGTGTTCGTGGCCGGGGCGGCGTTCCAGTTCGTCGCGCAGGACGCCTCCGAGGTGCAGAACTCCTTCACGTACGGTGGAAACACACTGCTCCAGTACCCGCCGTCGATCTTCGCCAAGGATCTGGTGCGCGGGGTGACGTTCGTGGTGCCGCTGGCATTCGTGAACTGGCTGCCCGCGCTGTACGTGCTGGGCCGGGAGTACCCGCTGGGGCTGCCGGAGTGGGTCGCGTTCCTGCCTCCGGTGGTGGCCGCCGTGTGCTGGGCGGGCGCGGGCCTGGCCTGGCGCAAGGGCCTGCGCGCGTACCGCAGCACGGGCAGTTGAGCGCACGGGCAGTCGAGAGCACGGGGGGCCGAGAGCACAGTCAAACGAGCGCGCGACGCCAGGGCATGGGGCCGCCGGTGCGGGAGCGGGCACCGGAGCGGGCACGGGGGCGGCGGGGCAGGACAGCGTGAGGCACCGCAAGAACAGGGACAGAGACAGGGACAGGGGCGTTGGAGATGGCAGCAGAGGCGGAAGCGGAGACCGGTACCCGTTCGGGGAAAAGGGGCGACGCCGGTGCCGACAGCGAGTTCATCGTGCTCGACAACGTCGAGAAGGTCTTCGAGGTGCGCCGCAAAACCGGGTTCCTGCGTCGTGATCGCCGCCAGGTGCGAGCCGTCGATTCGATCAGCTTCCGGGTGCCGCGCGGCGAGATGGTCGGATACATCGGTCCGAACGGTGCCGGAAAGTCGACCACGATCAAGATGCTGACCGGCATCCTCACCCCGAGCGGGGGTCGGCTGCGGGTGGCGGGCATCGACCCGTCCAGGGAGCGGACGAGGCTGGCGCACCGGATCGGCGTGGTGTTCGGCCAGCGCACCACGCTGTGGTGGGACCTGCCGCTGCGCGACTCCTACCGGCTGATGCACCGGATGTACCGGATCCCCGACGCCCGTTACCGCAAGAACCTGGACCGGTGCGTGGAACTCCTCGATCTCGGTGACCTGCTGGATGTGCCCGTACGGCAACTGTCCCTGGGGCAGCGGATGCGCGGCGACATCGCGGCGGCCCTGCTGCACGATCCCGAGGTGCTGTACCTGGACGAGCCGACGATCGGGCTGGATGTCGTGTCCAAGGCCAAGGTCCGTGGGTTTCTGAGGGACTTGAACGCTGAGCAGGGCACGACGGTGTTGCTGACCACGCACGATCTGACAGACATCGAGCAGTTGTGCAAGCGCGTGATGGTGATCGACCACGGTCGGCTGATGTATGACGGCTCGCTCGCCGGACTGCACGAGGTGGGGCGGAGCGAGCGGATGCTGGTGGTCGACCTGGAATGCGAACTCCCGCCCATTCGACTGGAGTCGGCACCTTTCGTCCGCACGGTGAAGGTGGAGGGGACGCGCCAGTGGTTGTCCTTCCCGGCCGCGGAGTCGGCCGCACCGCTGGTCGCCCGGATCGCCGCGGACCATCCGTTGGTCGACCTGTCGGTACGGGAGCCCGACATCGAGGCGGTGATCGCGAAGATGTACGCGTCGGGCGACGGCACGCGGGCGCGGGAGGCGGGGGAGAACGCGGGGGAAGGCGGGAGGAACGCGCGGGAAGGCGGGACAAATGCGCGGGAGGACGGAGCAGGAACGGAGGCGGACCCGACCGAGGCGCGGGACGACGGGGCGGGGGCGAAGGTGGAGCGGTGACGGAAGCGCGCGCGTTCAATAGGCTTCGCTTTATGACAAGTGACCTTCCCGAAATGCGTGCCTCCGATGCCGAACGTGAGCGCATCGCCGAAACACTGCGTGAGGCGGTGGCCGAGGGCCGGCTGGAGATGGAGGAGTTCGAGCAGCGGCTCGATGCGGCCTACAAGGCCCGTACGTACGGGGAGTTGGAACCGCTCGTCCGCGACCTGCCGGCACCGGGCACGATGGCGGCCCCGTCCGGCACGTCCCCCCAACGTGCCGCGACCGGATCGGAGCTGCGGTGGGCGGACCGGGTCGGCAAGCCCGCCACGTCGGGCGGCGCGTTCGCGTTCTTTGGAGGCTTCGGCCGCCGGGGGAACTGGACGGTGGGCCGGAAGTTCAACGCGTTCGCGATGTGGGGCGGTGGTGAAATCGACCTGCGCGAGGCCAACTTCGAAGACCGCGAGGTGGTCATCCGCTGTCTCACGATCATGGGCGGTATCCATGTGACGGCTCCTCCGGAGCTGAATGTCGAGGTCAGAGGCATCGGCATCATGGGCGGCTTCGGGGAGAGCTCGAAGGACGAAGGCACGCCGTCACCGGACTCGCCGCGGGTGCGGATCACCGGTTTCGCACTCATGGGGGGCGTCGGCGTGGAGCGCAAGCGCAGCAAGGTGGAGCGGCAGCGGCTCAAGGAGGCGGAGCAGGCACGAGAGCTGGAGGAGCGGGACGGTCGCGAGCGCGGACGGCTGGAGAAGGGCTGAGGCGCGGGACGCTCTTTCACGGGACGCTCTTTGAGGGCTGCCCCGCAGAACGGTCCGAGAGTGCTTGGCCCACCGAGTCCACCGAGCTCACCGGAGCCACCAAGTTCGCCAGATCCACGGACGAACCGAGTCGCCGGTATCCCTTGTCATTCAGGTGGAGATGGTCGCCGGAGTCGTAGGCGGGCAACAACCGAGTCGGGCGGCGCGGGTCTCGGGCCACGGCGTCGAAGTCGATGACCGAGTCGAAGATCCCGCCCGCTCGGATCAGCTCGTTGACCCGTTCCCGTACGGCGTTCCGCTCGGGCGTCCAGGTGCGGTACCCCTCGTACGGCATCAGCGTCGCCCCGACGACCCGCACTCCGCGGGCGTGGGCTCGCAGCGTCAGGGAACGCAGGGCATCCGCTATGCGGCGCGGATCGGTCTCCTGCGGGTGCTTCTGCACGTCATTGATGCCGAGGGCGATGACGACGGTCCGCACCCCGGTGACGTCCAGGGCGTCGCGGTCGAAGCGGGCACTCGCCCGTACCCCCGTGCCGTCGCGCAGCACGCGATTGCCCGCGATGCCGGCGTTCACCACTGCGTAGCGTCCGTGCAGCCGGTCGGCGAGCACGTCGGGCCAGCGGTTGTTCGTGTCGGGCGTGGAGCCGGTGCCGGCGGTCAGGGAGTCGCCGATCACCGCTATCGTTCCGGCCGCGGCCGTGCCGCGGACATCGACGGCGGTGAGATAGCGCCAGTCGGTGGTGCGCCGGACGCCCTGCCCGTCCTCCAGGTACGACGTCTGGTGGCCGCGCGGGTGTGCGGTCACAGGACCCTCGGCGGCCGGGGTGCGCAGGGTGACGACGAGATCCGCGTCGGCTGCGACCGGGACGGCGACCGGGTCGCTGACGACCTGCCCGCCCGCGGCGATCGTCACTCCGGTGGCGCCCCGGAACGTCACGGGCCGTGTGTTGACCACGGCGTGGTCCACGACCAACGGGTGGGTACCGAAGACGTTGGACAGGGTGATGCGCGCCGCATCGCCGCCGATGCTGGTGTGCACGACGTTGTGGATGGTGCGCCGGACCGGGCCGTCGCCGGGCGGGGCCTCGGTCAGCCCGGCCGTGGGCGCCGCCGACCAGGTGCTGAGCCAGAGGCCAAAGGAGCGGGCGGAGGAGGCCGACGGGGCCGGGATGGCGGGCCTGGGAGACGAGGCCGACGGAGTCGCCGGGAACGGAGCGGGTGAAGTGGCGGGCACCGGCGCGGTGACCCGGTGCGGGGGCGTACCGGCGTCCGGCCCCGTGCCGGATTCCGATCCCGGTCCCGAACCGGCGTACGGGTCGGTGCCGGGCCCCGCGACCGAGCCGGTGTCGGAGAGGGGCCGGTCCCCGGCGAAGAGCAGCGGACCGGTGGACACGGCCCCGGCGGCGAGTGCGGCGGTGGCCGCCACGAGGGCGATGAGCGGGGCATGTTCCCGGCGCCTGGGCATGGACGGTGATTCTCCTTGTACGTGTCGGGCTGGTCCCATGATGGGGCAGGCCTCGGGAACTCGAAGCGCGGGCCGGGAGTAGGACAGACAGGCACAATGCGTACGGGACACCGGGGGTGATGCGTACGCGGACGGGTGGAGCGATGGAACGGACCGACAGGACTGGCGGGGCCAACGGGGCTGAGGGGGGTGATGGGGCTGGTCGGCCCGATGGGGCTGCTGGGGCTGCTGGGGCCGATGAGTCGGTTGGGGCTGGGGCTGGAGAGGCCGGGCTGGCCGAAGGGTCCGACGGGGCCGGTGGGGCCAGCGGGACCAGTGGGGCTGAGCGGTCTGCCGAGGCCGACGAGTCGGCTGGGGCCGGGGCTGGAGAGGCCGGGCTGGCCGAAGGGTCCGACAGGACCAGCGGGAACAGTGGGATCAGTGGAACCAGCAGGGCTGACGGAGCCAGACGGGCCGATGGAGCCAGCGGCCCCGGTGACCCCGGTAACCCCGGTAGTTCCGGCAACCCCGGTGAACAGGGCGCGGGGCGGCCGCAGCGTACCTCGGAGCGGACGGCGGGCGCGGCTCGTCCCGCACCCGGTGGTCGTCCCACCACGCTCGCCTCGTTCGCGTACACCGCCGCCGACGAGGAGAAGCGGCGCGGTGTGCGCCGGATGAAGGCCACGGCCACGGGTCTCCTCCTGCTGGTCGCGCTCGTGTACGTGCTCGCCACCTGGGCGAAGCACGCGGGAGTGGGCGGCTGGCCGGGCTTCGTCGCCGCGGCGGCGGAGGCGGGGATGGTGGGTGCACTGGCTGACTGGTTCGCCGTGACGGCCCTGTTCAAGCGTCCGCTCGGCCTGCCTATCCCGCACACCGCCATCATTCCCACCAAGAAGGACCAGCTCGGGCAGTCCCTGGGCTCCTTCGTCGGCGAGAACTTCCTCTCCGCCGATGTGGTGCGCGGACGCATCCATGCCCTCGGCATCGGCGGACGGCTCGGTGGCTGGCTGGCCGAACCCGCCCATGCCGGCCGGGTGACCGCCGAACTGTCGACCGCGCTGCGCGGTGCGCTCACGGTGCTGCGGGACTCCGATGTGCAGGCCGTGGTGGGCGAGGCGATCACCCGGCGGGCCAACGCGGTGGAGATCGCGCCCGGTCTCGGCAAGATGCTGGAAAGAGTCGTCGCCGACGGCGGCCATCGCAGGATGGTGGACCTGATCTGCGTACGGGCCCATGACTGGCTGGTGTTGCACGGTGACTCGGTGATGGATGCGGTGCAGGGCGGTGCGCCGGGCTGGACGCCGCGGTTTGTCGACAGACGGGTGGGGGAGCGGGTCTACAAGGAACTGTTGCGTTTCGTCACGGAGATGCGCGACATGCCGGGGCATCCGGCGCGCGCCTCGATCGACACCTTCCTCACCGACTTCGCGGCCGACCTCCAGACGGACCCGGACACCCGGGCGCGGGTGGAGCGGTTGAAGTCGGAGATCCTGGGACGCAGCGAGGTCCAGGACGTCATCGCGTCGGCCTGGGCGTCGCTCCGCACCATGATCATCACGGCGGCGGACGACGAGCAGAGCGAACTGCGGCTGCGGGCGCGGGCCTCGCTGCTGACGTTCGGCGCCCGGCTGGCGACGGACGAGCGGATGCAGGCCAAGCTGGAGGGCTGGCTGGAGGACGCCGCGGTCTACGTGGTGACGACGTACCGCGCGGAGATCACCTCGCTGATCAGCGACACGGTCGCGAGCTGGGACGCGGAACAGACATCGCGGAAGATCGAGGCGCACATCGGCCGCGACCTGCAGTTCATCCGCATCAACGGCACGGTGGTGGGTGCGCTGGCGGGGCTGCTGATCTACACGGTGACACGGGTGCTGGGGGCGTAGTCCGCAGCGGCGGACGCGGTGGCCGGGCACGCGCCGCTCCGGGACCACCCCGAAGCGGGCGGGCGGCAAAGGCGTACGGGGGCCGCCCCGGCACGGCGCTGCCGTGCGCGGCAGTGGCCGCACCACCGCGACCGACCCGGCCCGAGGGCCGGGTCACCGAACGGTGTGCCCGGTCACGCCCCGTTCGCGCCGCGGCCGCACCGTTCCCGCCCGGCGCAGGCGGAGCCGGAGCAGCGGGTGACCGCCCACGACGCCGCGGCCATGCCGCCCGCCACCGCGAAGACGGAGGGCCAGGCGCCGATCTTCTTGGCCAGTGGGTGCGAACCGGCGAACGCGGCGAGGTACGCCGCGGTCAGTCCGATGGCCGCGCAGCGCCCGGCCTGCCGGTTCCACTCGTACGCGGCGACGCCACCCGCGGCGGCCAGCGCGACCCCGCCCAGCGGACGCTTCCCGGTCCACCGTGCGACCGCGTATCCGCCGACCAGTCCGCCCGCCGCCACCGCCGCTGCCGGAACCTTCGCCATCGCAGCCACCTTCGCCTTCTCATCCGTGTCGTCCGGGCCGCCGGCCCGGGACTTCGAGGCTAACGCGGGATCCGGACTCTCTGTCGCCGAGGGGGTGCACAGCCGTTTACCCTGAGCGGTGAACAAGTGTGCACCTCGTGCCGCGTACCGCCTGAGCCGCCCGAAGATCCCGAAGACCCCGAAGGGCCCGAGGGCACGCCGTCGACGCACCGTACGGAGGACCATGCCCGCGGACATACCCGCCTCGACGCCGACCGACGTCGCCGCCCCGCATCCTCGGTTCGCCGTCGGCGTGCTGGCCTTCTGCGGTGTCGTGGTCGCGGTCATGCAGACGATCGTCGTACCGCTGCTGCCGCACATCCCCCGGCTCACGGGCGCCACTCCGGCCGCCGCGAGCTGGCTGGTCACCGTCACCCTGCTGACCGGCGCCGTCTTCACCCCCGTCCTGGGCCGGGTCGGTGACATGTACGGCAAGCGGCGGGTGCTCGTCGCCTCGCTCATGGTCCTGGTGCTGGGCTCGGTGCTGTGCGCGGTCAGCTCCCACATCGGCGTACTGATCGCCGGTCGCGCCCTGCAAGGTGCTGCGCTCGCCGTCGCCCCGTTGGGCATCAGCATCCTGCGCGACGAACTCCCGCCCGAGCGGGTGCTGTCCGCGGTGGCGTTGATGAGTTCGACGCTCGGCATCGGCGCCGCGGTCGGCCTGCCGGTCGCCGCGCTCGTCGTCGAGAACTTCGACTGGCACACGATGTTCTGGGTCTCGGGGGCCATCGGCGTCATCGACGTCCTGCTGGTGCTCCGGTACGTACCCGAATCCCCGCTCCGCACCCGCGGCCGGTTCGACGCCGTCGGCGGCCTGGGTCTGGCCGCCGCCCTGGTCTGCCTGCTGCTCGCCGTCACCCAGGGCGCCGACTGGGGCTGGACGTCCGCCCGCACGGTCGGCCTGCTGATGACCGCCGTCGTGGTGGCGCTGGCGTGGGGGGTGTACGAACTCCGCGTTCCGACGCCGATGGTCGATCTGCGGGTCTCCGCTCGCCCGGCCGTCCTGCTCACCAACATCGCCGCCCTGTTGATCGGCTTCGCCTTCTATGCGAACTCCCTGGTCACCGCCCAGATGGTGCAGGAGCCGAAGGAGACGGGCTACGGGCTCGGCGCCTCGCTCGTCGTCAGCGGGCTGTGTCTGCTGCCGGGCGGCGTGATGATGGTGGCACTCTCGCCGGTTTCGGCCCGGATCTCCGGGAAGTACGGCCCCAAGGTCAGTCTGGCGCTGGCGGGCGCCGTGATCGCGATCGGTTATGTGGTGCGGTACTTCACCAGCCACAGTCTGTGGCTGATCATCGCCGGCGCGACGGTCGTCGCCTCGGGCACGGCCCTCGCGTACTCGGCGCTGCCCGCGCTGGTGATGCGCGGTGTCCCGATCAGTGAGACGGGCGCGGCCAACGGGCTCAACACCCTGATGCGGTCGATCGGACAGGCGTGCTGCAGCGCGACGGTGGCCGCGGTCCTCTCCGCCCTCACGTTCCAGGTGGGCGGCCGGGCCGCCCCGACACTCCACGCCTACCAACTCGTCTTCCTGATCGCGGCGGGCGCGGCGCTCGTGGCACTGCTGGTCACCCTGTGCCTGCCGGGCGGCCGTACGCCCGTGACGGGTACGGTCGGGAAGAGCGGCGACACCTCGGCGGACCGGACGGAACGCGCGCGATCGGCGCCGGTCCACGAGGTCCAGGAGATCCAGGAGAGCGCATGACCAGCGGCCAGGCCCCCGTACCGGCCCGGCCCCCCGGCCCGGGTGGGGCTTCCGTCGCCCCCGGTACGGCCTCGGGCGATCCGGGCACAGGGCGGGACGCGATCCTGCGCGCCGCCCGCCGTGCGTTCACCCAGCGCCCGTACGCCGATGTGACCATCAGGGGGATCGCGGCCGACGCCGGGGTGAGCCCGTCCCTGGTCGTCAAGCACTTCGGCCGGAAGGAAGAACTCTTCAACACCGTCGCCGACTTCGGCCCCGCGGCGGCGGAACTCCTCGCCGCGCCGCTGGGCACACTGGGCCGCCACATGGTGCTGACGCTGGTGAACCGCCGACGGGAAACGCAATCCGACCCCCTGCTGCGGGTCGTCTTCTCGCTCGGCAACCGCGACGAACGCTCCCTGCTCCGCGACCGCTTTCACGAACAGGTCACCGACGCCCTCACCGCCCGCCTCCGCGGCCCCGACGCCGCACTGCGCGCCGAACTGCTCGCCGGCCACCTCCTCGGCCTCGGGGCGACCCTCAGCCTCCACCGTGAAGGCGCCGGTGCCCGGGCCACCCCCGAACGCCTCGCGGACCTGTACGCGCCCGCACTCCAGTCGCTGATCACGGGCCGGGAGCCCGATGACGCGGGGCCGGTGAGATAAGGTCCGGCCACAGCGCCGGGCCGTGTCTTCGAACGGGCGGTCTTCGGCCGAACGCCGCCCGATTGAAGACGGCCCAGGGGGCCTCATGTCTGTCCGTACACGTACGAGAGCCGTCACGACGACCGCGGTCGTCGCCGCACTCCTCGGGGCGTTCCTGACGGGCTGCTCCGGGGCGGAGGCATCGCAGGAACCGGGGGACGACGTTCCGCGCGCGGCGGCGTCCGGCGCGTCCGGCCGCGCCGGAGCGGCGAACGGCGGTGCGAACGAGGCGGATCCGGGCAGGGAGACCGCCGGGGAGGTCGGGACGGATGAGGGGGACGAGGCCGACCACGGCAAACCGGAGGCCGTACGCGACGCCTTCGCGGGTCTCCAGGCCACCCTGGGCGAAACCTGCACACCTGGATCGGCGGGTTGTGCCTACCTCCTGGGACGCGTCAACGACGAACTCTCGCGCCTGGAAAGAGCGATGACGGCAGACTCGCAAGGCTCCGGCCACTTCGAGGAACCACTGGCCTGGATCAAGGCCCTGCACAAGACGCTGAACGGAGACGCTGCCGCGGCGAACCCGGAGAAGCACCGCTCCGAACTGCTCGGCACGCGCGACCGCATCAACACGTGGATGCAAGGCCATCCGGAGGACTACCGCTGATACGCGTCGGCGTCCGTCGGCTTCGGCCTCACGGCAGGCCCGGTTCGCGCACGCACCATCGGTGCGGAGACGTCAGCATCCACGCCCCACTCCGACCGATCTCGCCGGCGCACCACGTATAACGCACCACGTACAACGCGTCTCGCACCACACACCGAGGACCGCGCATCATGTGCGCCGCACACCATCTACCGCGCACGACGTGCCGCACACCGCACGGTGCACACAATGCGCGTGCCCTCGTCACGGACCCGAGGGGTCATGACGAGGGCGAGCGCCGGATTCTCCCGGACGCCCGAAGGCGTGCGGGGGAAAGCGTGCGGGAGGTGGATCAGCTGGCGGGAGCCTGGTAGAGGCCCCGGCCGGCGCGGTGGGCTCGGGAGGTGCCGACGAGCCGGTCGAGGGTGCTGCGCACGGTGTTGATGCCGTTGGGGGTGAGCTCACGGCCCAGGGCCTTTGTGACTTCACGGGCACGCACGGGGGTGTCGCCGAACGTGGCGAGCACCTTGATGACCATCTCGGTGAGGCTGCCGCTGTCGTCGACGGCCGGTGCGGAGGCCACGGTCTTCTTCGACGCCTTGGCCTGCGTCGACTTGGTGTCCTTGGCGCCCTTGGCGTTCTTGGCCGCATCGGCGGAGTCGGCTGCCTTGGCGGAGCCGGTTCCCTTGGTGGAGACCGTCGCCTTGCTCGCCCGGGCCGGCTTGCCCGTCCCGGCCGACTTGGCGGTCTTGGCGGCCGAAGTCCTGGAACCGGCGGCCTTCTTGGCCGCCTGCCCGCGCTCACTCTTCGGCTTGACCGCCGGCTGCTTGCGGCCCTTGGAAGCGGAGGCCTTGCGGGCGGTGCGACGCGCGGGCGCGGTGGCGGACTCCGCCTCCTGACCCGACTCCGCCTCCTGGTCCGAAGCGGCCTTCGCCCGCTCCTGCGGTTCCTCCGCCTGCTCCTGCGGCTCCTGCGCGGAGGCGTGGGAGTCCTGTGCCTGCTGCGGGATCAGGGGAGCGGCAACGCTCTCCGCGGGGGTGTCCTCCACGGAAGCACCCTCCACAGCCGCGCCGCCCTCGCGCACGTCACCGGCCTCGGCGACGTGCGCGGCTTCGGCACTCTCCTTCTGCGCCGCGGCTTCCGCCTCGACGGCCCGCGATGCCGCCTCCGACGACGGAAGCGCGGCACCGGACAGCGCACGCAGCGCCGTCAGCGCGGTCCGCACCGACTCCAGCCGCTCGGTGACGGCTGCGAGTTCGCTTCGGAGTGCCTGCTGATGCTGTTCCAGACGCGGAAGTTCCGCCTGCAACAAGGTAGTTGTGGCATCGATGGTGCCCAATGTGCTGGTCTCGGTGGTCATGTTGTCGCCCTTCTCTTACGGCCGACCGTTGGTGACTTGATGTGGTGCAGCGTAAGGGGCGTTGTGTTGTGGCCGGAAATCGACGTTCGGTACGAACTGTCGGGACGCCCACCTCTGCATGGACGGACAGTGTGCTCAATTCCCCGTTCGTGCACCCCCGAGCCGGCCACGGGCCACTCGTTCGGCCGCATGGCAAGCACCTCGCGGTAGTGGTGTACGGGAGCGGCACAGGCGCCACAACGCAACGCGGTGCGGGGCCGGAGCGAGGCGCCGCGCGTCACTCCGGGCCCGCACCGCACGGAGCCGCCCCGCCCTTCTCCGAACCGCCCACCACTTCGTCGCACCGCCCACTTCCTCGTACCGCCCGCCTGCTTCCTCGTACCGCCCTCGTGCGTGCCGCCACTGTCAGCCGTCGTGGCCGTCCGTGCCGCTCCCGTGCGAGATGGCTTCGATCATGTATGCCGTAGTGGTGGAACCGTCCAACGCCTCCCGGATGATGTCCGCGTGCCCGCAGTGGTGCGCGATCTCCCGGAAGACGTGCAACAGCACATGCCGAACGGTCCATGCGATCGGCTTGGACGCCCACGGGTACAGCGGGAGGGTCACGACACGGCCGAGGTCGGGTTCCCGCCGTACGGTGCGATCGAACTCCGCGGACGCGGCACGGAACGAGTCGAGCAGCCCGGCCAGGGTGTCGTTCCCGGTCATGCGGAAGCGGTCGGGGTCCGGCTTGGTCCGCTCGATCTTCGCCGGTGCCGTGCCGTCGATCACCGCGAGCCAGGTTCGCTGTATTGCGACG
Source organism: Streptomyces sp. NPDC052042 (assembly GCF_044548345.1). Classification (NCBI taxonomy): domain Bacteria; kingdom Bacillati; phylum Actinomycetota; class Actinomycetes; order Kitasatosporales; family Streptomycetaceae; genus Streptomyces; species Streptomyces sp. NPDC052042. Next base: position 1,103,066 of record NZ_JBIUBU010000001.1, on the reverse strand, counting down.
AGGTGCTTGACCAGGCCACCGAGTGTCAACTCGCTGACGGTGGTGGTGAGAGCCGCCTGCTCCTCGCTGATTCCCGTAACCGTGTGGAGGAAGTTGGCGCGTTGATCCGCCACGATCGTCAGGAGGTCCTTGCGTTCCCCATCGCGCACCTCGTCGACGTGGGTCGTCGTTCCCATGGAATGTTGCCTTTCGGTGGGCTCCTGGGTCATGTCTTCGAACTCCACCCGCTGTGCGGCATCCGCCATCCGCATCCGGCATATGCGTTCGCCGGGTCGTCGGAGCCGTCCTCGTACGTCCAGTACGAGGGCGATCCCCCGGCTCGCGATCGCATGTGCCAGACGTCGCACAGCCCGGCCTCCGGCCGGACGCCGCCCGTTCGAAAGCACGGCCTGGTGTTGCGGCCGGTAACCTCTCCGGTCGCAGCACCAGCCGCCCACCCTAGGGAAGACTTCCGGGCAGAACGGGCGAATCGTCGGTGGGCCACCACCCGTATTTCTGTTCCCGTGCCGCATTCCGTCCCCGTACCGCAGGGCGTGCAGCACCCCTGCGTGGGCCACGTGCCGCTGCGGTCGTTTCAACTCCGGGGCGCCGGCGGCATCGCGTCCCGGTCGGCTCCGGCTCACCACGAGTCCGCCCGAATGCACCATGCCCCGGATCAGTACGGCCGTGACCATCGGTGCGAACGCCGGGCCCACGGCGTACAGAAGCCCGTAGACCAGCAGACGCAACACCGGGTACGCGCCCGAGGCGCCTGTGACGCTGCGCCGCAGCAGACCACCGAAGGTGAAGTTTCCGGCGATCATCACGACGCCGAACGCCATCAGCGTGTCGCTGGCCAAACACTTTCGGTCACCGTATTAGCTTTATCGATCTGAAGGGGTAAGCCGAGGCGTCGAAAACGATCAGCTGGCTGTCTCAATCGTTATGCGGAACTAATGGGGCAAGTGACACTGCATGTGGCATATGCGGTCAGAAGCTGATTGACGGGCGTGCGCCATCGAAGGAAGCTGAGCCGCCCCCCACGGTAGCCATCTCTTCCAGTCTTCCAACCGTTGGATTTCCCATGCGCACAGTTGCTTCCGCATGCACGCTCACGGCCGCCGCGGCGGCGGCCCTGCTGCTTGCCCCTACGGCGTACGCCGCCGCTCCCGGCGACAACGGCACCGTGAAGATCCACGATGCCGCGACGGGTGAGGAGCTCCGTAAGAACGAGCCTCACGTGTGCACCTTCTACCTCGACGCCTTCGGCTTCGACGCGAGCCAGGACATCGCCTGGCGCATCGAAGGCTGGCCCCCCACCGCCAAGGTCAAGGGTGAGATCGTGAAGTCCGGGTCCCTGGCGCTCGACGCCAAGGGCCACGGCCGTTCGTCGGACCAGTCCCTGTCCGACGGCCACTACAAGCTGTTCTGGAACTTCGACGGCGAGCACGGCCGGGCCAAGCAGAAGGTCTTCTGGGTCGACTGCGGCGACAAGCCGAAGCCCGAGGACAGCGAGTCCGTCAGCCCCACCCCGTCGGCGTCCCCCAGTGAGCCGGACTCCGTCACCCCGTCCGAGTCGGCCACCCCGTCTACGCCGTCCAGCCCGTCCATCCCGTCCGACTCGACGCAGCCGACCGGGACGCCCACCATGCCCGCCGAGGGCTCCGTCGCGACGCCCTCGTCCTCCCCGTCCGCCCCGGCCGAGGGCGACCTCGCCGAGACCGGCACCGGCGCGCCGGTCGGCCTGCTGTCCGCAGCGGCCGCCGTGCTCGTCGCGGCCGGCGGCTTCCTGCTGATCCGCCGCCGCAAGGCCCAGTAGCACTGACACGGCGCCCGTGGCCCCGAGCCGCGGAGCCGCTGAGGCTGCTTCTCGCCCTTTGCCCGTGGTCAGCTCCATGCTGACCACGGGCTTTGAGGTTCTCGGCATGCGTGGCGTCGATCCCATCGCTATGGCGTGGGCGCTCGTGCTGGCGAAGGCTGGGGAAGCGGGCGCGAAGTCGCTCATGGTCTTTCAGGAGAACGTCGCGTGCGACCGCGATGCGTGCCAGCGCCCAGCGCGTAGGTGGGGGTGGGGGCTTGTATCGGAGCCCACCTCGCTGAGGGGTGCTGGCAGTGTGGTTGTTTTTGGGACACGCCCCGTGGAAAGTGGCCATGATCAGTTTAGAGGATTGACTAAACGCCAGTATTCGGCAATATGTTCGCATGTCGCGATCGAAGTCCATCTATTTTGGTCCCCCTCCCGATGTAAGCGAAGGGCAATGGTTTCGAACGCACGATGACCTATATGGGGCCGATGTGCACCGATTCCGTGGTCAAGGGATCTCAGGAACGTCGTATGAGGGCCTCGACTCGATAGTCGCCAGCGGCGGCTATGCCGGGGATGAGGACCTGGGTGACGTCATCATCTATACGGCGCAAGGCGGATCGCCGGACAAGGACGGTCACATCACGGAGGACCAGTCGCTGACTGGGGTCAATGAGGGGATGCTGATCAACTATCGGGAGGGGCTGCCCATCCGATATGTACGCGGTCTGGGGATCAAGCGGCGCAAGGCGACTGAAGGCTACCGATATCGGGGGTTGTACCTCGTGGAGGGCTACTGGAGCGTGCTGACTGCTCGTGGGCACGTCATGTGGCAGTTTCGCCTTGCGAAGATCGCAGCTGGGGAGCGTTGGGATTCTGACGAGGCGAGCCACACTGCAGCAGATGATGAAGCGACCCCGGTTCAGCAAGCAGCTGCAAGGTACGTCAGCACCCAGCGCAGGGTGCGGAACACTCAGGAGGCCCGCGCCATAAAGGCGCTCTACAACAACACCTGTCAGATGTGTCGAGTCCCGGTTGTGGTGGACATCAACGGTGCGCGGTACAGCGAAGGCGCACACATACACGCACTTGGCAGGCCACATGGCGGTCGCGACGTTCGGAGCAACATCCTGTGTCTGTGTCCGAACTGCCACGTGCTCTTTGATAACGGAGCACGCCTCATCACTGACGACCTCAAGGTCGTAGATGCTCTCAGTCGCCGGGTGCTCGGAGATCTTCATGTGGTGCCTGAGCACCAGATCGACCCTGCGTGTGTGCACCAGCACCGTTCTCGGTGGGTAGATCGTTCAGGAGGGGTCTAAAAAAGGTCTGTCCCGGAGTCCCTGGTGGGCGCCCCCCGATGGCTGCGACACCTCGTCGCGTTGTCGGAACATCCGCATACACCCGGTATGCAGGCGCTCCTCTGCTGTGCGTTGCACCACATCTGACGCCGGGCGCTGATCCACCACGGATGACGGGACGGCCTTTAGTGGGGCCAGGCGGCGGAAGCGTTGCTCAAGTCCCGCACGTACGTCAGCCCCGGTCGGCCGTCCAGCACGGGTTCCTCGCCGGTCGGGGCGAAGCCGGTGCGGGTGAGGACTGCCTGGGAGGCGGGGTTGTCGAGGGTGGTGGTGGCGCGGAGGGTGGTCAGGCCGTATTCCTCGGTGGCCAGGGTGCACAGGTGCCGGATGGTGGCCGTGGCCAGGCCGCGGCCGGTGGCCTTCTCCGCGACGCGATAGCCGAGTTCGGCGGAGCGGTCGGCCACGTCGACCAGGTTGAAACGTCCCAGGATCTCGCCGCGGTCGTCGGGGCCGGTGGACACGAGGACGTGGAAGTGGCAGGTTCCGGCGGCCTGTTCCGCGAGCAGAGCGGCGTGACGGGTGTTGAAGTGGGTGAAGTAGTCGTCGCCGCGGTCGGGCACCGAGGCGGCGAAGTAGGCGCGGTTCTCCCGCTCGAACGCGAGGAGCGCCGGGGCGTGGTCGGCGCGGAGACGCTGGAGTTCGTGCATGGGGGAAGTGTAGGGACGGCCTGGAGGCGACTCCATCGCATTGATGGAGGGGTGCGGGGTGGGTGGCCATGTGGCCGCGTGTGTGGGGCCGAGCGCGGGGCGTCGGACCGTCGCGTTCGCCACCCAGGCGTCGGCCCGGGGCGACGGGGCCGGGCCGACGCATCGGGCGCGCGTTCAGTCCGTGCCGTGGCACTCCCGGTACGGGCGGCCCGAGCCGCACCAGCAGGGGGCGTTGCGGGCCGGGGGCCAGGGGACGGCGCGGCCACGGGCGGCGAGGGTGGTGGCGTACTGGGGGAGCAGATCCGGGTCGGTGGGGGACGCGGTCTCGGACGCGGCGAACGCCTCGTACGACGGGACCGTGCCGGTCACGATGCCCAGGTTCGGGGTGCCGGCCTGGTGCAGGTCGCGGAGGGCGGCCTCCAGACGGGCCAGATGGTCGGCGTGGGACGGGTACTCGGCGCGCAGGCTCGGGTACGCGGCGAGGAGTTCGTCGAGTTCGTGGGCCGGCCAGTGCAGCATCGCCACCGGGAACGGGCGGGACAGCGCCGTGCGGTAGGCGCCCAGTTCCGCGCGAAGGCGGGTGATCTCGGCCTGGAGCTCGCCCGGGTCCGAGGAGCCCAGTGCCCACAGCCGCTTCGGGTCGTGCAGCTCGTCCAGCGGGACGGAGGCCGTGTGGATGGTGTCCGCCAGGTCGTCCCACACGTCGTGGGCGGCGCCCATCATCCTGCGGACACGGTGGCGGCCGATCAGCAGCGACCGCGTCGCGTACGGCACCTCCTCGCCCGGCGTCAGCAGCAGGGTCAGCGCGGTCGTGAAGCAGTCGTGGGCCGTTTCCAGTTCGTCGTGGGACGCGAAGGTCTCCGCCGCGACCTGCCAGGGCGCCGTGTCCAGCGGCTTCGCGGCACGGACGCCGTCGAGGATCGCGCGGGCCTCGGCCTCGTGGCCGTACTCCCACAGGTTGGCCGCGTTCAGCGCCTTGACCAGGTGCGGGCGGTCGAGGCCCGGAGAGGCGAGCAGGTCCTCGTAGAGGGTGGTGGCACGGGCGCGATCGCCGGAGAGTTCCAGATGGGCCGCGGCCCGGAGGAGGAGCGGCTCACGGTCCTCGGGGTAGCGCTCCGCGGTGCGCAGCAGGCGTTCGGCTTCGGTGGTGTGGTGGGCAGGCGTGTCGGGACGCATGAACCACACGGTACTGCCGTGCGACCCGTGGGCGGAGAGTCGCTCCGCCCCTGGAGAGTTACGGGGCAGGGCCTTATCGTGCGGGCCGTGCGGGAGCGGATACCGGTGGTGGTGCAGCACCACGTGCGCGGACGCAGGGCCTTCGCGCGCGGTCTCTGGACGGTGGCCGAGGCGGTGGTGACCCTCGGCGTCGTCCTGTTGTTGCTCGTTGTTCATCAGCTGTGGTGGACCAACCGGCAGGCCCGCGTCGGCGCCGAGGACGAGGTGCGGGCCCTGCGGAAGACATGGCAGGAGCCGGAGGGCCGGGGGCCGGGGCGGACGGACGGGAACCCCGGTACGGGGAGCGGCGGCGGGCCGGACGGCGCGGCCTCCGGCGGGCGCACGGCCCAGGGGCACCACGCGCCCGCCGCGTCCGCCGAACCCCGCTGGGACCAGGCGTACGCCGTCATCCGGATACCCCGGATCGGACTTGTGGCCCCCGTCGCCCAGGGCATCGGCAGACGAGGCGTCCTCGACAAGGGATACGTCGGCCACTATCCACGGACCGCGCAGCCCGGTGAGACGGGCAACTTCGCGCTCGCCGGGCACCGCAACACCCACGGCGAGCCCTTCCGGTACATCGACCGGCTGCGCCGCGGCGACCTGATCGGCATCGAGACCCGGGAAGCCGTGTACACGTACACCGTGGACCGGACGCTCGCGCGGACCAGCGCCCTCGACAGCGGTGTCATCGCGGCTGTCCCGCGCAGCGAGGTGAAGCCGCGCGCCGGGTACACGGCGGGCGGTTCCTATGTGACGCTCACCACCTGCACCCCCGAATTCACCTCCCGGTACCGGCTCGTGGTGTGGGGAAGGCTCACCGGTGTTCGGGCGCGGTAGCGGGCCCGCGGACAGGGCCGGTGCTCGTGGGAGGGGGAATGGGGCCCGGGGGAACGGCCGCCTTGTCGGAGCCGTCGTGTATAACGGCTGGAGAGTGGAGCGCACACACGCACGCGCGCATGTCGTGTCGTGACGGCGACGAGGGGAGGGGACGATGAGCGGTGACATGAGTCGTCCGCGTGACGGCCGCGCCCGGTCGTTCCGGCCCGTGGTCCTGCTGCTCTGCCTCGTCACCGAACTGTTCACCGCCGCCCTGCTCGTCGAGGGCGGCAGCCTCTCCACCGCCGTCGCCCTCGCCGCCACCGCGGCCGTCGGTTCCGCGCTCGTCGCCGCCGCGGTCATCAGCGCCCGCTGCGCCATGCCCGTGCCCCGGACCCGTGTCCGCACGGCCATACGCGACCGGGAACAGCGCACCGCGTTCCTGCCGCAGCGGGATCCGGACGCCAGGGGCCGCAGACGCCCCAGGGCCCCCGGCCACGCCCTGCCGACGACCGCGTAGGGGCTCGTCCGGTCCGTTCCTCCCTGCTTCGTTTCCGTCTTCGTGCGTGGGCACGCCCGGATCCGACGCGTGGGCGGTGCGTACGCACGGCACGCCCGTGGCAGGTGCGCGTACGCCCGGCCGCGGGTGCCCCTCGTGGTTCGTCACGCCGAGTCCGTTCCTCACTCCCGGCATGACGAGAACCCTCGGAGGGCTCACCGATGTCCGTCCTCATGTCCGCATTCGCCGCCCTGGTCGGCGCGCTGGCCGATGTGCTGCACCCGATTTTCCAGACCGCTTCCGCCGCCGCGGCCATCGTGCTGTTCACCGCACTCGTGCGGCTCGCCGTGCATCCCCTGTCGCGGGCCGCGGCACGCGGGCAGAAGGCCCGTACCAGGCTCCAGCCACAGATCGCCGAGCTGCGCAGGAAGCACGGAAAGGACCCCGAGCGCATGCAACGGGCGCTCATGGACCTGCACCGGGAGGAGAAGGTGTCGCCGCTGTCCGGCTGCTTGCCGAGCCTGCTCCAGATGCCCGCCTTCTTCCTGCTCTACCACCTGTTCTCCAGCCGGAGCATCGGCGACGGGCCCAACGAACTGCTCGGCCACCGGCTGTTCGACGCCCCGCTCGGCGAGCGCTGGTACGACGCGCTGGCGCACGGCGGGCCGCTGGGGGCGCAGGGGCTCGTGTACCTCGGACTGTTCGCGATCGTCGCCGCCGTGGCCACGTTCAACTTCCGGCGTACGAAGCGTCAGATGGCGGCCGGCCCCGTCGTTCCCGCCACCGGACCCGACGGCCGGCCCGTTGCGGGCATGAGCGCGATGACGAAGCTGATGCCGCTGCTGTCGTACGCGACCCTCCTGACGGTCGCCGTCGTGCCGCTCGCCGCCGCCCTGTACGTCGTCACCAGCACCACCTGGAACGCGGTCGAGCGGGCCGTCCTCTACCGCGACGCGCCCGTCGTCGACGCCGGGGCCGCCGCCATGGCATGACCGGACCGCCGTCATCCGCGGTCCGGGCCGGGGCGGCTGTACGGGCCGGCTGTACGGGGCGGCCGGTCAGCGGGGACCGGCGGTCGCCTCGTCCGCGGCGGGCAGGGTCACGGTGACGCCCTCTCGGGCCGAGCGGCGGGCGGCCTCCAGCACGTCCAGGACGGTGGCGGCCTGGAGGGCGGTCACCGGATTGCCTCCTTTGCCACGCAGCGCGTCGTGGACCGCCGCGTAGTACGTGCGGTAGTCGCCCGGCACGGTGGGAACGGGGGCGCCGCCGCCCGTCAGCGGGGACTCGCCCGAGCCGATCCGGCCCCACAGCGTCTCCGGTTCCTCGCCCCACGGCTCACCGTCCGTGGGGCGAGCGCCGGCGCGCAGGGCGGCCTCCTGCGGATCGAGGCCGTACTTCACATAACCGGCGGTCGAACCGAGCACCCGAAAGCGGGGGCCGAGCTGGGCCGCGGTGGCGCTGACGTACAGATGCGAGCGGACCCCGTTCGCATGGGTGAGCGCGAGGAAGGTGTCGTCGTCGGTTTCGGCGCCCGGACGGCGCACGTCGGACTCCGCGTACACCCGCACCACCGGCCCGAACAGCACCAGCGCCTGGTCGACGACATGGCTGCCCAGGTCGTACAGCAGTCCGCCGATCTCCCGCGGATCGCCCGACTCGCGCCAGCCGCCCTTCAGCTGCGGACGCCACCGCTCGAAACGGGACTCGAAGCGCTGGACGGTGCCCAGCTCGCCGTCCGTGAGCAGACGGGCGAGCGTGCGGAAGTCATTGTCCCAGCGGCGGTTCTGGAAGACCGAAAGCAACAGCCCGCGCTTGCGCGCGAGTGCCGCGAGCCCCCGCGCCTCGGCGGCCGTACCGGCGATCGGCTTGTCCACGACGACCGGCAGACCGGCCTCAAGTGCGGCGGTGGCGAGCGGGACGTGGGTCCGGTTCGGTGAGGCGATCACGACCAGGTCGAGCTCCCCCGCCCGCTGCCACAGCTCCTCGGGCGCCGCGGCGAACCGCACGGCGGGGAACTCGGTCCGCGCCCGGGCCCGCCGCTCCTCGTCCGAGGTGACGACGGTGTCGAGGACGAGACCGCCGGTCGCCGCGATCAGCGGGGCGTGGAAGACGGAACCGGCCAGTCCGTAGCCGATGAGTGCGACGCGTAGGGCGGACGAGGAGGCATCGAACGCCACAGGCGTCTCCTGAGTCGAGTTGCCAGTCATGCACGCCACTTAAGCAACGCCGCCGCCGATGTGCGAGAGGCGGGCGGGTCGGTGCCGAGTGCGTCGGTACGCGGGGCGCCCGGGGCTGGGCCGATCGAGCGGTCCCGACGGGCGGCCGGGCGGCGTTCCGGCACGTCGCCGCCGGTCGCCCCGCGCGTGCGTGGCAGTGTCGTGTATCCAGAGCCGTGAACTCCGGCATACAGGCCGGGCGGGTGCTGAAGATCTTGGCCGGGCCCGCGGCAGCCGACGCGCACAGCTCCGGCGCCTTGTGGTTGTACGCGTCGGCCGCCGCCCCGGATCCGGCCAAGGTCTTCAACGCTCGCCCGGCCCACGCCCGCCCGCTGGTGCTGCGGGCGGGAAGGTTCACCGGTTCGCGACGCCCGGCACGTCCCCGAGCGCTCGGTTTCGTTCGGGCAGGGGAGCCCTCGTCCCTCGCCGCGTTGGCGCATCGCCCGAGTACATCCGGTACGCGGGTGGTGCTCCGCCGTGCGATGCACCGCATCGGACGCCGCGAGCTTCCCGGCAGACCTTCCCGACCACAGCACTGGGCGGGGCATTCGGTGAAGGGCGTCCGGCGCACACGGCCAGCCGTTCGGTAAGCAGCGAAGGTGAGCCCGCATGTCCCACACACCGCCTCTGCCCGGTACGTCCGGACCTCTGCCCGGTGCGTCCGGACTTCAGCCGGGTGCGTCCGGGCCTTCGCCGGGTACGCCCGGGACGTCCGGCGCCCCGGTCTCCCCGCCCACCGGGCGGACGCGGCAGGGGCCGGCGCTCTGGCTGGCGGTGGCGAGCGTGGTCCCCGCCGTCCTCGGCGGAGCGTCCGGCGCACCCGCCACCGCCGCGTCGTCGGCCACCGCCGTCGCGAAGCCGAACGCTGCGAAGCCGGGCGCCGGAAAGCTGACAGCAGCGGAGGCGGGCGCCGCGAAGCCGGGCGACGACGGGCAGCCCGGCTGCGGCGATCCGAAGGCGAGCGAGTTCCCGATCCGCACCCGTATCCACGGCGGTCCGGCAACCTACGCGGCCGGTGGCGGCTACGGAACCTGGTTCCTGGACCTGACCAACACCACGGACGAGGAGTGCCGGGCCGTTCACCCGGTCCTCGTCCTTGTCGACGAGAACCGGAAGCTGACCTCAAAACAGATCCAACTGGTGTTCTCCGAGCGGAACCGCCCCGACGCAGAGCACCGAGTCACCTGGGAGACCACCGACCAGGACGAGCACATCGGTGTCTTCGGGGACGGGGACGCGGACGGGGACGGTGCCGATTCCTTCGACGGCTTCACCGTCCCCGCGGGGCGCACCCTCACCGTGCGGGTCAGGATGGCGTTCACCTCGGACACCAGCCCGGGGCGGGTGACCGCGGCGGCGGCGATCGTGCAGCGGCTGCGCATGCCGGAGGGTGGGGGCGGCGAGGACGACGGGGAGTGGGTCGGCGAGTCCGGTCGCTACTCCTTCGCCCTCGTCGACGACGGCGAAAGCGGAGGCGTCGGCAGAGGCCACGGCGGCGCACTCGCCCACGGGGCCCCCGAGCCGACCCCGACCGCACCGGCCGCGACCAGACCGGCCGCGACCGAGCCGACCCCGAACGCACCGGCCGTCGTTCCGCAGGTCGGCGTCACCATCACCGGTTTCCTGATCGGCGGCGGGGCGGCGGTGATCTGGTCCCGCCGGTCGCGGCGCGCCCGCTCAGGTCCCTGATCCAGTCCCGCCCCGGCCCCGGCCCTGGCTCCGGGCCCGGTTCCCGTTCGGGACGTCCGTCCACAACTGTTCATGTCCGTCTGCCACCATCCCGGCGTGGACTACCCGCACGACCAGACACCTGGCGCACCCATCCGCTCCGGCATTCCGGAGCACGGCCGCATCCCGAAGTACTACGCGGTCAAGGCACGCGTGTCCGTCCTCATAGAGGAGTTGGGCGAGGGCGGCATGCTGCCCACCGAACGCGATCTCGCCGAACGCTACGAGGTCTCGCGCGAGACCGTGCGACAGGCACTGCGCGAACTCCTGCTGGAGGGGCGGCTCGCCCGTCAGGGGCGCGGCACCGTCGTCGCCGGCCCGAAGCTGGAACAGCCGCTCTCGCTGGCCAGCTACACGGAGGGCGTACGCCGCCAGGGCCGTACGCCGGGGCGCCACCTCATCGGGTTGGAACGGTTCCCCTGCCCCGAACCACTGGCCGCCGATGTCGGCGTGCGGCGTGGCGAGCCGGTCTGGCATCTGGAACGGGTGCTGCTCGCCGACGACGACCGGGTGGGCCTGGAGAGCACGTATGTGTCCGTCGCCCGGGTGCCGGACCTGGACACGGAGTTCGACTCCGACTCGTCCTTCTACGCGTACCTGCGCGACCGGCTCGGGATCGTCTTCGGCGACGCGGACGAGCGGATCGAGACCGTACTGGCGACCCCGCGCGAGGCGTTGCTCATCGGTACGCCGCCCGCCCTGCCCATGCTGCTGATGCACCGGGTCTCGCGCGATACGGCCGGGGCGCCACTGGAACGCGTACGCACGCTCTTCCGCGGGGACCGGTTCTCCTTCACCACGCATCTCGGGCCGCAGCACGGGCGCTGAACGGCGGCGGGCACGGGCATCGAGCGCCGAGGCGCCGGCACCGGGCTGTCGCCGGGGCTGGGCGGGGGCTGGGCCGGGGCGCTCTCGCGGGTGCCCGGCCCTCGGAGCGCCTGCTCGGGGTGCCGCCTGAGCTTGAGGCGCGACCGGCCCTCAAGCTCAGGCGCGATCGGTCCTCAAGTCCAAGGCGCTAACGACCGCCCCTCAAGCTCAAGGCGCCGCGACCGCCCCTAAAAGTAACGAGAATATAACGGGTCTAGGCCAACTTTGGGGCCCAGTTCACCGTTCCGTTGCCACGCCGCCCCTTCCGGGACACCGGCCCCCAGGAACGTAGCCGTCGTGAGAGTCATCGTCGTAGGAGCCGGCGTGGTGGGAACCATGCACGCCTGGCACGCAGTGAACCGCGGCCACGAGGTCGTACAGATCGAGCGCGAGACCGAGGCGCGCGGAGCGTCCCTCCGCAATTTCGGACAGATTTGGGTCAGCGGCCGGGCCGGTGGCGAGGAACTGGAGACCGCGCTGCGCGCCCGTGAGCTGTGGGAGGAGGTCGGGGCCAGGGTCCCCGGGCTGGGGTTCCGGCCCTGCGGTTCGCTCACCCCGATCCGCAGCGAGCTGGAGATCGCCGTCGCCGAGGCCGCCGCCGCCCGGCCCGACGCGGCGGCGCGTGGCTACAAGCTGCTCACCGCCGACGAGGCCCGCGCGATCAACCCGGCGCTGCGCGGCGACTTCGCCGCCGCCCTGTGGTGCGGGCGGGACGCCGCGGTCGAGCCGCGTACCGCCCAGGTCGCCCTGAAGAACGAACTGCTGAAGTCCGGCCGTTACACCTTCCTCGGCGGGCGCGAGGTGCGCGAGATCGTGGGTTCGGCCTCGGTCCGCGACGACCACGGCGACGTCCACACCGGCGACTCCGTGATCCTGGCCACCGGTGCCTGGCTGGGCGGACTCGTTCGTGAGCTCGCCGGTCCCGACCTGCCGGTCCGCCGCGTCCGCCTCCAGATGATGCAGACCGAACCGCTCGGCGAACCGCTCACCACCTCCATCGCCGACGCCGACAGCTTCCGCTACTACCCCGCGTACCGGGGCGAGGCGCTGGACGCGCTCAACGCCGGACAGGCCCAGGCGCCCACCGCCGCGGCCCACAGGATGCAGTTGCTGATGGTGCAGCGCCGTGACGGCGGACTCACCATCGGGGACACCCACGAGTACGCGTACCCCTTCGCCTTCGACACCGTGGAGGAGCCGTACGAGCACCTCACCGGGGTCGTCGAATCCCTCCTCGGCCGCCCGCTGCCGAGGATCCGTCACCGCTGGGCCGGTGTGTACGCCCAGTGCACCGACACCAGCCGGGTCGTCCACCGCCAGCAGGTGAGCGACGGCATCTGGCTGGTCACCGGGCCGGGCGGCAGGGGCATGACGTGCTCGCCCGCCATTGCCGAAACGACCGCCGACGAACTGGGCTGGTGAAGAAGTTGACCACGCAGAATCCCTTCAGCGCGACCACGCGGAATCCCCTTGCCGCGGCCACGCGGACCCCTCGGACCACGACCCCGCGAAACCCCATCCACCTGGTCGTCCTGGACATGGCCGGCACCACCGTGGCCGACGGCGGACTCGTCGAGCAGGCGTTCTCCGCCGCCGCCGAGCGTCTCGGTGTGGAGCCCGGTTCCACCGACCACGACGAGAAGCTGGACTACGTACGCGCCACCATGGGCGAGTCCAAGATCTCCGTCTTCCGCCATCTCTTCGGCGACGAGGACCTCGCCCAGCGGGGGAACGCCGCCTTCGAGGAGGCGTACGGCGAACTCGTCGACGGCGGCCGCATCGCGCCCGTCCCCGGTGCCCGGGAGGCCATCGAACGGCTCCGGGCAGAGGGCCGCACCGTCGTCCTGACCACCGGCTTCGCCCGCGTCACCCAGGACGCCATCCTGGACGCGCTCGGCTGGCAGGACCTGGTCGACCTGACCCTGTGCCCGGCCGATGCGGGCGGGCGCGGACGCCCGTACCCCGACATGGTGCTCGCCGCCTTCCTGCGCACCGGGGCCGTGGACGGTGTGCGGCAGATCGCCGTCGCGGGCGACACCTCGTACGACATGCTCAGCGGCGTGCGCTCGGGCGCCGGGATCGTCGCGGGCGTGCTCACCGGCGCCCACGACCACGACCGGCTGACCAGGCACGGGGCCACCCATGTGCTCGGCTCGGTCGCCGAACTCCCCGATGCGATCGCGCGGGCCGAGGCATGACCAGCGCGGCCACGACGGGCCCGCGCGCGACGGCCGAGGGCCGGCTGAGCGGCGACCCCGCCCCCGCCCTGCCAGGCGCCCCCGTCCGGGCGGGGGCGGCCGTCCGCAGCGGCATCCGGTTCGACCGGGTCAGCGTCGCGTACGGCGGGAACACCGTCCTCGACCGGCTCGATCTGACCGTCGAACCCGGTGAGGTCATGGCCCTGCTCGGGCCTTCCGGGTCCGGCAAGACCACCGCCCTGCGCGCCGTCGCCGGGTTCGTCCGGCCCGCCTCGGGCCGGGTGTACATCGGGGGCCGCGATGTCACCGCGCTGCCGCCGCACCAGCGAGGCATCGGCATGGTCGTCCAGCAGTACGCCCTCTTCCCGCACATGCGGGTCCGGGACAACGTCGCCTTCGGCCTCAAGGCCCGCAAGGCGGCGAAGGCGGAGATCCCCGAACGGGTCGCCGAGGCCCTCGAACTCGTCGGCATGTCCGCCTACGCCGAGCGCTACCCGCGCGAACTCTCCGGCGGACAGCAGCAGCGAGTCGCCATCGCCCGCGCGCTCGCGATCCGCCCCGACGTGCTGCTGCTCGACGAACCGCTCTCCGCGCTCGACGCCCAGCTGCGCTCCGGAATGCTCGCCGAACTGGCGCGACTGCACCGGGAGTTGCCGGAAGTCTCGATCCTGTACGTCACCCACGACCAGGTCGAGGCGCTGACCCTGGCCGACCGGATCGCCGTCATGGACAAGGCCCGGCTCCAGGACTGCGGAACCCCGCAGGACCTGTACCGGCGCCCGCGCACCGAGTTCACCGCCTCGTTCGTCGGCAACGCCAACCTGCTGCCGGTCACCGTCGCCGACGGTGCCGACACCGTCGACTTCGCGGGACGGGCGCTCGACGTGCCGACCGGCGAGGCGTCACGCGGCGCCACCGCCACCCTCTGCGTCCGCCCCCATCTGGTCGGACTCGGTGACGGCCCCAACGCACTGAGCGGCACCATCGCCGAGGTCCAGTGGCGCGGTTCCACCCACCGGCTCTACGTCGACATCGACGGGCACCGGATCAAGGCGGACCTGCGCGAACTGCGCGAGACCCCGGCGCTCGGCGACGAGGTCACCCTGCACTTCGCCGCCGAGGACGCGGTGCTGCTGCCCGCAGGCGCGGCCCCGGGCACCGGGGGAGGCCCCCATGTCTAGCGTGACCACCGCCGACATCCGCCCCGGCCCGTACGGGAACCCCGGCGCGGCGTCCGATGACTGCGACGGCGCCCAGGGCCGCATGGACTCCGGCACCGGACGGCGCACACCGCCGGACGGCGGCCCGGACCGACGCGGGGCAGCGGCCGGTGCCGGAACGGAAGCAGGAGAAGCGGCCGGCGGAACGGGAGCGGGCGAAGCAGCCGCCGGAAAGGGAGCCGGAAAGAGAGCTGGAAAGGGAGCCGGGAGGGGGAGAGCGGCAGGGGCCGGACCACGGGGCGTTCCCCGCTTCGTCTGGGCGCTGCCGCCCGTCGCCGTGCTCGCGCTCGTCTTCCTCTACCCGCTGGCCCTCGTCATCCAGCAGTCCGTCAGCCCGGACGAGGGCGGCACCTCGCTCGCCCCGTACGCCGATGTGTTCGCCTCCGAGGCGTTCCGCTCCGCGCTGACGACCACCGTGTGGCTGGCGCTCGCCTCGACCGCCGGATGCCTGGTGCTGGGCTTCGTCCTGGCCATGGTCATCGCGTTCGTGCCGTTCCCCGGCGGGCGGGCCGTCTCCCGGTTCATCGACGTCTTCCTCTCCTTCCCGTCGTTCCTGATCACGCTCGCCCTGCTGTTCATCTACGGCAGCGTCGGCATGGCCAACGGCGTCTGGACGGACGTCACCGGGGCGTCGAACGGCCCCTTCGACTTCCTCACCACCCCGTGGGGCGTGCTGCTCGCCGAGATCACCTACTTCACCCCGTTCGTCATGCGTCCGCTGCTCGCCGCGTTCTCGCAACTGGACAGCGCACAACTGGAGGTGGCGTCCTCGCTCGGTGCCAAGCCGGCCCGGATCGTGCGGCGGGTGATCCTCCCCGAGGCGCTCCCGGCGCTCGCCGCGGGCGGCAGCCTCGTCCTCGTGATGTGCCTCAACGAGTTCGGCATCGTGCTGTTCACCGGCGCGAAGGGCGTCACGACCCTGCCGATGCTCGTCTACGGCAAGGCGATCCTGGAGTCCGACTACCCGGCCGCCTGTGTCGTCGCCGTCGTCAACATCGCGATCTCCGTGGGTCTCTACAGTCTGTATCGGATGGTGAGCCGCCGTGTTGGTGCATAGCCGTACGGGGAAGTGGGCCGCCTGGGCCGTGTTCTTCGTGCTCTTCGTCCCGCTGTTCGCGCTGCCGCTGCTGGTCGTCCTCGCCGCGTCGTTCGCCACCAACTGGTCCGGCGCCTTCCCCTCGGGGCCGACCACCGAGCACTACACGGCCGCGACCGGCGGGGAATCCCTCCAGGCCCTGACCACCAGCCTGGTCACCGCCCTCGCCGCCAGCCTGCTCGCCCTCACCCTCGGGTCCTGGGCCGCGCTCGCCGCCGCCTCGCTGCGCAAGCGCGGCAAGCGGTTCCTGGACGCGCTGCTCATGCTGCCGGTCGCCGTGCCGTCCGTCGTCGTGGGCCTCGCCGTGCTGGTGGCGTTCAGCAAGCCGCCGGTGCTGTTGAACGGGACGCGCTGGATCGTGATCCTCGCGCACACCATTCTTGTCACGGCGTTCGCCTATTCGTCGGTTTCGGCGGCGATAGTACGTCTCGACCCGATGTACGAGCAGGCGGCGGCCAGTCTCGGCGCCCGCCCCTCGTACGTCCTGTGGCGCGTCAGGCTGCCGCTCCTGCTGCCGTCCCTCACGGCGGCGGCGGGGCTCTGCTTCGCGCTGTCCATGGGCGAGTTGAGCGCCACGATGATGCTCTACCCGCCGGACTGGACACCGCTCCCGGTGCAGATCTTCGCGGCCACCGACCGCGGCTCGCTCTTCACCGGCGCGGCCGTCGCCGTGGTCCTGATGGGGACGACGCTGCTCGTGCTGCTCGGTGTCTCCCGCATCCGCACCAGGGCCTCGTTCCGCTGACACGCGTCCACGCTCCTGCCCGGACCGGCGTCCGTCGGCCCCCGCCGACTGTGCTTCGCGGCCCGGACATCCCGTCGGCCCGCCGACATCCCCGTGGCGAAACCCCCGTAGCCACATCCCGTACCGACTCCGGCCGGCTCCCGGCCGACCTCCAGGAGATTCGACAGCCATGCGCAAGACCCACCTCAAGCCCATAGCCGCCGTCACCGGCGCCCTGGCCCTCGCCGCCACCCTCTCCGCCTGCGGCGGTGCCTCCGCCGCATCCGACGAGAAGGTCGTCACCGTCTACAGCGCGGACGGCCTCAAGGGCGAGAACGGCGACGGATGGTACGACAAGGTCTTCAAGGACTTCGAGAAGAAGACCGGCATCAAGGTGAAGTACGTGGAGGGCGGCTCCGGCGAGATGGTGCAGCGCGCCGTCCGCGAGAAGTCCAACACCCAGGCCGATGTGCTCGTCACCCTGCCGCCGTTCATCCAGCAGGCCGACCGCAAGGGTCTGCTGGCGGCCTACGCCCCGGCCGGCTCCGACAAGGTCGACGCCGCCGACAAGGCGTCCGACGACAAGTGGGCCTCGGTCGTCAACAACTACTTCGGCTTCATCTACAACAAGAAGGAACTGAAGTCGGCGCCCACCACCTGGGAAGAGCTGCTCGACGGGAAGTTCAAGAACAAGATCCAGTACTCCACGCCCGGAGTCGCCGGTGACGGCACGGCCGTGCTCATCAAGGCGATGCACGACTTCGGCGGCAAGGACCGGGCCATGGAGTACCTGAAGAAGCTCCAGGCCAACAACGTCGGCCCGTCCGCCTCCACCGGCAAGCTCGCGCCCAAGGTCGACAAGGGCGAACTGCACGTCGCCAACGGGGACGTGCAGATGAACTTCGCGCAGTCCAAGGACATGCCGAACCTCGGGATCTGGTTCCCCGCGAAGGAGGGCGGCAAGGCCACCACCTTCGCCCTGCCGTACGCGGCCGGCCTGCTCGACAAGGCCCCGCACAGCGACAACGGCAAGAAGCTGCTCGACTTCATGCTCTCCGAGCAGGCGCAGAAGGACGTCAGCGCGGTCGGCGGAGGCTTCGCGGCCCGCAAGGACATCCAGCCCGCCGACGCCAACGCCACCGCCCTCGCCAAGGTGATGGAGGGGGTGGAGGTCTTCCAGCCCGACTGGTCGGACATCGGCACCAACCTGGAGTCGTACGTCGGAGCCTGGAAGACGGCCGCCGGCAGCTGAGGCCGTCGCAGGGGCGACGCCGCCGGGCACGCGCACCGGGTGTGGGACAACCCTGGGGCGGCCGGTGATGACGACCGGTGGTGAGGGACCGACAGCCGATGTCCGGTATCGCCCCTCGGTCGCACGGACGGCCCGGACGAACAAACGCTCTAAACTCGGGGGCGTCGGCGCTGCACGACGCGGTGCCGCCGGCGTCCCCGCACACGGCGTACGGCAGGAGTCCCACGCATGGCAGAGCGCAAGCCGATCACATCCTGGCTCACCGACATGGACGGAGTCCTGATCCACGAGGGGACGCCGATCCCCGGGGCGGATGCCTTCATCAAGCGGCTGCGGGACTCGGGCATGCCCTTCCTGGTCCTCACCAACAACTCGATCTACACCGCCCGCGACCTGCACGCCCGCCTCCAGCGCATGGGGCTCGACGTGCCCGTGCAGAACATCTGGACCTCCGCCCTGGCCACCGCCAAGTTCCTGGACGACCAGCGGCCCGGCGGCACGGCGTACGTCATCGGCGAGGCCGGGCTGACCACCGCCCTGCACGACATCGGCTACGTCCTCACCGACCACGACCCGGACTACGTGGTCCTCGGCGAGACCCGCACCTACAGCTTCGAAGCGCTCACCAAGGCGATCCGGCTGATCAACGGCGGCGCCCGCTTCATCTGCACCAACCCGGACGAGACCGGACCGTCCGCCGAGGGACCGCTGCCCGCCACCGGGTCCGTCGCCGCTCTGATCACCAAGGCGACCGGCAAGGAACCGTACTTCGCGGGCAAGCCGAACCCGCTGATGATGCGCACCGGACTCAATGCCATCGGCGCGCACTCCGAGTCCAGCGCCATGATCGGCGACCGGATGGACACGGATGTGCTGGCCGGTCTGGAGGCGGGCATGCAGACCTTCCTGGTCCTCACCGGTCTCACCGAGACCGCGGACATCGACAAGTACCCCTTCCGGCCGTCCCGGATCGTCGACTCCATCGCCGACCTGATCGACCTCGTCGACGAGGCCTGAGCCCGGCGGTCCCGCGGGGAGCCGCGCGGGCCCCGGAAGGAGTCGGTGGTCACGGGGAGCCGCGCACGGGGCGGCCCGTCCGACGCAGGGACGGGCCGCCCCGCGCGTCCGCCCGGTCCGCTGCGGATGCGGAAAGCGGGAGCAGGCGTGAACCTGCATGGAGGAGGTTCACGATGCGCTCCATATCCCTCACGCTCTGTGTTCTCGCGGTCATGGCGGCGGCCCTGACGACGGTCCCCGCCGCACTCGCCGAATCGGCCCCCGCCACCGCTGCCGCCACGCCCACCGGCACCGGAGCCGGCCCTGCCACCGACTTCGGCTCCGGAGCGCGATCCGACCGGGGGACGGGCTCCGGCACCGGCTCCGACACCTCGGGCTCGGGTACCTCCCTCACCGTGACCCCGTCCGTCGTCGCCCCGGGCGGCGAAGTCGCTCTCCGGCTGGACGGCTGCGGGGGCAAGGGGGCCGAGGGGGGCTCCGACGCCTTCGTCTCGCAGGCGCGCTTCACACCCGCCGCCGACGGGGGCCTGTTCGCGCGGGCCTGGATCGGCGCCGACGTCGTACCCGGTGACCACGACATCCGGGTCGTCTGCGCCGACGGCACGGACGGGGCGACCGGGACGGTCACGGTCGCGGTCGCCGGACGGGCCGCGGCCGCCAGTCCCCTCGCCCCGGTCCGCGCGGGCGGTGGCGGCACCGCCGTCCTCACCGACCGGGAGGCCCGGCGGAGCGGCCCCGGCGTCGCGCACGCGGTGATCGGCCTGACCTTGGCGGCCGTCACGGTCACCGCCTTCGTGCTCCGTAGTGCGACGCGCCGTCGTCGCCGGGGGGCGGACTGACATGCCCGCCCCGCACGGCCCCGCCGGCCACGGCCGACTGCTCGCCGGAACGGCCTGGGCCGTCCTGCTCCTGGGCCTGTGGCTCTGGGGGCGCGATGTCACCGATGGTTCCGGCGTCGGATCGGCCCCGACCACCGGCGACATCGCGGCGGTCGGCCGCCCTCTCGGCGTTGCGCTGCCCCCGCCCCACGACCCGATCGGGGGTGCCGAGCCACGACGGATCGAGGTCCCTTCGATCGGCGTCGACGCGCCTGTGGTCGCCCGCGGTCTGGACGAGGAAGGCGCGATCGAGCCGCCGCCGTTCGCCGAGCCCCGTACCGTCGGCTGGTACGGCGACGGCACCGAGCCCGGGGCCGAGGGGCCCGCACTCTTCGTCGGCCATGTCGACACCGAGACCAGGCCGGCCGTCTTCTACGGGCTGAGTGCGACCCGCCCCGGCGCCAAGGTCGAGGTGACCCGCGCGGACGGCCGCGTCGCCGAGTTCACCGTCGACGACGTCCAGGTCCTCACCCGCGAACGCTTCAACGCCGACCGGGCCTACGGCCCTCGCAAGAAGGGTCGCGCCGAACTCCGCCTGATCACCTGCGGCGGCACCTACGACCGGGCGTCCCACTCCTACGACGCCAACGTGGTCGTGTCGGCCTACCTGACCGGCGAGCGGGCGAAGGGGAACGGCGGGCGCTGATCCTCGATCCGCCATGTCGCTCCGCCCACGCCCCCCGTCGACACGTTCCCGCCCATGCCTGCGCCGACCGGCCCGACCACTCCGGGGAACCGCCGCAGTCCGACCGCTTCGAGGCGCCGACGTCTTCCCGGTCGGCCCGATCGGCTCCGGGGCGCGGCTCTCATCATGAAACCCCTTCAGATCGAAGGAACCTGACGCGAAATCAGAGGCATGTGCCGGGCACGGTGGTGTCGTTCCCGTGCCTTCCGTGCCTTCCGTGCCCTCCGCGCCGCCCGGTCGACGGTTCGTGCGACGAGCGGATCCGGCGGGGAGCCGGATGTGACTCTCTTCACGGTGTTCAGGGCTTCTTTCGTCGTCGCGGAGCCGTTTCCCGTTCCGGAGGTGAGGGCCGAGCACCCCGGGTGGGACCTGGCCCCTCGCGTGGATTCCTTCCTCGTGCCCCCTGACTGCGGGGCTTGAGAGCCTGATGAAAGCCGACACCCCGTCACGGGCCGTACGTGAATGGGTGCGTAGAGTCATTGGCTTGCTACGGAGAGTGTTGATTGCCGTGTCGTGGCCGGGTGTTGCCCGTGCGCCGCCCGCGCTCCCGTGGCGGCTGCGGTGGCGGCCCGGCGGGGCGGTGTGGCCGCCCGGCGTGATGTGACCGTTCGGGCGGGCATGAGCAAGGCCCCCTCACGCTCGGTGAGGGGGCCTTGACTTCGCGTGCGCCGCCAGGGACTCGAACCCCGGACCCGCTGATTAAGAGTCAGCTGCTCTAACCAACTGAGCTAGCGGCGCCTGCTGACCCGGAGAACTTTACCCGAAGCGGAGAGGTGCTCCTGACCGTTTCCTGTCCGGCACGGCCTGTCGGATGGTCGTTTTTTCTCGCCTATCCGTCAAAATGCAATATGTCATAAGGGTTGAGACACTGACGCCCGTGCAGATGCGCCCAAAGATTTTGACGAACGCGGAGGGGAATCGCATGACTGTGCCGGCTTTCGAGGAGTATGCACCTGCCATCGACTGCGCCTGTGCGGGGTGTGCCGCACAGCGGCGGGCCGCCGGGGCCCTGGCCCCGCGGGACGGCGGACATCCGGGGGCACACGGCGCGCGTCGCGTCCTGGTGCTGGCCACCGCGGCCGGTGTGGTGCTGAGCACCGGGGTGGCCGAGGCGGTGAAGGTGCCGGGCGACCAGGCGGCCGACGCGCCGGGGGCGGCGGGAACCATCCGTTCGGACGAGGCGACGGCCTCGGTGGACATGCCGGACCCGGAGGCCCCGGCCGGGGAGGACGGCCCCCTCATCGGGACCGGAGTGGACCCGGACACCCCGCAGGGCAGGCCGGGACCGGTGCAAGGTACCGGGTCCGCCGGCGCCCCGTCCTACACGAACGCCTCGCTCACGCTGCGCAAGACCAGCCGCGCCGCGATCATCAACCGGGCGAAGAAGTGGGTCTCCGCGCAGGTCCCGTACAGCATGACGAGGTACTGGTCCGACGGTTACCGGCAGGACTGCTCCGGCTTCGTCTCGATGGCCTGGAACCTGCCGGGCAACGAGTGGACCGGAAGCCTCGCCCGGTACGGCACCAGGATCGCGCGGAAGGACCTGCAGCCCGGCGACATCCTGCTCTTCCACAACCCCTCGGACCCCAACAAGGGCTCGCACGTCACGATCTTCGGCGGCTGGACCGACCACACGCGCACCCACTACACGGCGTACGAGCAGACCCAGCCGCAGACCCGCAAACGGACGACGCCCATGGCGTACTGGAGCTACTCCGGCTCGTACGTCGCGTACCGCTACAAGGGGCTCAGCGAGGGGGGCGGGGACGACGGCGGTTCGTCGGCGTCGTTCCCGGGCGTCGGGAAGTTCGGCCCGGGTGCCAGCAACGCGCACGTCACCCAGCTCGGGAAGATGCTGGTGGAGCGGGGTGGCGGACGCTTCTACTCGACCGGCCCGGGCCCGGTCTGGAGCGACGCGGACCGGCGCGCCACGCAGGCGTTCCAGAAGGCCCAGGGTTGGAAGGGCGCCGAGGCGGACGGGCTCCCGGGCCCCCACACCTGGCGCCTCCTGGACGGCGGGGCCGGCAAGGACATATCCGGTGGCGGGTCCGGGAACAGCGGCGCGGGCGGGGCGAACGCGGACTCGTCGTTTCCCGGGCGCGGCCATTTCCGGCCCGGCCAGTCCAACGGCCATGTCGAGAAGCTCGGCAGGCAGTTGGTCAAGAAGGGCTACGGCAGGCACTACCTGTCGGGCCCCGACCCCCAGTGGTCCGAGGCGGACCGACGCAATGTCGAAGCCTTCCAGCGGGCCCAGGGCTGGCGGGGCGCGGAGGCCGACGGCTACCCGGGACCGGAGACCTGGCGGCGGCTCTTCTCGTGAGGAAACGAACATGACGGAGGCGGGAATGGGATCCACGGTGTCGGACCGCGCCGGAGTGCCGGAGGGCGGGGAAGAGCGGGCGGCGGCGCGGATGCGGGAGCAGGCTCCGGCGATGACGCGCGGTCCGGGCGGCGGGCCCGAGGTCGCGACGGACCGGGGCGCCGCCCCGGCCGCGGGCGGTGGTACGCCGTCGGACCGGGACCGGCTCGTCCCGGAGGGCCGGGGCGCGCGGGAGGCCCAGGAGGCCGGGCCCGCCGAGCACCCGGAGCCCGAACGCGACCCGGACGGAACGGTGAACGGACCGGTGGACGAGCCGGAGGCCGTGGTCGACCTGGTGCTGGACATGCTCCCGGACGGGGGCGGCGGCGTCGCCCTGGGCGCGGCCTCGGCTGCGGTGTCGGTGCCGTCCGTGGGCACCGCACCCCACCCGGCCGCGGCGGTGAACGTCGTGCCCGCCGAGGGACCGGGGCTCCTGCTCGGCAGCACGCCCACGGCGAAGCCGGGGTCCGCGGGATCCGCCGGGGGCGATGCGGTCGGTGCGAAGTCGGGGCTCCGGCCGGACGATGAACTCGCGGGTCCTGGAGCGGGCGCCGGGGCCGTACCGGTCGCGGCCCGCATCCGCCCCGCATCCGCGCGCGGCACCGCGCACCCGTCCCCGGCCCCGTCCGCGCTCGCGTCGCCGCTGCCGTCCCCCTCTCGGCACCGGGACATCGTCGACCGCACCCGCGTCGGGGGCGAACGGTCGGCCGGACGGCGTCATGTGGTCATCGGCAGCGAGTCGACCGCGACCATCCCCGTCCACCTGCTCTTCCGCGACGACCCCGGGAACGTCGACGGCACCGGGCTCCCCACCGACGTGCTGCGCCGGGGGCGCGGTGGCGGGAGCGCCGCGCCGGGGGTGCGGCGCCCGCCCGCGCCGAGGGGGCCGCAGGTGCGCCCCTCGACCCGGCCCGCGCCCGCCGGTGATCCGGAGCTCGCCGAGCGTCCGGGGCCCGCGCTGCCGGGCTGGGTGGCCCTGTTCACCGCGCTGATCGGGCTCGCGGGTGCCGGGGCCGTCCTCTGGTGGATCGGCGCGCTGCCCGCCACCGCGCTCACGCGGTTCGGGATCGTCCCGAGGCCGTACGCCGGGATCGGTGTCCGAGCCTGGGCGGCCCTCGCCGCACTGGGGGTGCTGGTGCTCCTCGCGCTCGGCGGGCTGAGCCGCGGCCGGGTCGGATACGCGTGGGTGCTCACGCTCTTCGGCAAGTACCGGGGGAGTGTGCGACGGACCGGGCTGATGTGGATCAGCCCCCTGCTGCTGCGCCGCCGGGTCGATGTGCGCCTGCGGCACTGGCGCAGCGAACCGCTGCCCGCCGTGGACGCCAACGGCACCGCTCTGCGCGTCGTCGTCCTCGTGGTGTGGCGGGTCCGGGACACCGCTCGGGCGCTGCTGGGCGTGGAGGAGCACGAGACGTATCTGCGTGAGCAGGTCGAGGCGGCGATGGCCCGGGTCCTCTCGCAGCTTCCCGCCGATGCTTTCCACGAGGACGCGCCCACCCTGCGCGACGCGGAGGCCGTCGGCGACGCGCTGACCCGGATGCTCAAGGCGGACTGTGTGCCCGTCGGCATCGAGGTGTACTCGGCGCAGCCGACCGGGATCGAGTACGCACCGGAGGTCGCCGCGGCCATGCAGCGCCGACGGATCGCCGCCATCGATGCCCAGCACCGCGACAGTGTTCTGACGTCGGTGGTCGACGCGGTGGACGACACCGTCAACCGGTTGACCGAGCGAGGCATCGTGGAACTGGATGACTACGAACGGAAGGTGCTGGTCAAGGACTTGACGGTGGCCTTCTACACGGGACGCAGCGGCGGCGAGGGGGGCTGAGGGGGTCGGGGAGCGCCTGGGGCGGCGAAGCGGAATCGCACCCCCATTGGTCTGGACATGTTCATTTCCAGTCAATAATCTAAGCGTTGGTCTAGACCGCAGTATGCGCGCAGCAGGGCTCATGGAACCTCCCCCACGTTCTTGAGGAGCGACAGCAATGCGTAAAAGGGCAAGTGCGGCCGTAGTCGGCCTGGCGATCGCGGGTGCCTCGTTGTTCGCGACGAGCAGCGCCAGCAGCCACGGCTACACCGACAACCCGATCAGTCGTCAGAAGCTCTGTGCCAACGGCTCGGTGTCGGGTTGCGGCAGCATCCAGTGGGAGCCGCAGAGCGTCGAGGGTCCGAAGGGCTTCCCGGCGGCCGGCCCGGCCGACGGAAAGATCTGCGCCGGCGGCAACTCCGGCTTCGCGCAGCTCGACGACCCGCGCGGCGGCAACTGGCCCGCGACCAAGGTGACGGCCGGTCAGGGCTTCAGCTTCCGCTGGCAGTTCACCGCGCGCCACGCCACCTCGGACTTCCGCTACTACATCACCAAGGACGGCTGGGACCCCGCCAAGCCGCTCACCAGGGCCGACCTGGAGCCTCAGCCCTTCATGACGGTCCCCTACGGCGGCAAGCAGCCCCCGGCGACCCTCACCCAGCAGGGCACCATCCCCACCCAGAAGACCGGGAAGCACATGATCCTGAGCGTCTGGAACGTCGCTGACACGGCGAACGCGTTCTACGCCTGCTCCGACGTGCAGTTCTGACGCGAAGCGCCGAAGCGCCGAGATGTGGCGGTGCTGAAGTGCTGATGTACCCGGGCGTCGAGCCGGGGTGCTGAGGTATCAGTGATCCCCCTCGGGTCCGCCCGGGGCGCCGCCGAATCGGCCGCACCCCGGGCGGACCCGAGGGGAAGGTCCGTACGTGCCGAGGCGCCGTCCCGTTCCGCCGGCGCCCGCTGCCTCGGCGGCGCCGCGGTGACCACTGCCCCCGCCCGTGGCGGCACGGCTTCCGTCGCCGCCCTGTCCTGCGCATGCGGGGGCCCTGCCCGGTGGTGATCGGTGCACCGCCGGGTGGCCACCGCCCCGTCGGCGTCTGCGGATGTCCTTCGGCGTGGGACATGTGTACATCTCAAGGGTGGCAAAAACGTACTGGGCGGTTCACGTGTGTACGTGAACCGCCCAGTACGTCGTCTGTGCGCCGCCAGGGACTCGAACCCCGGACCCGCTGATTAAGAGTCAGCTGCTCTAACCAACTGAGCTAGCGGCGCCTGCTGACACGAAAATCATACCTGGTTTCGAGGGGCGTCGATGACACCACGAGCAAACCATGAAAAAGAAGGCGTAAACGGGGTGAACCGCCCAGTTCTGAAGGTGCCGGGCGGCCCTTAGAGGGCGAGTGACAGCAGCATGGGGGCTGCCCGCCGATTCAGTGTGTCCGCCGCCGAGCGCAGGCGGTGCGCGTCCTCGATCGGGAGGGAGAGCGCCAGGCATCCCGCCGAGGAACCGGCCGTGAGCGGCACCGCCGCGCACACCGTGCCGACCGCGTACTCCTGGAGGTCGAGCATGGGAACGGTCGCCGGCTGGCTGTCGAGCTTGGAGAAGAGCACCTTCTCGTTGGTGATCGTCCGAGAGGTCAGCCTGGGTGTCTTGTGGCGCGCGAGATGATCGCGGCGGCCGTTCCGGTCGAGCTGGGCCAGCAGGCACTTGCCCGCCGCCGAGGCGTGCGCGGACGACCGGAAGTCGACCCATTCGTTGACCGCCGGGGTCTGCGGGCCGTCGGCGTACTGCGTGACCCGGACCTCGCCGTCGACGTACCGGCTGATGTAGACCGCCGCGCCGACCGAATCGCGCAGCCGCGCCAGTGACTGCTGGAGTTTCTCTTCCAGGGCCTGTCTGCGGGCCGTTCCGGCGCCGCGGAGCAACAGCGACGAACCGATGACGTACGCCCCGTCGGTGACCTGTTCGACGTAGCCCTCGCGGCGCAGGGTCAGCAACAGGGAGGTGAGGTAGTCGGCGGGCAGCCCCGTCTTCCGGGAGATCTGGGTGCTCGTCACGCCGTCGCCGTGCCTGGAGACCGTTTCGAGTACGCGCAGGGCGTACTGCACCGAGTGGAACGGTGT
This sequence comes from Streptomyces sp. NPDC052042, assembly GCF_044548345.1. Taxonomy (NCBI): domain Bacteria; kingdom Bacillati; phylum Actinomycetota; class Actinomycetes; order Kitasatosporales; family Streptomycetaceae; genus Streptomyces; species Streptomyces sp. NPDC052042. The sequence continues at coordinate 1,076,571 of NZ_JBIUBU010000001.1, read as the reverse complement.
GGTCGGTTCGGGCTTCAACGGCACGGTTTCCCCCTACCAGGTTGTGACCGCAAGCTCTGAGCTCACGATAGCCGCCAAGAGCCTGTTCCGGGGCGGTTGTTGACGAAGCGACGATGCGCCCCAGCCTCATGAGCTGGGGCGCTTTTGCCCGGCATATGCCAGGGTCACTGGCGGGACGCGAGTGGCGAGGTCACAGCACCGCTGCGAGGAATTCGCGCGTACGTTCGTGTTCGGGATCGGAAAAGATCTTCTCCGGCGGCCCTGATTCGATCACGTGTCCCGAATCAAACATCAGTACCGTCTCCGAGACGTCGCGGGCGAAGTTCATCTCGTGGGTCACGCAGAGCATGGTGATGTCGGTGTTCCGGGCGATGTCGCTCAACAACTCCAGTACGCCCGCCACCAGTTCCGGGTCGAGCGCGGAGGTCACCTCGTCCAGCAGCAGGATCTCCGGCCGCATCGCCAGCGCGCGGGCGATCGCCACCCGCTGCTGCTGTCCGCCGGACAGCTGGGAGGGGTGGGCGTCGGCCCTGCCCGCGAGCCCGACCATGTCGAGCAGTTCGAGGGCGCGGGACTCCGCCTCGTCGCGGTCCATGCCCAGCACGTTGACCGGTGCCTCGGTGATGTTGCGCAGCACCTTCATGTTGGGAAAGAGGTTGAACTGCTGGAAGACCATGCCGATCTTCTTCCGGGCCTCGCGCAGATGCCGCTCGGTCGCGGGCTTCAGCGATCCGTCAGGTGCCCGGACATGGGACAGCGGTTCGCCGTCCACCCAGATGACACCGTCGCTGACCTTCTCCAGCGTCATCAGCAGCCGCAGGATCGTGGTCTTCCCCGAGCCGCTGGGGCCGATCAGGGTGACGTGCTCGCCACGCCGCACCGAGAAGTTCAGCCGGTCCAGGACGACGTGGTCGCCGTACCGCTTCACGACGTCGTCGAAGCGGACCAGGGCCTGGCCGGTTCCCGCGAGCGCCTGAGCCGGCACGATGCGCTCGGGGGTCGGGCCCGCGTTCTTCCGCAGGGGGAGGGGTTCAGTGGCCAAGGCGCTTCTCCAGCTTTCTCATCAGCAGCGAGGTCGGGAAGCTCGCGATCAGGAAGATCAGTCCGGCGAGTGTGAACGCCTCGGTGTACGCGAAGTGCGCGGCGCCGTACTTCCGGGCCTCGAAGACCATCTCCTGCACCGTGATCACGGCGAGGAAGGGGGTCTCCTTGAACATCGAGATCGCGTAGTTGCCCAGGGCGGGCAGGACGTTGCGCACCGCCTGCGGCAGAATCACGGACTGCCAGGTCCGGCGCGGGGTGAGCGAGAGCGCCCGACACGCCTCCCACTGCCCCTTCGGCACGCTGTCGATCCCGGCCCGGTACACCTCGGAGGTGTACGCGGCGTAGTGGATGCCGAGCACCACGATGCCCGTCGCCAGCGGCTCCACCGAGGGGAACAGGGCTGCGGCGCCGACCAGTTGGACCAGGAGCGGGGTGGAACGGACGAACTCCGTGACGGCCCGCACCGGCACCGTCACGAACCTGCTCGGCGCCCGTCCGGCGATCGCGACGGCGAGTCCGAGCACCGCCGCGAACAGGGTTCCGAGCACCGTCGCGAGCAGAGTCACCCGGAACCCGTCGAGCAGCAGGGGCAGGGCCTCCCCGATGGCGTTCCAGTCGACACCGTTTGCCGTGGAGCCGTTCACCGGGCACCTCCGGAGGCCGATGCGACGGCCGGGGCGGGGCCGCCGCCGCGTGGCGGTGAATCCGTGCCGGTCGACAGCCCGAGACGGCGCTTGGCGCCGCGCTCCAGCAGGTTCATCAGCAGGGTGAGCGCATAGGCGAGGACGAAGTAGGCGGCCAGCAGGGTCAGATAGGCGGTGAGCGTCTCACCGGTGCGATCGCGCAGCTGCTGGATCACGGTCATCAGATCGGCCGCGGAGATCAGCCACAGCAGCGGGGTGCACTTGAGCAGCTGGATCAGCAGATTCGTGAACGACGGGATCATCTGCACCCACGCCTGCGGGAGGATCACCCGCCGCATCCGCTGCGCGGGCGTCATGTTCAGCGCGACGGCCGCCTCGTACTGGGCACGGGGCACGGAGTTGATCGCCCCGCGCACCACCTCGGCCCCGTACGCGCCGTAGTTGAGGCCGAAGGCGACGACCCCGCAGAGCAGCGGCGTCAGTTCGTACCCCGTCAGCGGCGGCATCGCGTAGTAGAGCCAGAACAACTGGATGTAGAGCGAAGTGCCGCGGAAGAACTCCACGATCACCCGGGACACGCCGCGTGCGACCAGCGTTCGGCTGATCGACATCAGACCGAGGACGAACGACAGCAGCAGGGCGAGCGACGCGCCCAGGACGGTGGCCTGGACGGTCACCCACAGACCGGAGCGCAGGTGGGGAAGGTCGTCGAGAAGGGCGGAGAAGAAGTCACTCATGCGGTGCGTTCCGTCCCGTTCCCCTCAGCCCGCGCACAGATCGGCGGTCTTCAGGGTGGCCGGCGGGAGTTCGGAGGCCCCGAAGCCGTACTCCCGGAGCAGGTCCACGTACCGCGACCGGTCCGAGACGATCTTCTTCAGCTCGCGGTTGAAGGCGTCCCGCAGTTCCTCGTTCCCCTTGTGGAAGACGGCACCGCCGGGGCTGTACTGCTTCGTGCCGTCGACCTCCGGTACGAAGGGCTCGGTGACCTCGGTCTCCGGGTTGGTCTTGGCCAGCCAGCGCAGCGAGATGCCGGTGAGCAGGAATGCGTCGATCCGTCCGCCCTTGACCGCGTCGGCGCCGTCCTGGGGCTTCTGCAGGGTCTTGATCCGGTCCTTCGCGATGCCGGCGCCCTCGGCGTACCTGCCCTCGACGGCACCCGACATCACACCGACGGTGATTCCGGCGGCCTTCGCCGACGCCAGGTCGGTGACCTTCTGCGGGTTGCCCTTCTTCACCATCAGCGCGGTCGGGGAGATGAACTCGGGCTCCGAGAAAATGGCGTTGGCGCATCGCTCCGGAGTGATCGCCATGCCGGCGCTCACCACGTCGTACTTGCCCGCCTGGAGGCCGGGGATCAGCCCGTCCCACTCGGAGAGGGTGGGCTTCAGCTCGTCGACCCCGAGCGCCTTGAAGATCTCGCGGTGCAGGGTCGGCGCCTCGCCCTTGAGCTGCTTGCCTTCCAGATAGCCGTACGGGGCCTCGTTGGCGTACGCGACCCGCACGAAGCCCTGCTCGCGGAGCTTGTCCAGCGCCCCCGCGCCGTCCGTGGCGCCGGCGTCGGTCTTGCTGCAGGCGGAGAGCAGGACGGGAGCGACGAGCAGGCTGCCCACGGCCGCCGATCGGTGGAGGAAGCCCCTGCGGGACAGGTGGGGAAAGTCGGCCATGGTTCGTGAACTCCTGGAGGGATCAGGCGGGCTTGGACCGGTGGGACGCCTGCCCGATCCCGCACGTCTATGCAGGAAGCGCCCGCCTGTGGCCGAACCGTGGCCGGAGGGTGACCTTTCCGTGTCCCGTCGCCCCCGTCGTCGGTGCGGCCCGGGGCTCTCGATGGCCCGTATGCGCGGGCATGCGAAGGGGGGTGACGGCGTGTCGCACCAGCACCAGCACCTGAGGCGGAGAGGGGGGAGGGGCGGCCCGGCGGAAAGGCCGCTGCGGGGGAAGGGGGGGCTGGGTCAGCCGTCGTGGTCCTGGACGGGTACGTACCCGAGCCGCTTGTCCACCACGTTCGGCAACGGGTGCCCGGCCGACCAGAGTTCGTACATCTCCACGAACTGCACGGCCAGCCGGTCCCGCCAGCCCGCCGTGTCGCCGCTCATGTGCGGCGAGACGACCAGATCGGGCACGTCCCACAACGGGCTCCGGGAATCCAGCGGTTCCCGCTCGAACACGTCCAGCGCGGCCCCCGCGATCCACCGCTTGCGCAGTGCCGCCGCCAGGTCGTCCTCGACGACCAGCGAGCCGCGCCCCACGTTGATGAAGCGGGCCGACGGCTGCATCAGCCCGAAGAACCGCGCGTCGAACATGGCGCGGGTCGCGTCCGTCAGCGGTGCCGCGCAGATCACCCAGTCGGCCTGGGCGGCCAGCCGGTCCAGGTCCGCCGCGCCGTGGATGGTGCGCCGGGCCCTACGGCCCACCAGTGCCACCTGGATCCCGAGGGCGGTCAGCAGCCGGGTGATCTCCCGGCCGATGGGACCGGCGCCGACGACGACCGCGCGGCTGCCCGCCACCGTCGCGGTCTCGCGGTGGCGCCACACCCGCTGCCGCTGGAGATCCAGGGTGCGCGGAAGGTCTTTGGCGAACGCCAGCACCAACCCGGTCACATACTCGGCGATCGGCCGCTCGAAGACCCCGCGCGCGTTGGTCACCACGGTGTCGGAGGCCACCAGCTCGGGGCAGAGCAGCCGATCCACGCCCGTGCTCGCGGTGTGCACCCACGCCGGGCGCGGCCCGTCGCCGGGCCAGGCGGCCCGCACCGCGTCGGAGGCGAAGTCCCACACCAGCAGCACATCGGCCTCCGGGAGCCGCGCGGCGAGCCCGGCCCCATCCGTGTACCGGATGTCGGCACGCCCGATCAGCCGGCCGAGGCGCGGTGACGGGTCGGTGTCCAGGACGAGCAGGGTGGGCTCTGGCATGAGAGACGGTCGCTCCGCTGCGTCTGACGCATCCGGTGTCTCCGATGCGTCGGGTGTGTCTGATGCGCCTGTGGTGTCTGAAGTGTTTGTAGTGCCTGAAGTATTTGCGGTGTGCGGTCTGACCACGCTCGCACCCGGGTTCGCCGCCGTCAACAGTGCACATCGAGCCCGGGGCTCCGGTGGCCGAGCCGGGAGGCCGGTCCGGCGGCCGTCGGCGAGATCCGTCCGGTGCGCCGCGGAGGCGCGGCCGGTGTGCCGTGAGGTCCGTCCGGTGCGCGCCCCGCGACCGGGCCGGTACGGGCTGCGAGGCCCGGCCGTTCCCCGGCGCGCCCACCGTTCCCCGGCATGGAGGCCCGGTCGTTCCCCGGCATATGGGGGAATACTGGGGAGAAGCGGGCGCATGTGCGTGCCCGCCACCTTCGAGTGCTTCCGGGAGGGGACCGGGGCGGTACGGCAGCGGGCGAGTGGGCGGGCCCGAGCGGAAGCAGACGGGAACGGACGGGAACGGACGGGAACAGGCAGGAACAGACGGGAACAGGAAGGGCGGACATGACGACCCTCGGCTTTCTCTACCCGGGCCACTTCGCGGAGGACGACTTCCCGCGGATGGAGACCCTGTTCGACGCGGTCCGCCTGGTCGTGAACCACACCGCCATCGACGAGGACGCCTACCGGACCGACGTGCTGATGAGGGCCGGTGCGCCCGAGCGGCTGGCCGCCGGGGTGGAGGACCTCCAGCGCGCCGGCGTCGAGTGCGTGGTGTGGGCGAGCAGTGCGGGCAGCTTCCTGTACGGCTGGGAGGGCGGGCACGAGCAGATCGCCGCCCTGGCCCGCGCGGCCGGGGTGCCCGCGTCCAGTACCTCTTTCGGCTTCGTCCACGCGGTACGGGAACTGGGTGCCGCCCGCGTCGCCGTCGCCACGACCTACCCGGAGCACATCGCCGACCTGTTCACCGACTTCCTGCACTCCGCGGGCGTCGAGGTGACGGCCACCCGCACCGCCGCTCTCGCCTCGGCGACCGAGGCCGCCCGCTGGGGCCCGGACCAGGTGAGGGAACTGGCCGAGGCCGCGGACCGGCCGGACGCGGAGGTGGTGCTGCTGCCCGACACGGCTCTGCACACCGTCTCGTACGTGACGGAACTGGAGGAACTCCTCGGCAAGCCCGTCCTCACCGGGAACCAGGTCACGGCCCGGGAGGGGCTGCGGCTGGCGGACCGCCGGGCCTGGTCCCCGAGGCTCGGCCGGATCTTCGCCGCCCGTGAGGCTCCTCCGGCCCCGGTCACCCGGTGGGGCGAGGGCCGCGCCTGGGCGCACGGCGGCAGGAAGGGGCGTTCCGGGAAGCAGGCCGAGCCCGGCCGGCGGCGGGAGTGAGGCGGTCCGGTCTGCGGGGAAGCGGGACGGCCCGGACAGTCGGCCGCGGTGGGGACGGCCGCAGCGAGCTGGTGCGAGCGGCGGTGGGGAGCAGGTCGCCGCGAGCCGCGGTGGGACGGGCCGGAATAACCGGAGATAGCCTCCTGTTACGTTGGCGCGGGCATATGAGCCGTAGACCGCTGACCGCGTCCGCAGCCGTGCGTACGGCCCTGTGCGGGCGCGGATGCGGACACAGACCCGGTGCGCACGCGCGGACGATGCGTGCGCACGCGGGGGACGGATGCGTATCACCAGGAGAGGCGGGGACGTGAACGAGAGCCGGGACGACGAGGTTCGTGGTGGCGGGGTCCGGGGCGACGGGTCCTGGGAGAACGGCACCGGAGGCGGCGTGATCGACGGCGCCGCCGGTGAGGGCGGCCGGGGCGACGGCATCCGAGGGAGGGCGGAGGGCTCGGCTCCGGTGCCCCTCTCTGTGCTGGACCTGGTGACCGTGGGCCAGGGCCGCACCTCCACCCAGGCGCTGCGTACCGCCGTGGACCTCGCGCGACTCGCCGAACGCCGCGGATTCCACCGCTACTGGGTCGCCGAACACCACTCCATGCCCGGCGTCGCCTCCTCCTCACCAGCCGTGATCCTGGCCCATCTCACCGCCCGCACCGAGCGCATCAGGCTCGGTTCCGGCGGGGTGATGCTGCCCAACCACGCCCCGCTGGTCATTGCCGAGCAGTTCGGCACCCTCCACGCCATGGCACCCGGCCGTATCGACCTCGGTCTCGGGCGTGCCCCCGGCACCGACGGCGCGACGGCCGCCGCCCTGCGCCGCACCGACCGGCCGGGCGAGGGGGCCGACGACTTCCCGCAGCAGCTGGCCGAGCTGACCCGGTTCCTGGACGACGACTTCCCGGGCGGCCACCCCTACTCCCGCATCCACGCGGTGCCCGGCCCGGTCCAGGCCACCGCGGAGGGCGGCGTCCAGTCCCCGGCCCGCCCGCCGATCTGGCTGCTCGGCTCCTCCGGGTTCAGCGCCCGGCTGGCCGGCGTACTCGGCCTGCCGTTCGCCTTCGCCCACCACTTCTCGGCGCAGAACACGATCCCGGCCCTCGACCTGTACCGGGACTCGTTCCAGCCGTCCCCGGTGCTCGACGCCCCCTATGCGCTGATCGGCGTCTCGGCCCTGGCCGCCGACGAAGAACGCGAGGCCCGCCGCCAGGTGCTCAGCGGCGCGCTGTCCATGGTCCGGCTGCGCACCGGCCGTCCGGGCCTGGTCCCGACACCGGAGGAGGCGGAGGCGTACGCCTTCACCCCCGTGGAGCGCGACTTCGTCGACAGCTGGCTGTCCAACGTGGTCCACGGCACGCCCGACGCGGTCCGTACCGGGCTCGACGCCCTGGCCAAGCGCGCCGGAGCCGACGAACTGATGATCACCGCCAATGCCCACGGCAGCGAGGCCCGGCTGCGCAGCTACGAACTGATCGCGGACGCGTACGGCCTGCCGACGGCCTGACCCCGGGCCGTCCCGGACGGCCCGGGGACGCGGGGCACCGCTGCCCCACTGCCCCGATGCCACACCACTCCGGGGCACGGGCCCGGACCGTCGCCCCGGGCCCGTACGTCCCGGGGCCCGTCGCACTCGGTACGCACACCGCCGCCCGGCCCATCACTCCCGGCGCACCCCGCCCCGGGTCACACCGCCAGTTTCCGGCGGCCGATCAGTTCGGCGATCCGCTCCGGGCCCACCGCGCGCGAGTACAACCAGCCCTGCCCGGTGTCGCAGCCGATCCTGCGCAGCCGCTCGGCCTGGCCCGCCGTCTCCACGCACTCCGCCGTGACGGTGAGGCCCAGGCGGTGTGCCAGGTGCACCATCGCCTCCACGATCGTCTCGTCGGCCGGGCTCGCGTGGGCGCCGTCGTCATGGCGGAAGCCGCGTACGAACGAACCGTCCAGCTTCAGCACGGAGACGGGCAGCCGACTCAGATAGGCGAGGTTGGAGTAGCCGGTCCCGAAGTCGTCGATGGCGATGCGCACACCCATGTCGCTGAGCCGCTGGAGGGCCTGGAGCGGGCGGCCCGCCGAGCCCATCACTGCGGACTCGGTCAGCTCCAGTTGCAGCAGACCGGGATCGAGGCCGGTCTCGGCGAGGATGTCCGCGACATCGGTGACCAGGTCGGAGTCCCAGACCTGCCGCACGGCGACGTTGACGCTGATGAACAGCGGCGGTTCGGACGGGTGGGCGAGTTGCCAGCGTCGCGCCTGCCGGCAGGCGGAGCGCAGCACCCATCGGCCCAACTGGACGATCGACCCGTCCTCCTCGGCGATCGCCACGAACCGATTCGGCGCGAGCATGCCGAACTGGGGGTGGTTCCAGCGGACCAGGGCCTCCACGCCGCGCACCATCCCGTCGGCCATGCCCACCAACGGCTGGTATTCGATGGTGAACTCGCCGCGTTCCACGGCCGGCCGCAGATTGGAGGAGAGCGTCTGCCGGGTCATCCGGTGGGCGTTGCGCTCCGGATCGAAGACCGTCCAGCGGGCCTTGCCGTCCGCCTTGGCCCAGTACAGCGTGGTGTCGGCGGCCTGCATCAGACCGGTCGCGGAGGTGCCGGCCACCGGCCGTTCCACCACCCCGATCGAGGCCGAGACGGAGAGCCGCCGCCCGCTCAGGTCGAACGGCTTCTGCAGTGCGGCCAGCACCCGGCGGGCCAGTTCCGTGAGCTGCTGCGTACCGGCCGAGTCCTCGACCAGGATGGCGAACTCGTCGCCGCCCAGCCGGGCCACGAGATGAGGTCCGGGGCGGTGTGGACCGTCCTGGGCGTACGGGTCGTCCTGCGAGGCGCAGTCGGTGAGCCGTGCGGCGACGGCCTCCAGCAGTTGATCGCCGATCCGGTGCCCCATCGCGTCGTTGACGGCCTTGAAGCCGTCGACATCGAGGTAACAGAGGCCGATCCGGCCGCGTACGGGGGTGATCCGGTCGTCCTGGTACGGCGGAGTCTCCAGGAGGGCCGAGAGCCGCTCGAAGAACAGGGCCCGGTTGGGCAGCCGGGTCACCGGGTCGTGCATCTGGAGATGGCGCAGCCGCCTCTGCAGTTCGCGCCGGTCGCTGATGTCGGCGACGGAGAGCAGCACACGGCCCGGACGCGGCGTGCGGTCGGGGCGCGGCACCCGGCCGGGGCCGGGGCCGCCCGTTGCGACGGTCTCCGGGTGAGGCTCCGGGGACGTCTCCTGCTCGGGCATCGGTACGACGACGACCTCGGCCCACAGTGAGCGCCCGTCCGGATGCTTGAGCCTGCGGGTGCAGTGGAACCGCGGCCGTCGGCCGTGCAGCACCGCGCGGTACGCGTGCCAGGTGCGGCCGTCCGCGGCGAGGTCGAGGAGATCGGCCGCCGACTGGGCGGTCAGCGCCGAGGGACAGGATCCGAGGAGGTCGCCGAGCGCGTCGTTGGCGGCCACCACCAGGCCCTCGTGGTCGACCACCGCCATCGGCAGTGCGGCGGCCCGAAAGGCTGCCCGGTAGCCGTTCGGATCGGAGCCGTGACCGTCGGCAGGAGGCCACGGGTCGTCACGCTCCGTGACCGAAGGTCCTGGGGAGTGGGAGTGTGTGCCCGCCGTGGGCCTCGGCCCTTCGGAGGTTCCGCTCACCGTTCGCTCCTGCCGTGCAGTTCGGTTCTGAACAGGTGGGGGCCGGACCGGCCCGCCGCGCGGTGCACCGCCGCCGGAGGCGGGAACCGCGGGGGAAAGCCTGGTGAAGCATAGAGGTTGGTGCGTCGGGCGTTCCAGCGTCCGACCCTTCCGCGCCACGCGGTCGCCCCGCATGGGCCAGTCTCCCGCCGATCCGATTTGCCCATGATTGATCTTTCGTAAGCAGTTCGGCTCCGGTTCTGCTCTCTGATGGCGTAGTCGTGATTGATTGTGACTTTCCGTGAGGGTGAATGCCTCGTCCGGCTGCTGACTCGACTGGGGCAGCCCAACAGGACGGGAGCCTTGAACCGCCACAGGGTGGTGCGTGATCGCATCTCGCACCCGGAGGTAGATGTGCCGTGTCAGCACAGGACCGGGGGAGTGGAGAGGCCGAGTCTGCGCGGTGTGACGGCGGCCGTGACCTCGCTCCTGGCGTTCGCGGCCACCTCCCTCGTAGCGGGGCCGGCCGCGGCCGCAACCGGTGAGAAGGGGCCGTGTGCGTTGCCGCGCACCGAGGCGCACCACTCCCTCGGTCTGGACGACTGGAATGACACCTATCCCCGCCCGGACCACCCGCTGGACGCGGTCGTGATCTTCCTGTCCTTTCCCGACCACAGCCCCACCGTCACCCCCGCCGAACTCGCCGCGGACCACTTCCCCGCCACCACGCACTTCTTCCGGAACGCCTCGTACGGGAAGTTCACCCTGCGCCCGCACCCGCTGCCGCAGTGGATCCGGATGCCCAGACCGTCGGACTGGTACGGCATACAGCGCGACTGGGACAGTGAACGGCGCGGCGCCTATCTGCACGACGCCATCGGCGTGATCGACCCGAAGGTGGACTTCTCGCGGTACGACCTCGTCTATCTGGTCGCCGACCCGGACGCCCCGGGTGTCGACTCCGACGCCACCAAGGTCGTGAACTTCGGCCGCCCGCTGCGCATGGACGGCAAGGACGTCCGGCGCATCGTCACCGTTTTCGAGCGGCACCCCCCGGACCGCAATGTGCTGGCCCACGAGACCGGGCACCTCTTCGACCTGCCCGATCTCTACCACCGGCCGTCCGACAACAAGGGAGACTGGGACACCCACGTGGGCGACTGGGACGTGATGGGCAGTCAGTTCGGGCTCGCCGCGGACTTCTTCGGCTGGCACAAATGGAAGCTGGGCTGGCTGGAGCAGGAGCAGGTGATCTGTGTCCAGCGAACCCAGGAGATCGCCCTGGAGCCGATCGCGGCCGCACCCCGGGCCGGCGCCCCCCTCGGCACCCGGCTGGCGGTGATCCGCACCGGGGAGGGGAGCGCCGTGGCCGTCGAGGCGCGCAGCGCCACCGGAAACGACCGGCTGACCTGCACCGAAGGTGTCCTGATCTACCGGGTGCGCAATGCGACCCCGTCCGGCGGCGGGCCGGTCGACGTCATCGACACCCACCCCGGTTCCGGGGCGTGCTGGGGCCGGTCCGTCTACGCGCCGCTCGCGGACGCCCCGCTGCGCGTCGGTGAGACCTTCAGCGTCCCCGGGGCGCACACCAGGGTCGAAGTCCTCGGCCGGAAACCCTCGGGCGCCTGGCATGTCCGGATCACCACGGGGGTGTCGACATGACACGGGGATTGCGACAGGGGCGGTCATGGTGAGGGGGTGGCCGCAGCAGAGGGCGTGACCGCGGCGGGGATGTGGTCGGTGCGGGGAAGGCGGCGGGTGCGGGGCGGGGCGCCGACCGGGCCGAAAGGGGTGCTGTACCGGCCGGGCGGTCGTGATCACGAGAAAGGCCCCTCACTCTCGTGAGGGGCCTTTCCCCGTCTGTGCGCCGCCAGGGACTCGAACCCCGGACCCGCTGATTAAGAGTCAGCTGCTCTAACCAACTGAGCTAGCGGCGCCTGCTGACGTCGTAGACATTAGCACCCTGATCGGCGGTAGGAAAAATCGGATTCCGGGCCGCCGGGGACGGTGCCGATCTGTTCACCCGCACGCAGGCCCAGAGCAGGACGTCAGGGCCCGGAAGCCAGGGGGTGCGGGTGTCCGGGGCGACCACCCAGCGGGGGTCGGGAGCGGTGGCGGTGCAGGTCAGGGGCGGTACGGTCACCGCATCACCGGTGCCGTGGCAGAGCAGGGGCGGGACCTTGGTGTCGTTCTCCGTGCCGCAGCGCGGTTCGAGGCCGCCGCCCCACTCCTCCCAGTCGAGCAGCGACGGCAGCCGCTGCGCGGTGCCGGGCGAGGCGAACAGCAGCACCCGGCCGCGATGGGTGGCGACCGGCCCGGAGCCGGGGCCGTCGGACCACAGGTGCTCCAGCATCCGGCGCCCGAAGAGGTCGGGGACGTTCACCACGTCGAAGGCCGACCCGCACGGCAGCACCGCGGGGGAGTCGGGGTTGGCCTCCCACTGTGCCAGCGTGCTGTGCGGATAGGCGGAGGCGCCGGCGAGCCAGGCGGCGCCCGCCGCGGTGACCTGGGCCGTCTGACTCGTGGGCCGGTCCTGCAGGACGGCGAGGACGCCGGCGCCGTGCCGAGGGTCTCGATGAGGGGCGTCGCTGTGATGCAGGGTCGTTTCGTCGGGCAGCCATGCGCTCATGCGTTCATGTCTACCGGGCGTGATCAAACGGATTCCCAGAGTTGCCGGAAACCGGGACAGGGTGGGGTGGGAACGAGTATCGTGCGCCCCGGCATATGCCAGGGGCTGTACCCCGACCCTTCGACGGCCGCTCCCGCCTGGTCGCGCGGTCCCCGTCGACCAGCGGCCAGGGTGCGGTACCTGCCGTGTGGCCGGCCGGAGACGGAAGGTCCCGTGCACGGCCGGTCAGGGGCCGGACGTGCGTACCGGGCGACCGGTCATGGACGGCACACGCCATGCGGCGGTGGCAGGTCAGGGGGCCGAGCCGCCCAGCAGGCTCCGGCCGAACTCGACCATCTTCTTGGCGTAGTCCTCGGTCCACTCGGCACGCTGCGCGATGTCCGCGGTCGTCAGCCGGTCGAACCGGCGAGGGTCGGCGAGCTGTGCGGCCGCGATCGCCTGGAACTCGACCGCGCGATCGGTCGCGGCACGGAAGGCCAGCGTGAGCTCGGTGGCGCGGGCCAGCAGCTCCTTCGGGTCCTCCATCGACTCCAGGTCGAAGAAATGCTCGGGGTCGGCGACCGCGGCCGACGGTTCGAAGAGCAGGGGCGCGGGGCGCAGCCGCTGCCGCTCGTTCCGCTCGGGTTGTGCCATGTGGTGATTCCTCCTTCGATGGGCCCCGACGGAACCGGTGGGCTCGGATGGGGCCCGGTGGGCCACCCTCCATTGTCCAACGCCGGGCGAGCGGGCTCGCCGGAATCGCGAAACCCGGGGCCCCGACCGTCCGGAGCGGCGCCGACGGCTCGCCCCCGGCCGGTCGTCCGGACCGCGCACCACCGGTTCCCGCCCGTGCTCGCCGCCATCGGGGCGGCCCCGGCCGCTTCGCCCTGTACACCGCCCTCCGCCGGTGCGCGCCCGGCACGCCCGAGAGGCCCGCAGCCGGGCGCCACGAGCGCGGCGCTCCCCTTCCCACCGGAAGAACCGGCTTCCCACCGGTAGCCCCGGTCGGCGACGCGGGCCGTCCAGGCAGCCCGGGGCTCGTACGGCGGTCACGGCCGCCAGGGCACCCGGTGCTCCGCCAGGTGGGCCAGTACGGAGTGGTTCGCCTCCCAGCCGTCCGGGAACTTCACCGTGACGCCCAACTGCACCGGTTCCGTCGACGGATGTTCGTCCAGCAGCTCCGTGACACCGGCCCGGCACACCACGACACAGGCGTGGCGGTGGCGCGAGGCCAGCACGCACAGGCGGCCCGTCTCCAGATGGAACGCCGTCGCGTCCGGACGGCCGGAGAGCGGGTGCAGCACCACCGTCACATCGAACTCGCGGCCCTGGAGCCGGTTCGCCGTGTCCACCGCGACACCCGTCACACCCAGGTCCGCGAGCGCCGCGCGGACCGCCGCTGCCTGGTCGCGGTGGGCGGTGCCGACGGCGATCCGGTCCGCCGTCACCGGGACCGGGCCGGGGGAGCGCTCGCTCGTCGCCGCGGCGCCCCGGTCGAGGAGCCGCCGCACCACCAGGGCCACCGCCCGTACCGCCTCGGGGTCGGTGCGCGGGGTGTGCCGGGCCGGCAGTTCGAGCAGGCCCCAGCCGGACTCCGCGGCCTCGTCCAGCACCCGGTCCGGGGGCGAGCCGTCGGACGCGATCCCGAACGACAGCCGCCGGTCCCCGTGGCCCGTACCGCTGCGGAACGGGGTGTACGGGTAGAACGCGTCCGAGACCAGCGGAGCGGCCGAGGCCGGCAGCCGCCACGACACCGGCAGCCGGTGCTGCGGGAGCCCGGGATTGTGCGCCAGCAGCGTGGACACCGCGCTCGCGGACGGGTCGTAGGACAGCCCCGCCCACTGCTCCGCACCGACGATCGAGAACGGGTCCAACTGCCCCGGGTCACCGACGAACAGCGCCCGCTCGAAGAGGCCGGCCACGGCCAGCAGCGCGTCCGAACGCATCTGGTACGCCTCGTCGACGATCGCGTGGCCCCACGGCTCGACGTTCTTCACGTGCGCCCACTTCGCGGCCGTCGAGATGACGATGTCGAGCCCCGCGAGATCGGACACCTTGGCGGACTTCCGCACGTTGGCCAGACCGTTCAGCACCGGGTCGTACGGGTCAAAGTCGCTGCTGTGCAGGCGGCCCACCGGCAGGTCCGGATCCTTCTCGGCCAACCGCACCACCAGGTCGTCGACCTGCGCGTTGGTCTGCGCCACCACCATCAACGGGCGCCCGGCCGAGGCGAGTTCGAGCGCGGCCCGCACCACGAGCGTCGACTTGCCCGCGCCCGGCGGGGAGTCCACCACGATGCCGCGCGACACCCCGCCCAGGGTGTCGGCGAGGATCGCGTCGGTCGCCCGCGCGGCCTGCACGCCCGGGTCGGACGCGGCCGTCACGACATCTCCTCCGGAGTTACGCGTCACCACAAGGTCCTCCGTGCTCCCGCGTCACAGCAAGGTGCTCCGTGCTCCCGTGTCACAGCAGGTCCTCCGCGGTCACCGGGTCGGGACGCTCGGCGTGCCCCGACACCACGCCCGGCGGGCCGCCGTGCGTCCACGGCGTCTCCTCCGGGTCCGGCAGCTTCGGGCCGCTGCGCTGATCGTGCTCGAACAGCGTCCAGACGATCCGGTCACCCGGCTCGGGCACCGAACCCGCGGCCGGGTCCTTTCCCCGCCCCATCCGGTCGGTGATCCGCAGCACCAGCGCGGTCGCGTCCCCGTCCTCCGGCTCCGCCGCGTACTCCACGAACTCGGCGGTCTGCGGTCTGCCGTCCAGCGAGCGGTACACCTTGACGCGCTCGCCGAGATGGGGGCGCTCGTCCGTGCGGACCGTGACCAGCGGACGCGGAGACGGACGCTTCGACTCGCTGTACGCCATCACCACCTCCGTCACCTCGCCCACGAACGCCTCACCGGCCAGTCGCCGCCCGGCCAGCACCAGCGGATCGTCCAGCGCCTCCTGCGCCTCCAGCTGCGCCTGCGCCGTCTCGCGCGAGGCCAGCTTCTGTGCGGCCGTCACCGCGTCGTCCCGGCGCGGCTGCGGCGGCTCACCGGACCGCACCCGGTCCCGGTGACCGGTGAACGACCAGCGGTCCCGCGTCCAGCGCTCCTCCGTCCTGGACCCCGCGGGCAGTTCCCGCAACAGATCGAGCCCCCGCCACACCGCGTCCCAGGTCGGCCGCATCACCCCGGCCAGCAACTGCCTGATCTCCCGCTCCGCGGCCGTCAGCCCGCCCAGCCGGACATCGGCCGCCAGACCGTCCTCCGCCGCGGCGAGCGCGCTGCGCGCCCGGTCGTACCGCTCGATGGCGGGCGCCAGCAGCCGGTTGTCGAAGGCCGGGTCCGTGGCCGGACCGGCGGGCGGGCACAGCAACTGCCCCTCGCCATCCCGTGCCGACTCCGCGCGCAGCGCCGCCGACGCCCCGAACTCGCCCGGCGGAGGGGCGATCCAGGCCAGCAACGCACCCAGGTGCTGGTCCTCCAGGCTGCTCTGCCCGGTCGCCCAGTGCCGGTTCAGCAGGTCCGTGACGGCGAGCAGCAGCGAGGAACCCGGCACCCGGGCCCGCTCCCCGTAGTGCGTCAGCCAGCGGCCGAGCAGCGGGACACGCGGCGGGGCGGGGTAGGGGCTGTCGGGATCGTCCTCGGCCGTGCGCCGGAACCGCATGGAGCGCCCGAGCAGCCGCACGAAATCGATGCCCGCGCGGCTCGGCACGATCAACTGAGGCGCGTCCGCGCATAGTTCGACCTCGACCTTGGTCCGTTTCCCGGTCGCCGGGTCGGTCTCGTTGCGTTCCGCGGGCTCGACGACGTCCTCGTACGCCTCGATGTGCGGCAGCACCGCGTCGGCCAGATCGGCGAGGAACGAGAACCGCTGGTCACGGTCGCGAGGCTGCGGGACCGCCAGCAACCGGGGCGCGTCCCGGTCGGTGCCGACCAGCGCCCCCAACGGCGCGCCCGCCTCACCGGCGGTGGTCAACGGCACGAGGACCAGCGGCCGGTCGGTGAGACGGCGGTGCAGGACGGTCGTCAACGGCTGCGCCCGGCCGCTCTCCACGGCCTCCAGCCGGGCCAGGGTGCTGATCAGCGACATGCCGCACCGCTTCCCTCCACCACGGTCGCACCGCTCCCCGGTGCCCCCGCGTCGGCGTACTCCAGCGCCTCCGTGCGCAGTGCCGCCGCGCGTCGCAGCGCCGCGACCGTCGGATCGGCCGGATCGCCCTCCTTGCCCGCCGCGGCGGCCAGCACCGCTCCCACCGTGGTCAGCCCGCCGAGTTCGCCGCGCACGCTCCGTCCCAGTGCCGTCACCGCGCCCGCCGCTCGGGCCTTCGCCCGGCAGTGGAAGGCCAGTTCGCACGTGGACAGGCACTCCGGGGCGTAGGCCGCGCCGACCGATGCGACCGCCGCGTCCAACTCCCGTGCCGAGCACGCCGGATCGAAGGTCGTACCCTGCGGCAGCGCCGCGGCGATGTCCTCGATCCGGGTCAGCCGGGTCAGCTGGCGCCGTGTGACCGCGCGTTGCTTGCGTACGTCGACGACCGACGCGGTGGGCAGGTTGGAGAAGTCCTTCGGGCAGACCAGCAGCACCCGGTGACCGGCCTCGGCGCCCCCGGTCAGCTCCGCGAGCCGCTCCAGCGCCAGTACGTAGACGGCGGACTGCCGGGCCGCGGCCCCTACCTTCGCGGCGTCGGCGGAGCCGTCGACCATGGGGAAGGACTTGATCTCGATGACCGTCCAGGTGCCGTCGGGATGCACCACCACCGCGTCCGGCTCCAGATGGACCGGGGAGCCCGCCACGTCCAGGGTCAGCATCGGGTGGTCCAGCAGTGCCCAGCGGCCGGCCGCGGTCGCCTCGCGCAGCGCGAGCGCCGTACGCGCGGCGCGGCCCTCGGGGCCGGCCGCGGTCAGATCGGGCACCGGCACCTCGTCGGGTGCCGGAGCGCCGCCGCCGAGGCGTTCGTACAACAGCCGCATCAGCTCCGTCCCGCCGTCGGCCTTGACCTTGGCCTCGAAGGAGTTGCCCCGGACGAGAGCGAACTGCGACTGCCCGAAGGGGGCCGGCGAACCGAGCGCCTCGGCCAGCGCCGCCTTGTTCACCCCGGCGCCGTCCAGCAGGGCGCGGCGCCGGCAGCCGGGGTTGGCGGCGAGGGCGGCCAGCGCGCGGGCGTCCAGCGGACGCGGCGCGACGTCCGGGCCGCGCAGCTCAGCGAGCCGCTGCCGCAGCGTCGTCCCTCGCTGCCCCCGCTCCCGCTCGGGCGGCGGCTTCGGCCCCGGGGACGGGACGGGTCCGGGCGTCCGGGGCACCCGCCGTCCCGGCATGGGTGGAGTCTGCGGAGGCGGTCCGCTGGCCAGGGATTCGCTCACCCGGCGAAGTCTCGCATTCGGCACTGACAATCGGGGAATCCGCGGCAATCGGGGAATCCACGGCCGGGGCGAACCGTGGGAAGACGGCCGGGGCGAACTGCGGGAAACGGCCGGCGAGCAGGGCCCCGACCCGGTCCAGGGCGCGCAGCACCGGGGTGGTCAGCAGGGCCCCGACGCCCATCACGACGGCCCCGGCCACCGCGTCGAGGAAGTAGTGGTTGGCCGTGCCCATCACCACGAACGTGATGACCAGGGGGTACGCGACGGCGGCGGCCCGAACGAGCGGATGCCGGGCGTGGCGCCACAACACGATCCCGCACCAGAGCGCCCAGCCGACGTGCAGGCTGGGCATCGCGGCGTACTGGTTCGTCAACGCCCCCAGGCCGCGCGGGGCGCTCGCCTCGGCGCCCCACCAGCCGTACGAGCTGTACCGCGCCATCGTGTCGACGAAGCCGTGCGCCGCGTCCAGCAGCCGCGGCGGGCAGGTCGGCATCAGCGTGAAGCCGACGAGACCGAGCACGGTGGACGTCATCAGCCAGGTGCGGGCCCTGCGGTACAGGGCCTCGCGGCGGCGGAACAACCAGACCAGGACGACGGGGGTGACCAGGTAGTGCAGTGAGGCGTACACGAAGTCCGCGGGTATGCCGAGGGCGGGATGGGCGGTGAACAGCCGGTTGAGCGGGTGCTCGGCGTTGATGTGGAGCGTCTTTTCCAGGCGCAGGATGGCCAGGCCGTGGTCGATGGCCGTGGAGGTGTCACCGCGTGCCAGCAGCCGGCCCGCCGAATAGGCCGCGTACACCAGCGCCAGCAATGGCAGTTCGGTCCACCAACGGGGCCGCGGGCGTGCCGCGGGCGCGGTGCTGGCATGCTGCATCCGGTTGCTCTCCATCATGTCTTCATCCGGCCGACGGCATGCGTTCACCGTAGGGTGGGAGGTCGGCCGCGATTTCCCCGGGGCATCTGGCGGCCCCTTGTGCCACGTGCGGATTCTTCCGTGCAGGGAGGGACGTCTGTGCCGCCCCGGAGGTTGCGCTCCGCAACGGTGCGCGATGATGGGAACCGGAAGATCCGCGTCGGCTCAGCGTCGAGTCGATGTCGAGCCCGTGCCGAGTCGACTCAAGCCGCTGTCGAGCCGATGTCCACTCGTCGTCGGCTCGTTTTCGACTCGTTTTCGACTTGATCTCCGGCCTCGGATCAAAGTCCTCGATCTCCGGCCTCAGATCTCGGTTCAGGGAGAGAGCCGTCATGGCACCGCGTATCCTGCTCGCCCGGCACGGTCAGACGGAATGGTCCGTCAACGGCAAACACACCGGCCGGACGGACATCCCCCTGCTCGACTCCGGCCGGGTGGACGCCGAGCTGCTCGGCGAACGGCTGCGCAGCGGACCGTGGGCGGAGCTGCCGGGACTCGAAGTGCGCACCAGCCCGTTGCGGAGGGCCAGGGAGACCTGCGACATCGCGGGGTTCGCGGACCGGGCCGAGCCGTGGGACGCGCTCCAGGAGTGGGACTACGGCGCGTACGAGGGCATGACCCCGGCGCAGATCAAGGCGATCCGGCCCGACTGGTTCATCTGGCGCGACGGGGTGCCCGAAGGGGAGACCCTGGCCGAACTGTCCGCCCGCGCCGACCGAATCGTCGACTGGGCCCGCTCGGCCGACCGCGATGTGCTGGTCTTCGCGCATGGCCACATCCTGCGGGCGCTGGGTGCGCGGTGGCTCGGCGAGGACGTGTCGTTCGCGGCGCGCATCAGGCTCGACCCGACGTCCTTGTCGGTGCTGGGGTGGGCGTACGGGGCACCGGCGATGGAACGGTGGAACGACACGGGCCACCTGGAGCGGCAGGGACGATAGGGGCGGCAGCGGAGCCGTGGCCGTGGTGCGCCGACGCCGACGCGCGGCCCGGGAGGCGGATGGGTGAGCGGGCCGCCCGGGGCGGGCGGGGCGCTACGGCCGACCGCCTGCCGGCCTGGAGCGCCCCGCCGGTCCGGGACCCATGGTTCCTTTGGGCTTCCGCTTCTCGGCCCTCCGCTCCCCGGGGCTCACATACTTCCGGCCCCCCGGGGCCTCGTTCCTCCGGCGTTCCCAGGCCGCCTACCCGGAGACCCCCGACACGGTCGCGTACCGTTCCAGAAACCCCCGCACCTCGTCGGCGCCCCGCCGCGGTGCGAGCACCTGCGTCACGCCCGCCAGCATCGTCCGGATGCGCGAGGAGCGGACGCCGTCCAGCAGGTCCAGCACCCGATGGCCCGCCGTCGCCGCCTCCTCGGCCCGGCCGCCCCGGGCGAGGTCCCAGGTCAGCTCGGTCCGGTAGAGCGCCAGGTTCCGGGTGAAGTGCGGGTCCTGGAGCCGGACCGCCCGCCGCGCATGGCGGGCCGCCCGTGGCCAGTCGCCCAGCGCCGACCAGCACTGGGCCTCCAGCATCTCCAGCTCCGCCTCGCGGAAGAACGTCATCCACTCCGGATCGGCCTCGCACGGCCCGCGCTCGAACGCCGCACGGGCCCGGCCGATCGCCCGTTCGCAGCCCGGCCGGTCCCCGAGCCCGGCCCGCCCGCCCGCCTCCCGCAGCGCCAGCAGCGCCAGCAGCCGCGGCGAGCCCAGCGGGCGCGCGGCCCGCTGCCCGGCCTCGGCCGCGCGCACGGATTCGCGGGGCCGCCCCATGTCCCTGGCCAGGAACGACGTGTTGCAGAACGCGTGCGCCTCCAGCGCCGCGTCGCCCGCCACCCGCGCCGTGGCGAGCGCCTCCGCATAGTGCGAGCGGGCGTCCTCGGACCGCCCGGAGTCATGGGCCAGCCAGCCCACCGAGATGGCCAGTTCGCCGGCCCCGGCATGCAGCCGGTCGGCCGTGGAGCGCTTGGCGGCGGTCCCGGTGTCGAGCAGTGCGTACGCCGCCCGCAACGGCCGGGACGCCTCGCGGTACAGTCCGTCGCCGCCGTGCCGGTCGTCGAGCAGCCGGATCCGGCGTACCGCGTTCTCCACGGCACTGACCTCGGCCTCGCCGACCCGGTGCCGGTCCGGCGCGGTGGCCCCGGCGGCGGGCGTACCGCCGACGCCGAGGCCCAGGGGCGCGGCCGCCAGCGCGGTGGCGGTTCCGCTCGTCATGAATACGCGACGCAGCACGTCGCTCTCCTCGTCGATGTCGCTGTGGAGCACAGGGGGTGGGGGGATCTCGACGGCGGCCCGCGCGCCCCTGCCGCGTACCGTCTCACGCGGTGAGAAGCCGAGGTCCGCCAGGGACATCCCGGGGAACATGTGCAGGAAGACCCGCTCGTACGCGTAGTTGGGACAGCGGATCTCGCCGGACTCCACGCGTCCGATGTACCGGGCGTCGCACGCGACGCGTTCGCCGATCTCACGGGCTGATCTGCGTACCGCGGCGGCGAACTCCCCGGCGGAGCGCTGTCCGCGCAGCCGCCGGAAGGCGAAGTTGGGAACTGCCCCTGTCGACACCATGGACCAGGACCTCTCTTCCGCGGCCGGGTTCCTGCTTCCGGTGTCCCGGAGTGTCCCGGCGGAGCAAGAACGTACTCGCCATGACCGGCCGCACATGGGGTGTTTGGTAATGAAAGGGGCATCTCTCTTGCGATCTGCCATGAACTGCCACTCAATGCGGCGGCGTGGCACCGTAGCCCTTGACGCGTTCGGCGCGTTGGTCCCTGCGGAAGACGGAATCCGGCTCCGCCCGGCGATGAGATCCGGCGGTGATCCGCCCGGTGAATGAGACGCAGCGACGAACCAGCGATGAGAGATGAGAGGAGAGGTCCCTTGCTGAATCTCGGCACGGAGACCGGCTCACGGACGACTGCGACGGCCCCGGCCGCGACGGATGCCGCGAAGTCCGCGGCGTCTGCGGCATCCGCGGAGGGCCACGACGCCGAACCCTGCGATGTGGTGACCGTTCCGGCCCGTCAGGGCCTGGAGGCCGTGGACATCCTGCGCCGGGGCGGCGACCAGGAGGCCGTGGGCCCGGTCCTGCACGACGGCGACTGCGACACCCTCGGCTTCCTGGTGCCCCCGGGCACCGCCGAGGCGTGGGACGTCCCGGGGAGCGCCTGTACGCGCACCGACGGCCGCGAGTCGCCCGTTCCCGCCGAGCCGCCGGTGGGCGGCGGCTGGCTGCTGCCGCCCGCTGATGACGCCCCGGTCACCGACCCGGTCGTGCTGCGGGCCGCCCTCGACCAGGCAGCCCGGCTGATCGAGGCGGCCGACAACTGTTGCTGAGCACGGTCCGCAGACCGTTGCCGACCACGGTCCGCAGTCTGTCGCCGACCACGGCCCGCCCGCCCGAGCCGGAGGCGATCGTGGGCCCGTTCCCTCATGGGCCCTCTGAGGTCCGTTCTCACGGGCGTTGCGGCAGGTCCCTCGTGTGCCGCCCATAATGGGCCGGTGGCCGGGGTTCCCCGGCACGGCCGGTCGCGCACCGGTCCGGAGCGATGAGCGGTGAGCAGGGGCACGAGCGGCAGTGGCACGTCGAGCAGCGTCGAGCGGGGGCGCGCCCGCCCGCAAACGATCCGGTCGCAGGGCCGACGTCGGGACCGAGCACGGTTCCGGGCGTGGGGCCGGGAACGCTTCCGGGCGCGGCGGACGCGGTTTGGGCCGCGGCGGGCGTGGTGCGGAGACCGTCGCCGAGCCCGTGGACGGCGGTCTCGCCGAGCTGATGCCCGACCGGGAGCGCCCGCGCGCCTGGACGCTCACACTCGACGGCGCCCCCCAGTCCCATGTGGACCTCGACGACCCCACGCACCTGTCCTTCGAGTACCAGCGCAGGATCGGTCACATCGCGGACCTCGTCGCACCGTCCGGGCACCCGTTGCACGTGGTCCACCTGGGCGGCGGGGCCTTCACACTGGCCCGCTACATCGCCGCGACCCGGCCCCGCTCCACCCAGCAGATCTTCGAGGTGGACGCCCGGCTCGTCCAACTGGTGCGCCGGGAACTCCCGTTGGACCCGCAGGCCAGGATCCGGGTCCGTAACACCGATGCCCGTGCCGGGCTGGGAAAGGTCCAGAACGGCTGGGCGGACCTCGTCATCGCCGACGTCTTCAGCGGTGCCCGCACCCCGGCGCACCTCACCAGTACGGAGTTCCTCGCGGAGGTGCGGCGGGTCCTGAAGCCCGGCGGGAGTTATGTGGCCAACCTCGCGGACGGGCCGCCGCTGGCCCATCTGCGCGGCCAGGTCGCCACCGCCGCCGCGGTCTTCCCCGAACTGGTCCTCGCCGCCGACCCGGCCGTGTGGCGCGGTCGCCGCTTCGGGAACGCCGTGCTGCTCGCCTCGGACCTGCCGCCGAAGGCCGCGGAACTGACTCGCCGGGTCGCGGCCGATCCGCACCCCGGGCGCGTCGAACACGGGCGGGCGCTCACCGACTTCACTGGCGGGGCGGCGGCGGTGACCGACGCGGACGCCAGACCCTCCCCGGCGCCGCCGCCCTCGGCCTTCGCCTGACCCCGCCCGCCGACCGGGCCACCGGGCACGCCCGGCCACCCGCCCCGGCACGCCCGGCGGTCCGGGCCGTGGGGCATGACGGCGGCCGATACGCCACGGAATCCTTCTGTGCGGGGCGGTACGGGGGTGAACGGGCGGGACGGCCGTGCTCGCGGGCGCCATGCCGTCCGCCGCCGCGGACGGACCGCCCGTGCCGGACCGCCCGTGCCGGACCGGTCGTGCGGGGCCGGTCGTGGCAGGGTGCGTCGGGCTGCCGTCGACGGGAGTCACCGGGGCCGCGCCCGGGGCTGGATGCCGGCGCAGCAGGGCCCGGTCCACACCTCGGTGTCGAGAATGTGGGCGCCGAGCCGGTCGCGGATGATGCCGACGCTGACCGTGCCGGTGGTCAGGGGCTTCCTGCACCAGACGCAGGCGCGCCCGGCGGCCTGGTCCCACGTCAGCGTCCTCGGGTCGGGGAGCGGGCGGGTGGGGGTGGTGGTCACCGCTTCTCTTCTCTGTAGAGGTAGATCTCGGCCCAGACGACGTCGCCGTTCTCCGTGCGGTCGTGGCCGTACCGGTCGGCGGTGCCGAGGGTGCGGAGGATGGCGGACCGGGTGACGGCGCTCAGGTCGGCGGGGAGGTTGGCCTCGATCCGGATGGCATCGGCCGTCTCCGTGATGCGCGGCTCGCTGTTGGTCGCCGCGGAGAGCAGCGACGCGAGCGCGACGACATGTGGAAGCGCGGCAGACATAGACATCCCCTGACGATCGGCCGTCACTGTTCGTGAGGCTGAATATTCAGCTTCGACCTGATGGGTTAGCTTTGTCAATGTCGACGTACAACGTCCCGGAGTCGCGTACATGCCACGTGAAGCGCCCTATCTGCGAGTGGCCGCCGCTCTGCGCACCCGCGTCGAGGCGGGTGAATGGGCCGTGGGCGACAAGCTCCCGTCCCGGGCCCGGATCGCCGAGGAGTACGGCGTGGGGCAGTCCGTCGCCCAGCGCGCCATGGAGCGCCTGATCATCGAAGGCATCCTCGAAGGGCGCGCGGGATCCGGCACCTACGTACGCCGACCGCGCGAGCGGCTGCGCATGGTCCGCTGCCGGGACCGCGAACACGGCGCCGGGTCCTCGTTCCGCGCCGACATGCGCAAGCGGGGTCGCGCCGGAACGTGGGAGTCCCGCAGCGCCGCCCGCACCCCGGCCCCGATCCACATCGCCCAGCGGCTGGCCATCGAGCCCGGTGACCTGTGTGTCGTCACCCACTACGAGTTCCTCGCCGACGGGCTTCCCGCCCAGCTGTCCGAGTCGTGGGAACCCATGGCCATCACCGACGGCACCCCGATCGTCCTGCCCGAGATGGGCCCGCACGCCGGTGCCGGCGTCGTCGAGCGGATGCGATCGATCGGCGTCGCCATCAAGACCGCCGTCGAGGTGCCCCGTCCGGCCCGCGCCTCGCAGGAGCAGGCCAACCTGCTGGGCATAAGCGTCGGCGACCTGGTCACACAGGTGGAGCGGACCTACTACGACATCGAGGGGCGCCCGGTCGAGACCGCGGACATCGTCATTCCCGATGTGCGGTGGGAGATCGCCTACGAGTTCGCCGTCGACCAGCCCGGCACCTGATCCCGGACGCACGGGCTCCGCAAGGTCTGAGTAGCAAAGCCCTTAACCGTCATGACCCGGGAACGTAGCAGCGTCGCCGCCGAAGCGGGGGCGCCGTCGTGCGCGGAGTGGGTTACCCGTGGGCGGGGACGGCCCAGCTGGTTCCGTCGGAGATGTACCAGACGCGCGCGGCCCCGTCCGCCTCGCGGACGTAGCCGAACCTGTCGTGTGAGGGGCGGCCCGCGTCGTTCCACCAGCGCCATGCGTCCTCGACCCGGGCCCAGAGGCCAGGGTCGCCGCCGTAGGTAACGGTGCCGGTTCCCTCGCCAGTGAGGGGCGCACGGGCCCACGAACCGTCAGGGCCCTGAATCTGGAGTGCCGTAGTCCCTGCGTCGTCGATGTGGTACACGATCTCTGCTCCGGGCAGGTGGAAGGCGAGGAGCAGGCGGAAGGGGTCGTGGGTGCGCACCCGCCACCGCCGCCTGCCCGGACGTGCGACGCGTGCCGCACAGGTCGCACTCGCAGGCCGGGTAGGCGTCCGCCAGCGGCGCGTGTTCAAGCGGAACAACCTCAGCTTTCGGGCGGACAACTCGCGTTGTTCGACCGTACCGGTCGACCTCGTACACCTTGATCGTCATCGTCACGACGACGTCCCTTCCACTACCCTGAGTTGCCAGGCCGTCACTGTGCCTACGACGGTATGGGGGCAGGGGCCGCCGCTTGAACTGACTGCGAGTACGGGTGCCTGGCCGCGTTCAACAGACAAGGGGGTGCCATGGACACCGGATCACGCACCCCCCTGACTGGCGGTCAGGGAACGCCGCGGAGGAGCCGCAGCGGCATAGTGTCCGGGTACATCTTCCGCCTGATCCGTGAGCAGTTGGGCCACACTCAGGAGGGCCTCGCGGAGCGGTTCCGGGTTTCGCCCGACACGGTCGCAGGATGGGAATCAGGGCGCCGGCCCCTGATGGCTATGCCGGTCGGGCAGATGCTCATGTACCGACACGAGCTCTTGCAGTTGGGTAGCGCGCCAGCCCTGCTCGCAGCCTTGGAGCGGGCTATGGAGGCAGACGTACTGCTGGCCGGCGCCCTTGACGAGGACACGTCCGCCGACGACAGCCCGATCGGCGCATGGGTCATGCAGCGGGACCTGGTTGAGGTGCTCTCCTGGCCGCTCAACGGCGTGACTCCGACACCGCTGCGAGCACTGCCTGACCCGCCGCGACCGCGCCGGGGCCCCGTGCCGTGCGGGCCGGAACTCCCCACCGCCGACCGCAGGCGCTTCTTCTCTCGCATGCGCCAGGCCGCCGAGCACGCGCGCGGCAAGGACCGCTTTCTGCTGCGCCGCCAAGCCCTCTACCTGGCCGGGTACGACGACGCGCCCGACACCTCTGAGTGGCTGGCCCAGCAACAGCGGACCGAGCGCCCGGACGACTGGCTGACAAGCTGGCTCAACTCCCGCTCGGTCGCGGCCGTCGCCGCCAGGCAGGGCGATCGGGACCGGATAGGGCACTTCATCACGACGACGCTCGCCGACGACGACGCGGGCGAGGCAGCGAACCTCAACTACTGGGCGTACTGGATCGGCGAGACACCGCACATCCAGCTGTCTGACGACTTCATTGCCGCCGCGAGCCCAGGACCGTGGCCCGGCGACAAGCTGATGCGTCACCTTGTACGAGGCATGACCCCGAGTCATGGCTTTTTCGACCTGAACATTCACACCCTGTGGGCCCTGCTCGCCGCTCGACCGACCTTGTTGCGCCCCGGAACCTCGACTGGGAACGAGCTACGCGCATCCTTCCCCGTGATGTTGGATAGCCGGGAGTTGTCGGCGCGAGCGCGCCGGGAGCTGGAGGGCATCCGGTACGCAATCCGCCTCGCCGAGGCGTGAGAGGAGAGGGTCGTGGCTGACGACCTGGCCGCAGTGGGCCGCTTCCTGTACGAGGCGGGCACGCTCAAGCAGACGCGGCGCACTGGCTGGTGGATGGCCGGGGTCCGCGATCCCGAGAGTGTTGCCGAGCACTCATGGCGCACGTCGCTGATCGCCACGATCATCGCGAAGTTGGAGGGTGCCGACCCTGCCCGAGCCGCCTACCTCGCGGTGTGGCACGACACTCAGGAGACCCGGACCGGGGACGTGAACTACGTGGGAAAGAAGTACGCGCCTGCCGGTGACCCGCAGGAGGTGACCGCGGACCAGACGGCTGACATGCCGGAGGTGCTTGCGTCGGCGATCCGCGACATCGTCGCCGAGTACGAGGGCAAGGAATCGCCCGAAGCCATCTGTGCCCGGGACGCGGACAAACTGGAGTGCTTGCTCCAGGGTATCGAGTACAAAGCCCAGGGCTACGAGAACGCACAGCGGTGGATCGACAACAGCCGCGGCCGCCTGCTCACCGAGACCGGCCGGCGCCTTGCGGATGAGCTTCTCAGCCAGGGGCCTCTGGACTGGCTGCGCACCGCCCTCGGCGAGACAAAGCCCTGACCCCGGACGCACGAAACCGCCTCTCCCCGCACCACTTCCGTTCTAGTGGTCCTCGTACTCCCAGCCGGAGAACCGGGCGTTGCCGTCGACCCTGTTCGCGTTGCCCCTCGTCGGCCGGGTCGGCGCCGTGCCGAGGGACTCGGCGATCACTTGGTCCAGGACCCGGGGTCGCCGCCCCCGGCGTGGTTGGTGCGGTCCCAGCCGACCATGTGCACCCAGTCGTCCTTCGTGATCAACCGCCGCAGAGTGGGCAGGGCAGGCGTATACCCGTCACGGACGATCGCCACGGTGGACGCGGTGCCCTTCGTCCCGGTGTGGTGCACGATCGACCCGTTGACCGGGCCCCACGCTCAACGATTGGTCCGGCCCGCTGTGGCGGTGCGTGATGGGTGATCTGCCTGGGGGCGGAATGAACGTCTCCGCTTTACGCCGTGCGATTCGAACTGACATTCGTATTGTGGCCCGGGGCGGTCAAGTGCGGGGAGGTGCGCTGTAATGAGCGAGACGCCGGAGGATTTGTCGGCGCACGAGATCAATCTGCACGGGGGAGAGCGCGATCAGGCGCCGGGCTGGCTTCGTCTGCCACTTGCCGTTCTGGCGCCACTTCACCTGGTAGATGGTGGTGCAGTCCTTCTTGGGCCGTTCCACGTTGCTCGCCGTGCGGGGCGATATGGCCCAGGACGGGCACCCGTGTTCCCGCAGTGCTCCCAAGTGTGCGGACATGAAGAAGGGCTGACCGGTTATCACAGGTCAGCCCTTGATCATTCAGGGTGAGTAACGGGGCTCGAACCTGTTTTGTTACCTACTTTTGACCTGCGAGGATGCCGAAAATCTGACCCGAACGGGTCAGTTCGATACCAGTGCGCGCCACTGAACGCCTGACTGTTTCCCCTCGTGTTCCCGCGGGAACAGCCCGGCTGCGTGTCCGCCAGGCCCTGCAAGGTCTGAGTAGCAAAGCCCGTAACCGTCATGACCCGGGAACGTAGCAGCGTCCCCGCCGAAGCGGCGGCGGCCTGGACGGCTCCGGGGTTCATCGGGGGACGTGGTCGGCTGTGCGCCGCCGTCGGACTGGGGCATCGTGCTCGCTCTGGGTGTTTCGGTTGGGAGGCCCCGGCCAGCACACGGGGGATTTGGTGCTCGGTCGGGGCCGCCTGCGCAGTGCCCCGCGGCTGGCCGACAGCGGCACCCGCGGGGAGTCATGGGCCCCTGGCTCCGCGCCGGGCGGGCATGCGCGCCCCGCCGCACGAGAGCGGCGGGGGGTCTGTCGTCGGCGCGGGGCCGACTACACGCGGGCTGGGATGTTCCACCGGGTTCCGTCGGGGATGTGCCAGGCGTGTGCGCTCCCGTCTGCCTCGCGGACGTAGCCGAACCTGTCGTGTGAGGGGCGGCCCGCGTCGTTCCACCAGCGCCACGCGGCTTCGACCTGGGTCCAGAGGCCGGGATCGCCGCCGTAGGCGACCATCCCCATGTCGTCGCCTACGAGGGGCGCGCGGGCCCATGAGCCGTCGGGGCCTTGGATCTGGAGAGCCGTGGTTCCCGAGTCGTCGACGTGGTAGACGATCTCCGCCCCGGGCAGATGGAAGGCGAGGAGGAGTCGGAAGGGGTAGTGGGTGCGCATGTGTGTGGCCGTGACTGCCGAGGGGTGCGTGTCCGTCTCCGCGGCGCGCTCGCGCCGCTGCGGCGCGGCGTATGTGCGGGCCTCGGCGCGCGCCGCCATGAAGCGGCCGGCCGTCGCGGTGAAGTTGCCGAAGGAGCGGCCGGTCTCGTCGACCTCCAGGCGGACGAGCCCGCCTTCGATGCCGAGGGCGATGTCGGAGACCAGGATCGTTCCGGGCTTGCTCTGCTCGATCCAGGCGGCCGGGATGGCCGGTACGGAGCAGGTGGCGATGATCCGGTCGAACGTGTCCCCAGTGGGGTAGCCCTGCGTCCCGTCGGCGGGGACGAGTTGAGGCGTGAGGCCTGCGGCCGACAGGTGGTCTTGCGCGGCGGCGACGAGGGCGGGGTCGATGTCGACGGAGTACACGAGGTGTTCGCCGAGCCGGTGGCAGAGCAAGGCTGCGTTGTAGCCGGTGCCGGTGCCGATTTCGAGGACGCGGTGGCCGTCCCGGACGTTCAGGTCTTCGAGCATTCCGGCCATGAGGCTGGGCAGGGTGCTGGAGGACGTGGGGATGCCGGTCCACGCGGTGTCGTCGACCTGCTCGGCGGTGTCCGGGTCCAGGGCGGTGACGAGCGTCTGGTCGCGGTAGACGGCGACGAGGTCGTCGGCCGTGTTCGCGCCGTGGTGTTCGCGCCATACGGTGATGCCTTTGCCGTTCGTCTCCTGCTGGAACCAGCGGGGCACGAACACGTGCCGAGGAACGTCCCCGAACGCTTGGCCCCACGCGGGAGTCCGGATGGCACCGGAGCGGGTCAGTTCGTCGGTCAGAGCGGTCATGTAGGGGCGGGCCTGGTCGATGGGCGGAGCGCTCATGCGGGGACTCCTCGTAGTTCGTCGGCGATGGCCGACGCGATGGGTAGGCCGGTGGCGTGTTCGAGCCAGTCCCACTGGCCGCACGGGTTCGCCTCCAGGAACGTCCACCCTCCGTCGGGGCTGACGATGAAGTCGGCGGCGGCGAATCGCAGGCCGAGGGCGGTCATGTAGCGTCGCACGCCCTCGGCCACGTCGTCGGGCGTCGTGGCGGGGCGGTACGTGAGGGATGCGTAGTCGCTGCGCCAGTCGGTGTGGGCGGCGGCGCTGCCCGCGTGGACCTCGGCGGCGAACAGGCGGTCGCCCACCACAGTCAGGCGCACCTCGTGTGCCTTGTCCACCCATGCCTGGAACAGGTGGGCGGTGGTGTCGATGCCGCGCAGGTCGTCGAGGTCGGCCTCGGTGACGCGGTGGGTGTACACGGTCTTGAGCTGGTCGCCCTCGACGAATACGGGGGTGGCTACCGGCTTGCAGATGACGGCGCCGCCGGTGTCGCCGACGAACGCACGGACGGCGTCCGGGGTGTTGGTGATGAGCGTCGGCGGGATGGTCAGGCCGCTGTCTCGCGCGGTGGCGAGTTGGAGGGGCTTGTATTCGGCGCGGGACATGGCAGCCGGGTGGTTGACCCATCGGCAGTCGAGCGCGGTGATGATCCCGCCGAGGCCGGAGCGGGCCTGCGCGGCGGCGAACCGGCGCTCGGGCTCCGACATGGCGGCGGGGAGGACGAAGGGGTTCGGGGCGCGGTAGTAGACGGCGGAGACGTCGGAGAGGTCCACGGCGCGGTGGGCGGTGGTGAGCCCGCCAACCCATCCTCGCCGGGCGTCGATGCGCCCGGCGAGGGTGAGTTCCTGCGGGAACTCGGCGGTGTCCATGCGGAACACCTCCACCCCACCGTCCGTGAGGGCCTGGACGACGCGGTCGGTCGGCCAGTCGTCGCGCGCTGCGATCACGAGAACGGTGGGCATGGGGTCAGTCCTTCGGGCCCTCGTCGAGTGGCGGCGGGTTGTCGACGGACCCGTCGGGGATGGTGGGCGTGTGGGTCTGCATGTACGGGAGCGGGCCCTCGTAGAGGCCGACGGACATCTGCAACTCGTTGTCGTAGACGGCCGGGGGCTTCACGATGGCCTGTGTGGCGTCGGGCGTCCGGGCGAACCGGAGGACCCACGGGCGGGTGGCCTCGTTGCTCGGCGGTTCACTGCTGTGTAAGACGCGCGCGCCCTCGGCTGTGAGCGGAAAGACTTCCCGCGGGTCCGCAAGGGTGATCATGGTTCATTCCCTCCTGTCTCAGGTCTTCCAGGTCGGCGGCCCCGGCCGGTGCACGGGGGGTTGGTGCCGGGCCGGGGCCGCTGTGCGCAGTGCCTCACCGCTGACCAGGCGGCACCCGTGCGGGGAGTCATGGGCCCCTGGCTCCCCGCTGGGCGGACAGTGGCACCCGGGGTGTCCCTGTCGGGGGTGCGCGCCCCGCCGTCCGTGCGGCGGGGGATTTCGCCGTCCCTCCCGCGCGATGGTGCTGGCGTGGGAGAGGCGGGGCCAGACCCGCTTTGGTGCATGAGTCCCCACCGGGCCACCGGAGCGGGAGTCTCGGGTCTACGGGGCAGGCGCCCCGGGGGTTGCGCAGCAGGGCCCGGTCCATACCTCGGTGGAGAGGTTGTGGGCGCCGAGCTGGTCGCGGATGACGCCGACACGAACCGTGCCGGTGGTCAGGGGCTTCCTGCACCAGACGCACGTACGCCCGGCGGCCTGGTCCCACGTCAGCGTTCGCGGATCGGGGAGCGGGCGCCCGGCCGGCGCGGTCACGGCTGCTCGTCGTACGGGCGGAGACCGCGCTGCTCTCGGCACGGGGCACACGCGTACTGGGCGATCCCAGGGCCTGAGTTCTGCTCGATGATGCAGACCAGGACCGCAGTGCCGGACGGGCCCTTGTGCCAGTGGCACCAGCCAGGGCCAGGCGGCGCGGCCGGTTTCGGCTGCGCGGTCATCTCTGTCCGTCCTTGCACCGGTCGCACCGGCAGGCGGGGAACCCGTCCTTCGTGGGCAGTTCCTCGGCCGGGGTAACCTCGCCCTTCGGGCGGATGACCCGTGTCAGGCCGTGTCGGTTGACCTCGTACACCTTGAGCGTCATCCCCATACGACCAGCCCCCGATCGACGCGGCATCCTTGGCAGCAGCGGGGGAACCACCAGGCGTCTGTCCCGTGTGCCTTGATGGTGCGCGGTCCGAGATTCATGGCGGTGGCGGGCGAAAGCGTCACCGCGCACCAGATGCAAGCCGCTCCCCGCTGCTGGGCGGCAGACAAAGACTTCATGTCTGGTAAGGCGATCGTCGACACGAGTTCCCCTGATGTGTGAGGACGACGTCGGCCGAACCTGGCGGGAGACCGGCGCCGCTTACGTGAATCACGCTATGAGCGCGCGCGATTACACCCCAGGGACGGAACCCACCAGTCAGGGAGAAAGCCCAGTTGTAGGTAGGGCGTAACGTCTTACCTACAGTGCCGGATCAACGCCGAGCCGTGACGCCAAGCCTCGCAGCGTGCTGTTCCGGCGACGCTCGGCCTCAAGCATCTCGCGCACGGTGGCGGCGGCCAGAGCCTGGAACCGGATCCACTCGGGCTGGTCGGCCTCCACTTCCAGGAGCAGTTCCAGAGCGCCCGCGCTGTCCCCCGTCTGGTACATGGCCTGCGCTACGTCGAGCCGGTAGGAAGCCGAGTGAACAGGGCGGCTGATCTCTGTCAGGTCCACTTCGCCGGATGCGGTCAAGGCGGCATCCGGCTGTCCAGCGGTGCCAGCCAGAGAGATGTTGACCCGCTGTGTCCGGACGTCGGTCACGGAAAACGCCGAGCCGTAGGCGCGTACGGGGCCGGACTGGACAGCGGCGGACTCGGCCAGGGTCAGTAGTTCCATGGCCTTGTCGTGGCTGTCACTGCGAGCGGCCGGGGTTGCTGCGGCGATCAGCAGGTTGCCGTACACGGCCAGTTGCTCCGCTGTCGCTCGTCGGCGTGCTGGCTCCAGGGCATCCGCTTTTCGTTCTGCGACGGACTGGGCCTGTTCCCAGCGGCCTTGACGTAGGAGGACCCACGAGAGGGTGGAGACCCCCATGCCTTCCAGGAGTGGGTCGGACGCCCGAGCAGCGGCAGCAAGCTGCTTCTCAACTGCGGTGTACGCCCAATCTGGGTGGCCAGCCTGGGCGGAAAGCGACGCAGCCAGCTGGTAGGCGAGCGCGAGGTGAGTCCATACGGTCTCAGTGTCGTGCTCGCGGGCCGCGGCTTGGCCGTCCCGAAGGAGACTGGGGAGGGTGCCCGCCAGTTCGGAGTAGCCGCCGGTCCAGTACGTGTGGGTCGCTGCCTGGACCTGCTCGGCCCACTCTGTAGGGCTGGGTGGGTCTTCGAGGTTGTCGTCATCGAGGACGCCCGGTAGTGAGCCGGGGTCCTGGATGGCGTCGCGTAGGGCGAGTAGACCGCCGTCGTCAGTGAGTTGCTGGGTCACGGTGGGCTGTCCTACAAGGCGTTCAAGCTGGACGTCCAGGGCGCGGGCAAGCCCACGTAACGTGTTGATGCGTGCGGATTCCCGGACGCCCTGTTCCAGCTTGCGGATGGTGTCAACCGACACTGAGGCACGCTGTGCAAGCTGCTCTTGTGTGATGTCGCGGAACTCGCGCAGGGCGCGGATGCGGTCGCCAATTGACGTATTCATGTGGACCCCCGCCAGAACGTGTGTCACCACCGTACTCCGACGCACGGAACCGCCCCTCCCTGCGCGGGGCGAACCCCACGCCTGCGGGGACCACGGCGAGCATGCAGACACGCCACGTGACCATGGAGGACCACCCCCGCGCCTGCGGGTCCACAAGGGCGGGCGCGGATTCGGCGTGGAGATCGACGGACCACCCCCGAGCCTGCGGGGACCACATCAAAGACCTGGCCCGGGTCAGCCCGAAGACTGGACCATCCTCGCGCCTGCGGGGGACCGCTCTGACTGCCACTCGCCGTCCTGGCGCCACTTCACCTGGTAAGTGGTGGTGCCGTCCTTCTTGGGCCGTTCCACGATGCTCGCCATGTGGGGACGATATGGCACAGGACAGACATCCATGTTCCCGTGACGTTCCCAAATGCGAGAAAACGAAGAAGGGCTGACCTGTTTTCACAGGTCAGCCCTTGATCACTCAGGGTGAGTAACGGGACTCGAACCCGCGACATCCTGGACCACAACCAGGTGCTCTACCAGCTGAGCTATACCCACCGCGTCCGGTCGTTTCCGACCGGCCGAGAAAAAGTGTACAGGGTCCGGGAGGGTGCTCGCGCCACAGTTGTCCGGCCGTCGCCCCGAATCCCCGAAAGGCCCATGACCAGTAGCTTCACCGAAGGCCGCGGCGTGTCCGCGAAACCTCGCCGTAGCGCCCCGCACGCGGCGCGGGCCGGGCGGTACGGCGGGGCTCCGGGCATGGGCCGGGGGCCGTCGCCAGGCGTCGTACGACAGGCGGCAGCCCGGGGGTGGTCCCTACGGCGCGGGCGGTGCGACGCGTGTCGCGATGGCCTTGGACCGCTCCGAGTCCGGTCCGGGCTGCGGCACGAAGATCGCCTCGCGGTAGTAGCGCAGCTCCGTGATGGAGTCGCGGATGTCCGCGAGCGCCCGGTGGTTGCCGTTCTTCTCCGGGCTGTTGAAGTACGCCTTCGGGTACCAGCGGCGCGCCAGCTCCTTGATCGAGGACACGTCGACGATCCGGTAGTGGAGGTAGCCCTCCAGCGCCGCCATGTCCCGCGCCAGGAAACCGCGGTCGGTGGAGACCGAGTTTCCGCAGAGCGGGGCCTTGCCGGGCTCCTTCACGTGCTCGCGGACGTAGGCCAGCACCTGGGCCTCGGCGTCGGCCAGGGTGGTGCCCCGGGCCAGCTCGTCGAGGAGGCCCGAGGCGGTGTGCATCCGGCGCACCACCTCGGGCATCGAGTCCAGGGCCGCGTCCGGCGGGCGGATCACGATGTCCACCCCTTCGCCGAGCACGTTCAGCTCCGAGTCGGTGACCAGCGCGGCCACCTCGATGAGCGCGTCGTTCGACAGCGAGAGCCCGGTCATCTCGCAGTCGATCCACACCATGCGGTCGTTCATGGCCCCAACCCTACGGGGCGCTCCTCTGGCCCGGCAGGGCCGGGCGTCCGGCGACGAACGCGTCGGGGCTCGGTCTACCGAGCTCCGACACCCCCGCCACGACCGTCGGCGACGTCACGGCATGCGGCCCCGCCGCACCGCGCCGACCCGCGGCGCCGGCCTGGGTGGGCACGATCGTCCCCATCACGTCCCCGACCCCTTCACCGCCTCCGCTCTGCGGACGGCGGGCCCGGTAGGCGGCCCGGTACGCGGCGGGGGAGGAGCCCAGCTGGCGCCGGAAGTGCCCGCGCAGCGCGACCGGCGAGCGGAAGCCGCAACGGCCCGCGACCTCGTCGACCGAGTACTCGGACGTCTCCAGCAGTCGCTGTGCCTGGAGCACCCGCTGGGTGATCAGCCACTGGAGCGGTGCGCTTCCGGTGAGCGAGCGGAACCTGCGGTCGAAGGTCCGTCTGCTCATGTAGGCGCGCGCGGCCAGTGTCTCCACGTCGAACTGCTCGTGGAGGTGCTCCAGTGCCCAGGCCACGACCTCGGCGAGCGGGTCGGAGCCGATCTCCTCTGGTAAAGACCTGTCGAGGTAGCGCTCCTGACCGCCACTGCGCCGCGGCGGCACGACGAGCCGTCGGGCCAGTGCCCCGGCGGCCTCCGTGCCGTGGTCGGTGCGGACTATGTGGAGGCACAGGTCGATTCCGGCGGCGGTCCCGGCCGAGGTGAGTACATCGCCGTCGTCGACGAAGAGTTCGCGCGGATCGACGTGGACCGATGGGTAGCGCTTGGCCAGCGTCGGCGCGTACATCCAGTGCGTGGTCGCCGGGCGGCTGTCCAGCAGTCCGGCGGCGGCGAGCACGAACGCGCCGGTGCAGAGCCCGACGATGCGGGCTCCCTCCTCGTGGGCACGGCGCAACGCGTCCAGCGCCTCCGCGGGCGGCGGCGAGGTGATCGAGCGCCAGGCGGGCACCACGACGGTGCCGGCCCTGCCGATCGCCTCCAGCCCGTAGGGCGCGGCGAGTTCGAGGCCGCCGGTGGTGCGGAGCGGCCCATCCTCCCCGGCGCAGACGAGGAGTCGGTAACGCGGAACTCCCGCGTCCTGTCGGTCGATTCCGAACACGGAGAGCGGGATCGAGCTCTCGAAGATGGGACCGCCGCTGAACAGCAGCACGGCGACGACTTCCCGTCGTCGTCGACCACTGAGCTTCCGTACGGCCTCCGTTGCGGTGGCGGAGTCCTGGATCATGACGCTAAGCCCCCCTCGGTGTTCGCGTCTTCCTGGTCCTTGCGGGCCTGTCGCTCCTGCACTTTTCCCCTCGGTCCTGCACGAGTCCCCGGTCCTCGATGCCCAAGATCGAATCTACTGCTTCCGTGCCGCCGTCGTGACAAGTTCGCCCACCGGCGTTATGTCGACAAGGCAACTTGGCGGGAAGCATTCGATCACGAAGCGTTCCACTCGGCGACCGTCCGCGGAAGGGGGCCTCGCCTTGATGGCCCGTCCCCATCCCGTCTTCGGCGGACAGAATCGTACCGCGCGGTCTCTTCCTTCCTGGTGGCAAGGGGGTTGATCGGCCATTTCGGCAAGGAACAGACGGGGGTACGAAGTTGGCTGAAAATAGATGGTTGTGCATGCATGATTCGGTCAGTAAACCGGCGCACAACCCTGGTTCGCGACTGCTTCTCTGCGCCCCCTGGGCAGGTCGAGCGACTGATCGCCCGGAATGTCCGGGCAGTGCCGGCGGGCCGACGGTTTCCGACCGGTGGGCCGGTATCGGTCCGCTGTCGGGTGGAAGGCTCGGGGTGGGGTGGCGGAGGCGGGTGGGGGCGACGTGTGTCCGCGAGGTGGCCGCCAGTGCGGCGGCCGCCCGTGGGGTGGTGATCCACTCCGGGCGGAGGCCGGAATTCCGGGGCGGGGCGGGGTGGCGTGGGGTTCGGCGGCGGTGTGATGGGCGCGGCCCCGGGCGCCATCGGGATGTCACTCAGCGGAGTCGTTCGGGACAGTCCGGAGTCGCCCCTGTCGGTGTAGAGCGCAACCGGCATTGCCATACGGGTCCGCCTCGGGCATGCTCCGTGAAACGTCGCGCGCGCTTTGCGCAGGTCTGGGCAGTGGAGGAATGGCGCCGTACCCTTGGGGGTAAGGGGTTGGGAAGATGATTCCCGGACACCGCAACACCGCCCGCTGACGCTCTTTCCCAAGTCGCTCTCCTCACGAGGACCCTCTTCGCCGAGACACCGATGGCCGGTCACGAAATCCCCGAACCCGCCGACCGCAAGCAGGTGGCCGACGCCATGTCGGGCCCGCAGGCGGCCGAAGAAACACGTCATTCCTGCGATCCCGCCTTCCAGCACGGAGTCGTCGTCGGCTTCGACGGCTCCACCTCCAGCGAACGCGCGCTCGCGTACGCCATCGGCATGGCCCGCCGGTCAGGTTCGGGCCTGATCATCGTCCACGTCGCCAATCGGCTGCCGACCACCGTCTGGGCGGGCTGCGAACCCCCCGTCTTCGTCGACGTGCCCGACCACCGCACCGAGGTGCTCGGCCTGGAGCTCGCCTGTGCGGACTACCTCTCCGAGGTCCCGTGGGTGCTCGTTGAACGCGGCGGGGACATCTGCCACGAACTGGAGGAGGTCGGCCGGGAGTACTCGGCGGACGCGATCGTCGTGGGCTCCACGCACGGCGTCGTCGGCCGTATCTTCGGCTCGGTGGCGGGGCGCCTCGCGCGGCGGGCGCAGCGCCCGGTCGTCGTCATCCCCTGAGCGGTGGCCGTCCGGCCGTACGGCCCGGTGCGAGGCGGGTACCGCTGTCGCGGTCCGGCTGCCCGGTCCGCCCCGCCTTGGCCCGGGGCGGCTCCGGTTCGGCCCGCTCCGGGCCGCTGTGGTCCGGGCGGCGGACTCGGCGTGGACCGTGAGCCCGCGGCCCTGGTCCTTGCGGCTTCCGTCGCCGCCGTCGCCGGTGCCCTCGTTCCGGTCACCGTCCGGGCCGCCCCGGACGCCGGGCTCGGGGGCGGGGCGCCCCGGAACTCCTACATCCCGGAAAGGGCCGCCCCGGCCGCCGGGCTCGGGCAGCCGTCCCGCCCGCCCCTCTCGCATGCTCCGCTGCGCCATCCCCAAGTCCCGCTGTGCCGCAGTCCCGATGACGTCCCGTGGTCCCGAAGTCCCCGTCGCCATGGGCGCGTACTCCCGCGTTGTCCCGCCCCCGCTCCCGTCGTAGCCGTGTCCGGGACGCCTCCCCCGTTGTAGGGGACCGTTCCGGTTGTGAGGTGTGATTCCTTCACCCGACGTGGCGTCAAGTCGCCTGCGGGAAACCGGCGATCCGCCCGTCCGTGGTGGGGCTCAGTGATGCGCGAAGGGTGCATAACGCTCACCTGGTGGCAGGGCGGGCACACGCGGAGGGAGTCCGTCGCGGCCGCCGGCCGTACCCGGGGGCGCCACGCTCCCTGTTGGCTCCGGTCGCCGCGTGCCGCCGTCGGCTCCCTGGGCGTCCAGTATCGGTCACCGTCGGATGGGCGCGAGGGGCCGACAGCGGTCGGTACGGGAACGGTCGGTACGGGGCGTCCACGCGGCGGGCCCCTGTACAGAACAGCTGACAGGGCGGGCGCGGAGGCCCCCGTACGGGACGGCCGACGGGGTGGGAGCTCGTACAGGACAGCCGGTATGGGAACGGCCCCGCAGCCGCGGGCACGGTGGGTGCGGGGCCGTTCGGCCGGGAGCGGTGGGTGCGCGGGGAGGGCGGACCTCGCCGACCGGCGGGAGGGGGCCGCCCGTGGCGACGCGCCTATTCGACGGTGACGGACTTCGCCAGGTTGCGCGGCTTGTCGATGTCCCGGCCCATGGCCAGCGCCGTGTGGTAGGCGAAGAGCTGGAGCGGGATGCCCATCAGGATCGGGTCCAGCTCGTTCTCGTTCTTCGGCACGACGATGGTGTGGTCGGCCTTGTCCTGGGGCTGGTGGGCGACGGCGAGGATGCGGCCGCTGCGGGCCTTGATCTCCTCCATCGCGGCACGGTTCTTCTCCAGCAGGTCGTCGTCCGGCACGATCGCGACCGTCGGCATGGCGGGCTCGATGAGAGCCAACGGCCCGTGCTTCAGCTCGGAGGCGGGGTACGCCTCGGCGTGGATGTACGAGACCTCCTTGAGCTTCAGGGACGCCTCGCGGGCGACGGGGTAGCCGCGTACCCGGCCGATGAACATCATCGACTTGGCGTCCGCGTACTCGGCCGCCAGCCGCTTGACCTCGTCCTCGTCCGCGAGGATCTCGCTGATCTGGTCGGGCAGCCTGCGCAGCCCCTCGATGATCCGCTTGCCGTCGGCGACCGACAGATCCCGGATCCGGCCCAGGTGCAGCGCGAGCAGCGCGAATGCGACGACCGTGTTGGTGAAGCACTTGGTGGATACGACGCAGACCTCGGGCCCGGCGTGCACGTACATGCCGCCGTCGGCCTCGCGGGCGATGGCGGAGCCCACCACGTTGACGACGCCGAGCACCCGGGCGCCCTTGCGCTTGAGCTCCTGGACGGCGGCCAGCACGTCGTATGTCTCACCGGACTGGGAGACCGCGATGTACAGGGTGTCCGGGTCGACGACCGGGTTGCGGTAGCGGAACTCGGAGGCGGGCTCGGCGTCCGAGGGGATGCGTGCCAGCTCCTCGATGAGCTGCGCGCCGATCTGCCCCGCGTGGTACGAGGTACCGCAGCCCAGGATCTTGATCCGGCGCACCCCGCGCGCCTCGCGGGCGTCCAGGTTGAGCCCGCCCAGGTGCACGGTCGCGAACCGGTCGTCGATCCGACCGCGCAGCACCCGGTCGACGGCGTCCGCCTGCTCCGAGATCTCCTTGTGCATGTACGTGTCGTGGCCGCCCATGTCGTACGACTCGGCCTCCCACTCCACGGTGGTGGGCGTGGCGGTCGTGGAGGAGCCCTCCGTCGTGTACGTGCGGAAGTCGTCGGCCTTCAGGGTGGCCATCTCGCCGTCGTCGAGGGTGACGACCTGGCGGGTGTGGGCGACGAGCGCGGCGACGTCGGAGGCGACGAACATCTCCTTCTCACCGATGCCGAGGACCACCGGGGAGCCGTTGCGGGCGACCACGATCCGGTCGTTGAAGTCGGCGTGCAGCACGGCGATGCCGTAGGTGCCCTCGACCGTGCGCAGTGCCTCGCGGACCTTCTCCTCCAGGGTGTCCGCCTGGGCACGGGCGATCAGGTGGACCAGTACCTCGGTGTCGGTCTCGGAGCGGAACTCGACACCGTTGGCGACGAGCTTCGCACGGAGCTCGGCGGCGTTGTCGATGATGCCGTTGTGGACGACGGCGACCTTGTTGTCGGCGTCCAGGTGCGGGTGCGCGTTCTCGTCGCTCGGGGCGCCATGGGTGGCCCAGCGGGTGTGGGCGATGCCGGTGGTGCCGCTGAAGCGCTTGGGGATACGGGCCTCCAACTCACGGACCCGGCCCTTCGCCTTCACCATCTTCAGCGCGGCGGTCTTCCCGGCCGGCGCCTTGCCGGTGATGACGATGCCCGCGGAGTCATACCCCCGGTACTCCAGTCGCTGCAGCCCCTCCAGCAGCAGCGGGGCCACATCGCGCTTCCCGATATATCCGACGATTCCGCACATAGAGTCTCTGCCCCTCCATCGATGTACTTGTGGTGCCCGACGCCCAACCGTCTCGGCCGTCTCGGTCGTACCTGCCCTTTCGGGCGCACCGGTCTTCGCAGCCGTCTCGGGTGTCTCGGTTGCCTTGACCGCCTCGGCCGCTCGGTCATCCCGGCAGGCCCCGTCGCGATCGTCCCGGGCGTCTCAGCCGTAGACGATGCGGCGCAGTTGGCGGAGCGAGAGCTCCGGCGGCGCGACCGCACGGTGCCGCAGCTCGGCAGCGATCCGCTCGAAGATCTCCGCGTTCACCAGGCCACCGGACTGCAGTTCTCGGTGGCGGCGGCGGACGAAGTCCTCGGCCGTCTCGTCGAAGTACGCCAGCACGTCGAACACCACCCGGGTGGCCTCACCGCGCTGAAGCGCGGTGCTGCGTACCAGGTGTTCGATGAGGTCGTCATGCGACGGGCGGCGTTCGAGCACTCGTAGATACTGCGGTGGGCGGGTCACTGGTGCAACAATTCTGCCCGATATCGGGCAGGCGGAGATGTGATTACGCTCTCGGGCGGGTCCGGAGCCGACCCCTGCGACGGTCGGAACCGACCAGGAAAGCGGTCGGAAGCGACCGGGCAGGTGCTTGGAAGCGACCGGGCAGGTGCTCGGAAGCACTGGCCGGGGCGATGCTCGGAGGTGCTGACCAGCGGGAAAGCGGGAAAGCGGGAAAGAGAGGGGGAAGGGCGGACAGGGGGAAAAGGCGGCAAGGGGCGGAACGGGGAGCGCTCAGAGGCGCTTCAGCACGGCCTGCTTGGCCGCGGTGAACTCGTCGTCGGTGAGAACCCCCGTCCGGTGCAACTCGCCGAGATCCCGGAGCCGCCGCAGCAGCACGTCGTGGTCGTCGGCGGGCGGCG
This sequence comes from Streptomyces sp. NPDC052042, assembly GCF_044548345.1. Taxonomy (NCBI): domain Bacteria; kingdom Bacillati; phylum Actinomycetota; class Actinomycetes; order Kitasatosporales; family Streptomycetaceae; genus Streptomyces; species Streptomyces sp. NPDC052042. The sequence goes on along the minus strand of NZ_JBIUBU010000001.1, from coordinate 1,035,479 downwards.
TGTCCGGGGAGGCATCTGTGGTCGGGGCCGTCGCCGGGGCTGCCGGGGTCTTCGCGAGCCGCGCGCCCTCGACGGCCTCGCCCGCCTCCGGCGCCGGGCCGATCGCGGCCGTGGGCGCCGTCGTGCCCGGTCCGGCGGTACCGGATCCCGTTCTGTGCGGCAGCCGGACCAGCACCGCCGACGCGACCAGCACCGCCGTGTACTCCTTCTTGGAGAGCCCCCAGAGATCCAGCGCGTACGGGTCGAACTCGGCTGCCGGTGCCGGTGCGGAGCTCAGGCCGGTCGCGCCCCGGACGAAGCGCAGATGCCCGTTGGCCAGACCGATGGAGGGCATCCAGTGGACCTCGGTCACCTCCGACACCGGGAAGGCGACCGGGCCGCCCGAGCTCTTGACCTCTTCGGCCTTCCAGTTCCAGGTGAGCCGGATGGTCTCCCCGTCGAACGAAGCCGTGCCGTCCCCGCCGCCTCCGGCGACCGGCACCGCGGGCCCGGGCAGCAGGAACCGGTCGGTGGGACCGGACGGCACCTGTTCGAGCAGCAGGGCGTTGCGGACCTCCTCGACGAAGTACTCCGCCACTCCTCCGCGATCCTTCTCCACGGCAAGCTGGTACGGGTCCGCGGCGTCCTTGAGCCGGCCGTTCGCGGCGCGCAGGATCGGGCAGGCGCCGTCGCGCAGTCGCAGGCGCAGCCGACCGCCCTTGCGGTGGGGTTCGAAGGCGATACCGGCAAGTGCCCGGAGCGGGACGGCGAGCTCACCCAGTTCCTGCCGGAGGGGATGTACGCCCCTTCCCCGCCCGGGTACGATCCGCACCGTCTCTCCGTCGAAGGTCCAAGTTCCGTCGTGCTGGGTTATCTCCGCCATGGGGCGGATTCTCTCAGCCGGCCCATAGGACGCGCCCCGGCCTTGACCATCCGTGCGGCGAGAGAAATCCACGGTGATGATTCGATCGGTGTTCGGCCACCCGCATTGCCACCACCCGGAATGCGGAGCCGTACGAACAGGCGGACAACCGTCCCGAACAGGTGATCGCGTCGCGGCGCGCACGCCGCCGCGGCGCCGCATGTTCCCGTCGCGTCCGGGACGCCCCGGGCGCCCCGGACGCGACGGGACTCAGGCCCTGCGGGGGCAGGCCGACCGGGTCAGGCCGGAAGGCCCATTTCCCGGGCGATCAGCATGCGCTGGACCTCGCTCGTGCCCTCGCCGATCTCCAGGATCTTGGAGTCGCGCCACATCCGGGCGACCGGGTACTCGTTCATGAAGCCGTAGCCGCCGTGGATCTGGGTCGCCTCGCGGGCGTTGTCCACCGCGACCGTCGAGGAGTACAGCTTGGCGATCGCCGCCTCCCTCTTGAAGGGCTCACCCGCCACCAGGCGGGACGCCGCGTCGCGCCAGGCGAGGCGGGCCATATGGGCGCGGACCTCCATGTCGGCGATCTTGAACTGGATGGCCTGGTTGCTGCCGATCGGCTTGCCGAAGGCGCGGCGCTCCCGCGCGTACTTCACCGACTCGTCCACACAGCCCTGCGCCAGGCCCGTGGACAGGGCGGCGATGGCGATCCGGCCCTCGTCGAGGATGCGCAGGAACTGCGCGTAGCCCCGCCCCTCCTCGCCCAGCAGGTTGTCCAGCGGGACACGCACGTCGGTGAAGGACAGTTCGCGGGTGTCCGAGGCGTTCCAGCCGACCTTGGAGTACGGGGCGGCGACCGTGAAGCCCGGGGTGCCGGACGGGACGATGATCGAGGAGATGAGCGGGGCGCCGTCCTCCTTGCGGCCGGTGACGGCCGTGACCGTGACGAGGTCCGTGATGTCCGTGCCGGAGTTGGTGATGAAGCACTTCGAGCCGTTGATCACCCACTCTCCGGCGGCCTCGTCGCGCACCGCCGTCGTACGGGTGCCACCCGCGTCCGAACCGGCCTCCGGTTCGGTCAGGCCGAACGCGCCGAGCGCCTCGCCCGCGCAGAGCCTCGGCAGCCACTTCTGCTTCTGCTCCTCCGTGCCGAAGCGGTAGACGGGCATCGCGCCGAGCGACACCCCGGCCTCCAGGGTGATCGCCACGGACGAGTCGACCCGGGCCAGTTCCTCCAGGGCGATCCCGAGGGCGAGGTAGTCCCCGCCCATGCCGCCGTACTCCTCCGGGAACGGCAGCCCGAACAGGCCCATCCGCCCCATCTCCCGCACGATCTCGTACGGGAACTCGTGGTGCTCGTAGAAGTCGCCGATCTTCGGGGCGATCACATCGTGCGCGAACTCCTCGACGGTGCGGCGCAGTTCCTCGTGTTCGGCGGTCAGCCGGTGGTTCAGGGGCATGGCAGGTCACTCCTTGTGGGCGACTGGGGTGGGGCGGTGGCGGTTGGCTGCCGCATGTCGGGTGGGGCGCCGCGGTGACGGTCGGTCACCGCGACGTGAGCGCACGGACGGTACGGGACGGGCTGGGGCGACCCAGTCGCTCGGCGAACCACACGCTGGTGGCGGTGAGCGCGTCGAGGTCGACCCCGGTCTCGATGCCGAGGCCGTCGAGCATCCACACGAGGTCCTCGGTGGCGAGGTTTCCGGTCGCGCTCTTCGCGTACGGGCAGCCGCCGAGGCCGCCCGCCGAGGCGTCCACGGTGGTCACCCCGTGCTGGAGCGCGGCGAGGGTGTTGGCGAGGGCCTGGCCGTACGTGTCGTGGAAGTGCACCCCGATGGTGTCGGTGCGCACGCCCTCCTCGTTCAGCTCGGAGAGCAGGTCCAGTACGTGACCGGGGGTGGCGACGCCGATGGTGTCGCCCAGGGACAGCTCGTCGCAGCCCAGGTCCATCAGCGCCTTGGCGACCCGGACGACCTGGTGCACGGGGACGGGGCCCTCCCACGGGTCGCCGAAGCACATCGACAGGTAGCCCCGGACGTGCACCTTGTCGTCCTTGGCGCGGGCCACGACCGGTTCGAACATGGCGAGCGACTCGGCGATCGTGCGGTTGAGGTTGCGGGAGGCGAACGTCTCGGTGGCCGAGCCGAACACGGCGATGCGCCGGGCGCCGAGCGCCAGGGCCCGGTCCAGCCCCCGTTCGTTCGGCACGAGGACCGGCAGGGCGACCCCCTCGATGTCGCGGAGCCGGGGGAACAGGTCCTCCGCGTCGGCCAACTGGGGAACCCACTTCGGGTGCACGAAGCTGGTCGCCTCGATGGTGGTCAGGCCCGACGCGGCGAGGCGGTGGATGAACTCCGCCTTCACCTCGGTCGGCACGACGGTCTTCTCGTTCTGGAGCCCGTCGCGGGCGCCGACCTCGTGGATGCGTACCCGCGGTGGCAGGTCCTGCGTGGGTACGGTCATGGGCAGGGTGCGGGGTGTCATGCGTCCTCCCCGGGGGGTTCGGCGGCGGCATCGGCCCCGGTGGGGGTCACGACCGCCAGGACCTGGTCCATGGCGACCGTGGCACCGGCGGTGACGTCCAGCTCGGTCACGGTCCCGGCGTGCGGGGCGGAGATGACGTGCTCCATCTTCATCGCCTCGACGACGAGCAGGCTCTGACCGGCGGCGACCTCGTCCCCGACGGCCACCTTCACGACGGTGACGGTGCCCGGCATGGGGGCGGCGAGGGTGTCCGCGCCGGACCGGGCGGACCCGGCCAGCGACGCCTCCACCGGGTCGTGGTCCTGCACGTGCCAGGTGTCGCCGTCGCGGCCCAGCCAGACCCCGTCCGGGGCGGCGGCATGGGTGAACGCGTGGGTGACACCGGCCAGGTCGACGACGACGCGGTGTTCGGACCGCTCGACCGTACGGGCCGTCTCCCGGCCGCCGGGCGTCGGGGCCAGCGGACCGCAGGCGCCCGTCGCGGGCTCGGGCGGCTGTGCCCCCTCCCCGATGTGGCCGAACGCCATCTCGGCGCCCACCGCGCGGGGGCGCAGCGAGACCTGCACCGGGTCGCGGCCCGGCAGCCGGAAGTGGTGCACCGTACGCGCCGGGGTGCCGCCCAGCCGCCAGCCGTTCGGTACCGAGAACGGATCGACCCAGCCACTCGGTGCCGAGGGCGGGCCCATCCGGCCGGAGGGGGCCGCGGCGTCCGGGCCGGTGGGCTGACGCAGCAGCGCCGCCGCCGCGTACACCTCCTCCGGTACGCCCTGCGGGATCAGCTTGTCGACCTCGCGTTCCACCAGACCGGTGTCCAGGTCACCCGCCGCCACCGCCGGGTGGGCGAGCAGCCGGCGGAGGAAGCCGGCGTTCGTCGGGACGCCGAGGATCACCGTGTCCGCGAGCGCGGCGCGCAGCCGGCGCAGCGCGGAGGCCCGGTCGGGCCCGTACGCGACGACCTTCGACAGCATCGGGTCGTACAGGCTGCCGACCTCGCCGCCCGCGCGCAGTCCGGAGTCGGTGCGCACGCCGTCGCCCTGCGGTTCGTGCAGCGCGAGCACCGTGCCGCCGGACGGCAGGAAGCCGCGGGACGGGTCCTCGGCGCAGATCCGGGCCTCGATGGCGTGACCGGTGAGCGTGATGTCCCGCTGCGCGTACGGCAGACTCTCGCCCGCTGCGATCCGCAGCTGCCACTCCACCAGGTCCAGGCCGGTGATCAGCTCGGTGACCGGGTGCTCGACCTGGAGGCGGGTGTTCATCTCCATGAAGCAGTACGCGGAGGGGTCGTCGCCCGGGACGATGAACTCCACCGTGCCCGCGCCGACGTAGCCGCAGGAGCGGGCCGCCTGCACGGCCGCCTCGCCCATCGCCGCGCGGGTCTCCTCGTCGAGCAGGACCGAGGGCGCCTCCTCGATGATCTTCTGGTGGCGGCGCTGGAGCGAGCACTCGCGCTCGCCGAGGTGGACCACATTGCCGTGGGCGTCCGCCAGTACCTGGATCTCGATGTGCCGGGGCCGGTCGATCCACCGCTCCACGAGCAGGGTGTCGTCGCCGAAGGAGGCGCGGGCCTCGCGCCGGGCGGCGGCGATCTCGTCCGCGAGCAGTGCTGCGTCGCGCACCAGCCGCATGCCCTTGCCGCCGCCGCCCGCGGAGGGCTTCAGCAGCACGGGCGTGCCGATCTCCCGCGCCGCTTCGGTCAGCTGGGCATCGGTGAGTCCGGTCCCGGAGGAGCCGGGCACCACCGGGACCCCGGCCGCCGCGACCGTCTCCTTGGCCTGGATCTTGTCGCCCATCAGCGCGATGGCGTCGGTGGGCGGACCGATGAAGACCAGCCCCGCCTCCGCGCAGGACCGCGCGAAGCCGGCGTTCTCGGCGAGGAAGCCGTAACCGGGGTGAACGGCCTGCGCGCCGGTGCGGCGGGCCGCGTCCAGCAGCGCGGGCACGCTCAGGTAGCTCATGGCGGCGGGCGGGGGCCCGATGCGTACCGCCGTGTCGGCCTCCCGCACGTGCCGGGCGTCCGCGTCCGCGTCGCTGAACACGGCGACCGAGCGGACGCCGAGCGCGCGCAGCGTACGGATGACCCGTACCGCGATCTCGCCGCGGTTGGCGACCAGAACGGTGTCGAACATCGTCATCTGTTCCTCACATCCGGAAGACGCCGAAACCGGGCGCCGCAGGGTCCCTCTGGGGAAGCGGGGCGTTCGCGCACGCGGTCAGGGCGAGCCCCAGCACCTGACGGGTCTCGGTGGGGTCGATCACACCGTCGTCCCAGAGCCGGGCCGTGGCGTAGTAGGCGTTGCCCTGGGTCTCGTACTGCTCGCGGATCGGGGCCTTGAACGCCTCCTCCTCCGCCGTGCTCCAGTCGTCGCCCAGCTGGTCGCGCTTGACCGTCGCGAGCACGGAGGCGGCCTGCTCACCGCCCATGACGGAGATCTTGGCGTTGGGCCACATCCACAGGAAGCGGGGGGAGTAGGCGCGGCCGCACATGGAGTAGTTGCCCGCGCCGTACGAGCCGCCGACCACCACCGTCAGCTTCGGCACGCGCGTGCAGGCGACCGCCGTGACCATCTTCGCGCCGTGCTTGGCGATGCCGCCGGCCTCGTAGTCGCGGCCCACCATGAAGCCCGAGATGTTCTGGAGGAAGACCAGCGGGATGCCGCGCTGGTCGCACAGCTCGATGAAGTGCGCGCCCTTCTGGGCGGACTCGGAGAACAGGATGCCGTTGTTGGCGACGATCCCGACCGGGTGGCCGTGGATGTGGGCGAAGCCGGTGACCAACGTCGTGCCGTACTCCGCCTTGAACTCGGCGAACCGCGAGCCGTCCACCACCCGGGCGATCACCTCGCGCACGTCGTACGGGGTGCGCGAGTCGACCGGGACGGCCCCGTACAGTCCGGCGGGGTCGGCCTTCGGCTCCTCGACCGGCCGCACCGGCCACGGCAGCTCCCCGCGCTCGGGCAGCGTGGCGACGATGTTCCGCACGATCCGCAGCGCGTGCGCGTCGTCCTCGGCCAGGTGGTCGGTCACACCGGACGTGCGGGAGTGCACCTCGCCGCCGCCCAGCTCCTCCGCCGTCACGACCTCGCCGGTCGCCGCCTTCACCAGCGGCGGGCCGCCCAGGAAGATCGTGCCCTGGTTGCGGACGATCACGGCCTCGTCGCTCATCGCGGGGACGTATGCCCCGCCCGCCGTGCATGACCCCATGACGGCGGCGATCTGCGGGATGCGTGCTCCCGACATCCGGGCCTGGTTGTAGAAGATCCGGCCGAAGTGCTCCCGGTCCGGGAAGACCTCGTCCTGCATCGGCAGGAAGGCGCCGCCGGAGTCGACGAGGTAGAGGCAGGGGAGCCGGTTCTCCAGCGCCACCTCCTGGGCGCGCAGGTGCTTCTTCACCGTCATCGGGTAGTACGTGCCGCCCTTGACGGTCGCGTCGTTGGCGACGATCACGCACTCCCGGCCGCTGACCCGGCCGATGCCCGCGATGACCCCGGCCGCCGGGGCGGCGCCTCCGTACAGCCCCTCGGCGGCCAACGGGGCCACCTCCAGGAACGGCGAGCCCGGATCGAGCAGGGTGTCCACCCGGTCGCGCGGCAGCAGCTTGCCGCGCGCCACATGCCGGGCGCGGGCCCTCTCACCCCCGCCCAGTCTGGCGGTGGCGAGCCGCTCGCGCAGCTCCTCGGCGAGTGCGTGATGCGCCGCCTCGTTGGCCTGCCAGGCCGCGGAGGCGGGATCCGCCGCGCTCGCCAGCACCGGTGCCTGCTGCATCGTGTCGAGCCCCCTTGCCCGTACCACCGCGCGTACCGCGGGGGTCACGGATGGTGCAGTGGTCGCAGTTGTTGCCGCTTGTTGCCGCATGTCATCGCCCGGCCGGTTTGTTAATGGGCGTTAACATCTCTCGCCTTCAGGTTAACGATCGCTAACAGGCTTGTCTAGAATGAACCTCCATGAGCACCAACGCCGCCCGCGTCGCGGCCGCCACCCGCCGCGAGCAGATCCTCAAGGAGGCCGCTCGCCTCTTCGCCGAGCGAGGCTTCCACGGCGTCGGTGTCGACGAGATAGGGGCCGCGGTCGGCATCAGCGGCCCGGGTCTCTACCGGCACTTCCCCGGCAAGGACGCGATGCTGGCCGAACTGCTGGTCGGCATCAGCGAGCGGCTGCTGGCCGGCGGGCGGCTGCGCGTGTCGGAGGAGACGGCCCGCCCGGACGGCTCGCCGCGGGCCCTGCTGGACGCGCTCATCGAGGGGCACATCGACTTCGCCCTCGACGACCGCCCCCTCATCACCCTGCACGACCGCGAGCTGGACCGCCTCCGGGACGCCGACCGCAAGCGGGTCCGCCAGCTCCAGCGGCAGTACGTCGAGGTGTGGGTGGACGCCGTCCGCGAGCTGTATCAGGACCTCCCCGAGCATGAGGCGCGTGCCGCCGTCCACGCCGTCTTCGGTCTGCTGAACTCCACCCCGCACCTGGGCCGCCCCGGTGTGCGGCCGGACCGATCGGACACGGCGGCGCTGCTGCACCGGCTGGCGCGCGGGGCGTTCGAAGCGGCGGCCGTCGGTAGCGGGCAGCGGCGGGGGCCGTGAGCGCGGTCACGAGCGGGGGCCGCTGACGCGGCGGTCGGCGGGTGATCCCGTTGGCGCGGTCGGGCGGCAGGGGTCGGCAGCGGGACCCGTCGCGCCTGTGAGTGGGGGAGGGGCGCGCGAAGGGGGGTAGCGCTTCACGCTCCGGAATCACCCCGAATATATGACATAAATGAATTGCCGCACGGCGGATCGGGGGTTATTCCTCCAATTCTCTTTCCTTTTTCTCCGCAGGCTTCGTCGGTCGGTTGTCCCGGTGTTCCCCAGGCATATGGTTTGAGCTGTCCCGCCACGCCTGATGGGAAATATGAATGAAAACATGTCAGGTTTCGGTCGTCGTCCCCTGTTTCAACGAGGACGAGGTGATCGAGGCGTTTCACCGCGCACTGATCTCCGTTCTCGAACCGACTCGTCGTACCTTCGAGATCTGTTATGTCGACGACGGCAGCAGCGACCGCACCAGGCTCAGGATCGGTTCACTCGCCGATGCCGACCGGCGGGTCCGCTACACCTCCTTCAGCCGTAATTTCGGCAAGGAGGCGGCCATGCTCGCGGGACTGCGCATGGCCCGCGGCGACTCCGTCGTCCTCATGGACGCCGATCTCCAGCACCCGCCCGAACTGCTGCCCCGCATGCTGGAACTGCGGCGCCGCGGATACCACCAGGTCGTCGCGCGGCGGGACCGCACGGGGGAGGGGGTCCTGCGCACCTTCCTCAGCATCGCCTACTACAAGGCCATGGGCCGGTGCATGGACGTCGAGGTCGTGGACGGCGAGGGCGACTTCCGGCTGCTGTCGCGCGACGCCGTGGACGCCGTGCTCGCGCTGCCCGAGACGAACCGGTTCTCCAAGGGGATCTTCTCCTGGATCGGCTTCGACACGGTCAGCTTCGCCTACCAGAACACGCAGCGCGCGGCGGGACGCTCGAAGTGGGGTGGCAGACGGCTGCTCAACTACGGGATCGACGGACTGATCTCGTTCAACAGCCGCCCGCTCCGCCTCGCCATCCACGTCGGTCTCGCACTCGCGCTCACGGCGCTGGGATACGCCCTGTGGATCATTACCGGGGTGGCCCTGCACGGCGTCGGCGTGCCCGGCTACACCACCCTGCTGACCGCCGTCATCGCCCTCGGCGGAATCCAGCTCGCGACACTCGGCGTCATCGGCGAATACGTGGGGCGTATTTACTTCGAGGCGAAACGCCGCCCGCACTACGTGGTGCGCGAGACGAACGAAACGGCGAAGGCGCCGCCGATCGACGGCTGGCCGACGAAGCACCGCCCGGGGCCACCGGACTCCATGGTGGACCGGTCCTTTGCGCGGCAATCCGGGGCGACCGCCATCGGGGCGTCCCGATTCCGCACGGTGCGCCAGTTCATCGCTTTCGCGGCGGTCGGCCTCGTCAATACGGCGGTATATCTGGCGGTGTACGCCACGCTGAACATCTGGATTCCCTATCTGACCGCGCACGTCATCGGATACGTGATCAGCGTTCTGGGTTCCTTCCTGCTCAACTCGTACATCACCTGCCGCACGAGGCCGACCTGGCAGGCCCTCTTCCGGTATCCGCTGTCGAGCGTCGTCAATCTCGTGCTCACCGGAGCCCTGCTGTACATCGGCGTGAGCCGGCTGGGCCTGGGCAAGAACGTCGCCGCCCTGGCCGCCGGAATCCTCGCCACGCCCTTCTCGTTCCTGCTCGCCCGCTGGGCCATCGACTCCGGGGCCGACCGGACCCGGCGACGCGCCGCACCGGCCGGGAGCGGGGCCGGACGCACCGCGCCCTGAGTCCTCGCACCACCCGGTCGCGTCGAAGCGCCATGCGATCCCCGGCGCGCGACACGCGACACACCACATGCGACACACCACATGCGGCGCATGGCATGCGGCGCACACACGCGACACATGACTCACACGACCCGCACGGCGCGAGCCCCGTACGGAAGGTCCCAGCGCACATGACCGCGGAAACGTCGAAGGGCGCCGCCGACGGCGAGCGGCGGAGCGGCGAGAAGGCGATCCACCCGGACGGTTCCACCGATGCCGTCCTCGGCCCCACCCCTGGCTCCGCCCGCCCCACCTCTGGCTCCGCCGGTCCCGCCCCGGAAGCCTCGCGGCGGAGCGGCGCGCGGAGAGCGGCCCGCGCCGTGCCGCTGCTCGCCCTGCTGCCGCTCGCCCTGCTCGGCGCGGCCTTCTGGATCGGCCGACTGGTCCGCCCGGGTGCGGACGACTGGTGCTTCCTCCCGGTCGTACGGGACGAAGGCGCCGCCGGGATGATCGCGAAGTTCTACCTCCAGGACAACGGCCGCGTCGCCAACGCGCTGCTCGTCGTCGCGTACGGAGCCTTCGACGTCGCCGGACACCAGTGGTTCGCCCTGGTCAGCGGGGCGGTCATGCTGGGCATCCTGTGGGCGCTGATCGCCTCCGTGCTCGGCAGGGCCCGGCTGACCGCGCCGCGCGGCCTCGCGCTGCTGGTGGCGGCGATGACCGCGGCGGTCTTCTTCCTGGCGACCTCGAACCCGTACAAGGTGTTCTACTGGCCCGCTTCCTCCGTCTCACACACCGTCTCGCCCGTTCTGGCCTGCGCCGCCGTGATTCCGGCGCTGCGGGCGCGGACCGGCCGGGGCCGGGCGCTCGCGCTGGGCGTCGCGCTCGTGACCGGGGTCTTCATCGGCACGCTGTCGGAGGAGACCGCGGTCGTCGTCCTCGTCCTCCTCGCCACCGTTCTGCTGCTCGGCCACCGGGCGGCGCCGGGGCCCGGCCGGACCCAGACCCGCGTCTGGTGCGCGGTCGCCTTCGCCGGGGTCGTGATCGGGGCGGCCATCCTGTACCTGTCACCGGGCGCGCGCACCCGCCGCGAACGGTTCGGCGCCGACTCCACCGCCGTCTTCGGTCCGCGGGCGCTGGGCGAGGCGCTGCGGGCCTTCGCGGATGTCCTGGGCACGGTCCTCACGACCTGGCAGTACGTGGGGGCGCTCGCGGCCGGCGTGCTGCTGGGATCGCTGGTACGCCGTGACGTGCGCGGGGACGGGCAAGGGGCCGAGGGACGGAGCCCGGACGGGCGGGGGAAGGAAGAGCCGTGGCCGGGCGGACCGCTGGGGCGCCGGCCCCTGGTCCTCCTTCTCGCCGGGTTCCTCGCCTTTCTGGTAGCCGGATTCCTCTGCACCGTCGTCGCCCTCCCCGCCTTCGGGACGAGCGTGGCGATCGCGCCGCGCGTATGGGGCGATTTCCTGCTGCTGTACGTGCTGCTCCTGGTGTGCGCGGGCGCCCTGCTGGGACGCGGGCTGCGGATGCGTGCGCGGCGCACCCGCCGACGGGCGACGCATACGGCGACGGTGGCGGTCGCGGCGGCCCTGTGCGCGCTGACCTGTGTCGGCCTCGCCGTTCCGCTGCTCCGGCTGGAACAGGAGATGGCCGTACGCGCCCAGCGCTGGGACCGGCAGGACCGTGCGCTGCGGGAGGGGGCGGCGCGCGGCGCGCGGGTGCTTCCGTACACGCCGGTGTCGGTCAGCGGGATGGGAGAACCCTTCGGCAACGGTGGCAAACGGCTGTGGCCGGGGCAATGCGTCGCCCGGTACTACCACCTGGAGCGGATCACGTACTCGACGCGACTGCCCTGAGCGGCCGACCGTCGGCCGATCGCCCGGCCGCATCGTGGGCCGGGGGCGGGGTGGACCGGGCCCTGGTGGATCGGGCATCTGGTGGATCGGGTGTGTGACGAACCGGGCTTCTGGCCGGTCGGTCGCTCGGCCGTTCGCTCGCTCGGGGGCGGCCGGTCCGGCGAAGAGGCACCGGGGGGAGATACCGGAGGGAGGACGTCGGGGCGGGGGAGCGGTGGTCTGCCCTGTCACAGGAAGATCCCGTCACAGGAAGATCCCGTCACAGGAAGATTCCGACACACTGCGCACATCTGACGGCACAATGGGTTCATGCCGATACCCAGCCGTGCCGCTCTCGTCGAGCACCTCGTCCGTACGCGCATCGCCGGAGACGTCGCCACACCCCGCGACAACAACCTCTCGCACTACCGCAAGCTCGCCAACGGGGACCGCCACTACTGGCTGGGACTGGAGCTCGGCGACCGCTGGCGCGATGAGCAGGACGTGCTGGCGGTGATGGCCGAGCGCTGCGGGGTCAGCGACGACCCGGAGCACCGGTTCGGGCAGGACACCATCGACCCGGAACTGACGGTCGGCGCGCTGGAGCGGATGGCGGCGCGGCTGCGGAAGGCGGCCGAGAGTTCGGAGCGGGTGCTGTTCGCGACCGGGCATCCGGGTGGTCTCCTCGACGTGCACCGGCAGACCGCGCAGGCGTTGCGGGCCGCCGGATGCGAGGTCGTGCGCATTCCGTCGGGGCTGGTGGCCGACGAGGGCATGGTGTTCCAGTTCGCGGACGTGGCGGTGCAGGAGCGTGGCGCGACACTCTGGCACACCCACTCGCCCGCCCCGATGGCCGCGATCCTGGACGGTCTGGAGCGGGAAGGCCGCCCGCTGCCCGATCTGGTGGTCGCCGACCACGGCTGGGCGGGATGCGCGGGACAGCGAGGGCTGGACGCGGTGGGATACGCGGACTGCAACGACCCGGCGCTGTTCCTGGGTGAGGCCGAGGGGACGCTCCAGGTGGTCGTGCCGCTGGACGACCATGTGCTGGATCCCCGGTTCTACGACCCGCTCACGGACTACCTGCTGGACGCGGCGGGGCTGCTCTGACCCCGGACGCAGCGGGGGCGCTTTGACCTGCCCTGGATGGGCCGGGGGCGCTCCGCCCCGGCGGAGCGCCCCCGAACCACTGCCCGGCACCACTGGACCGGCACCGGGGAAGCCCACTCATGCGGGTCCGGCGTCGGGCGGTGGGGTCTCGGAGCAGCAGGCCGAACGGTTCGGCGGATCAGCCGGCGGAGCGGTCGCAAACCGGCCCGCGAAGTGCCAGGGGCGGCCGGATCGGGCGGTGGAGTGGTGGGGACCGGCCCGCGGATGGCCCGGGAAGCAGCCCGGCGGATCAGTCCGTCGTCCGGCGGTTGGACCTCAGTCCGCGGTCCTGCGCAGGAGCAGGGTGAGGAACCCGAAGGTGTCCCGATAGACGTGCAGCCACTCGGAACGCCGGGCGGCGGCCGTCTCAAGCGCCTGGGCGCTGTCCGGATCGTCCGGGTGGTCCAGGGCCCACGACGCGATCGTTCCCCAGCACGCCCACTCGTAGGCGTCCAGTTCGGCGCGGGTGCTCACATGGCCGTACACGGGGGTCCATCCCTCCGCGACCACGCGGTCCACCGTGGTCGCCAGGTCGGCGAAGTCCCCGAGCATCTCGACGGCCTCCGGGGAGGGCTCACGGTCCCAGAACCCGTCACCGATCAGCACCCTCCCGCCCGGGGCCAGGTGTTCGCGCGCCGCGGCCAGGGTGGGCAGCAGCCCGCCGAAGGCATGGGACGCTCCGACGCTGAGCACCAGGTCGAAGGCGTGCGGGGAGGAGAATTCCCCGGCGCTCCGGTGGTGGAGGGCCAGACGGTCACCGACACCGCGGCGCAGGGCGTTGCGGCGGGCCAGGTCCAGGGCGTCCGGAGAGATGTCGACGCCCTCGGCATGCAGTCGAGGGTGTGCTTCCAGGGCGCGCAGAAGCCATTCCCCGCCGCCGCAGCCGAGATCGAGTATCCGCTCGTCGCCGCGCGGAAGCCCTTGTTCCAGCAGGCGTCGCACCGATTCGTCGTCGAGTGGGGCCTTGACGGGGTGGTGGGTGTGGGCGATCGCGGAGAGCTGTTCATGATTCATCGGCGCAGCGTGTCAGGACCGTGGCCGGTACGCACCCGCTTTTCGGCACGGGGCGGCACCGGACGGCCCGGCGCGAGGTGGGACGGTCACCGGCCGCCGAGGGGCGGCACCGGAGTGCACGGGGCCGAGGGGCCGGGGCACACGCCCTGCCCCGCCCCGCCCCGCGACGGCCCCGGCCCAGGGGCGCGCGCCGGCTTGCGGGCGCCCCGCGACGGCCGCTGCCCCCGCCCCGCACGCCCGCGCGCCCGCCCGGGTCACCGGGGTACGCGGACCACGCCCTCCTGGATGACGGTGATCGCCAGCCGGCCGTCCTGGGTGTAGATCCGCGCCTGGCCGAGCCCGCGCCCGCCGGACGCGGTCGGCGACTCCTGGTCGTACAGCAGCCATTCGTCGGCCCGGAACGGCCGGTGGAACCACATGGCGTGGTCCAGGCTCGCCCCGACCACGTCGCCGACCGCCCAGCCGCCGCGCCCGTGGGCGAGCAGCACCGAGTCCAGCAGCGTCATGTCGGAGACGTACGTCGCCATGCAGACGTGCAGCAGTGGGTCGTCGGCGAGCTTGCCGTTGGTGCGGAACCACACCTGGGAGCGGGGTTCGCGGGGCTCGCCGACCGTGGCGAACGGCGGCGCGTCCACGTACCGCAGATCGACTGCGGCGCGCGCCTCGATCAGCTGGTCCACCACCCCCGGATCGCTGAAGCGGTCCGCGTACCGGGGCAGCGACTCCTCTGCCGTCGGCAGCGTCTCCGGGTCCGGGGCGGGCGGCATCGCCGCCTGGTGCTCCAGGCCCTCCTCGTACGTCTGGAACGACGCCGAGAGGTGGAAGATCGGCTGGCCGTGCTGGATGGCGACGACCCGGCGGGTGGTGAAGGAGCGCCCGTCCCGGATGCGGTCGACGTCGTAGACGATCGGGGCGTCCGGGTCGCCGGGCCGCAGGAAGTACGCGTGCAGGGAATGGGCGGACGGGATTGCGAGTCCCCGCGCGGGACTCCGGTCGATACCCGGAACCGGGCCGGAGCCGTCCGTTTCGCCGCCGGGAACGGTGCGACCTGCGGCGACCAGGGCCTGGGCCGCGACCTGGCCGCCGAACACCCGGGGGATGACGGCCGAACGGCTCGTGCCCCGGAAGATGTCCCGCTCGATCTGCTCCAGGTCGAGCAGATCGAGCAGGGAGTCGAGTGCCGTGCTCATGGAAGGAACGCGCCCGTCCTACAGGCCCATCGACTTGGCGATGATCGACTTCATGACCTCGTTGGTGCCGCCGTAGATGCGGTTGACCCGGTTGTCCGCGTAGAGGCGGGCGATCGGGTACTCGTTCATATAGCCGTATCCGCCGTGCAGCTGGAGGCAGCGGTCGATGACGCGGTGGGCGACCTCGGTGCAGAACAGCTTGGCGGACGCGGCCTCGGCGGCGGTCAGCTCACCGGCGTCCAGGGCCTCCAGCGCGCGGTCGGCGACGGCCTCGGCGGCGTCCACCTCGGCCTGGCAGGCGGCCAGCTCGAACTTGGTGTTCTGGAAGGACGCGACCGGCTTGCCGAAGACCACGCGGTCCTGGACGTACTGCTTGGCGAACGCGACGGCGGCCCTGGCCTGCGCGTAGGCGCCGTAGGCGATGCCCCAGCGCTCGGACGGCAGGTTCTGGCCGAGGTAGTAGAAGCCCTTGTTCTCCTCGCCGAGCAGGTCGGCGGCGGGCACCTTCACGTCGACGAACGCCAGCTCGGCGGTGTCGGAGGCGCGCAGGCCCAGCTTGTCGAGCTTGCGGCCGACGGAGTAGCCCTCGGACTTGGCGTCGACGGCGAACAGCGAGATGCCGAAGCGGCGGTCCTCGGCGGTCGGCGCGGAGGTGCGGGCGCAGACGATCACGCGGTCGGCGTGGACACCGCCGGTGATGAACGTCTTGGCGCCGTTGAGCACGTAGTGCGTGCCGTCGTCCGAGAGCTTGGCCGTGGTCTTCATGCCCGCGAGGTCGGACCCGGTGCCCGGCTCGGTCATCGCGAGCGCCCACATCTCCTCGCCGGAGACGAACTTGGGCAGGTAGCGCTTCTTCTGCTCCTCGTCGGCCAGCATCTTGATGTACGGCAGGGCGAGCAGCACATGGACGCCGGAACCGCCGAAGGTGACGCCCGCGCGGGCGGTCTCCTCGTACTGGATGGCCTCGAACTTGTGGGTCTCCAGACCGGCGCCGCCGAATTCCTCGGGGACGTTGATCCCGAACAGGCCCAGCTCGGCGAGCTTGCCGTAGAACTCGCGCGGCACGATGCCCTGCTGGAACCACTCGTCGTAGTGGGGGACGACCTCGGCCTCGATGAAGGCGCGTATGGTCTCCCGGAACGCCTCGTGGTCCTCGTCGAATACCGTACGGCGCACGGGTGCCTCCTTGATCATCTTCGGTCGGGTTCGGACGGCGTCATCCGGACCAGGTCGGCTTCGGTCGGGTTCTGGGCCAGCCTGGCTAAGCGCTTGCTCAGGTAATAACAGAAGTTACCCGGCAGTTACTGCCGCTGTCCAGGGCCGTCCTTCCACCGCGATGGTCGCTGTCCGCCCGAGGCGTTGGTCATGGGGCGATGCTCGGCGAGGTCATGGGGCGATCGCCATGGGGAGACGGCGCGGGCCACGAGGCGTTCCGTCGTGCCCCGGCTGCCGCGCGTCGAGGGCCTGCGCCCTCGGGCCGTAGCGCATCCGGCCCGGGTGAGCAGACGCTCCCACATGGCCGGGAAGAGGCGACCCGGGTCGGTGACCGAGCGACTCCGGAGACCGGGTGGACGCCGGGTCCGGCAGAGGGTCGGCCCGGCGTCGTCCTTGAACACGGAGGCGGTGCAGGTGTCCTGCGGTTCGGCTCCGGCGCTGTCGTCCCGGGCGTGCGGGGCGTGCGGGGTGATTCCTCCGCGCGAGGGCCGACCCCGCCCTCGGAGGGGCGAGGACGGGGCCGGCGTATGAGCGGAGCGGCTGTCGGGGACTTTGTTGCCGCACGGCGAGCGGTCCGTGCCGTGGCCCCCCTGCGGGTCCTCATCGGTGTCGGCGCCGGGAGGCCTCGGCGCGGGCAACGGACGCGCGCCGGACAGCGCTGCCTTTCCCACCCCTCGGGCACTCCCCGGCCGATGGCCGGGGAGGAGGACGCACGGTGCGCCTCATGCGTGCGTCCCCGCTCCTCCCGTCACTGGGGCTGGAAGGAACGGATCTGGTAGTTCCCCTGAAGGTTGCCGCCCTTGCCGGAGGGGGTGGATCCGACGCGGTTGTTGTAGTTGGTCTTCGTGTAGTACTGCACGCGGTGGTTCGTCGAGTTCCACACGGAGCGGACGTTCTGGCCGCGTTGGATGAAGGAGCAGTCGTCGGCGGTGTTGGCCCGCTTCCGGTCCGACCACTGGCAACGCGTGCCCCCTCCGTTCCAGTCGCTGTAGATACAGAAGTACCCGGCGGTGCAGTTGTACGCGGTGGCGGTCTTCGGGGCCGCGGCGGGCGCGACCTCGCCGGCCGAGGCGGCGGCGGGTCCGGTGGCGAGCCCGAGGACCATGGCGAGCGAGGTGACGGCGAGCGCGGTGAAGCGGTTCATGGCGGATGCCTCTCTGCTGACGATGAGCCGGTGCCGCTCACGGCACTGGAGCTCCGGTGGCCAGGGGTTCGGCGACCAGGCTTCTTCTGGCGGCGGTCAGGGGTTCTTTCCCGATCAAGAGCTCGTTCCTGATCGACGGCAGCGTGACACGGCCGTGACCTGCGCAGAAAGGCGCGGATGCGGGGCGCTCGAAGCGTGCTGGGCAAGCGTGACACTCCGTCGCGCACCGGTGCGAAATGGAGGTGCGGAGTCCCGCCGGCCGCCCCGCCATCCCAGGGCTGAACCTCGTGCGTACGTCCGGCGGTTGGGGCGGTCGGGGCGGACTGGCCGCCGCCGCTCCGGCTCGTGCGACGGCGCGAACGGCCAATGCGCTGTTGAGCGGCTGCGCCAAGCGCACAACCACCCATCATACGAATAATTGCAATATCTCTTTCAGTCGGTACCAAAGCGGGAAACTGGTTGGCCGAGGGGGCCGGCAACGCCGCCCTGCCGTGACAGACGCATGAGAGACGGAGTCCTGCGCCGACGGCTCCGCATCCGGACATCAGCTGTCCACTGTTGAGTTGAACGAAGCCACCCGGACCGGTTCCGGGCGGCTCCTCGACGAGGAGTTCCGATGCACCCAGGCAGCCAGGCCCCGCTGCACCGTGCGGCCCCCGACATCGCCGTCCGGCTTCTCGACGACTTCTCCGAGGCCGGGCACGCGACCCCCGACCCCGGCATCCCCGTACTGGCCCGTCTGGTCGCGGAGACCTGCGACCCGGCGGCGGTGGCGAGCGCCGGACGCGCGGTGGAGCTGTGGGCGCGGTCCACCGGTCACGGCCCCTGCCACCCCGGCCTGCATGACGGCGGGCTGGCAGGAACGCTGATCGGGCTCAGGCTCGGCGCCCGTATCCATCCACCGCTGCACCGGGCCGCCGACAGGCTGCGCGATCACCTGCTGGACAAGGCGTGGAGACGTCCGTGGCGCACGGTGGACGTCGCGTTGCCCGACTACGACCTCGTCAGCGGGCCGTCCGGGACCCTGCTGGCCTTGTGCATCGGTACGCCTCAACCGAAGCGCAGCCAACTCATGCCGTTCACCGCGCACTTGACGGAACTGTGCGACAGCGGCGACCTGTACCGGCTGCGCGTCGGGCAGTACTCCGGCCATCCGGGTCTCGGCTGGTTGCAGGGCCGGGTGAACACGGGCATGGGACACGGTGTCGCCGGACTCGTCACGGCACTCACCGCCGCCGTCCGCCATGTGGGGCCGTGGCCGGAGCTGCTGGACGCGCTGCGCTGCGCCACCCGCTGGCTGGTGCGGCAGTCCTTCGACGACGCACGATCCGTCCGGAGCTGGGACGGTGCCGGACTCGACGGCCCGCCGCCGGAAGGGGGCCGGACCCGACAGGCGTGGTGCTACGGCAACCCCGGGGTCGCCTGGGCCCTCTGGGACGCGGCGGACGCCCTGGGCGACCGGAGCCTGGCCGACTGGGCGGCGGACGCGTTCACCACCCTCGCGGAACGGTACGACGAGGACCTTCATCTCGTCGGCGCTCCCCTGACCGAACGGCTCGGGTTGTGCCATGGCGCGGCGGGCGTGCTGGTGGTGGCGGACGCGTTCCACCGCTACGCCCGTCTCCCGGTCGCCGCCGTGCTGCGCGCCGGGCTGGCGGAGTACCTGGGACGACGACTTCCCGAGACCCTTGGCCCCGGAGCCCTTTCCAGCCGTGCGGCGCGGTCCTCCCACTCCCTGCTCGTCGGCGTTCCGGGGGTCTTGAGCGCCCTGCTCACCACCGTCCACGAAGCGCCGCGCGACTGGCTGCCCTGCCTCGGCCTGCGGTAACGGACGGCTCGCGGGACCGGGCGTGCGGTTCCCGGCCCGTGTACGGACGTGCGCGGGCACGACTCTTCGCCGTCCTTCACCGCACCCGGTTCGCGTACGGCGGACGCGGGGCCGGTCCATCCGCGGTCCCGATCCGTGCCGGGGTGGCACGGCCCGGCCCGTGTACGGGCCCGGCCCGTGTACGGGCGCGGGCCGGGTCGCCGTACGGCCCCGACCCGTACGGGGGTGCGCGGGGCGGCCGGCGTACGGCTCATGCCCCGGTGCTCACCGCGTCCGCAGGGCGAACCACAGCTCCGTCCGCACATCCATGTCGTCCAGGTCCGCGTCCAGCAGCGCCGCGCACCGGGTGATGCGCTGGCGGACCGTGTTGCGGTGGACCCGCAGGGCCGTGGCGGTGCGGTCCCAGCTTCCATGCAGACTCAGCCAGCAGCGCAGGGTCTCGATCAGTGGTTCGGTGAGCGGGGCGAGAAGCGCGCGGGCGTGGGCCTCGGCCTGGTCCGGAGGGACCAGCGCGGCCAGGCCGGAACCGGAGCAGGGGCGGTGGTGGACCAGCGGGGTGCGGGCCGCCACGGCGCGGCCCAGGGCGCGGGACGCCTGGGCATCGGCGAGTTCGAGAGCGGTGATCGCGACGGGGCCGGACGCGCCGAGCGTCCAGCCGGGCTGCGGGACGATCCGCTCACTGCCGGGGACCAGCACCCGTACGGCATCGCGCCCCCGGCCCGCGTCGACCAGGGGCGAGCCGAGCACGGCGCCGAGCGCTCCCGCGGTGAGCGGGTCGACGGGGGCACCGTCGGCACGGCGGGCGTGTACCACCGTCCACGGCTCGGCCCCGCCGAGGAGCGGTGCGACCTCTTCCGGGGCCGTGCCCAGCAGCAGCCGCACCAGTGCGGCGGAACGGCCCGCCGCGTCGGCGCCCTGGTGCGGGGCGGCCAGCAGCGACAGCAGCACGACCGCGATCCCGGCCACGGTGCGGTCGCCCTCCGCACGCCGCCCCGCCACCAGCCCCAGGACAAGGCCCCGACTGCCGCCCAGCGCGTACGCGGACACGTGCGCCCCGTGCACGGTGTCGGTGGCGGAGACCGGGGCGGGGCGCGTGGTGTCGGACACCACCCGGGTGAGCCGGGTCAGGGCGGCGTCGACATCGGGGGCCGGGTGGCGGCCCGCCGCGTGCAACTCCTCGCCGTCCGCGGAGAGCAGCACCGCCCGGCCCTCCAGCCCCGCCGCCAGTTGGTGCAGCACCGCCGGGACGGGATCCGGGCGGGCCGCGGCCGTGGCCAGGGCCTGCTGGGCGCGGGTCACCCGGCGCAGCTCACGGTGCCGGGCCTCGGCCATCAGCCGCCACACCGCCCGCGCGATCGCCGTGAACCGGGTCCGCGGCGGCACCTCCACCAGCGGCAGCCCATGCCGGTCGCATGCTTCGACCAGTTCCCGCGGCACCATGTCGAACACCGGCGTCACCCCGAAGCCCAGCGCCGCCGCACCCGCCTCCACCAGCCGGGACACATAGGTGTCCGCGTCGGCGTCCCGGAGCAGTACCCCGGCGCTCAGCAGCAGCTCGCCGCCCAGCAGATACGGGTAAGGATCGGCCATCTCCGAGGCGTGCACCCACAGCAGCTCCGCCTCGGCCGGGCCCGCGATCCGGCGCAGCCCCAGTTCCTCACGGGCCAGCAGCGCGGTGAGCGGGATCGGGGGAGTGGGCGGCGGAGTGACCCCGGCCATGGCCTGCGGCATGGACGAACCATCCATCTGAAACGGCGATGATGGATAAAACGTACACTTCACCACCGTCCGCGGGCCACCTACCGTCTTTACTGCGCACGACCATGCGCGGGTGCGGACGACGCGCGCCGCGCGATCGCGGACCACGTGCGGTGTGACCGCGCGCGGCCGACATGGAGACGCACCGACGTGGTGCACGACCGTGTACGCCCGCGCACCGCGAGCGGCGCGGCGCACGGCGCGCACTGTGACCGGGCGCACGCCCCGCACCACCGGGCACGCCCTGCGTCGCCATGCGCCGATACGAGACACGACACGAGAAAGGCCCCCACCATGAGCAGCAACGAAATGCCGCGCGGCCCCGTCGACTCCTCCCGTGTCCCGCGGTACGCCGGTCCCGCGACATTCGCCCGGCTGCCCCGCCTCGACGAGGTCCGTGCCACCGATGTCGCCGTCGTCGGCGTGCCCTTCGACACGGGTGTCTCCTACCGCCCCGGTGCCCGCTTCGGCGGCAACGCGATCCGTGAGGCGTCGCGCCTGCTGCGCCCGTACAACCCTGCGCAGGACGCCTCGCCGTTCGCGCTCGCGCAGGTCGCCGACGCCGGTGACATCGCCGTGAACCCGTTCGACATCAACGAGGCCGTCGAGACGATCGAGTCCGCCGCCGACGACCTCCTTTCCACCGGGGCCCGGATGATGACGCTCGGCGGCGACCACACCATCGCGCTGCCGCTGCTGCGTTCCGTCGCGAAGAAGCACGGGCCGGTCGCGCTGCTCCACTTCGACGCGCATCTCGACACCTGGGACACGTACTTCGGTGCCGAGTACACCCACGGCACCCCGTTCCGGCGGGCCGTCGAGGAGGGCATCCTCGACACCTCCGCGCTGTCCCACGTCGGCACGCGCGGCCCGCTCTACGGCAAGCAGGACCTGGACGACGACGCGAAGATGGGCTTCGGCATCGTGACCTCCGCCGATGTGATGCGGCGCGGCGTCGACGAGGTCGCCGACCAGCTCCGTCAGCGCATCGGTGACCGGCCGCTGTACATCTCCATCGACATCGACGTCCTGGACCCGGCGCACGCCCCCGGCACCGGCACCCCGGAGGCCGGCGGCCTCACCTCCCGCGAACTCCTCGAAATCGTCCGGGGACTGGCCTCCTGCAACCTGGTCTCCGCCGACCTGGTCGAGGTCGCCCCCGCGTACGACCACGCCGAGATCACCTCCGTCGCCGCCTCCCACACGGCGTACGAACTGACCACGATCATGTCCCGCCAGATCGCGACCGCCCGGCAGCCGGGCGGCTCCGCGGCCTGACCGTCCGGCGGATCCATGGCCCGTGTGCTCCCCGGCCGCGGGGGCGCACGGGCCGTTCACCGCCCGACGGCTGCTCCGCAGACGCCCGTGATCCTCTCGACGGCTTCGAGCCCCGCCTCCCGGCCCCGGGGAATTCCCGCCGCTGATCCGCGCTCGGGGAGCCCGGCAGGTCCTGGGCGGTGTCGCGCCGACCTCCGGGCCCCGGGTTCGTTACGGCGGGATGAAATCCGCTGCCCACGGTGTTGGTGCCTTGCGGCAGACCAGGTCGATCGGGAGGGCACCGGTGACGGACGCAGGGGACGCGGAGAGCGCGAGGCGCGGCGGCGGCGCGGTGGGCGCGGCGCAGGCCCCGGGCTGGGTGCGGCGGCTGAGCGGCTACGCGTGGCGCTACCGGCGCAACGTACTGCTGGCGCTCGGCTCGTCGCTCGCCGGCATGGCGGTCATGGCGGTCGTCCCGCTGATCACCAAGGTGATCATCGACGACGTGGTCGGCGACCACACCGGGTCCCTCGCCGTCTGGACCGGGCTCCTGCTGGTCGCCGCCGTCCTGGTGTACGCGGCCACGTACATCCGCCGCTACTACGGCGGACGCCTCGCCCTGGACGTCCAGCACGACCTGCGCACCGAGATGTACGGGACGCTCACCCGGCTCGACGGGAGGCGGCAGGACGAGTTGTCGACCGGGCAGGTCGTGGGGCGCGCGACCAGCGACCTCCAGCTCATCCAGGGGCTGCTCTTCATGCTCCCGATGACCATCGGGAACGTCCTCCTCTTCATCATCTCCCTGGTGATCATGGCGTGGCTCTCACCGCTGCTCACCCTGGTCGCGCTCGCCGTCGCCCCCGCCCTCTGGTACATAGCCCGCCACTCCCGTGCCCGGCTCTTCCCGGCCACCTGGTACGCCCAGGGGCAGGCCGCGGCCGTCGCGGGGGTGGTCGACGGGGCGGTCTCGGGGGTCCGGGTCGTCAAGGGGTTCGGACAGGAGGAGCAGGAGACCGGCAAGCTGCGGGCGGTCGGGCGGAGGCTGTTCGCCGGACGTCTGCGGGCGATCCGCATGAACGCCCGCTACACCCCCGCCCTCCAGGCCGTACCCGCGCTCGGCCAGGTCGCGATGCTGGCCCTCGGCGGCTGGCTCGCCACCCGGGGCCAGATCACCCTCGGCACGTTCGTCGCGTTCTCCACCTACCTCGCCCAGCTCGTCGGCCCGGTCCGGATGCTGGCCATGGTCCTCACGGTCGGCCAGCAGGCCCGTGCCGGTGTCGAACGCGTCCTGGAACTGATCGACACCGAGCCGACCATGGCGGACGGCACGAAGGAACTGCCCGCCGACGCCCCGGCGAGCGTCGAGTTCGACGACGTACGGTTCGGCTACGCCGACGGCCGCCCCGTCCTCGACGGGTTCTCGCTGACCATCGAGCCCGGCGAGACCATCGCCGTCGTCGGTGCGTCCGGCAGCGGCAAGTCCACCGTCTCGCTGCTGCTGCCCCGCTTCTACGACGTGACGCACGGTGCCGTCCTCGTCGGCGGCCACGACGTCCGCGAGCTGACCCAGCAGTCCCTGCGCGCCGCCATCGGCCTCGTACCGGAGGACAGCTTCCTGTTCTCCGACACCGTGCGCGCCAACATCGCCTACGGCCTCCCCGACGCCACCCAGGAGCAGATCGAGGAGGCGGCCCGCGCCGCCCAGGCCGACCGGTTCATCGCGGAACTGCCCGACGGCTACGACACCAAGGTCGGTGAACACGGACTCACCCTGTCCGGCGGCCAGCGCCAGCGCATCGCGCTGGCCCGCGCCATCCTCACCGACCCCCGTCTGCTCCTCCTCGACGACGCCACCTCCGCCGTGGACGCCCGGGTCGAGCACGAGATCCACGAGGCGCTGCGGCAGGTGATGGCCGGGCGCACCACCCTGCTGATCGCCCACCGCCGCTCCACCCTCGGCCTCGCGGACCGCATCGCCGTCCTGGAGGACGGGCGGCTCGCGGACATCGGCACCCACGAGGAACTGGAGCGCCGTTCCGCGCTCTACCGGCGCCTGCTCACCGACCCCGACGAACTGGGCGGCACCTCGCCCGGACACCGGTCGGCCGCGCCCGCCGACACCGACGCCGAGGACGACCGCGCGCTCCGCAAGGAGCTCGACGCGGAACTCGACGCCGAGTACGACGCCGAGCGGGGAATCAGCCCGCGCCTGTGGGTCCGCAAGGACGAGCCGCGCGACAACGGGGCGGCCGGCATGCCCGCGACGCCCGAACTGCTCGCCCAGGTCGAGGCGCTGCCGCCGGCCACCGACACCCCCGACATCGACGAGGCGCGGGCCGTCCGCCCCGAGGACTCGTACGGGCTGCGCGGGCTGCTGCGCGGCTTCGGGCTGCCGCTCCTGCTGAGCCTGCTGCTGGTCGCGGTGGACGCGGGCGCCGGGCTGCTGCTGCCGGTGCTGATCCGGCACGGCATCGACCAGGGCGTCACCCGGCTCGCGCTCGGCGCGGTCTGGGCGGCGTCCGCGCTGGCCCTGCTGGTCGTACTGGTGCAGTGGGCGGCCCAGATCGGCGAGACCCGGATGACCGGCCGTACCGGCGAACGCGTCCTCTACTCGCTCCGCCTCAAGATCTTCGCGCAGCTCCAGCGGCTCGGCCTGGACTACTACGAGCGCGAGCTGACCGGCCGCATCATGACCCGGATGACCACCGACGTGGACGCGCTGTCCACGTTCCTCCAGACCGGTCTGGTCACGGCCTTCGTCTCCGTCGTCACCTTCCTCGGCATCATGGTCGCCCTGCTGGTCCTGGACGTGGAGCTGGCCCTCGTCGTCTTCACGACCCTGCCGGTGCTGGTGATCGGCACGTACTTCTTCCGCCGCAAGAGCGTCCAGGCGTACGAACTGGCCCGTGAACGCATCAGCGTGGTCAACGCCGATCTCCAGGAGTCCGTCTCCGGGCTGCGGATCGTGCAGGCGTTCCGCCGCGAGGACGACGGCACGCGCCGGTTCGCCGAGCGCAGCGCCGACTACCGCGAGGCCCGGATCCGGGGGCAGTGGCTGATCTCGGTCTACTTCCCGTTCGTGCAGCTGCTGTCGTCGGTGGCCTCGGCGGCCGTGCTGATCGTCGGCGCGGGCCGGGTCGACAACGGCACCCTCACGGCGGGCGCCCTGGTCGCGTACCTGCTGTACATCGACCTGTTCTTCGCCCCGGTGCAGCAGCTCTCCCAGGTCTTCGACGGCTACCAGCAGGCCACCGTCTCGCTCCGCCGTATCCAGGAGCTGCTGCGGGAGCCGGCGTCGGCCGAGAGCCCGGACGAACCGGTGGACGTGCCGTCGCTGCGCGGCGAGATCGCCTTCGAGGACGTGTCCTTCGCGTACGGGAGCGATACGGGGGACGGGAGCGACGACGCCGGTGATGCCGCGCGCGCCAAGGACGCCGAGGCGGCGCTGTCCGGTGTCGATCTGCGGATTCCGTCCGGTCAGACGGTCGCGTTCGTGGGCGAGACCGGGGCCGGGAAGTCCACCCTGGTCAAGCTGGTGGCCCGGTTCTACGACCCGACGGGCGGCCGGGTCACGGCGGACGGTGTCGACCTGCGCCGCCTCGATCTCACCGCGTACCGGCACCGGCTCGGGGTGGTGCCGCAGGAGGCGTACCTCTTCGCTGGTACGGTCCGGGACGCCATCGCGTACGGGCGGCCGGAGGCCGGCGACGCGGAGGTGGAGGCGGCGGCGCGGGCGGTCGGCGCCCACGACATGATCGCCACCCTGGACGACGGCTACCTCCACGAGGTGGCCGAGCGGGGCCGCAACCTGTCCGCCGGACAGCGCCAGCTCATCGCGCTCGCCCGCGCCGAACTCGTCGACCCGGACGTCCTGCTGCTCGACGAGGCGACCGCCTCCCTGGACCTGGCCAGCGAGGCCCTGGTCAACCAGGCGACCGACCGCCTCGCCGGGCGGCGCACCACCCTGGTCGTCGCCCACCGGCTGACCACGGCCGCCCGAGCCGACCGGGTCGTGGTGATGGACCACGGCCGGGTCGTCGAGGACGGCACGCACGACGAACTCCTCGCCCGGGACGGGCATTACGCCGGGCTGTGGCGCACCTTCATAGGGGAGGACGAGCCCGCCGGGGTGTGACCGGCGGGCCGGATTCGGCGGTGGGCCGGGGACACGCCCCACGGTCGCTTTGACGGGGAAGTGTGCCGAATGCAACCGTCTGACGGACCGCTGCGTCGTACGCATGTATGGATAGGTGTCGAGCGGGCGTGCGCGTGTTCGGTAAGGGGACGGGGCGAGGGGCGGGCCTAGGGACGGACCGAGGGGACGGGAGCTGCCGGTGAGCGCGGGGGCGGGTGAGGTCGGGCGGGACCGCCGGGTCCGACGGGCCGGCTGGGCCGGGCGGGCAGGAGGGGGCGTGCCCGCGCGTTTCCTCACCCTGTCGCTGGCGACCGTTCTCGCGCTGGTGGCCACCGGTACCGTCGAGGGCCGGGCCGAGGCCACGGCGGCCTGCTCCGGGCGCCTGGCGAAGACGGTCCCGTTCAAGACCGGTGAGCTGCGCGTCTACAAGAGCCGCGCCTATGCCTGCGCCGTCGCGGTCGCCAAGAAGCCCGGCCCGAAGCGCCCGATGTCCGTGACGATCCAGCCGCGCGGCGGCGGCCCCGTCGTCGACAGCGGCCAGTACACCCGGCAGGCCGGTCCCGTGACGGTCCATGCGCTCAACCGGTGTGTCCGGGCATCGGCCGCCATCGCGGGCAAGTCCGGTTCCACCGGCTGGATCCTCTGCTGATGCTTTCGTCCCGTTCTTCCCATCGTCAATAAGGTCTGGCGACACGGGAGTTACCCCGCTAGGTTCACGACCACCGTTGTGAACCCAGGGGAGGATGCATGCGCAAGGCGCTCAGAGGTGTCCTGTCGCTCGCGGTGCTCGTGGGCACGGTGAGCGCGACCGGGGCCACGGCCGGGGCGGCCACCGCCGCTCAACCGGCCGCGCCGCGAACCGCGACCGCCGTCGACCACGGCACAAGTCCGGGCACGGCCGCGAGTGCGGACATCAAGGACCGCCTCCTGGCCATCCCGGGAATGAGTCTCATCGAGGAGAAGCCGTACGAGGGCTACCGCTACTTCGTCCTCGAATACACTCAGCCGACCGACCACCGAAACCCGTCCAAGGGCACGTTCCAGCAGCGCCTGACCCTGCTGCACAAGGACACGTCCCGGCCGACCGTCTTCTTCACCAGCGGCTACAACGTCTCGACCACGCCGAGCCGTTCCGAGCCGACCCGGATCATCGACGGCAACCAGGTCTCCCTGGAGTATCGGTTCTTCACTCCGTCCCGTCCGTCGCCCGCCGACTGGTCCAAGCTCGACATCCGGCAGGCCGCCGACGACCAGCACCGGATCTTCACCGCGCTGAAGGGCGTCTACACCAAGAACTGGCTGACCACCGGTGGTTCGAAGGGCGGCATGACCGCCACGTACTACAAGCGCTTCCACCCGCAGGACATGGACGGCGTCGTCGCGTACGTCGCGCCCAACGACGTGGTGGACAAGGAGGACTCCGCGTACGACCGGTTCTTCGCCGAGGTGGGCACCAAGAAGTGCCGCGACCGGTTGAACGGGGTGCAGCGCGAGGCGCTGGTCCGCCGCGGGGCGCTGGAGAAGAAGTACCAGGAGTACGCCGCCGCGAACGGCTACACCTTCAACACCCTCGGTTCGCTGGACCGGGCCTACGAGGCCGTCGTGATGGACTACGTCTGGTCCTTCTGGCAGTACAGCCTGCTGGCCGACTGCGACACCATCCCGGCCGACGCCAAGTCCGCCTCCGACCAGGAGATCTGGGACTCGATCGACTGGCACTCCGGCTTCTCCTCCTCCGCCGACCAGGGTCTGGTTCGGTACGTTCCGTACTACTACCAGGCAGGCACCCAGCTCGGCTCGCCCACCATCAAGCAGCCGTGGCTCGGCGGGCTCAGCCGCTACGGGTACCAGCCGCCGCGCAACTTCGTGCCGCGCGCCATCCCGATGAAGTTCCAGCCGCAGGCGATGCGCGACATCGACACCTGGGTGAGGCACCGTGCCGACCACATGCTGTACGTCTACGGCGAGAACGACCCGTGGGGTGCCGAGCGCTTCCGGCCGGGCACGAGCGGGCGGGACAACTACGTCATGACGGTGCCGGGCGGCAACCACGGCGCGAACGTGGCCGGGCTGGTCGAGGAGGACCGGGCGAAGGCCACCGCGGCCATCCTGCGCTGGGCGGGTGTCGCGCCCGCCGCCGTGCGGGAGGACCCGGCGCAGGCGAAGCCGCTCGCGAAGTTCGACGCGCGGCTCGACGACCGGGGCGTGATCAACGAGCACGGGGTGCGCCCGTAGCCCGTCGGTTTCTCCGTCCACCCGTCGGTTTCTCCGGCCACGCGGGAAGGGGGCCGCGCATCATGCGCGGCCCCCTTCCCGTACGGCACCGCCCGGACGCCGGGGGCGGCGTGCGGGGTCCGGCCCCGCCACGCCGCCCACCGGCCGGGCGTCAGTACCGCAGCCCGTATCCGACCGGGTACAGCACCCGCGCCGGATCGTCCGCGCGCTGCACCGGAACCGGCAGGGTGCCCTGCGGCCGGGCGTGGCCGGAGATGACCCGGGCGGCGGCACGGAGTTCGACATCGGTCCAGGAGTACGTGGCCAGGCACGCCGCGAATCCGGTGCCGGAGAGCTGTGCGACGTCGTACGGATTGCGGATCGCGACCGTGATCACCGGGACCCCGGTGGCCGCGAGGGCGCTCACGAGGGTGCGCTGCGAACTGGTCGCGGACACGTTGTACGTCCCCACGACCACCGCGTCCTTGCCCCGGGCGGCGGCCACCGCCTGGTCGATCGCCGCCTGGCTCGGGGCGGTACCGGTGGACAACGCCGTGGCGGTATGGCCGAGTTCGGTGAACGCCTCGGCGAGGGTGGTGGTCGGCGGTCCGGTGGTACCGGACGGGGAAGCGGGGTCGGCGCCGACCACGAGCAGCTTCTTGTGGGAGCGGCGGGAGAGCGGCAGCACCGCGCCGTCGTTGGCGAGCAGGGTGGTGGTGCGCTCGGCGATCCGGTCGGCGGCGGTGCGGTGGGCCCGCGTCCCGACGACCCGGTCCACGTCCTTGTGGCTGACGAACGGCTTGTCGAACAGGCCCAGCTTCGTCTTCAGCCGCAGGATGCGCAGGATCGATTCGTCGATCCGCGCCTCGCTGAGTTCGCCGCTCTTCACGGCCGCCAGGACGGCGTGCCAGGCGACGGCGAGGTTCGGCGGGTTGAGCAACTGGTCGACGCCCGCCTTCAGGGCGAGGACCGGCACGCGTTCGTCGCCGTACTTCGTCCGTACGCCCTGCATGTCGAGCGCGTCGGTCACCACGACACCGTCGTAGCCGAGTTCCTCGCGCAGGACGCCGGTGAGGATCGGGCGGGACAGGGTCGCCGGGTCCTCGGACGGGTCCAGCGCCGGTACCACGATGTGGGCGGTCATGATCGAGTCGATGCCCGCGGCGATCGCGGCCCGGAACGGAGGCGCGTCCAGCTCCGCCCACTCCTCGCGGGTGTGGGTGATGGCCGGGAGCCCGGTGTGGCTGTCGGTGCTGGTGTCGCCGTGGCCCGGGAAGTGCTTGGCCGTCGCGGCGACGCCGCCGCTCTGATACCCCTTCACCTGCGCGGCGACCATCCCGGCCACGGACCGCGGATCGGAGCCGAAGGAGCGCACGCCGATCACCGGGTTGGCCGGGTTGACGTTGACGTCGGCGTCCGGCGCGTAGTTCTGGTTGATGCCGAGCGCGGCCAGCTCGGCACCGGCGATCTGCCCGGCCCGGCGCGCGTCGGAGGGCGAGCCGCCAGCACCCAGCGCCATCGCGCCCGGCAGCAGCGTGGCGGGCTCGCCCACCCGGCACACGATGCCGTGTTCCTGGTCGGTGGCGACGAGGAGCGGCAGGGGAGTGGGCCCGGCGAGCCCGGCGCGCTGGATGCCGTTGGAGAGGTCGGCGATCTGGTGCGGGTCGCGGGTGTTGTGGGCCCAGACGAAGTAGATGATCCCGCCGACGTGGTACTTGGCGATCAGCTCGGCGGCGGTGCGGACCCCGATCTCGGCCATGTTGGCGTCGATGTCGGCCTGGTCGGGCGCGGTGGCGGAGTGCCCGTACACCCGCATCACGAAGAGCTGTCCGACCTTCTCCTCCAGGCTCATCCGGGAGATGAGCCGCTTGAGGCGCTTGGTCGTGGCCGCCGAGTGGTGGTTCCCGGCGGTGTCCGCGCCGCTCGCGGCCCCCTGGGCGGAGGCGGCGGGGGAGGCCCCGGAAGAGGCCACGGCACCGGGCGCGGCGGCCCCGCCCGTGACGGCGACCGCGGCGGTGGCGGCGGTGGCGGTGAGAAGCGTGCGTCTGGAGGTGCGGTGGGGCACGTGAGCTCCTTCGGCCTTGCTGGGGGACGAGAGTGAAAGAAACTTCCGAGGAGCACGGATATCCAGAAAATAACTTCCGGTCAAGGGTTCGGGCCGTATTCGGTCCGGGGCCGGTGAGTCCGCCGGGGCCGGTGAACCTGATGGGGCCGGAGCGGCGGGCCGGGTCAGGTCAGCCCTGCCGTCGCCCCGTGGGCCTGGAGCGCCGTCACCGCCGCCGTGATCGCGGGCCGCCGGGCCGCGCCCGCACGCCACAGCGCGTACAGCCTGCGCACCGGCACCGGGTCCAGCGGCACCGCCACCACCCCCGCGGGCAGCGGTCCCCGTCCCAGCCGGGGGATCATCGCGACGCCGAGCCCGGCGGCGAGCAGCGCGAGCTGGGTATGGTTCTCCTCCGCCTGATGCCGGATGTCCGGCTCGTAACCCGCCGCGCGCAGGGTCCGTACCAGCCAGTCGTGGCAGACCCTCCCCGGCGGCTGGCAGATCCACCGCTCCTTCGCCAGTTCCTCGCGCCGTACCGCTTCCCGCCCCGCGAGCCGGTGCCCCTCGGGCACCAGCAGATCGCACCGGTCGTCGCCGATCACCGCCTGTGCCACGCCCTCGGCAGCGGGCAGCGGGGCGATGTCCCAGTCGTGCGCGACCGCCAGATCGATCACCCCCTTGGCCACCAGGTCGACCGAGAGGTGCGGATCGACCTCGGTCAGCCGGACCTCCAGGGCCGGATGGTCCCGTTCCAGCCCTGCCAGCACCCCGGGCAGCAGCCCGCGCGCCGCCGACGCGAACGCGCCGATCGACAGCCGCCCCGTCTTCTTCGTCGGCCGGCCCAAGGTCGCCTGGAAGTGGATCGTGGGCGTGGGCCTGGTCCTCGGCGTGGCGAAGTTCGGGCTGCTGTTCATCGGCATGGACCGCGGCATGCCCGCCGGCCTCTCCTCCCTCGTGCTTCAGGTCCAGGCGGTCTTCACGGCCCTCTTCGCGGCCCTGGCGCTGGGGGAGCGGCCGGGAAGGACACGGCTGCTGGGGATGGCCGTGGCGCTGGCGGGCATCGGCGTGGCCGCGGTGGACGAGGGGACGAGCGGGCCGGTGTTCGCCTTCGCGCTGGTGGTCGCGGCAGCCGCCTGCTGGGGCGTGTCCTACGTACTGACCCGCAAGGCCGCCCCGCCGGACTCCCTGAACTTCATGGTCTGGGTCTCGGCCGTGCCGGTGCTGCCGCTGCTCGGCCTCTCCCTCCTCTTCGAGGGCTGGGACCGCGATGCCGACGCGCTGGCCGCGCTCGACTGGAGCGGCGTCGGGATCATCGTCTATGTCGCCTGGATCACCACCGTGTTCGGCTTCGGCGCCTGGGGCTACCTGCTGCGCCGGCACCCGGCGTCGTCGGTGGCCCCGTTCACCCTCCTGGTGCCCGTCTTCGGGATGTCCTCGGCGGCCCTGCTGCTGGGCGAGTCGGTGAGCCCCTGCGCTGGTGCGCGGCGGCGCTGCTGGTGGGCGGAGTGGCCCTCGCCTCACTGGCGGGGAGGCGGTGGGGGCGTACGACGACGGCGGGGCCGGAGCCGGATCCGGTGGTGGATCCGTCGGCGGACCAGGCGAAGGCGGACACGGTGCCTCCGTTGTCCCGCGTCGTCTGACGGCGCCCGGGGCGTTCTGTTTCCCGGGCGGTTCTGTCGGGGCGTTCTACCGCTGCGTCGCGCCCAGGCGCAGCAGGTGGTCCCGCCCGGCCGCCAGTAGGCCCGGCAGTTCCGCCGCCCCCGGGTGCCACCGCTTCTCGTACTCCCAGCAGACCCAGCCGTCCCAGGCATCGCCGCCCAGCGCGTCCAGACAGGCCCTCAGCGGCAGTACCCCGGCGCCCAGTGGCAGCGGGGTCAGGTCGTCCGCCGAGGCGATGTCCTTCACCTGTACGTAGCCCAGGTGCGGGGCGAGTGCCGCCTGGCCGGCGGCCGGGTCCTCGCCGGCGAGCCAGGTGTGCATGACGTCCCACAGCGCACCGATCCGCGGGTGGCCGACCGCGCCGACGACCCGGGCCGTGTCGGTGCCCGCCCGGTGCGAGTCGTGGGTTTCCAGCAGGACGCGTACGCCCAGCTCGTCGGCGTGGGGCGCGGCGGCGGCCAGCCTCCGGGCGGCCGTCTCGTCGGCCGCGGCGGGGTCCTGGTCGCCCCCGCCCGGGAAGACCCGGACGTTGTGCGCGCCCAGGTCGTGGGCCAGCTCCACCAGTCCGGCGATCTCGGCCAGCACGGGGCCGTCGTCGCCCTCGGCCGCGACCCGGGCGTATCCGGCGACGGTCAGGATCTCGACGCCCTCCTGCTCGAACTCCTTGGCGACCGCCCCTCGTTCGAAAGCCGAAAGGCCCGGGTGTACCGGCTCCTCCGGATGGGCGCGCAACTCCACGCCCTGATAGCCGTGTTCGGTGGCGAGCCGGACCACGTCGGCCATCGGCATGCCCGGCACGCCGAGGGTCGAGAAAGCGAGCTTCACTGCGTGGTCCTTCCGTCGTCGCCGTGCGTCGCTGCTCCGCAGGGCTCCCGAAGGCTCAGCACGGCTCTCGGAGCAACTGCTCCAGACTACCCAGCAGCCGCAGCGCGTCCGCCCGCTGCCCGGGGTCCAGCCGCCCGCCCGCGCCCCGTGCCCCGGTCTCGGCGGGCGCGTACGCCACCACCCGCAGCGCCGCCGCGGCCTGGCGGGCGAACATCGCGAGCAGGTCCAGCTCCCGCAGGTTCGTACGGGCGCACGGCGAGGGATCGAGCACCTCCAGCACGCCCAGCACCCGGCCCTCGCTGATCAGCGGGGCCGCCATCAGCGCGTTCGGCACGTACTCGGTGGACTCGGCGAGCGACCGGTCGAAGGACGGATCGGCGGTGAGGTCGTCCACCACCATCGGCTCGCCCGAGGTCGCCACCCAGCCCGCGATCCCGCGCCCGGCCGGGAAACGGCGGCCCACCAGGAACTCCTCGCCCTGGCCGGAGACCGCCTGGAAGACCAGCTCGTCCGCCTCCTCGTCCAGCAGGAAGACCGAGCTCGCCTCCGCGCCGAAGATCGCGCGGGCCACATCGACGACGGACTGGAGGAGTTCGCGCCGGGCCGCGGTCACCGCCGGGGCGTTTCCCGGATGCACCGACGGGAACGTCTCCGCAGCCGCTGTCGGGATGGTTCCCGCACCGACCGCCGGGACTGCCTCGGCGGCCACCGTCGCGACCGTTTCCGCGTTCACCGTCGGGGCCGTTCCCGGAGTGATTGGCGCTGATTCAGATCTTGGTGTCATCACAGACCTCTCCTGCCGGATCGGAGGGCCGCGGACCGAACCGCACGTTCGCCGCGGAGAGATAAAGGGCGTTCTTGAGCTGAAAGGCCGTCATCCTGGGGTGCGCCGACAGGAGACGCGCGCACAGCCCGCTGATGTACGGGGTCGCGAAGCTGTTGCCGGTGGTACGGATCGACGTGCCGCCCAGCCAGGGCACCGACACGTTCTGACCGGGGGCGAAGAACTCCACCGGTGGTTCGGGGTTGTAGAGGTGCAGGTCCGGGTCGTCCTCCTGGTGGCTGCCCACCGAAATCACCGAGGCGAACCGCCATGGATAGCTCTCCACCGGGCTGTTGTGCGCCGAGGCGACGACGACCGTACGGCTGAAGTAGGCGTGGTCGGCCAGCGCGTGCAGTTCCTGGGCGAACCGGGCGCGGGTGGTAGACAGCGACAGGTTCACCACGTCGAAGCCCTGCTCGACCGCCCACCGCAGTCCGGCGAGCAGTACGTCCCCGGTGCCGGAGAACCGTTCCCCCAGCACCCGGACGCTGTACAGCTCGCACTCCGGGGCGGTGCGGCGGATGATGCCCGCGCACGCGGTGCCGTGCCCGCAGGTGTCCCCGGTGTCGGTCTCCCTGACCTCGGTCTCACCGGTCTCCGGATCCTTGACCACCACCCACGAACCAGCGAGCGGCCCCACCCCCGGATGGTCGCGCTCCACCCCGGAGTCCACCACGCACACCCGCACGCCCCGCCCGGTGCCCGGCACCGTGCCGTCGTCGCGGAGGCCGTCGTGTCCGGGACCGGGGTCGGCCCGGACCGGCACGTCGTCGGGGCCGCGCCCCCGCAGGCTCCAGGTCAGCCCCGTCCTGGGGGTGGGTGCGGGTGCAGGCGCGCGTGCCGGTGCCGGTGTCGACGCCGATGCGGGTGCGGGTGGCGGTGCCGGTGTCGGTCCTGTTCCCCGTGTGGGGGGCGGTGCCGGTGTCGGGCCCGGCCCTGCCCCCGGTGCCGTGTCCGTGGTCGTCATCGTCAGCTCTTCTCCGTCGTGGCCGTCGCCGGTCCGGCGGCGAGCCGCGCCGCCCGCCGCTCACCCGGCAGATGTCCCTTCTCCGTGAACCGCTCCCGGGCCTCCCGCGCCGCCGTCACCGCGCCGTCCGGATCGTCCAGCAGCGCCAGCGTCCGCGCCCGGTCCAGCGACGCGGTGGCCCGTACCAGGGGCGAATCGGTCAGCAGGGCGTCCCGTACGGCGCGTCCCGCCCGGCGCAGGGCCGCCTCCCGGTCCCCGGCCTCCGCCGCAAGGCGGGCGCGCAGCCCCGTGAGGTCCACCCGGTCCGCGTGCGGCAGCGCCCGGGGCGCTCCGATCTCCTCAAGCCATGGACCGGCGGCGTCCGGCCGGCCGTCGTCGAGCAGCAGCCGGGCCGCCTCCAGGGCGATGGCCGGGCGCATGGACCGGGCCCCGGCGCGCACCGCGGCGCGGTCCGCCCG
This sequence comes from Streptomyces sp. NPDC052042, assembly GCF_044548345.1. Lineage (NCBI taxonomy): Bacteria > Bacillati > Actinomycetota > Actinomycetes > Kitasatosporales > Streptomycetaceae > Streptomyces > Streptomyces sp. NPDC052042. Next base: position 1,000,296 of record NZ_JBIUBU010000001.1, on the reverse strand, counting down.
GACGAGCAGGCCCAGGGCCGGTTCGGTGCGCCCCAGCAGCGCCTCGACCGTCGCCCGGAACACCGGAAGGAAGACCTTCGCCTCCGCGTAGCCCAGGTCCTCGGCCAGTTGCTCCGCCTCGGCCAGGCACTCCGCGGCCCGGTCCGCCCGGCCGTGCAGCGCGTGGAGCACGGCCAGCGGGCAGTTGAGCGTGGTCCGTACGGCGGGACGGCCCGGCCCGTGCACGGCGAGCAGGTCCCGGCAGCGTGCCACCGCGACCGGTACCGGCTCCGGGCCTCGCCACAGCGAGATCCCGATGGCGCCGAGTGCCGCCGCCCGTTCCGGTTCCGCCCCGGCACGCATGGCATGGTCCAGGGCCAGGGTCAGGTCCCGGTCGGCCTCCTCGTGCCGCCCGGCCCGCTGCAACTGCTGGGCCAGCCGCAGCCGGGCCCGTGCCTGCCCCACGGAGTCCCCGGCGGCCTCGAACAGCGGCAGCACCGCGCGGGCGGCCGAGGACACGCTCACCGCGGCCGGGTCCAGCACGGCCAGCGCGAGCCGGGCGTGCGCTGCCTCCACCGGCGCCGTCCTGGCGGCCAGGACCTGCCGCAACAGGCGTTCCCCCTCCTCCGGGCGCCCGAGCGCCAGCCGTACCTCGCCGAGCCGTCGCAGCGCCGGCGTCGCGGCGGGATCACCCGGTGGATGCAGATCCACGGCGCGTTCCAGCAGTCCCTGAGCCCAGTGCAGATCGGAACGGGACAGTGCCTGCGCACCCGCCGACGCGAGCGTGGAGGCGGCCCGGGCCCGCAGGGCGTCGGCTCGTCCGTCGACCAGACCGAGCTCGGTGCGGTACCGGTACGCCCGCTCCAGGTGCCCGCCGACCGCCGCCTCGCCCGCCGCCGTCACACTGGGCAGTTCGGCCGCCCAGGCATGCCGTTCCGCCTTGGCCCGCTTGGACAACGAGGCGTACGCGACCTCCTGGACGAGGCCGCTGCTGAACCGATGGCGTCCCGCGTCCGGGGCGCCGCCCGGCACGGTCTCCACGAGGCGGCGCCGCCGCAGCCGGGCCAGCGCATGGCTCACCTGGACCCGGTCGTCCTCGTCCGGTACCGACAACCCGGGCCGGTCGGACAGGGACGACGACTGCGGGGTACGGGGGACGGAGGAGGCGGGGGAGGCTCGGAAGGCGGGTTCGAGGCGCTCGTACGGGTCGGACAGGCCGTAACGGTCCACGGTCTCGGCCTCGCGCGCGGCCCGGGTCAACCGGACGAGTTCCGGCGCGGTGAAGTCCCGGCCGACGACGGCGGCCAGATCGAGGGTGGCGCGTTCGGCGCGTTCCAGTGCGCCGATCCGGGCGCCGAGCAGCGCCTGCAGGGTCGGCGGAAGCACCGGTTCGCCGCTGGTGTGGCGGGCCGACGGCCGGTTCGACTGGTCCGGCCCGGCCGGGACCAGGAGCTGCTCCAGATACAGCGGATTGCCCTCCGCGCGGTCGTACAGGCCGCGTTCGTGCGTGCCGTGTTCGTGCGTGCCGTGTTCGTGTAAGCCCTGGTCGTGGAGGTCCTGGTCGTCGAGGTCGTGAGGGGCGTGGGGGGCCTGGAGATTGTGGGGGCCGTAGGGACCGCGGAGGGTGTGGTCGTACGGGCCTTCCCCGTCGACTCCACCAACCGGCGCTGGCGTTGGGACTGTTCCGGTCTTCCCGGCTGTGCCGGGCGATCCGGCTTTCCCGGCCGTACCGGGCGTATCGAACCCGCTGACCGCACCGGGCTCATCGGTCCCCCCAACCGCATCAGGCGTACCGGTCAGCGCGCGGATCAGGAGGGCCGCCTCGGCACGGGACAGGCCGGCCAGCGCCAGGACCTGCGCCGGGTGGGCAGGGGGATCGGTGGCGGGCGGCGGACCGTCCGGGCGGCCTGGGCACACCATGAGCACGCCCGCCCGGCCGAGTGGTCCGGCCAGCCGTTCGACGGTCCGCACCAGAAGCGGCTCGGCCCAGTGCCAGTCGTCGACGACCAGCACCACCGGGAGCCTGCCCGCGGCCCTGCCCAGCACTGTGATCAGCGCCGCGCACATGTCCTCGAACGGGGCGTTGGGCGTGCCGTCGTGCAGCAGACCGCCCCGCAGCACCGCCCGCGCGTCCGCCACCGCCGCCCCCGCCCGCCCGGCCGCCGCGTCGAGGGCTTCCCGGGCGTCGGGGGAGCCCAGTACCTCGCGTACCGCGTCGGCCAACGGGGTCAGGGTGCCGTGGTCGCCGTAGCTGCGGCAGCGCCCGGTACCGATGACCGGCCGGCCCGGTCCGGTGAGCCCGGCCAGCCATTCGCGTGCCAGCCTGGTCTTGCCGATCCCGGCGTCGCCCACCAGGCGGACCAGCCCCGGACCACTCCCACGGGCCGTCCGGTCCAGGGCCTCGTCCAGTACCGCCCGTTCCTCGGCCCGGCCGATGAACGGCACGTCGAAGCGGCGCAGCAGTTCGGGGTCGTCGGCGCCGAGCGCGATCAGCCGGTACGCGGTCACCCGGTCGCTCTTGCCTTTGAGACGCAGCGGGCCGACCTCCTCGACGACCACGGTCGGCCCGGCGGCCTCCAGCGTCTGCGGGCCGATGAGGATCTCGTCGGTGGCGGCGTTCTGTTCCAGCCGGGCGGCCACGTTCACGGTCTCGCCCGAGATCAGCGACTGCCGGGCGCTGGCGTCGGAACCCGCCACGACCGTACCGGTGTTGACGCCGATCCGGATGCTGAGCCGGATGCCCAGCGTGGCCTCCAGCTCGGTGTTGAGATCGGCCAGCGCCTCGCGCATCCCGAGCGCTGCGGCCAGCGCCCGCCGGGCGTCGTCCTCGCGCATCACGGGCACTCCGAACACGGCCATCACGGCATCGCCGATGAACTTCTCCGGGGTGCCGCCGTGCGCCTCGATCCGTTCGCTCATGACGGCGAAGTAGCGCAGGGTCACGGTGCGCAGCGTCTCCGGATCGAGTTGTCCGGACAGGGCCGTCGAGCCCACCAGGTCGCAGAAGACCGCGGTGACCAGCTTGCGCTCGTCCTCCGGAGGCGCGGTCGCGGGGGGCGCCGCGCACGGGGTGCCGCAGGCCGGGCAGAACCGTGCGTCGGCGGGCAGTTCGTGCCGGCACGAAGTGCAGTTCATCGGCGCTACCTCTCTGCTCGTCCCTGCTCGTTTCCGCTTCTGTCCGCTCGGGTTCTCTTGCTTTCCGTCGCGCTTGGTTGCCCTGCTGAGCTCCGCTGAGCTCTGCTGTGTTCGCTTGTGTTCGCTTGTGTCGGCCCGATGAGGTGGCGCTCTCGGTTCTGCTCGTCGCACCCACCGGAACCGGTGGCCGGGCTCCGACGGCCGGCGCCGAGGGTGGCACCAGCCGCCGGGGGCGGCGCCCGTGCCGGGAGCCGGCGGCTGCGCCGCGAGAAGCGCTGGAATGGAGCGCCGCACGACAGGGCGGAGCGCCGGGCACCCGGACGAGGCTCTGGTGACGTCCCGTACCGGTGCCGGTCACGGCACTAGCCGTGACCGGCACTAGAACAGAGCGCCGCCCGCGATCTCGCCGTGCGCCTGGACCTCGGGTCCGACGGCGTCCAACCGGGACTTGATGTCGAGCAGCACGGTCAGTTCCTCCGGTGCGAGATCGTTCAGTACCTGGCGTTGTTCATCGGTGAGCAGATCGACCGCGAACCCGGCGCCGTACAGCGCGGCGAGCCGGTCCGGTGGTTCGGTCATGACGGGCCTCCCATCGAGACGGACCGTTCGGCTCCCCGCGCCGGACGATCCGGTACGGTGCGCCCGAGCCGGACGAACAACTGGGTGAGCGCGTCGGTGGTGTGCAGGGCGCTGACGGCGATGGCCGTCTCCTGCCCTCGTGACAGCGGCAGCCGGTCGAGCAGTGCGTGCAGCTCGGCGGAGTGGCCGTCGTCGAGGTGCGCGTGTTCGTGCACGGTACGGAAGGCCGGTGCGGGAAGTCCGGTCAGCCGGGCCAGCCGGGGTGCGAGACCGGCGGCCGGGGCGTGGCCCTCCAGGACGGCGATGTACCCGAGCAGCGCAATCGGGTGGTGGTGCTCGATCCAGTAGTACTGGGCGCCCGCCAGCGAGGCGACGAGAGGGTCGGGCATCCGGTCCACCGCGTCCCGGGGGTCGGCGCCCGCCGCTGCGAGATCCTCCAGCAGCCAGGCGTCGTGCTCGGCCTCTTCCCGGATGTGGCCGTCGAGATAGGGGACGAGGGAGGCGCTCAGCGGATCGCCGTACCGCCCCAGCAGCGCGGCCCGTTCGGCCGCACGCTCCATCAGCGGCACGGAGGCGCGGATCACCGCGTGCATCGTGCACAGGTAGGCCCGGTAGCGGGGCAGCAGTCCCTCGGTCCGCCAGAGCCCGGCCAGGGCCGTCCGCAACGCCGGTTCGGTGAAGGACAGTTTGACGCGCAGCCGTTCGGAGACCGGCAGCCGCTCAGCGGCCGGTGGCTGCCCGTACGTCGGTGGCCGCCCGGACTCCGCCAGCTGCTCGGCCCTCGGCGGTTGCTCGGGGTGCGGCGGTCGCTCGGGGGTCGGCTGCCCGCGTCCGCCGCGTGCCCTCGGCACACGCGCGGCGGACGGAGCGGCGCGTTCGGTGGCGCTCATGTCCGGGGTCCTTCCGCCACCGGGTACGGGGCTCGCTCGCCGCCGTCCGTGGTCGCCACGAGTCCGGCGTACGCGGCGCAGCCGTGGCGCCGTACCAGCGCCACCGGGCCCTGGTCGTACTGCCGCCGGGCCGCGGTCAGGTCGAGCAGCGCGCCCGCCGCACCCGAGGCCAGCGCACCGGCCGCCGCGACCACCTCCGGCCGGTCGCCCAGCGCCCGGCAGTCTCCGCAGTAGGAACCGGCCGGGGCTTCGGGCGACCACCGCCGCCGCAGATGGGCCGGGCCCACCGCGCGGACCAGCCGCAGCAGTGGAGAGTCGAGGGTCCGCGCCCGTACGGCGGCCCAGTCGTCCTCCGCCACATGACCGAGCCGCAGATGGGGCGGGGCGGGGCGGCGGTCCACGGTGTCCTGGTTGCAGCAGGCCAGGACCGTCCCGTCGAAGGCGACCACCGGCCAGGCGGCCATCGCGCACGGCAGCGCGCCTCCGCCGTCCGGCACGGATCGGGCGGGACGGACGTCAGCGGAGACGGGGAAGGCTGGAGAGTCGGGAGACGCGGGGGACGTGGGAGACGTGGGAGTGGTGCCTAGGGCGCGGGCGGGACGGGCCCAGGCCGCCGCTCGACCGAACGGGCGCACCTCGTTGACCAGGGACGGCACCGTGCCGCCGAACGTCCGGTCGATGTCCGCCGTCACCTCCGCGAGGTAGGCGTCGTCCTCCCCGGTCCCGGTGAGATGGAAACTGACCGCGACGCCCAGTTCGCGGATCTCGCGCACCGCCCGGAACACCGCGGCCCGGGGTACCTCCCGTTCGTGCGGCAGGTCGAGGCTGGCGGAGAAGTGGTCGAGCGTCCGGACCGCCCGCCGTATCGGGACCGGGAGCCCGCCCGAGCGGGCGAAGAACATCCCGCTGAGCAGAGCGGTCCGGGTGCCGACGGCGCGCGCCGAACGGGCGAGTGAGGCCACCAGGCCCGGCCGGAGCAGTGGTTCCCCGCCGGTCAGCATCATCACCTCGGGACGGTCGGCCGCGGTGAACGATGAGACGAACCGTTCCAGCGCCGTTCCTTCCGGTTCCTCCCGGACCTCCGGTGCGGAGCCGGTGGAACAGTGGGTGCAGCGCAGCGGGCAGCGTCGAGTGAGGGTGACCAGCACTCCACCGGCCGGGACCGGCCGCAGTCCGATGAGTTCGGCGAGTTCCATCCGGCCGTCTCCTTCGGGCGTAGGCGTAGGCGTAGGGCTTGGGCGTGGGACGTAGGCGTGACGTGGGCGCAGGGGCGTCGCGGGAGGTGCGGGGAGGTGCGGGTGCTGCGAGGCAGTGCGGGGAGTACGGGGAGTGCGTGAGTACGGGGACGCGGCACGCGGACGCCGTGCGCGTATTCAGCGTCCGGCCGGACGGTTCGGTACCGGTTCGAGGCCGGCCCGAAACCGGTTGGGAACCGGTATGCCCGCAGGCAGGACGGTATATGACGACGCGTCACCCAACCCGGGATTCCGTCTTCGTGCCTGCTCCGGCCTTCACCAACCCCCGGTGAACAGCCGCGATACCGCCCCCATACCGGCGCCGAGCCGTTTGCCAGGCCCGGCTTCCTAACTTTCTGGTCAGCGGCAGGCACCCGCCGGCCGCACCGGAAGGACCGGGTCACACCCGGACCGGCCGGAGTTGACCGCGATAGATGAGTGGACGGAGACCACCATGTCCGAGAACACCAAGCCCGTCGCCGACGAGACCCCCGAGGTCGAGGCTCACAGCTCCGTGCTGGACCTCCAGGAGACCGCCGTCAACCACGAGCGCGAGCTCGACGGCAACTGCATCAGCGTGCTGAGCGTCGTCGAGTCGCAGAAGTAAGCGCGGCAGCAAGAGCTGACGGCCGGACCGCGGCGCCAACGGGCGGGGAACGTTCCCCCCGGTGGCGCCCCGGTCGGCAGATATGGGGCGGCTCCGGATCACGGAGACCGCCCCGCCTCGTTTTCCCGTCACCGCCTCGCTTCCGCCGTCGAGTTCCCTCCGGCCGGAACCACCGGGGCGTTTCGCACCACGCCGATCGCATCGGCGCCCGCCGCCCGCTTCTTCCCCCGACCCGGCCGACGACCCGTCGGTCGCCCCTGTCCCCGAACACCGACCGGGAGCCGCCATGGCCGCCTCGCTCCGAACCAACCGGGACTTCCGACTGCTGTGGATGAGCGGCCTGTTCGCCGTCCTTGGCACCCAGATGACCGCGCTGGCCCTGCCGCTCCTCGTGCTGCGCGAGACCGGATCGGCCGTACAGGCCGGTGCGATCGGCACGGTGTCCGTGGCCGCGGTCCTGATCACCATGCTCCCCGGCGGGGTGATGGCCGACCGGATGGAGCGCCGCAGGCTGATGCGCCTGTGCGACCTGGGCAGCTTCTGCGTGGTCAGCGCCCTGGTCGTGGCTGTGTGGACCGGACACGTCCCCATGATCCTGGTGCTGCTGGTCGCGGGGGCGGGGGCGGTCGTCGGCAGCCTCTACGGGCCCGCCGCCTTCGGCCTGATGCGGAGTGTCGTACCCGCCGAGGACATGGGGACCGCGACCGCCCGGCTCCAGGCCCGTACCGCCACCGCGCGACTGGTGGGACCGCTCGTCGGGGGCGCCCTGTTCGGGGTGCACCCCGTCCTGCCGTTTCTCGCCGAAGCCGTCGGACTGCTGCTGTCCACGCTCTGCGTGGCCCTGGTGCGCACCCGCTCCCAGCCCAGGAAGAAGGCCGGATCCGCCTTCAGCCGGGCCGAGTTGACCGCAGGGCTCTCCTTCCTGTGGCGGCTTCCCTATCTGCGGACCGTGCTCCTCGTCTTCGGCCTCGGCATGAACTTCTCCTTCGGCGCCCTGACGTTCACCGCGCTGACCGTCTTCTCGGACGGCGGACGGTCCGGGCTCGGCGGCGGCACCGTCGTCACCCTCACCTCGGTCGGCGCCCTCTGCGGGGCGCTCCTCGCCCCCCGGCTGCGCCCCGAACGCCATACCTGGGCGCTGATCGTCGCCACCTGCTGGTTCTGCGTGGCGACCGCCCTCGCGCTGGCATGGATACGGATTCCCCTGCTCGCCGGGCTGCTCTGCGCCGCCTGCATGTGCCTGTCCACGGTCGCCAGTATCGGCTTCCTCTCCACCTTGTTGGTCGTCACTCCCGACGACCGGGTGGGCAGGGTGCAGAGCGCCGCCAGCTTCCTCTCCTCACTGGTCCAGCCCTTCGGGCCGCTGGCCGGCGGTGCGCTCCTCACCGCCCTCGGAACCCGGGGGGCCTTCGGGACGGTCGCCGCCGTGCTCGCCGTGTCCGCCTCCGTCGTCACGCTCGCCCCGTCCGCCCGGTCCGCACAGCCCGATTCGGCGCAGCCCGCACCGCTCGCACCGGCCGAGGAAGAGCCCCCTGGCGCACCGTCCGGAGCCGCCCCCACTGCGGCCGACACCGTCGGAACCGACCCCATCGGAACCGAAGCCGCCGAAGCCGACGCCGCCGGAGCCGGCCGCCCCCGCCCCTGACCACCAGCCCGAGGAGGTGCGCCGTGCCCGGCGTCCAGGAGACCCAGCTGTACTGCCTCGCCGACCGCCGCTACTACGAGACCCCGGCCCGGCTGCCCGACGAGGACAGCCGCTACCCGCTCGACCGCGCCGAACCGCCCGAGGGCTGGCGGCGCGCTCCCAGCGGTCTGTGGACGGCCCTGGTCCCCGAGGGCGCCGAACTGCCCGAACAGGGCTGGAAGATCCATGTCTCCACGGTCCCCGAGGAGGCCGGGCGCACCCTCGCCGACACCGCCCGGATCTGCCGGGAGCAGGGCGTACCGTTCAAGTTCCTGCGCAGTGGGAAAGCCCTGCGGCTGATGTCGGACAAGTACATGAACCGGTCCGGCGCCGGGAAGTTCCTCACTCTCTATCCCGATGGTGAAGCCGCGTTCCTCCAGCTTCTCGACGCCCTGGTCGAGGCGCTGGACGGGCGCAGCGGACCGTACATCCTCAGCGATCTGCGGATCGGGAACTCCCCCGTCCACGTCCGCTACGGCGCGTTCACCGAACGCTGGTGCCGGGACGCCGACGGGAACCGGGTGCCGGCGCTGCGCCACCCGTCCGGCGAGCTCGTCCCCGACGCCCGGGGCGTGGTCTTCCGGATGCCCGAGTGGGTGACCGTCCCAGAAGTCCTGCGCCCCCACCTCGCCGCCCGCGCCGCCGCCCGTGACGACGGCTTCCCGTACCAGGTCACCAAGGCGCTCCAGTTCTCCAACGCGGGCGGTATCTACCTGGCCGAGCACCGTGCCACCGGGCAGCAGGTGGTGCTGCGCGAGGCCCGGCCGCACTGCGGTCTCGACGCTGCTGGGGACGACGCCGTCACCCGGCTGCACCGCGAGTACCGGGCTCTGGACCGGCTCGCCGGACTCGACTGCGTGCCGAAGGTGCACGGCGTTCGCACGGTCTGGGAGCACCACTTCCTGATCGAGGAGCACATCGAGGGCACCACCCTCTTCGACGAGATCGTCGCCCGCTACGCGCTGGTGCGCGGCGAACGCACCCCCGCCGAACTCGACGCCTACGCGCGCTGGGCGCAGTCCGTCGCGGACGGTATCGGCCGCGCACTCGACGGGATCCACTCCCGGGGTCTGCGGTTCGGGGACGTGCACCCCGGCAATGTCATTCTGCGCCCCGACGGCAGCGTGGTCCTGGTCGATTTCGAGTACGCAACCGAACTCGACGACCGGGAGACGCCGTTGGCGGGTGCCCCCGGCCTCCAGGCCCCGCACGGCACGGGGGGAGCCGAGGCGGACGGCTACGCGCTCTGGGCGATCTGGCTGCACATGCTGATGCCGCTGATGGAGATGGCCGACCACGACCGGGGCAAGGCGCTCACCATCGAGCGCTGGGCCCGTGCCCGGTACGGGCTGGGCCCCGACGCCGGCCCGCCTCGCCCGGCCGCCCTTGGCCACGGTTTCCCCGCGGACAGCGGCGAGCCGGTGGTGGACGCGCTGCTGCGGCGCGGTCCGGCGCCCGACTGGCCCGGCATCCGCGCGGGGCTGCTCGCGGGTATCCGCGCCGTGACCACCCCGGACCGCACCGACCGGCTCCACCCCGGAGACCTGTCGGGCTTCGCCAGCGGTGGCGCCTGCGTCGCGCACGGTGCCGCCGGGGTGCTGTACGCGCTGCACCGGGTTGGTGACCCGGTACCGGCCGAGCACGTCGACTGGCTGGCGCGGGCGGCCCGGCGGCGCGACCCGGACGCCCCCGGAGGGCTGTACGACGGGCTGCCCGGCATCGCCCTGGTGCTGGCCCGGCTCGGCCGGCCCGAGGAAGGCCGTGAACTCCTGGACCGGGCCCTGCGGGCCCCGGCCCCCGCCTGCGCCGACCTGCGCACCGGTACGGCGGGCACGGCCCTGGCGGCTCTGCGGTTCGCCGCGTCGGCCTCCGGCCGATCGACGGGCTCCGGTGTTTCGACCGGCCGTGAGGGGGCGGCCGGGCGTGAGGGGTCGGCCGGGCGTGAGGGGTCGGCCGGGCGTGAGGGGTCGGCCGGGCGTGAGGGCTCCACAGGGCGCGACGGTTCGATCGGGTACGAGGGTTCGATGGACCTCGACGGTTCGACGGGCCCGGGCGGTTCGGCTCGTACGGCCGGCTCGGACGGCTCGGACGGCTCGAACGGCTCGAACGGCTCGGGCCGCTTCGAGGCGCCCGACGGCGAGCTCCTCGACCGGGCCATGCGGACCGCCTGGGAACTCGACACGCTGGTGCGCGGCGAAGCCGTCGCAGGCCCGCCCGCCCCGCATTCGGCCGGGCTGCTGCGCGGGCTCTCCGGAGCCGCGCTGCTCCAGCTCGAACTGTATGAGCTCACCGGCGAGGAATGGCTGCTGCGCGCCGCTCGCGCGGCTCTCGCCCGGGAGGCCGGGCACTGCGTGATCATGCCCGGCGGCAGCGTGCAGGTGAAGGACGGGCGGCGCCATCTGCTCTACCTGGACCAGGGCAGCGGGGGCGTGGCCCTTGTCGCCCAGCGCTATCTGGCACACCGCGAGGACCCGGAGCTCGCCGCGCTGCTCCCCGGCGTCGAGCAGGGGTGCGTGCTGGAGTTCGTACGCGAACCGGGTCTGCTCACCGGCCGCAGCGGACTGGTGGCCACCGCTCACCAGCTCTCCGTCCATCGGCCGCCCGCTCGACAACCATCGCCCGTGCACCGTCCGGGGGCGGACGAGCCGTGCCACGGAGCCGTCGGCGTCGAGGCGTGGCGACCCGAACTGCTGGACTCCGTAAGGAACTTCTCCTGGCATCTGATCGCCGAGCAGGACCGGCTGCTGGTGCCGGGGGCGGGGCTGCGCCGCTTCTCCGCCGATTTCGCGACCGGGGCGGCGGGGGTGCTGCTCGCCCTGCACACGGTGTTCGCCGCACCTGACGAACGGCCCGAGCTGCTGGATGTGCTGACACTGGGGTGACGGAACGGAGGACGCGGGCCGCCCCGATGTACCCGGGGCGGCCCGCGCGTTCATCCCACCGGAAGCGCCGTAGCGGAGACCGGGGCCGCCGGATCGGCGAGTGCGGCGATTTCCACCACCCCTGCCGGTACCGGGACCTCGATCGGCACGGGGACCTCGTCCGACAGGGGGGTCTTGGCCGACAAGGGGACCTCGGCCGACCGAGGGAATTCGGCCGACAGGGGGAGTTCGCCGGGCATCGGGGTGCCGGCCGACCGCTCGCGGGCATACAGCGCGGTCAGGCGCGGCAGCTCGTACAGCACCGCGTGTGCGGTGACCTCGCCGCTGGGACAGGTCACCACGCCGGCGTCGATCAGCGACTCCACCGTCCGCAGCGCCCGGCGCTCGTCGCAGCCGAACGCCGCCGTCGCTTCCGGCAGCGTGAACGGTCCCTCGCGGACCGTTCGGGCCAGCCGGGCCAGCGCCGGGCGGCCCCCGGGTGACAGGTCCTGCCAGCCGGAGGCCAGCCGGGCCCGCACGGACACGTCACCGGCCACCAGTTCATCCAGGGCCCCGTCCGGGTCGGCCAGCCGCTCCGCGTACTCCGCGAGCGGCAGATGGCGCATCACCGCCAGCCGCATCCCGCTCACCCGCACCGCCAGCGGCAGGTATCCGCAGGACTCGGCTATCCGCAGCGCCGCGGTCCGGTCCAGGCCCACCCGCCCCGGCCCGATCAGCCGGCCGAGCAGTTCCAGTGCCTCGGCCGGGGCCAACGGGGGCAGCGCGATCCGGTGCACCGGGGCCAGCCCGGCCAGTTGGCCCCGCGCGGTCAGCACGAACGAGCCGCGTCCGGTGTCCGGCAGCAGTTCACGAACCGCCCTCTCGTCCGGTACGTCGTCGAGCACGACCAGCGAGCGGTGCCCGGCCGCCCAGTGCCGCCACTGCTCCGAGTCCGGCACCGGATCCGCCGAGCGGGCGGCACCGGTCCGCCGCAACAGCTCCCCGGCCAGCTCCGAGGACGGGCGTACCGCTCCCAGTTCGTCGCGGACCCGGACGTGGATCAGGCCGTCCGGAAACCGTTCCACCAGCAGACGCGCCGCCTGGACCGCGAGGGCTGTTTTCCCCGTTCCGGCGGCTCCGGTGACCACGACCACCCGGCCGTCCTCGCCGCTCAGGGCGTCCAGCAGGTCACGCAGTTGGTCGCCCCGTCCGGTGAAGTCGGAGGGGACGGCGGGCAGTACGGTCCGCGGTGCCGGTGCCGGTGCCGGTGCCGGTGCCGGTGCCGGTGTGGGTGTCGAAGTCGGAGCTTGTGCCTCCGTCCGTGTCTGCGTCTGCGTCTGCGTCGGTGTCCGTGCCGGTATCGGTCCGCGAGTCGCGGCCGGGCCCGACGCCGAGGTCCGGCGGGCCGGTCCGGCCGATGCTCCACGGCGTTCCTCGCCGTCTCGACCGGTGAGTACCGCACGATGCCGGGCGGCGATGGCCGCACCCGGCTCCAGCCCCAACTCCCTTGCCAGCAACTGGCGGTAGTCGTCGTACACGGCAAGGGCCTCGGCCCGGCGCCCCGTCCGGTGCAGCGCGTCCATCCACGCGGTACGGATCCGCTCACGCAGCGGATGCCGCTCGGCGAGGTCCCGGAGCCCATCCACCACCGCGGAAGCCCGTCCCAGTTGTATCTCCGTCTCGGCCCAGTCCTCGTGGACGGTCAGATGCCGGGCCTCCAGGCGCTCCGCTTCGGCGGCGACCTCGGGGGAATCACGCAGCCCGTGCAGCGGCGGTCCCTGCCACAGATCCAGTGCCTGGCGCAGCAGACCGGCGGCGGCCCGTGGGTCACCGTCGTCGGCCGCCCGCCGCCCCGCCGCCGCCAGCGACCGGAAGCGCAGGGTGTCCAGTTCGCCCTCGCCGACCCGCAACAGATAGCCGCCGCAGGAGTGCACCAGCCGCTCCCGCTCGCCGCCGTCCGGCCCGCCGGAACATCGCGCGCCCAGTAGCGAGCGGGCCGAACTCACGTACACCTGAAGGTTTTTGCGCGCCGTGCGGGGCGGTGCGTCCGGCCACACCGCGTCCGTGAGGACATCCACCGGCACCGGGGTGTTGGGCCGGCTGAGCAGCATGGCCAGGACGAGCCGCTGTTTGCGGGGGCCGAGCGGCAGCGGTCGTCCGTCCACGCTCGCGGAGAGCGGGCCGAGGAGCGAGAGGCTGAGCGTGCCGGGCGGCGATGTGCGGGTGGGGGGTGGGGTCATGGACGGGCCTCCGAAGTACCGGGGGGTCAAACGGCGGTCTGCCGGGTCGCACCCTTGGATGGTCCGCCCGGTGTGGCCTCCCCCACATCGGTGGCGTTCCCGCATGTTCCGAACCGGAGCCCGACCAAACCCGCCCCGTGCCCCCATGTTGAGTCCCCAAAGCCCGTACGCACCTCCCACCCGGCCCCCATACGGGTGTCCCGCTCCTCACGCCTGCCAGCGCGCGCCATGGCCGTCCCACGCAGATAAGGGCGCACCCCGGCTCGTGTCCCCAGGTGCTCCACTTGCTGTGCGCTGCACGATGCCCGATGCGCGGCGTACCCGCGTGTCGCCGTACACCCGACGGCGCTCGTGCCACCAGGTACCCGACGGCGCTCACACCACCACCTGCGCACGCGACCACGCAGCGAACGATGCGCGCCACCACGCACCCACGACGCCACGTACCCACGACGCGCGCCGCCACGCAGCGGAACGGACGACGCGTGCGCCGCCACGCGCCCGACGGCGTTCATGCGCCCGACGGCGTTCATGCGCCCGACGGCGTTCATGCGCCGTTCCCGCCGCCGCGCATCAGTCGTGCTCCGCCGCGCACTCGGCGGAGAAGTCGCAGAGCGCCGCCCGGTCCGAGCGGCCGGTCTTGTTCAGCAGGCTCGCCATGTGCTTCTCCACCGTGCGCGGCGATATCGACAGGCGCCGGGCGATCTGCTGGTTTCCCGGCCGTTCCGCCAGCAGCACGAAGACCTCGTACTCGCGCGGCGTCACCCCGCTCGTCCGCAGCGGCGCCGGTATGCGGTCCCAGCCGCCCCGGTGCTGTCCGACACTGGCCCCCGCACGCCGCAGTCCGGCCCGGCAGGCGGCGGCGACCGGCTGGATCCCCGCCCCGTAGAAGTACTCCTCCGCCGCCCGCAGCCAGCCCACCGGCTCGCCCCACTTCTCGGCGAGTGCCGCACCGGCGACCAGCCGAAGCCCCAGATGGCGGGCGAGCGGGAACACGGCGGCGTCCGCGACGGCCGACCGGACCATTCCCGCGGCCCGTTCCGAATCGCCCTCCCTGCCCCACAGGACGGCGTCGGTCAGCCGCAGGAAGAGCCGGTTCCAGGCCAGATCGGCGCCGGGGCTCTCCAGGACGGCGGCGAGCTCCGCGCGCCCGTCCAGCCGCTCGATGGTCCGAAGCAGAGGACGCAGACCGTAGCGACCGCTCAGATAGAAGAAACTGGGGTGCTCGCTCTCCCAGGCCAGCGAGGTGTCCAGATCGGCCAGTGCCCGGCCGGGGTCCTCCTCCAGCAGTGCGGCGAAGGCTCGGCACAGCCCCAGTTGTAGAGGGACGAGCAGTGACTCCTCGCCGCCCGCACGGCGGAACCGGACCAGGGCCCGGTCCAGGTCCCGTCTTCGGCCCCGGTGCGCCGCGAGCGTCGCCGAAGCCAGCAACAGATAGCGATGCGCCCCCAGGTTGCGGGTCCGGGCGCTGGCCGCCACCGAGCGTTCGATGATCTCCTGTGCCCCGTCCCACTCGCCGCGCAGCACCGCGTTCATGGCGAGCAGCCCGTCCACCGTTTGCGTCGGCACCAGCGCACCCAGCGACTCCGCCGCGGTACGGGCCGTCTCCAGCCGGGCCGGGTCACCGGTCCGCATGAACGTGTTGGCCCCGAGCCGAACCAGCGCCTCCACCCGCCACACCGGCAGTGCGTGCTGTTCGGCCACCGACAGCATCCGCTCCAGACAGGAATCGGCCTCGTCGAAGCCGCGCTCGCGGGACAACAACGCCAGCAACTGCCATGCCTGGCAGGCGACCACGGGAAGGTCCCGCTCCTCCGCGACGGCGGCGGCCCGCCGCGCCATGTCCCGGACGGCCTGCCGAGCCGCCTCCCCGCCCGCTCCGTCCCGCTCGGGTCCGGCCTGACGGGGCAGCAGCGCCAGATGGCCCTCGACCACGTCGAGCGCCGCCTCCTTCTCGGGACGGGGCGCCGCGCCCAGCACACCGCGCGCGGCCCGGATCTGGCCGGCCGCCTCCTCCGCGTGCTCGGTTATCACGGCCGCCCACGCGATCCGGACATGCGTCTCGCCGCGCTGTTCGGCGGCCTCGGAACGGGCGGGCACCGGAGGCAGCTCCGCGGCCAGCGCCAGGGCCGTGTCGAGGCCGCCCGCCTCGGCGTGGGCGACCGCCAGCGACTCCGTGATGGCGCGCACATCGGCCGCGTGGGCCAGCGAGCGGGCCCGCTCCAGCAGGATGACGGCGGACCCCGATGCGCCCGCGGCGAGCATCCGCCGCCCGACGGCGGCGAACTGCCGGGCCGCGCCATGCCTGTCACCGCCGGCCATTTTTAAGGTGGCCATCAACTGGAGCTGCTCATCGCTGAGTTCATGTTCCACCGCTTCCAGCGCATGTGCCGCGCGCCGGGCCATCGCGGCCCGTTCGGCCGGGGCCAGCGAGGCCACCAGTGCCTCGGAGGTCAGCGCGTGCCGGAAGGTGTAGCGGTCGGGGTCGGCCCCGTCCGGGGCGATGATGCTCACCTCGACGGCGGAACGCAGATGGCTGAAGAGCGTGCGGTCGTCCAGCCCGGTGATGGTCTGGAGCACGGTGACGGAGAACTGGCTGCCCAAGGTGGCCGCGCACAGCAGCAGATCGCGAACCGGGGCGTCGAACCGGTCCAGCCGCCGCGACCAGCTGCGCACCACCCCGGTCGGCACCGCCCCGTCCGGACCTCCGTACGCCTGCCACCGGTCCCCCGCGTGCCGCAGCTGCCCGGAGTCGAGCAGATCGGCCAGCAGCACCTCGACCAGGTACGGATTGCCGCCGGCCCGTCCGGCCAGCCGCTCGTGCGTGGTCTGCGGCACCCCTTCCGGGGTGGTCTCCAGGCACGAGGCGGCCATCTCCCGCACCTCGGCCTCGTCGAGCGGCTTCAGCTCGTGGACGGTGGCGACCTGCCGCTGCTCCGCGGAACGCACCAGATCGAGGGCGACGCCGGGCTCCGGCCGCAGCGTGCCCAGCAGCAGCACCGGCAGCGCCGCAACGTTGTCGATGACGTACTCCACCACCGCGACCGTCTCGGTGTCGGAGTCGTGCAGATCTTCCAGCAGGATCACGCAACCGTGCTGCTTGCCGAGCACCGACAGCAGCCGCAGCAGCGCCTCGGCCAGTTCGACCACCGTTTCCGGATAGCCGGGCGCCGAGCCCTGGCGCCACTCGGGTACCAGCCGGGCCAGTGCCGGACGGTACGGGTCGAGCTCCGGATCGGTGGGCGGCCCGGCCGCCCGGAACCGCGAGGACAACGCCTCGATCAGCGGCCGGAACGGCACGACGAGCCCGGTCGACGTGGCCCTGCCGCGCAGCACCGGCATGTCCCGCGCGTACGCCCGGTAGGCGCACTCACCTACCAGCCGGGATTTGCCGATCCCCGCGTCCCCGACGAAAAAAACCGCACGCCCCGAACGGCACGACGCGTCGTCCAGGGCGTTGCTGAGCAGGGCGGTCTCTGCGACTCTCCCGACAATCACCGACGAAGTGGCACGCATGGACGCAGGCTACTTGAGCCGGAACCGTCCGGGGAGTACGTAAAAAGCTTGATCTGCTGGCAGGTTGATATCCAATCAGAAAGGAGCGGTCATCGTGGTGTACGGCACATCGTGCGTGTAGCCGGTCTCGCCCTCCGCGACTCTGAGCAGCCTGCTGCGCAGCCCGAGGCCACCGTGTGCGCCGAGCGTGATCCGTCCGGCGGGGTGTTCGGTGGCGGCGTCGTCGAGGAGTTCGGTGGTGTGGGCGGCCGAGATGTCGTTGATCTGCATGGTTCCTGCCTCTTCTCGTAAGTGGTTCCGAGGTGATTCCCGAGCGGTCCCGGGCAGTGCCCGGAGTGGGTGTCTCCGGAACTGTGCCCCGGAGCGGTGTCCCGGAACTGTGTCCCGGAGCGGTGTCCTGGAACCGTGCTCCGGTGCGGTGTGCCGGAGTGGTTCCGAATCGGTTTCCGTCAGGTGCGTGGAGCGTCGGTCCGCGGGCCGGGGGGAGCCGGGCCCGCGGACCTGTCGGGGGACAGGTGCCCGCTGCCTACCGACGTAGGGATGCGCGGGCCGTGCGCGTGGTCGAGTACGGCGGCGGGTGCGGTGACCGGGTGCGCCGCGACGGGTGTGCCGCGTGCCCATCCGGTGCCGGCACTCACCCGGGGGAGGCCGGCGCCGGGGCTCCGGCGAGCAGCAGCAGCGACGGAACCCGGTCGGGGAAGCCGGCCCTCAACAGCCCGTGCCCGATCCCCGCGAGGCCGGTCAGCAGCCCCGGATGCGGCACCTGGCCGGGCGTTCCGCTGCGCGGCCCGGCCCGGTCGGCCGCCGCCAGCAGAGCCCCCGCCCGTTCCACCCAGCGGCCGCGGACGCTCGCCGTCGTTCCCAGACGCAGGAGTTCGAGCACCCCCGACTCGCCGTGGCACAGGCTGTCGTCGAGCGGGGGGTCCGACCGTGCGATGTCCGCCACTGCCTCGCCCGCCCAGGCCGCCAGTCGCTGGTCGGCCCGAGCCGCGGGGCTGTCCAGCACGGCCAGGGCGACGCCCGTCCGTCCCCGGCACCAGGAGGCGCCGGAGTCCACGCTGCCGGTCGCGGACCGCAGCGCCGCCAGCCCCGAGGCGCGGTACGGTTCACCGCCGCCCGCCTCCGCGAACCGCAGCAGCGCCCAGCCGACCCCGGCGGCCCCGTCGGCGAACCCGGCGCTGTCCGGCAACGGCGCCTCGCGCAGCAGCCCGGCGCAGTGTTCGGCGCCGCGCCACACATCGGCCCGGCCGGTGGTTTGATAGCCGGCGAGCAGGCTGACCAGCCCGCCGGCCGTACCGCCGCGCACCCCGTACTCGTTCTCCGAGACGGCCGCGGCGCGCGTCAACCGCAGTGCGGGGACGACCAGTTCACGCAGACGCGGATCGTCCAGCGTCTCCGCGACCTGTCCCAGGGCGTAGGCGATGCCGCCGAGCCCG
Organism: Streptomyces sp. NPDC052042; assembly: GCF_044548345.1. Lineage (NCBI taxonomy): Bacteria > Bacillati > Actinomycetota > Actinomycetes > Kitasatosporales > Streptomycetaceae > Streptomyces > Streptomyces sp. NPDC052042. The sequence continues at coordinate 982,134 of NZ_JBIUBU010000001.1, read as the reverse complement.
GCGAACGCGCCCGAGCCCACCGGGCCGAGGTCGTCCGGGCGGCTGTGCAGCGCGTCCAGCAACCCGGCGAGGGGCGCCAGCGCGTCCCGGGCCGCCGCGGCGTATCGGTCCGCGCCGGTGAGCGCGGCGAGTTGGGCGAGGAAATGTGCCGCACCGGTGTAGCCGCCCGCCAGGTCGGCGGCCATCGGCCCCAGCCGCCAGTAGCGTTCGCCGAGCAGTTCCAGCCCTATCCAGTTCAACCGGGTGGGCCCGGAGTACGCCTGGGACACCAGCTCGTCGCCGACCGAGCGGGCCGCCGCGAGCAGATGCTCCGGTTCGGGGGCGGTCGCCGCCGTAGGGACCCTGCGCGGCCCGGAGCCGGAGCCGTGGGCGGGCTCGTGCGAGGTGGTCACCATCGCGGCCCGGATGATCCGCTCCTGGTCCTGCCGGTCCACCGTGTCCATGGCCGCCAGCTTCGCCCGGACCCGGGACAGCCCCGTCCGGGGGAGGGGGTCGGGCAGCGGGCGGCCCGTTCCGCTCCACAGGCCGGTGTCCTCCGGCCGGGCGGTGAACAGCGGCACGTCCCCCGACCACAACTGGGCGAGTTCCTCGTCCAGCAGACCCGGAAGCGCGGCGGGGGAGAGGACGTCGGTGCCCAACAGGGCCAGCACCTCGTGTCGTTCGCTCGCCTCCTTCATCAGGTCCGGATGCGTGGACTCGTCGAGGAGCGTGGTGTAGACCCAGGTCGGCCGGGCCACCACCCGCACCTCGTCGTGTGCGAACTCATCCAACGGACCGCCCGGGTAGAGGAGTTCGTTCCGGGCCCGGCTGATCGCGGTGTATCCGGCGCGGAAACCGGCGCACAGCGCCCGGGTGAAGGCGAACGGGTCGGCCGGACTTCCGGTCGTCCGGGGCCGGTTGGCCGAGTCGCCGAAGCGGCCGGGCCGGCGTACCAGCCGCATCCGGTCCGTCCCCGCGTCGGCCCAGTCGGCGGTGGCGACGGGGGAGGCGGCGGCCTGCCCGCCGCCGATGCCGGACATGTCGAGGGCCGTCTCGTCCCCGACGAGCAGTTGCGGCAGCAGCCCCACCCGATGCACCGAGTCGTGCAGGGCGCGGGCCGCCGGATCGTCCGACTCCGCGGCGGGCAGCGGCGGATGGAACAGCGTCTCGACGTCGACGAGCACCGGGTGCTCCCCGTCGGCGATCAGGTTCTCGTAGTGCAGATCGGTCCCGTCCAGCACGTGCAGCAGGGCCAGCAGTGCGCCCTGGCGCCGGTAGAAGGACTCGACCTGGCGGGCGGAGCGGCAGGGCCGTTCCGCGGCGAACTCCACCCAGCCGTAGTCCCCCTGGTCCAGCACGGTGAGCGAACGGAGCGCCGGGGTGCCGGGCAGGGCGTTGAACCAGCGGATGAGTTCGTTGAAGTGGCGGTGGGCGGCGAGCGGCCGGGGTTTGTAGACGAGCCGGGAGCCGTCCTCGAACCGGAGCAGCATCACGGTCCGCCCGCCCCGGTGGCCGTCCCCGGCACCCGGTTCGACCCCCACCAGCCGTCCGTGCGGCCCGCCGTCCGTCCGCCCGTCCGCCCCGCGGGTTCCCGTGTCCGCCGCCCTGCCGGGGAGCGCCGGCCGGTCGGCGGCGAACCGGGTCAGCATCTCGGCGAGCGCCGAGGCGGCGTCGAGCGCGGCCCGCGCCAGGATCCGGGCGAGTACGGGGTACGCGGTGAACAGCTTGGCCAGCCCGGTCCGGGAACCGGACTGCCGCACGAAGTCGGCGAACCGGTCCTCGGGGCTCTGCCCGGCCAGCCGTCCGTCCTTCCGCGCCAGGTGCAGTTCCAGCACCAGGGTGCGCGCGGCGAGCCGGGCGAGCCGCCTGGCCAGATGCCTTTCGAAGTCCCGCCGTACTAAGGAGAGGTCGGCATAGGGGTACGGCTTCTGGGGAAGTGCCGTTCGCAGGCGTTCGGAGGCGCGGGCCGTGAGCGGGGCGAGGACGCGCTCGAAGCCGCGCAGCCCGGGAAAGCCGTTGCCGTCACCGGCCTGCGCCTTCTCCGGAGCGGCGGACACCGCGTCCCGGACGAACACCGCCCAGTCCGGCGCGTGGTCGGGAAGCGGTTCACCGCTGGTGAGCGCGGGGCGCCACCACGCTCCGTCCAGCAGGGCGGCCTCGTGCGCTCCCGGCCGGGCCGCGGCGGAGGGACCGGTCGTCGTGTCGGCCGCCGCCGCCGACGGACGTGTCGCGGAGGAGACGCACAGCCGTGCGCCGCCCATCGGTTCGTCACTCGTCATCGCACCTCCTCGGTCCGGCGCCGGCACCACCGGTCCGCCACGTCCATACTCCCGACGCGAAGCCCGGCGGACATGGGTGCAGCGCCCCCATCTTTCTGCCCCGGCGCGTATCCGGGGGGTGCGGATCTACGGGTGCGTACCGCCTCCGGGCTCACCCGCTCGGGCTCACCGAGCCCGGTGACCTGTGGTCCGTCGCTCCTGGTCACCCCGTGGTCCACCGCGTCCGGTGGCCCTGTGGTCCACCCCTTCCCGGTCCCCGCCGACCCACCGTTCCCGGCCCGCCGACCCACCGACCCACCGTTCCGGTCGGCTTTGCGGCTCACCCTGTGCGGTTCAGCGTCGGCGATTCACCGTCGGCGATCGCGGTTCACGGTCCGGCGTCCGTGGCTCACCGCTTCCGGTTCACCACTCACCGCCCGGCGTGTGAGCGTTCCACCGCTTCCGGCTCACCGTCCGCGGTTCGCCGTTCTCATGCGCGGCGGTGCCGTCGACCCCCGGACCATCAACTCGGCCCCGATCGTCGCGATGCCGCCCGGCGGCGGTGTCTCCTTGCCCATGGCCAGCCGGCCCGCCCGCGCGCCCGCCTCGAACAGCGGCAGCCGTACGGTCGTGAGCGCCGGAACGGCGTCCACCGAGAACGGCAGATCGTCGAAGCCCGCCACCGAGACGTCCTCGGGGATGCGCAGCCCGCGTTCCCGGATCGCCGCGCAGGCTCCCAGCGCCACCGTGTCGTTGGCGGCGACGACGGCCGTCACCTCCGGTTCACGGCGCAGGAGTTCAAGCGTGGCCTCGTACCCGGAACGGCGGTCGTAGAGGCCGTGGACGGTGAGTCGGTCCTCGTCGTACGCGCCCTCGGCCGAGCCTTTGCTCCCCGCGTCCCCGGTGTCACGGCCGGTCCCGTAACCGATGAGTCCGGCCGCCCGCATCGCGTCCCGATGACCCTCCAGCCGGTGCCGGGTGGTCGTGCGCTCCGCCGGGCCCGCGACATAGCCGATCCGGGTGTGTCCGAGTGCGAGCAGGTGTTCGGTGAGTCGGCGGCCCCCGCCCCGGTTGTCGAAGGCCAGCGCGGCCACGACCGCCTCGCCGCCCGTCAGCGGGGGCCGCCCGCACAACACCACCCGGGTGCCCGCGTCCGCGAGCTTCGTGAGCTTGGCGGAGATCGCCGCCTGATGGGCGGGATCCTCCACCGCGCCCCCGGTCAGGATCACGGCCGCGGCGCGCTGACGCTGGAGGAGCGTGAGGTAGGTCAGCTCGCGCTCGGGGGAACCGCCGGTATTGCAGACAACGGCGAGCTTTTCGCCCCCCGCCCGTCCGGAAGTACCTGTCCGTCCGGAAGCGCCCGTCCGTCCGGAAGCGCCCGCCCGGCCCGAACCGGTCATCTGCCCGGAACCGGCCCCGGAACCGGCCCCGGAACCGGCCCCGGACCCGGCCTGCCCGGAACCGCTTCCCGCCCCCGACTCGCCGATCTCGGACTGCGCCGCCCCCGCCATGATCCCGAAGAACGGGTCGGCGATGTCGTTGACCAGGATGCCGACGAGGTCCGAGGTGGCCGCCGCCAGCGAGCTCGCGGGGCCGTTGAGCACGTAGTCCAGTTCGTCCACCGCGCGCAGCACCCGCGCCCGGGTGGCCTCGGCCACCGGATAGTTGCCGTTCAGCACGCGGGAGACGGTGGCCGCGGACACCCGGGCGCGGGCCGCCACGTCCGCCAGGGTGGCTGTCATCACTTTCCTCCGAGGAACGACACGGGTGAGAGACAAGAGGTGAGAGACAAGAGGTGAGGGGTGGGAGAAGCCGTCAGCGTGCCCCCTCTTGTCCGGGTCGCTGTCGGCAGGCTAGCGTCATGCTCGATAGAAAGCGCTTGCTACGCCGCCATGTCGTCGACGATGTGGTTGCCGACGTCGATTGCCGATGTCGACGCCGGTGCTCGCCCCAGCTGTATGGAGGAACATTCGTGACACGCAGGACAGTGCGCATCGCCATGAACGGTGTGACGGGACGCATGGGGTACCGGCAGCACCTGGTCCGCTCGATCCTCGCGATCCGCGAGCAGGGCGGCCTCGACCTCGGCGGCGGCGAGGTGCTGTGGCCCGAGCCCGTCCTGGTCGGCCGCCGCGCCCACGCGCTGGAGGAGCTCGCCCAGCGGCACGGCCTGACCGAGTGGTCGACCGACCTCGACGCGGTCCTCGCGGACGACACCGTCGACATCTACTTCGACGCCCAGGTCACCTCGGCCCGCGTCGACGCGCTCAAGAAGGCGATCGCGGCCGGCAAGCACATCTACACGGAGAAGCCCACCGCCACGGACGTCGAGGGCGCCCTGGAGCTGGCCCGTCTGGCCCGCGACGCCGGCATCAAGCACGGCGTCGTCCAGGACAAGATCTTCCTGCCGGGTCTGATGAAGCTGAAGCGCCTGATCGACGGCGGCTTCTTCGGCGAGATCCTGTCCGTGCGCGGCGAATTCGGCTACTGGGTCTTCGAGGGCGACTGGCAGGAGGCCCAGCGCCCGTCGTGGAACTACCGCGCCGAGGACGGCGGCGGCATCGTCGTCGACATGTTCCCGCACTGGGAGTACGTGCTCCACGAGCTGTTCGGCCCGGTGACCACCGTCCAGGCGCACGTCCAGACGCACATCCCGAAGCGCTGGGACGAGCAGGGCGAGCCGTACACCGCCACCGCCGACGACGCCGCGTACGGCATCTTCCAGCTGGCGAGCGGCGCCGTCGCGCAGATCAACTCCTCCTGGGCGGTCCGCGTCAACCGCGACGAGCTCGTCGAGTTCCAGGTCGACGGCACGCACGGCTCCGCCGTCGCGGGCCTGCGCAACTGCCGCGTCCAGCACCGCTCGACCACGCCCAAGCCGGTCTGGAACCCGGACCTCCCGGTCACCGAGTCGTTCCGCGACCAGTGGCAGGAGGTTCCCGACAACGCGGTATTCGACAACGGCTTCAAGGCCCAGTGGGAGCTGTTCCTGCGCCACATCGTGCTCGACGAGCCGTACTCCTGGGACCTGCTGGCCGGTGCCCGCGGCGTCCAGCTCGCCGAGCTGGGCCTGAAGTCCGCCGCCGAGGGCCGCCGCCTCGACGTCCCCGGACTGACCCTGTGACCACCGCCCGCACGCACGGCGCGACCACCTTCCTCACGCACGGCGCGACCACCTTCCTCACGCACGGCGCGACCACCTTCTCAGGTACGGCGCCCGCGGCGCATCGGAGCTGATCCCCATGACCATCCACCTCCCGCAGGGTCCGTACGAGCCCCGCACCACCCCGCTCGGCCTCGCCCCCTGCGGCGCCTCGCTCACCTCCCGCACGGTGTTCTCGGCGGCCCATGTGGTCGCCGACCCGTACGCCGACATCAGCCCCGACGACCCCGCCGCCATCGACTGGGACGCCACCCTGGCCTTCCGCCGCCACCTCTGGTCGCACGGCCTGGGCGTCGCCGAGGTCATGGACACCGCCCAGCGCGGCATGGGCCTGGACTGGGCGGGCGCGGCCGAACTGATCCGCCGCTCCGGCGCCGAGGCGAAGGCGGTCGGCGGCCGTATCGCCTGCGGCGTCGGCACCGACCAGCTCCCCGCCGGCCCGGTGACCCTCGCCGAGGTGCGCGCCGCGTACGAGGAGCAGCTCGCCGTCGTCGAGGAGAGCGGCGCCCAGGCCATCCTGATGGCCTCCCGCGCCCTCGCCGCCGCCGCGACGGGCCCCGAGGACTACCTGGAGACGTACGGGCACCTGCTGCGCCAGGCGTCCGAGCCCGTCATCCTGCACTGGCTGGGCCCGATGTTCGACCCGGCGCTGGACGGCTACTGGGGCTCCTCGGACCTCGACGCCGCCACCGACACCTTCCTGAAGGTCATCGCCGAGCACCCGGACAAGGTCGACGGCATCAAGATCTCGCTGCTGGACGCCGACCGTGAGATCGACGTCCGCCGCCGCCTGCCCGGCGGGGTCCGCTGCTACACCGGTGACGACTTCAACTACCCCCAGTTGATCGCGGGTGACGAGCAGGGCTTCAGCCACGCCCTGCTCGGCATCTTCGACCCGCTGGGCCCGCTGGCCGCCCACGCGGTACGGGTCCTCGACACCGGCGACGTCCCCGGCTTCCGTGAACTCCTCGACCCCACCGTCGAGTTGTCCCGGCACCTGTTCCAGGCCCCTACCCGCTTCTACAAGACGGGTGTGGTGTTCCTCGCCTGGCTGGCCGGCCACCAGGACCACTTCACCATGGTCGGCGGCCTCCAGTCCGCGCGTTCGCTGCCGCACCTGGCGAAGGCGTACGAACTCGCCGACCGGCTCGGTCTGTTCCCCGACCCGGAACTCGCGGAGGCCCGGATGCGTGCCCTGCTCGCGGTCAACGGCGGCGACAGCGTCAAGGGGGGCACCCGATGAGCGACGGCCGCCTCTCCATCAACCAGGAGACCATCAAGCAGTGGTCGCTGCCCGAACTGGCCGAGGGCTGCGCCGCGTCGGGCATCGACAAGGTGGGCCTGTGGCGCGGTCCCGTCCAGGAGTACGGCGTGGAGCGCACGGCCGCGCTGCTCGCCGAGCACGGGCTGACCGTCACCAGCCTCTGCCGGGGCGGCTTCTTCACCGCCGTCGACCCGGCGGAACGGTCCCGCGCGCTGGACGACAACCGTGCGGCTATCGACGAGGCGGCGGCCTTGTCCACCGACACCCTGGTCCTCGTCTCCGGTGGCCTGCCCGCCGGGGAAAAGGACCTCCACGGCGCCCGGGAACGCGTCGCGGACGCCTTGGCCGAGCTGACCCCGTACGCGGCGGAACGCGGGGTGCGTCTCGCGATCGAACCCCTGCACCCGATGTTCGCCTCGGACCGCTGCGTCGTCTCCACCCTCTCCCAGGCCCTGGACATCGCGGAACGCTTCCCCGCCGACCAGGTCGGAGTGGTCGTCGACACGTACCACATCTGGTGGGACGACCAGGCGCCCGCGCAGATCGCCCGGGCGGGTGCGACCGGCCGCATCCACTCGTTCCAACTGGCCGACTGGATCACCCCGCTCCCGGCCGGTGTCCTGCTCGGCCGCGGCCAACTCGGCGACGGATCCGTGGACTTCCGCGCGTTCCGCTCGCTCGTCGAGGCCACCGGCTTCGACGGCCCGATCGAGGTGGAGATCTTCAACGAGGCCCTCTGGGCCCGCGACGGCGCCGAAGCCCTCGCGGAGGTCGCCGCCCGGTACGCCCAACACGCCTGCTGAGACACGCTTCTGATGCTCCGTTTGCCCATCTGGTAAAGAGATGGTCAAGCGCTGCAACCGTTCGGCGTCCCGCCGGGTCGTATCTTGCGTCGGGTGCTTCCGGGGGAGGGGATCTGGGGGGATCGGGAAGCCCTGACGGAGGGGGAACACGAGGGGGGTCCGGTCATCACGACCGGACCCCGTTTCGTTGTGCCGCGTGTCTTTCCGCGCCGGACCGAGCCCCGGGCCGGCCGGCCTTCCCGGATAGTGCCCGGGCCCGTTTCCTGGACCGCGCTTCGGGGCGATTCCCCGCGGTGTGCTCCGGGGGGCCGATCTCCCGGGCTGTGCCGCTGGGGCGATTTCCCCGTGCGCCCTCCCGCTAGTGCCCGTTCAGCGCTCCGGCTCGGGGGCGGTACCGGGCCGCAGGAAACGGTGCAGGAGCAGGCGCAGGGTGGGCAACTGTTCGGCCGGGTGGAAGGACGGGTCGGTGGCGGTGCTGGACCGGGTGAGGCTTCAACACGTGACACGTCGTCGCACGCCACTCGCGTCCGACAGTGGCGACCATCAACTCGGCCAACCAACCGGCGAATCGAACTCGAAGCGGAAGTCGACGTCCGGGGCGTCGTCGGCGTCCGAACAGTCGCCGAGCGTGACTGCGCGGAGGTGCGGGGCAGTGTCCGCACTTCCCGAACGCGGATTCGGCCCGTATCCGAGTGATGCGGGTCGGAGGAATTGGTGGTCTGGTCGAGTGGTGTCAGAAGTGGTCGATCTTCTGTCCATCGGGGATTTGGAAGCAGCCGGACACAACCTCGATACCCAGGCTCGGGTTTTTATCCCTTGAGTACTGGACGATCCAGACACTGACCTTCTTCGAGTTGTTGTCAGCGATCAGATTGAGCGCCTTGTTAGGGCTGTTGTCGTGGTAGAGGTCTTTGGTCACCCAGCCATCAGTCTTGAGCCTCTTCTTGAGATTTTCCATGGCGATGTCGATATCGCTGGCCTTTTTGGGGGCGAAGTTCCAGGGGTGATAAACCTGGAAGTACTTGTCCTTGTCCCTTCCCTCGCACTCACCGACGCCTGGGCCCGGCTCGGAGGCCTTGCCGGGCACGGCGGCGAAGTCGTAAATCTGACTGGAGATCTCCTTCACGGCGGAGACTGCTTCATCGGTGGAAGCAGTTCCTGCGTAAGGGATTCCGGAAGCTGTTTCGTCGGAATTTACGGGCTCGCCGCTGGGGGATCCGGGGCCGCTGTCAGTCATGCCACATCCGCTGAGGAGAAGTCCGGCCAGAGAGAGAGCCAGAAGGGAGCCAGTCCGACGATGCCGACGTGAATTGGGCAGTGGTGCGCAGCGCATGAAAGTCCTAGGTGTCTTTCGGCGGGTCCGTGATGGCTCGGTGCGCAAGAGCGCAGAGGGTGGAGTCGACTACTGAGGTGTGGTGACGTAACCGTACTTTCCGACTACGACCAGCGCCTGGTTCTTCAGTGCGGTGCTGCCTCTTTTCCAGTAATCGCTGTGGCCTTCCGCTCCTTCAGTTGCTGTGGGTCCGCTGCCCTCGGAGGAAGTGTTCATCTGGTTGGCGCCGAAGAGCTCATCGCTCGGGATGAGGGCTACTCCGCCGCCTAGCTTCCACTGGCTTCCGCCGTGGCCCCAGCGGCCGATGTCCGGGACGATGTCTCCTTCCGCTTCCTCGTTCCACACGTGCCCCTTCGGGACGTCCATCTCCTCGGCCGAACCCACTTTGACCCCCGGGCTTCCGGCGAAGATCACGTCATCGGCGTTGAGAACTCCCTTTTCCGCGGCGGCCCCGATGAGGGTGGTGCCGTACGAGTGCCCGATGGCTGTGCGGTGGGGTTCTTCCGGACCGCTGTGGGAGACATCGAGGCTGTCCATGAACTGCCGGTACGCGGGCGCTCCGTCGTAGGCCCAGTGCTCGAAGGGCGCGTCCTTGACAATGCTCGGCGGGGCATCGTAGCCGAGCCATGTGATGGTCGAGACGGAGGTGTTGGGGTCCGTTTGGTTCGTCTGGCGCCACAGCTCCGTCATCCGGTTGATGTCGCCGCCGATGCCGTTCAGGTCGGCTGTCGTTCCGGGTACGTACACCGCTTGGTGCTCAGCCGTGTCGGGGTTGCCGTTGGCGATGATGGCGCGGCCGCTCCCCTCTGGGCTGAAGCCGAGCAGGTACGCCTCGGGCAGTCCTTCCTTTCCGGTGTCCGCGAAGCGGTTCTGGATGGCCTCCATGCCGTTGAGGGCGGCGGTCAGGCGCCGGTATTCGTCGCCGTGCGCCTCGTTCCACTCCATCCACTCGTCCGTGTGGACCTTCGATGGGTACCCGCCCGCGTTGATCCATGTCCACTCATTGGCGGGCGGTTCGGGGATCGGAGCCAGGTTGATCTCGTATTCGGCTTGTTTCTCGACGAGCACGATCCGGTTGGCCTCGTCCCTGACCTCGGCGGGCAGTCCGTCCAGTCTGCCGACGAAATCGGGACGGGTGGACAGGTAGGCTGCCTGCTCCTCGGGGCTGAGGCTCTTCCACCAGTCGGCGTTCTGTTGGGGATCGGCATCCTTCGGAGGGGCGCCGATGGACGCCAGATAGCTCTCGGCCGCCGCGCGTACGCCGCGCATGTCCGACTGGGCGTCCCGCAAGTCCTGACGGGACACGGTGAGATCGTCATCCGCCTTCAGCGCACGGATCTTCGGCCCCCACTCGGCATCCGCCTCTGTCGCCTCCTCAAGGGCGGCGGCGATGCGGTTCGCGATGGCGAGGGCTTCGGCGTGGTGGGGGTTGGGGTCGAAGCCGGCGGACTGGCGGCCCAGGGCCTGGGCCGTCGGGTCGGTGGAGCCCCCTACGCTGCCGCCTTCGGGCGCCGAATCGGCACCGCTCTTCGACTGTCCGGCGGGGTAGGTGACGCTGCCGTCGGCGTTCACCGTGAACTTCAGCGCCTGCGCGTCGTCGAGTGCGGACAGGAGCTTTTTGCGAGCGGCTTCCAATGCGTGGGCGAAGCCGTTGAGCGCCGTGCTGACCAGGCCGCACTCGATCCGGGTGTAGTGGAAGTTGGCTGAAAGGTTGCCCAACTCCTTGATCGCCGCGTCCAGTGCCTGACCCTGGAGGGACTTGCGCATGCCTGCGGCGACGACGTTGTCGATGTGGTCCTTGGCCGCACTGGCCATGTCACTGGTCGCTCGGTAACCGTCGGCTGCCTGCTCGAATTCGGACGGCTTCAGGGCCTTGAGAGTGGTGAGATTCATGTCGATCCGTCACCGCCTGGTTTCCCGGCCGCTGACTGCGGGCGCATCGGCATATCCGGTGTCGATGGTTCTAAACAGCCCTTGCTGCCCGTCCGCCAGCCGGGTCAACGCCTTTCCGACGTCCTTCCGTAACCCGCCAACTCCCGCACCCGCCTTGTTCCATGCCTGCTGGGAGGAGTTCATGCCACCAGTGACGCTGTCGGAAGACGACTTGGATCCGTCGCGGGGCGAAAGCTGGTCGATCTGCGTCCGTGCGGTGTGCTGCCGCGCCGTGATCCGTCTCAGCTGATCCCACGCGTCCCCTGCCATGTGTGGTCTCCTCCCCGTGCCCCGGGCGCTGCCCAAGAGTGCGTGGTCCTATCTCCATTTGCACTCAAGGAAGTTGCCGCGGTGGATGTTACGGGGCCGGGTGCGTTGCATGAGGTCCATGTGATTGTTCGACGGGGCTTGACCATCTCTATTCGGACAGGGCAAGACTGTGCCGGACGTGCGCACGGGTAACCGACTTCGACGTGAAACGACCGACGGCGATCGGAAGGTCCTCGGCCCTGTGGGTCGGCTGCGTCCGGGTACCGTGGAGCATTTCTGCCAGTGTGCGGATGCACCGATGGCTCAGATCAGTACGTGTACGTACAGACGTCCGCGCGGCTCCGTTGCCCGGGATCTCCCGGGTCGGTTGCGGTGTGGAGCGAGCCGCGGAGGCTCCGTTCCCTGCCGAGAGGCGCGCGAGGAGCGCGATCGGAACCTCTCGTCGGTTCCGGGAACACACCTGGGAGCGACGCCTGTTCCGGGGCGTGACGTGCGCTCCCGGTCCGCACCATGTTCCCGAGCACGCACCGTGTTCACGGGAGTGGGCCGGACCGTACGAGGGGAGAAGTGGGATCGCCGCAGTGGTGCACTGACCAGACGGACCGGGCGACCAGGGGCCGGCCCGCGGCAGGCACCCAGCCGAGAGCCCGGCCCGTCAGGGCTTCGTGGTGGAGCGGCGGTCCGGAGTCGCTGCGGCCTCAGCGTCGGGCGGCGTCGGCCTCGGCCGCTCCGGACGCCGCACCGGTCGCTGCGTCCTCAGCCGCTTCGACCGTCCTCCTCGGCAAACGCCTTGATGCCGTGGAGGGTGGTCTCCATCCCGGCGCGCACCTCCTTCAGCCGGGAGGCCACGATCTCCTCTGCCTGGTCCGGCTGGCGTTCGATGATCGTGGCGAGCCCGCTGCGGCCCGGCCCGAGGCGGACTGTCTGCCGCAGCCGGGTGCCCGTGTCCTCGGCCTCGATCTCGTAGTGCCAGGACGACATGCAGTGTTCCGGGTCCAGCGTCGCCTCGCCGTACCGGCCGTCGGCGTCCAGGACGGCCCAGGCGAACGCCCGGTGTTCGTCCGCCTCGATCACCTGGGAGACCGTCCGCCACTCGCCGAGCATCGGGTGGTGGTTGACGCCCTCGAAGCGCGCACCGACCACGGGCCCGTCCGCTCCGTCGAGCCAGGCGACGCTCCGCAACTCCGGGCTGAACCTGGCCGGCAGGCGGATGTCCGTCACCAGCTCCCAGACCCGCGGCACGGCCGCCTCGACATGGACGGCCACGTCCACACCCAGTCCGTCGGGGTATTTCAAGGCGTTCTCCTCTTGTCTTGTCAGAGCCACTTGTCTTGTCGCAGCCATTGATCATTCCGATACTGACCGGCTTCTACAACAGGCCCCAGCCCGGCTTTCTTCCCGCCGGCCCGGACGTCACCCGAGGGCTCCCACCTGCCCCGCACCGCTGCCCAAGGGGCGCCCGAGGCCTGCCCGCCGAGGCCAGCCCCCGTGTTGTCAGCGCCGCCCGATACCGTCGGAACATGTCCAACATGGCGGTCCTCGAAGGTGTGCTGGAGCGCATCACCTACGCCAACGAGGAGAACGGGTACACCGTCGCCCGCGTCGACACCGGCCGGGGCGCGGGCGACTTGCTGACCGTGGTCGGGTCGCTGCTCGGCGCCCAGGTCGGGGAGTCGCTCCGCATGGAGGGGCGCTGGGGGTCGCACTCCCAGTACGGCAAGCAGTTCGTCGTCGAGAACTACACGACCGTGCTGCCCGCCACCATCCAGGGCATTCGCCGTTACCTCGGCTCCGGCCTGATCAAGGGCATCGGCCCGGTCATGGCGGACCGGATCACCACGCATTTCGGCCTCGACACCCTCGACGTCATCGAGAGCGAGCCGAAACGCCTGATCGAGGTGCCCGGTCTCGGGCCGAAGCGGACGAAGATGATCGCCACGGCCTGGGAGGAGCAGAAGGCGATCAAGGAGGTGATGGTCTTCCTCCAGGGGGTCGGGGTCTCCACCTCGATCGCCGTGCGCATCTACAAGAAGTACGAGGACGCCTCGATCTCCGTCGTGAAGAACCAGCCCTACCGGCTGGCCGCCGACGTCTGGGGCATCGGCTTCCTGACCGCCGACAAGATCGCCCAGGCCGTCGGCATCCCGCACGACAGCCCGGAACGGGTCAAGGCCGGCTTGCAGTACGCGCTGTCGCAGTCCACCGACCAGGGACACTGTTTCCTCCCCGAGGAACGGCTGATCGCGGACGGGGTGAAGCTGCTCCAGGTCGACACCGGGCTGGTCATCGAGTGCCTCGCCGAACTGGCCGAGGACCCTGAGGGCGTCGTGCGGGAGAAGGTGCCGTCGCCCGAGGGCGGTGAGATGATCACGGCCGTCTACCTCGTGCCGTTCCACCGAGCCGAGGTCGCGCTCGCCGCGCAGGTGCGGCGGCTGCTGCGGACGTCGGAGGAACGGTTGCCGGCCTTCCAGGACGTCGACTGGGACAAGGCCCTGACCTGGCTCGCGGGCCGTACGGGGGCGACGCTGGCCCCGGAACAGGAGGCCGCGGTACGGCTCGCGCTCAGCAGCAGGGTCGCCGTGCTGACCGGTGGGCCGGGCTGCGGGAAGTCGTTCACCGTCCGGTCCATCGTGGAGCTGGCCCGGGTCAAGCGGGCCAAGGTGGTGCTGGCCGCCCCCACCGGACGGGCGGCCAAGCGGCTTTCCGAGCTGACCGGGGCCGAGGCGTCCACCGTGCACCGGCTGCTGGAGCTGAAGCCCGGTGGTGACGCCGCGTACGACCGGGAGCGTCCGCTGGACGCGGATCTCGTCGTCGTCGACGAGGCGTCGATGCTCGACCTGCTGCTCGCCAACAAGCTGCTGAAGGCGGTGGCACCCGGTGCCCACCTGCTGCTGGTCGGGGACGTCGACCAGCTTCCGTCGGTCGGCGCGGGGGAGGTGCTGCGCGATCTCCTCGCCGACGGCAGCCCGGTCCCGGCGGTCCGGCTGACCACGATCTTCCGCCAGGCCCAGCAGTCCGGCGTCGTCACCAACGCGCACCGGATCAACTCCGGCGTGACGCCCCTCACCCAGGGCCTGAAGGACTTCTTCCTCTTCGTGGAGGACGAGACCGAGGACGCGGGCAAGCTCGCGGTGGACGTGGCCGCTCGCCGCATTCCGGCCAAGTTCGGCCTGGACGCGCGGCGCGACGTGCAGGTCCTCGCCCCGATGCACCGCGGTCCGGCCGGTGCGGGCGTGCTCAACGGGCTGCTTCAGCAGGCCGTCACCCCGGGCCGGCCCGACCTGCCCGAGAAGCGCTTCGGCGGCCGGGTCTTCCGGGTCGGCGACAAGGTCACCCAGATCCGCAACAACTACGACAAGGGCGAGAACGGCGTCTTCAACGGCACGGTCGGCGTCGTCACCGCACTCGACCAGGACGAGCAGAAGCTGACGGTCCTCACCGACGAGGACGAGAAGATCGACTACGACTTCGACGAACTGGACGAGCTGGCCCACGCCTACGCCATGACGATCCACCGCTCGCAGGGCAGCGAGTACCCCGCCGTGGTCATCCCCGTCACGAAGAGCGCCTGGATGATGCTCCAGCGAAACCTCCTCTACACCGCCGTGACCAGGGCGAAGAAGCTCGTCGTCCTGGTCGGCTCACGCCAGGCGATCGGTCAGGCGGTCCGCACGGTTTCCGCCGGTCGACGCTGTACGGCGCTGGATTTCCGGCTCGCGGGGGGCCCGGACGCAGAGTCATCGAAAAAATGATCGATCAAACCGGTGGGAAACATCACGCAGCCCTTCCGGAACCGGAACCAAGGGGGCAGGATGAGTATCCTCGCGGCACTCAGTGCCGCGAGTAGGTCCAATGGACGACCTCGAGTGCACTCTCCTGAGCCAAATGGGGGAGGGTGGAGACAGTCAGGGAACCTCGAAGAAGAGGCACTACGTCGGTGAGGGATGACGTGAGCGACAACTCTGTAGTACTGCGGTACGGCGACGGCGAGTACACCTACCCGCTGATCGAGAGCACCGTCGGGGACAAGGGCTTCGACATCGGGAAGCTCCGCGCCAACACCGGTCTGGTGACGCTGGACAGCGGATACGGCAACACCGCCGCCTATAAATCCGCCATCACCTACCTCGACGGTGAGCAGGGGATTCTGCGCTACCGCGGCTACCCCATCGAGCAGCTGGCCGAGCGCTCAAGCTTCCTCGAGGTCGCGTACACCCTCATCAACGGTGACCTGCCGAAGGTCGGGGAGCTCGACGCCTTCAGGAACGAGATCACCCAGCACACGCTGCTGCACGAGGACGTCAAGCGCTTCTTCGACGGCTTCCCGCGCGACGCCCACCCGATGGCCATACTGTCCTCGGTGGTCAGCGCGCTGTCCACGTTCTACCAGGACAGCCACAACCCGTTCGACGAGGAGCAGCGCCACCTCTCGACGATCCGCCTGCTGGCCAAGCTGCCGACGATCGCCGCGTACGCGTACAAGAAGTCGATCGGCCACCCCTTCGTCTACCCGCGCAACGACCTCGGGTACGTCGAGAACTTCCTGCGCATGACCTTCTCGGTCCCCGCCCAGGAGTACGAGCCCGACCCGGTCGTCGTCTCCGCGCTCGACAAGCTGTTCATCCTGCACGCGGACCACGAGCAGAACTGCTCGACCTCCACCGTGCGTCTGGTCGGCTCCTCGCAGGCGAACATGTTCGCCTCGATCTCCGCCGGCATCTCGGCGCTCTGGGGCCCCCTGCACGGTGGCGCCAACCAGTCGGTGCTGGAGATGCTCGAAGGCATCCAGGCCAACGGCGGCGACGTCGACTCCTTCATCACCAAGGTGAAGAACAAGGAGGACGGCGTCCGGCTGATGGGCTTCGGCCACCGCGTCTACAAGTCGTTCGACCCGCGTGCCAAGATCATCAAGGCCGCCGCGCACGACGTGTTGTCCGCGCTGGGCAAGTCCGACGAGCTGCTCGACATCGCGCTGAAGCTGGAGGAGCACGCGCTCTCCGACGAGTACTTCGTCTCGCGCAACCTCTACCCGAACGTGGACTTCTACACGGGTCTGATCTACCGGGCCATGGGCTTCCCGACCGAGATGTTCACCGTGCTCTTCGCGCTCGGCCGTCTTCCCGGCTGGATCGCCCAGTGGCACGAGATGATCAAGGAACCGGGTTCCCGCATCGGCCGTCCGCGCCAGATCTACACCGGTGAGGTCCTGCGTGACTTCGTCCCGGTCGAGAGCCGCTGAGCCTCGTAGCACCTGCACCTGCACCTGGTGCCTTCCGGCCTTTCGGTCGGTAGGACTTCGCCCCGTGTACCGCGCTGTCGCACAGAGCGCGGTACACGGGGCGATTCGCGTTCCAGGGGTGACGGGGCACGGGGAATCAGAGGGCGAAGGGGGAAGGGAGGCTGAAGGGGGAAGGGGTGCGGACAGGGAGAAGCGCCCCGCCGCCGATCCCCCCACGGGTCGACAACGAGGCGCTTCCCATATCCCGGAGCGGATTCCCCCCACGGGATCCGGCCGGGTGTCTGCGGGAGCCGAAGCTCCTGGGCAATCTTTCGCCCACTGCGGACTGCGTTCTTCACTTGTACTACCGGTGCGATCTGCCGGGGTACGTACGGGAGGGCCGCTCAAAGCTCCCCGGTGCACGTGCCCCGGCCAACGCTTGCCCGAAGCGTCCCCCAAGACGCTTCACCGGACGTCCCCCAAGACATCCTTGGCATCGCACTCTTAGACTCGCGAACCCTTCAGATGGTTACCCTCAAATCGATGTGATCTAAGTCTCTTTGTGGAAGTTACGTGAAGGCACGCAGGCGCAGGCTGTTCGTCACGACGAAGACCGATGAGAGCGCCATCGCCGCTCCGGCAATCATAGGGTTGAGCAGCCCAAATGCCGCAAGGGGCAAGGCGGCGACGTTATAACCGAATGCCCAGAGGAGGTTGCCCTTGATGGTGGTCAGGGTGCGTCGGGAGAGCCTGATCGCATCGGCGGCCACCTTGAGATCTCCACGAACGAGCGTGAGATCGCTCGCCTCGATCGCGGCGTCCGTGCCGGTCCCCATGGCCAGGCCCAGATCGGCCTGGGCGAGCGCCGCCGCGTCATTGACCCCGTCGCCGACCATGGCGACCGAGTGCCCCTGGGACTGGAGTTCCTTGACGACGTCGACCTTGTCCTCGGGCATGACCTCCGCGTACACCTTCTCGATCCCGACCTCGGCCGCGACCGCCTCGGCCACCGCCCGGTTGTCACCCGTCAGCAGAACGGGGCGGAGGCCGAGTGCGCGCAGGGCGGTGACGGCCTCCGCGCTCGACTCCTTGAGGGCGTCGGCGACGGTGAGGGCCCCGTGCGCCCGCCCGTCCCAGGCGACCATGATCGCGGTACGGCCCTGGGCCGCCGCGTCCGCCGCGGCGTCGGCGAGGCGGGCGGGAATCGCGATACCCGCCTCCGCGAGGAGTTGTTCGCGGCCGACGAGGACGGCGTGGCCGTCGACGATGCCCTGGACGCCGAGGCCGGGGACGTTGGTGAAGTCCTCGGGGTTGGGGAGGGGGTTGCCGGTGCGTTCGGCGGCTCCGGCGGCGACGGCCTGGGCGATGGGGTGTTCGGAGGAGTGTTCCAGGGCGCCGGAGAGGCGCAGGACGTCGGTCTCGTCGGTGCCGTCGGCGGTGTGGATGTCGAGGAGGGTCATGCGGCCGGTGGTGACGGTGCCGGTCTTGTCGAGGACGATGGTGTCGACGCGGCGGGTGGTCTCCAGGACTTCCGGGCCCTTGATCAGGATGCCGAGCTGGGCGCCGCGTCCGGTGCCGACCATGAGGGCGGTCGGGGTGGCCAGGCCCAGGGCGCACGGGCAGGCGATGATCAGCACGGCGACGGCGGCCGTGAACGCGGCCGTCACGTCGTTCGTGACGAACAGCCACACGATCAGTGTGGCCAGGGCGAGCGCGATGACGACCGGGACGAAGACCGCCGAGATCCGGTCCGCGAGGCGCTGTGCGGCGGCCTTGCCGTTCTGCGCGTCCTCGACGAGCTTCGCCATCCGGGCCAATTGCGTGTCGGCGCCGATCCGGGTCGCCTCGACGACGAGCCGGCCGGAGGTGTTCACGGCGGCTCCGGTGACGGAGTCGCCGACGCCCACATCGACGGGGACGGACTCCCCGGTGAGCATCGAGGCGTCCACGGCCGACGCGCCCTCGACGACCGTGCCGTCGGTGGCGATCTTCTCTCCGGGGCGGACGACGAAGCGGTCACCGACGACGAGGCGGGCGACGGGAAGGCGTACCTCCCTCCCGCCGCGCAGGACGGAGACGTCCTTCGCGCCCAGATGCATCAGCGCGCGCAGAGCGGAACCGGCCTTCCGCTTGGACTTCGCCTCAAGGTAGCGGCCGAGCAGGATGAACGTGATGACGCCTGCGGCGACCTCCAGGTAGAGGGCGGAGGAGGCCCGCTCGCGCGAGACGGCGAAGTCGAAGCCGTGCCGCATGCCGGGTATGCCCGCGTCACCGAGGAACAGCGCCCACAGGGACCAGCCGAAGGCGGCGAGGGTGCCCACCGAGATCAGGGTGTCCATCGTGGCCACACCGTGCCGCAGGTTGGCCCAGGTGGCGCGGTGGAACGGCAGCCCGCCCCAGACGACGACGGGCGCGGCAAGGGTGAGGGAGAGCCACTGCCAGCTGTCGAACTGGAGGGCGGGGACCATCGAGAGCAGGACGACGGGGGTGGCGAGGACGGCGGACACGATCAGGCGCTGCCGCAGCGCGGCGAGCTCCGCGGAGGCACCCCGCTCTGCGGTGTCCCGGTGGCCGGTGTCCTGACCTGCGGTGTCCTGGTCAGCGCTCTCGGGGGGTCGGTAGGTGGCCTCGGTGTACGGTTCGGTGGAACCAGTGGGCTGCTCCGCGGCCTCGGCATACGACTCGGCGGTGGCGGTGGGCCGCTCCGCCGTCTCGGTCGACGGCGAGGCGGAGTCCTGCGCGAGGGCAGAACTCTGCGCGACGGCGGAACCCTGCGTGAAGGAGGAGGCGGGAGCGGGGGCCGCGGCGGGGGAGGGAGCACGGGGCGGTTCGCGGCGGGATACGGATAGGGGCCGTGCCGTGTAGCCGGTCCTCTCGACCGTGGCGATCAGATCGGCGATCTCGATCCCAGGGCCGTACGCCACCCGGGCCTTCTCGGTCGCGTAGTTGACCGTGGCGGTGACGCCGTCCATCCGGTTGAGCTTCTTCTCGACGCGAGCCGCGCAGGAGGCGCAGGTCATCCCACCGATCGCGAGTTCGGCCCGGAAGTCCTCCGCCGCCGGTGCCCCGGTCTCCGTCGCGCTGTGCATGTCCGAACTCCTGAAACACCGACCGGGCCGTACCCCACCAGTATCCGCTGGCAGGTCCGGCCCGGCGACAACACGGGCAATCCGGGGGTAACACGGACGATGCGGTTGTTCTTCGGTGTCTCAGCGCTTCGGCGCCTCTGTGGTGCGTCCGGGGCGTGTCGGGCATACCGGATGTATTGGGCGGCGTGTGTCCGGCGTGCCCGGATGTGCCGACCGGGGCGTGTCAGGCCGCGCCGGTGAGCTCGTAGCCCGCCTCGTCGACCGCGGCGCGCACGTCCTCCTCGGAGAGCGGGGCGTCGGAGATGACGGTCACCTGCCCGGTGGAGGCCACGGCCTTCACCGAGGAGACGCCCTTGATGGCGGAGATCTCCTGGGAGACGGCTCCCTCGCAGTGCCCGCAGGTCATGCCGGACACCTGGTAGACGGTGGTCACCGCGCCCGCGGCGGAGCTGGTGCTGTCGTGGCAGGAGCCGCTGGGTGAGCAGCAGGAGCCGGTGGCCTGGGGCGGCTGGGTCTCGGCGGTCATGGTGGTGTTCTCCTCTTCGGCTTCGACTGCGGCGGATTCTTCGGCTGTGGCCGGTTCGGCCGCCGCGGATTCGACTACGGCGATCCCGTCTGCGGCGAACACGGGCGGCGCGGTAACCGGAACCCGCCGTTCGTTGGGCTCCGACATCTCTCACTCTATACCCCTAGGGGGTATGAATGCGAGCGCTCCCTCCGACAGTCTCCGCTGTTCTCCGCCCCGCGCCCCGTATGGCCGCCCGCGCCGGAGTCCCGCATACGCCGTCCGTACGAACGGCATGTGGGTGCCGTCCATGACGAGCGGCGTGTGCGTGCCGTCCACGCCACGGACCGTGCGCCGCCCGTACGGGCGGCCCCGTTCGGCGTGTCAGCCCGTCCGGCGCGCGGCGCCGCAGGAGCGGAGGTAGTCCCGGGTGCGTCGGGCGATGGGGAGCGGCTTGTCGGGCGGGCACGGGTACATGTCCTGCTCGACGATGGCGAAGAGGTCGACGTCCAGTGCGCGGGCCGCGGCGAGCACGGGTTCCAGTGCGGGCACCCCGCCAGGAGGTTCGCACATCACGCCCCGCGCCACGGCGGGCCCGAACGGCACCTCGTCGGCCACCACTCGGGCCAGGATCTCCGGATCGACCTGCTTGAGGTGCAGATGGCCGATCCGATCGCCATAGGTCTCGATCAGCTCGACGCTGTCGCCCCCGCAGTACGCGTAGTGGCCGGTGTCGAGGCAGAGCGAGACCAGGTCGGGGTCGGTCGCGTCGAGGAAGCGGCTGACGTTCTCCGTGCCGTCGATGTGCGTGTCGGCGTGCGGGTGGACGACGACGCGCAGCCCGTACCGCTCCCGCACCTCCCGGGCCAGTCGCTCCGTCTGGGCGGTGAGGTCGCGCCACTGCGCCGCGGTCAGCTCGCGGTCCTCCAGGACCTCGCCCGTACGGTCGTCGCGCCAGAACGCCGGGATGACCACCAGGTGCCCGGCGCCCATCGCCCGCGTGAGTGCCGCGATGTCCGCGACATGCGCCCAGGTCCGGTCCCATACGTCCGGTCCGTGATGCAATCCGGTGAAGACCGTCCCGGCCGACACCCTGAGCCCGCGGCGGCCGGTCTCGTCGGCGAGCCTGGCCGGATCGGTCGGGAGATAGCCGTACGGGCCGAGCTCGATCCACTCGTAACCCGCCTCGGAGACCTCGTCGAGGAAGCGCTGCCAGGGCACTTGCCGTGGATCGTCGGGGAACCACACCCCCCACGAGTCGGGTGCCGAACCGATGCGGATGCGCGACGGAGCCGGTGCTCGGGTGGGAGAGGTCATGCGGTCCAGGCTTCCGGCCCCCGGAACCCCTGTCAATCATTCGTCCTTATGTCCGGACATAGCGTTGACAGGGCCCGCGGGGACGGCTAGATCTTGGAGCAGCCGTCAGCGTCGCCGGTCGAAGGGGTGTTCATGCCCATGCCTGAGCCGTTGCCCGAGCCGTACGACGTGATCACCATGGGTCGGATCGGTGTGGACCTCTACCCGCTCCAGACCGGTGTGCCGCTCGCGCGCGTCGAGACATTCGGGAAGTTCCTCGGCGGCTCGCCCGCCAACGTCGCCGTCGCGGCGGCCCGGCTCGGCCGGCGGGCCGCAGTGGTGACGCGCACCGGGCGGGATGCCTTCGGGGACTATCTCCGCCATCAGCTGCGGGAGTTCGGGGTGGACGACCGGTGGACGACGCCCGTCGACGCGTACCCGACGCCGGTCGCCTTCTGCGAGGTCTTCCCGCCCGACGACTTTCCGCTCTACTTCTACCGCTGCCCCAAGGCGCCCGACCTGGAGATCCGGATTCCCGAACTGGACCTCGACGCGATCCGGTCCGCCCGGGTCTTCTGGGTGACGGGCACCGGCCTGTGCGCCGAGCCGAGCCGCGCCTCGACCCTCGCGGCACTGCGCGCCCGCGACCGGTCCGGCATCACCGTGTTCGACCTCGACTGGCGCCCGATGTTCTGGGACACCGCGGCACCGGACGCGGACGCCGCGCCGAACGCCCCGGGCCGTGTGGCGGATGCCGCCGCCCGCTACCGAGAGGCCCTCGCCCTCGCCACCGTCGCCGTCGGCAACGCCGACGAATGCGAGATCGCGACCGGCGAACGCGAACCGCACGCCGCCGCCCGCGCCCTGATCGCCGCAGGTGTCGAACTCGCCGTCGTCAAACGGGGTCCGGCGGGCGTACTCGCCGTCCACCGCGACGGAGCGGTGACCGACGTGCCGCCGCTGCCCGTCGAGGTCGTCAACGGCCTCGGCGCGGGCGACGCGTTCGGCGGGGCGCTCTGCCACGGGCTGCTCGCCGGCTGGGACACCGCGCGCGTCATGCGGTACGCGAACGCCGCGGGGGCCATCGTCGCTTCCCGGCTCTCCTGCTCCTCCGCCATGCCGTTCCCGCACGAGGTCGACGTGGCCCTGGCCGAAGGGGCCGTCACCTCCCACCGCACCGGAGCCACCCCATGACGCCCCCGCCGACCCTGACCGCACCGGCCCCGGCAGATCCGATGCCGCGGACACGGACCCGGACGCGGAAACGCACCGGGCTTCGGGCGAAGAGTAGGGGAGAGGCATGACAACGGATGACGAACGGCGGCGGTACCACCTCCGCGCCGCGGACACCGGTAACACCGCGAGGCCCGGGAGCACCGCGAACGCGGGTGTCACCGCCGGTGCCGCGAGCACCGGGAACGCGGCGAGTGGCGGGAACGTGGCGAGTCGCGGTAACGCGGTGAGCGGCGGCGCCCCGTACACCCTCGACATCTGCCCGGAGCGAGCCGGCTGGGACCGGTCCGGCCTGCGCGTGCTCGATCTGGAGCCGGGCGGAGTTCACACTCTCGTCGCCGGGGAGAGCGAGTGGATCGTCCTGCCGTTGACCGGTGGCTGTACGGTGCGCATCGCAGGTGAGATCTTTGAACTGCTGGGCCGGGAAAGCGTGTTCAGTGGAGTTTCCGACTTCGCCTACGTACCGCGCGACGCCCATGCACAGATCGCCTCCGGCGCAGGAGGCCGCTTCGCCCTGGCAGGAGCGAAGTGCGAGCGCCGACTCCCCGCTCGCTACGGCCCCGCGCCGGAGGTTCCCGTCGAGCTGCGCGGCTCCGGGAACTGCTCCCGCCAGGTCAACAACTTCGCCGCCGCCGACACGTTCGAGTGCGACCGGCTGATCGCCGTCGAGGTCCTCACCCCCGGCGGCAACTGGTCGTCGTACCCACCGCACAAGCATGACGAATACCGCCCCGGCGCCGAGTCAGTGCTGGAGGAGATCTACTACTTCGAGGTGGAGCACGACGGGATCGGCTACCACCGGGTGTCGCCGTCCCGGCCCGGTGGTACGGACGTCCTCGCCGAGGTCCGCAGCGGCGACGCGGTCCTCATCCCCGACGGCTGGCACGGCCCGTCCATCGCCCCACCCGGCCGCACCCTCTACTACCTCAACGTCATGGCGGGCCCGGGGGAGCGGGAATGGCTGATCACCGATCACCCCGACCACGCCTGGATCCGCGACACCTGGCCGTCGCAACCGGTGGATCCCAGACTCCCGCTTTACGGGGCAGCCACCGCGCCCGAGCCGGAACCTGTGCCCGGCCCGGAACCTGCACCCGAACCGGGGCCCGCGCCCGGCCCGGAACCTGCACCCGAACCGGAACCTGTGCCCGGCCCCGGGCCTGTGCCCGGCCCCGGGCCTGTGCCCGGCCCCGGGCCTGTGCCCGAACCGGAACCTGTGCCCGGCCCCGGGCCTGTGCCCGGCCCCGGGCCTGTGCCCGGCCCCGGGCCTGTGCCCGGACCGGCGCCCAGGACGGCAACCTCGTACGACGGACCGGAGGCACGCCCATGAGCACCCGCCGGCTCACCACCGCCCAGGCCCTGGTGGCCTTCCTGGCCCGCCAGTACACCGAGCGCGACGGCCGGAGGCAGCGGCTGATCAGCGCCACCTGGGGCATCTTCGGCCACGGCAACGTCGCCGGCATCGGCCAGGCGCTCGTCGAGTCCGGCCGGTCCATGCCGTACTTCCAGGGCCGCAACGAACAGGCCATGGTGCACGCCGCCGTCGGTTACGCCCGCCGGTCCGGCCGCCTGTCCACGCATGCCGTCACCACCTCCATCGGCCCCGGTGCCACCAATCTCGTCACCGGAGCCGCCCTCGCGACCGTCAACCACCTCCCCGTCCTCCTCCTGCCCGGGGACACCTTCGCGACCCGGCCCGCCGACCCCGTGCTCCAGCAGCTCGAAGTCCCGTACGCGGGCGACGTCTCCGTCAACGACTGCCTGCGCCCCGTCTCCCGCTACTTCGACCGGATCACCCGCCCGGAGGCCCTGGTCCCGGCCGCCCTCCAGGCCGTGCGGACCCTCGCCGACCCGGCGGAGACCGGCGCGGTCACACTGGCGCTGCCGCAGGACGTGCAGGCCCAGGCGCACGACTGGCCGGAGGAGTTCTTCGCCGAGCGCGTCTGGTACGTACGCCGCCCCGCCCCCGACCCGCACGAACTCGAACGGGCGGTACGGGCGGTGCGCGACGCCCGTCGGCCGCTGATCGTGGCGGGCGGCGGGGTGCGGTACAGCGAGGCCGAAGAGGCCCTCGCCGCCCTCGCCTCCGCCACCCGCATCCCCGTCGCCTCCACCCAGGCGGGCAAGGGCTCCCTGCGCCACGACCACCCCGCCGACATCGGCGGCATCGGCCACACGGGCACCGCGACCGCCGACGTGCTGGCCCGCGACGCCGACCTGGTGATTGGAGTCGGCACCCGCTACTCCGACTTCACGACCGCCTCCGCCACCCTCTTCCAGAACCCGGCGGTCCGCTTCCTCAACATCAACATCACCGGCTTCGACGCGCACAAGCTCGGCGGGCTCACGCTCGTCGCCGATGCCCGCACCGCGCTGAAGGCGCTCGAAGCGGAACTCGCCGCGCACCAGCACCGCGTCGACCCCGCCTACGAGACCGCGTACACCGGGGCCAAGGCGGCGTGGGAACGGCGGGTGACCGCCGCGTTCGCCGCGGACGACCCGCACGCCCGTCCCACGCAGGCCCAGGTGCTCGGGCTCCTCGACTCACTCGTCACCGAGGACGACGTCCTGATCAACGCGGCCGGATCGCTCCCCGGCGACCTGCACAAGCTCTGGAGGGCCCGCTCACCGCACCAGTACCACGTCGAGTACGGCTACTCCTGCATGGGCTACGAGATCCCGGCGGCGGTCGGGGTCCAGCTGGCCGCCCCGGGCCACCCCGTCTGGGCGCTCGTCGGCGACGGCACGTACCTGATGAACCCCACCGAGATCGTCACCGCCGTGCAGCAGGAACTCCCCGTGAAGCTCGTCGTTCTCCAGAACCACGGGTACGCGTCCATCGGCGGCCTCTCCGAGTCGGTCGGCGCCGAGCGTTTCGGTACGGACTACCGCCACCGGACCGCCGACGGTGCCTTCACCGGCCCGCCGCTCCCCGTCGACCTCGCGGCCAACGCTGGCTCGCTCGGCATGCGGGTGCTCCGCGCCAGGACGGTGTGCGACCTGCGTGAAGCCCTCGCCGAGGCGCGCGCCTCGGACCTTCCCACTTGTGTCTACGTCGAGACCGAAACGGCAGACACAGTGTCGGGCCCTCCTCCGGCGCAGGCGTGGTGGGATGTTCCCGTGGCCGAGACGGCCACCCGGCCGTCGGCCGTGAAGGCCCGCGAGACGTACGAACACCATGTTGCCGACCGGCGCCACCACCTCTGAGGCGCCGCCGCCGTTCGGGCGCCCGGTAACGCCCCGTCCCCCGCGTGCCACACGCCCGGCGCCACCGCCACCAAGACACCTGGACGCCACCGAAGGAGCTCCGTCATGAAGACCGTCAACCACTGGATCGGTGGCAAGACCGTCGAGGGTGCCTCGGGCAATTACGGCCCGGTCACCGACCCGGCCACCGGCGAGGCCACCACCCGCGTCGCGCTCGCCTCCGCCGAGGAGGTCGACGCCGCGGTCGCCGCCGCGAAGGACGCCTACGCCTCCTGGGGCACGTCCTCGCTGGCCACCCGTACCGCGATCCTCTTCCGCTACCGCGCGCTGCTCGACGCCCGCCGCGAGGACATCGCCAGGCTGATCACCGCCGAGCACGGCAAGGTGCACTCGGACGCGCTGGGCGAGGTGGCCCGCGGCCTGGAGGTCGTCGAGCTGGCCTGCGGCATCACGACCCAGCTCAAGGGCGAGCTGTCCACCCAGGTGTCCAGCCGGGTCGACGTCGCCGCGATCCGCCAGCCGCTCGGTGTGGTTGCCGGGATCACCCCGTTCAACTTCCCGGCCATGGTGCCGATGTGGATGTTCCCGCTCGCCGTCGCCTGCGGGAACACCTTTGTGCTCAAGCCCAGCGAGAAGGACCCGTCGGCCGCGAACCTGCTGGCCGAACTGGCCGCCGAGGCCGGTCTGCCGGACGGGGTGCTGAACGTCGTGAACGGCGACAAGGTCGCCGTGGATGCCCTGCTGAACCACCCGGACGTGGCTGCGGTCTCCTTCGTGGGGTCCACCCCGATCGCCCGCTACATCCACGCCACCGCCTCCGCCAACGGCAAGCGCGTCCAGGCCCTCGGCGGTGCGAAGAACCACATGCTGGTGCTGCCGGATGCGGACCTCGATGCCGCCGCCGACGCGGCCGTCTCCGCCGCGTACGGCTCCGCCGGTGAGCGCTGCATGGCGATCTCCGCGGTCGTCGCGGTCGGCTCCAGCGGCGACGAACTCGTCGCCAAGATCAAGGAGCGCGCCGAGAAGATCAAGATCGGTCCGGGCGGCGACCCGTCCTCCGAGATGGGACCGCTGATCACCGCCGCCCATCGCGACAAGGTCGCCTCCTACATCACGGGCGCGGCGGCCCAGGGCGCCGAGGTCGTCCTGGACGGCACCGGCCACACCGTCGAGGGCTTCGAGAACGGCCACTGGATCGGCATCTCCCTCCTCGACCACGTGTCCACCGACTCGGACGCGTACAAGGACGAGATCTTCGGCCCGGTGCTGTGCGTGCTGCGCGTGGAGACGTACGAGGAGGGCGTGGCCCTCATGAACGCCTCTCCGTTCGGCAACGGCACCGCGATCTTCACCCGTGACGGCGGGGCCGCCCGCCGCTTCCAGCTGGAGATCCAGGCCGGCATGGTCGGCGTCAACGTGCCGATCCCGGTGCCGGTCGGCTACCACTCCTTCGGCGGCTGGAAGGACTCCCTCTTCGGGGACCACCACATCTACGGCAACGACGGCGTGCACTTCTACACCCGCGGCAAGGTCGTCACCACCCGCTGGCCGGACCCGGCCGACGCCCCGGCAGGTGTGGACCTGGGCTTCCCCCGCAACCACTGATCCGCCCCCCTGTCGGGGCCCTGGTCCGCCGCCCTTTCTCCGGGCCCGGTCCACCGCCCCGCCCACGGCCCGTCCGGACACACCCCTCCGTGTCCGGACGGGCCGTCGCCCCGTTCCTGGCCGGGCGGACCACAGACCCAGGACAGACCGCGTGTGCGTCCCGGGACTCACATGCGCCGCAGCCCGAGGGCTCACATCGCCGCAGCTCCAGGGCTCACATGCGCCGCAGTCCCAGCCACTGGAGCGCCCCCATGCCCGCCACGGTCAGTCCCTGGAACACGATCCAGCCGTTACCGATCCCGGTCGCCGTCAGCGTGTCCACGAGCACGATGACGACACTCGCCACGCCCCAGGCGGCGTTCAGGGCGATGACGACGGCGACCGCGCCCCGGTCGAGCTCCGCCCGGCGGGCGACGGACAGCAGCCACGCCGCGTACACGGTGAGGAACACGCCCACCGCGTACTCCACCGAGCGCGGCACGCCGAGGAACGAGTCCAGGACCGTGGCGAGCGCGAGATAGCCGATGCCGTTGGCCCCGGTGAGGACCACGTCCGCCATGAGGGCCATGCGGAGCAGTTTGTCGGTGCGGGCGACGCCCGCCGTGTCTTTCGCGCCCGGTGCCGGGACCGTACTCGCGTTCGGGTACGCCATCACAGGGTCCTCCCGTCCTTGTCCTTCGTCTTCGCGTCGCGCCTTCGGCGAAGACACGTGCCGCACGAGGAAGGTACGGACACGCGCGGCACCCGCTCAATTACCTCCGAGGTCATGCGTGTGAATGCGCCGCGCATTTCTCTTATGACGGCAAGTGAAAAGAATGCCCCTCGTGTGACGCGGGCCACGTGATGTGTGCCACTCTTATCCCGATTTGGCGCATTTGCCGTGTGGGGTGGGTCATGTGGTGGCGGTCACTATGAGGTCGAATAGTAGATGGCCCGGGCGGTTTCCGTGGGCATCCATGGGCCCTGCGCGGGAATCTCGGATCATTTCCCAGGCCATCTACGAGGCTTTTTAGTAAGAGGCCGCCATTGACGGGGATTTCCTGCTCGCATAACAATTTTTGACATCACTTCCGATCGAAGAGGAATTGCTGAATGCAGATCACCGCGATGCCCAAGAATTTCGCTCGTATGACCCGCACCAAGAAGGCCTCCCTGGGTGTGCTCCTGGCCGGTGCGGCGGTCGCCGCCGGTACCGTCGCCGGAGCCCCGTCCGCCTCCGCCGCCACCCCGGCCCCCGCTCAGGCCCCCGCCGCCTCCACCCAGGCGAGCGGCGGCAACGTGGACGGCTGGATCAAGCAGGCGCTCGAAGTCATGCGCGCGAAGGGCATCCCGGGCTCGTACGAGGGGATCCACCGCAACCTGATGCGCGAGTCCGGCGGCAATCCGAACGCCATCAACAACTGGGACTCCAACGCCGCCAAGGGCATTCCGTCCAAGGGGCTGCTCCAGGTCATCGACCCGACGTTCAACGCGTACCACGTCAACGGGACCGCGAAGAACGTCTACGACCCCGTCGCCAACATCACCGCGGCTGCCAACTACGCCGCCCACCGGTACGGCTCCATCGACAACGTCAACTCCGCGTACTGAGCGGGGTGTTTGGGCCGCGCAGTTGGATGGTGAGCCGTTCCCGTCCGGGACGGCGGCCGAGAGCGAGTCGCGGAACAATCGCGCAATGCCCGTGAGGCAATCACTGCAGGGGAACCGTCATGGTTCCCCTGCAGTTGCGTTTTCGGCGTCGGCGCACCGCGCCCGTCGTCCGTTCCCGTCGGGCCGCCTCGTCGATCATCCGGTTCATCGGGGCGGCGCTCACCCGCCCCGGGGTCGGGAGTGCCGCCACCGTCGTCGCGACCGTGATCGCCGCGCCCAGCCGCACCATCGTCTCCACCGGCACGGCGTACGCGCCCACCGTCTGCGCATAAAGGGGCAAGGCGCTAACATTTAGTTCATGATTCAACATCTTATGGGCGTGGCGGCTCCGATGGACTGGGGCGTCCAGCGGACGTGACGGCTCCGGTGGGTCTGGCGGACCCCGGCCGCCGCGGCCCCGCCACCCCGTCGTGTTCACCACTCCGTCGCGTCCGCCACCTCCCGGGCGATGTCCGTGACCTTCCTGCCGTCCGTCGCCACCCGGATCGTGTCCGACGGGGAACGCTCGTCCAGCAGACGGGCCTTGCGGACGCTGTTCGCCACCTCGCGGTCCAGTTCCGAACCGATCTCCCGGCCCAGCAGCCGGTGATACGTGGTGGTGTCGGAAGCGGTGAGCAGGACGCGGACCATCCGTACACGCGAACCCATCGCGTGCTCGAACATCGCCGCCGACTCCGGCAGCACGCACACCGTGTTGGTGTAGATCAGACGCCGGTACCCGAGTTCCGCGAAGTTCGACCAGACCGCCGTCAGATTGCGCTCGGTGATCGCTGCCCGGTGCGGATCGCCGGGCGGCGCCGGATGGACCTGCCCCATCAGGTCGCCCTCCAGCACCGCGTGCGCCACCTCCGCCGCCCGCAACAGCGCCGACACCTCCCAGGCCACGGTCGACTTCCCCACGCCCGCCCGCCCGCCGATGAGCAGTACCTCCGACTGATTCATGTCCGCAGGGTGCCAGGCCGTGACGGCCACCGCGAGGCGACCGTCCACCCGTGTCGCGTGCTCCCCGCCCTCCTTGCCCCCCTCGGCCCCTCCTTCCCCTTGCAACCGAAGCCGCACGGCTTGCAACCGAAGCCGCACGGCGACGCTCCCTGATCCATTCCCCGTCGCCCCGGGTCGTTAGGGTCGGGAGCATGGAGAGCCCTGACGCGCGCGCGTCCCGATGGCGGCTTCCGCCGTTCCGGGCGGACCGACGAAGAGGCGGACGCGTACACGAGCAAGGAGACGGGCGGGCAGACGGGCGCGGACCCCGACGCGGCCGGTGGGCCGCGGGCCTCGCGGCGCTCGCCGTCCTGGCCGGCGCCGGTACGTGGCACGCCGTGGCGGACGACGGCGGACCCGCCGTGCACCGCCAGGACCGGACGCTCCGGGGCGACGGGGTGCCCCTCGACACCTCGTACTTCACCACCGGCGGCACAGAACGCCGCCCGGCCGTACTGATCGGACACGGCTTCGGTGGCAGCAAGGACGACGTACGGGCCCAGGCCGAGCGGCTGGCCGGAGCCGGGTACGCCGTGCTGACCTGGTCCGCCCGGGGATTCGGGAAGTCGGGCGGGGAGATCTCGCTCAACGCCCCCGACCGCGAGGTCAAGGACGTCTCCCGGCTGATCGACTGGCTCGCGGCCCGGCCCGAGGTACGGCTGGACGCGAAGGGCGACCCGCGCGTCGGCGTCACCGGCGCCTCCTACGGCGGGGCCGTCTCGCTGCTCGCCGCCGGGTACGACCGGCGTGTCGACGCCATCGCGCCCCAGATCACGTACTGGAACCTGGCCGACGCGCTCTTCCCGGACGGGGTCTTCAAGAAGCTCTGGGCCGGGATCTTCGTCACCTCGGGCGGTGGCTGCCAGAAGTTCGAGCAGCGGATCTGTGCGATGTACGAACGGGTCGCCGTCACCGGTGAACCCGACGACGCCGCGCGCGCACTGCTCACCGAGCGGTCCCCGAGCGCCGTCGCCGACCGCATCAAGGTGCCCGCGCTCATCGTGCAGGGCCAGTCCGACTCCCTCTTCCCGCTCGGCCAGGCCGACGCCATGGCGCGGGCCATCAGCGGCAACGGCGCACCGGTCGCCGTCGACTGGATCACGGGCGGGCACGACGGCGGCGACCCGGAGGCCGACCGGGTCCACGGCCGGATCAACGACTGGTTCGACCGCTACCTCAAGGACGACACGAGCACCGACACCGGACCCGCCTTCCGCGTCACCCGGACCGGAGGCGTCGACTCCACCGACGGCGCCGCCCGCACGCGCGGGGCGAGCAGCACCACCTATCCGGGACTCGGAGGCGAAGAGCGGCAGACGATCGGCCTGGAGCGGCGGACGCGGACGTTCCGCAACCCGGCCGGGGCCAGTCCACCCGGCATCTCCGCCGTACCGGGAGTCGGCGGCGGACTCACCCGGCTGTCCTCGCTCGGCGTCGGACTCTCCATGGACGTCCCCGGGCAGTACGCGCGCTTCGACTCCGCCCCCCTGGGCGGGTCCGTGCGCGTCACCGGCGCACCGACCGTCCGGGTGAACGTGAAGGCGGATCACGGCGACGCCGTCCTGTTCGCCAAGGTGTACGACGTGGCGCCGGACGGCAGGCAGCAGGTGCTGCCCGCACAACTCGTCGCACCGGTCCGGATCACCCCGGACCGGCAGGGCCGGGCCGTACGGCTGACGCTCCCCGCCATCGACCACCGGTTCGACGCCGGGCACCGGCTCCGCCTGGTTCTCTCCGCCACCGACCTCGGCTACGCCTCTCCGGCCGAGCCGGCGACGTACACCGTGACCACCGCCGGCCCGCTCACCCTCCCCACCGACCCCGCCCTGAGCACCGCGTCGGCCGGTCTGCCCCGGTGGACCTGGGGAATGCCGGCCGCCGCCGCGGTGATCGCCGCCCTGCTGCTGCTCACCGCCCGCCGCCGTGTGCCTGCTTCCGGCGGCCGGCGTACCACCGCCCCGGCGCCCGACCCCGCACTCGCCGATGTGCCCCTCCGGATCACGGGCCTGTCGAAGAAGTACGCCAAGTCCGCCGACAGATACGCGGTGAAGGAGCTGTCCTTCCAGGTCGAGAAGGGACAGGTGCTCGGGCTCCTCGGACCCAACGGCGCGGGCAAGACCACCACCCTGCGCATGCTGATGGGCCTGATCACGCCCGACGAGGGCGAGATCCGCGTCTTCGGACAGGCGATCCGGCCGGGCGCACCCGTGCTGTCCCGCGTCGGTTCGTTCGTCGAGGGCGCCGGTTTCCTGCCCCACCTGTCCGGGCGCGCCAACCTGGAGCTGTACTGGCGGGCCACCGGCCGCCCCACCGAGGACTCCCGCATCGACGAGGCCCTGGAGATCGCCGGGCTCGGCGACGCGCTCGCCCGCGCCGTGCGCACGTACTCGCAGGGCATGCGGCAGCGGCTGGCCATCGCCCAGGCCATGCTCGGGATGCCGGACCTGCTCATCCTCGACGAACCGGCCAACGGACTCGACCCGCCCCAGATCCGCGAGATGCGGGACGTGATGATCCGGTACGCGGCCGGGGGCCGCACCGTCATCGTCTCCAGCCACCTCCTCGCCGAGGTCGAGCAGTCCTGCACTCACCTCGTGGTCATGGACCGGGGCCGACTCGTCCAGGCGGGCCCGGTCGCCGAGATCACCGGCTCCGGTGACATGCTGCTCGTCACCGCCGCGCGCGAGTTGCCCGACCCCCTCGTGGAGAAGGTCGCCGCGCTGCCGGGGATCGTCTCCGCCACGCGCACGGACGACACGCGGGGGCTGCTGGTACGGCTCGACGGGACGACCACCACGACGTCTGACCTGATCGCCGAACTGGTCCGGCTCGATGTGCCGTTGACCGGCGTCGGGCCGTACCACCGTCTGGAGGACGCGTTCCTCACCCTGATTTCCGGAGGCTCCGCATGAGTGCCACGAAGACCGGGGCGACAGCCGACGTGTCGGCAGCCACCAGGGCTCCCGCGGCGGCGGGTGCGCCCGGCTACCACCCCCGGCGCACCCTGCCACTGCGCGTCGAGGCGGTACGCCAACTGCGCAGGCGCCGCACGCTGTTCATGGGAGGGGCGCTGGCCGCGCTGCCGTTCGTCCTGATCGCCGCGTTCGCGATCGGCGGCACACCGGCCTCGCGGGGCGGTGGCAGCGGGCGGATCACCCTGATGGACACCGCGACCGCCTCCGGCGTGAACTTCGCCGCGACCTGTCTGTTCGTGTCCGCCGGGTTCCTGCTCGTGATCCCGGTGGCCCTGTTCTGCGGCGACACGGTGGCGTCCGAGGCCAGTTGGTCCTCGCTGCGCTACCTGCTGGCGGCGCCCGTGCCCCGGGCCAGACTGCTGTGGAGCAAGCTTGTCGTGGCGCTCGGCTTCAGCCTGGCCGCGATGGCGCTGCTGCCGCTCGTCGCCCTGGCCGCCGGAACCGTCGCGTACGGGTGGGGGCCGCTCCGACTCCCCACCGGGGGCGCGCTGGACGCCTCGACGGCGGTCCCCCGGCTGGCGATCGCCGTCGCCTTCGTCTTCGTGTCCCAACTGGTCACCGCCGGTCTGGCGTTCTGGCTGTCGACGAAGACCGACGCCCCGCTGGGCGCCGTTGGCGGGGCGGTCGGGCTGACGATCGTCGGCAATGTGCTGGACGCGGTCACCGCCCTCGGATCCTGGCGCGAATTCCTGCCCGCGCACTGGCAGTTCGCATGGGCGGACGCGCTCCAGCCGGAACTGGAGTGGGCCGGCATGGTGAAGGGGGCATCGGTCTCGGTGGCGTACGCCCTGATCCTGTTCGCCCTCGCCTTCCGGGGCTTCGGCCGCAAGGACGTGGTGTCCTGAACCGCTGCCCGTACGGGAAGCGGAGACCGGCTGCGCGGCCTGTCGGTACGGAGACCCTCGGCGTGCGCCGTTCACGCGGGACGGGCTGCGCGGGCGGTTCGCACGGAGACCTTCTGTGCGGGCCGTCCGGCTTTCCGCGGACAGGATGACGGTACGGGTGTGGGCATGGTGCCGCGTACGGGTGGAGGTGCTGTGACGGTCGCGACCGGCCGCGCAACCAACGGGTCCGGCAGCCGGTCCGACTGTGCAGAACACCGGTACGCACACGCCTGAAGTGCCGGTCCCCACACCCGGACGAAGGAATCCACATGGCATCCCGCGTTCTCGGAACCGCTGCCGTACTCGCCGCCGTCACCGTGGCGAGCGCCGTCACCGCCCTGCCGGCCATGGCCGCGCCGACCACCGCCCGGACAGCCGGGCCCACGCCCGCGTCCGCCCCCGCCCAGCCCCCGGGGCGCGACGACTTCAACGGGGACGGCTACCCGGACGTGGCGTTCACCGCACCCGGCGCCACCGTCGACGGAAAGGCCGGCGCCGGTTACGTGGGCGTGGTGTACGGCTCCGAGAACGGCCCGCGGACCGCCACCAAGCAGGTCCTCACCCAGAACTCGCCCGGCGTTCCGGACGCGGCCGAGGCCGGTGACGCGTTCGGCGGCTCACTGGTCTCCGCCGACCTGGACCGGGACGGGTACGACGACCTCGTGATCGGCGCGCCGGGGGAGACGGTCGGGACGACCGAACAGGCCGGCTCGCTCACCGTGATCTGGGGCGGCGCGCAGGGCCTGTCCGGCGGCGCCACCCTGCTGACCGGCGACAGGCAGTACGGGGAGATCGGCACCAGGATCGCCGTGGGCGACTTCGACGGCGACGGGGCCGTCGATGTCGTCACCCTCGGAAGAGGAAGCGGCGATCTGCACGTCCTGTCCGGCCCGTTCGGCCGCGACGGCAGCCCGGCGGCCCCCGCCAGGGTGATCCGGGACATGGACGACCTGCGCTGCCTGGACATCGCGGCGGGCGACTTCGACGGCGACGGCCGCGACGATCTGGCCGCCGTGGTCAACGACGGCGACGAGTACGACGCCCGACGCATCCTGATCCGCAAGGGCGGTGCCACCGGCCTGAACGAGGAGTACACCGTCGTCGAGCGTGCGGACGGCTCCCGCCTCCAAGGCGGCGAGACCATCACCGCGGGCCGGGTGAACGGCGACGTGTACGCCGACCTGGTCGTGGGCCGCCCGGTCGACGGCTACGACAGCGACGTGGACCTGCCGCGCGCCAAGGGCGGCATGATCACCTACGTGCCGGGCGGCCCCACCGGCCCGCGGGGCGACCGGGCCCAGGTCTTCAACCAGGACAGCCCCGGCGTGCCGGGCGTCGCCGAACCGTCCGACGGATTCAGTGCCTCCGTCTCCATCGGCGACGTGAACGGAGACGGCTACGGCGACATCGCCGTCGGTGTCCCCGGTGAGGACCTGGGCACGACGAAGAACGCGGGCTCGGTCCTGGTCCTCCCCGGTACCGCGTCCGGCCCCACCGGCAAGGGGACGGTGGGCTTCAACCAGGACACGGCGGACCTCCCCGGCGTGGCCGAGCCCGACGACCGCTTCGGTGCCGCCGTGACCCTGGTCGACACGAACCGCGACGGCCGCACCGAACTGTTCGTCGGAGCCCCCGGCGAGAACTCCGACGCGGGCTCCCTCTGGGTCTTCCCGACCACTGCCTCCGGCCCGACCGCCAAGGGATCGTTCACCTTCGGCCACGGGACGCTGGGCACGACCCCGAAGAACGCCCGGCTCGGATCAGCCTTCACCCGCTGACCGGCCGCCCCCCGGGGGGCCAACCGCCTCCCCGGGGGACCGGCCCCGTACCGGGATCAGGCCTTCTTGACCACGCTGGACTTGAGCTGCATGGCCCCGAAGCCATCGATCCTGCAGTCGATGTCATGGCCGTCGACCCCGTCGACGAGCCGGATGCCGCGCACCTTCGTGCCGGCCTTGATCCCGGACGGGCTGCCCTTGACCTTGAGCGCCTTGACGACGACCACGGAGTCCCCGTCCTGCAGCACATTGCCGACGGAGTCCCTGATCACCCGCTCCCCGGAGGCGCCCTCGTCCGGCGCGTCGTTCTCGGAGGGAACCCACTCGTGGCCGCACTCGGGGCACACCACCAGGGCGTTCATCTCGTAGGTGTACTCGCACGAGCACTTGGGACAGGGCGGCAGATTCTCGATCACGCCGGTACGGTAACTGCCGGATATGCAAATTGCGAAACTTCGCAATTGCCCTCCGGATCCCCCCATGCGTCCGTCCTCGCGAGCGCCCTGGCCATGGGAAACCCCAGGCTCGGCGACGTCTGGCCGGGGATGGGCCGTCGCAGGAGGGAGGGTGGGTCCGGTCGAGACGGGACGGCGGGCGTTTCGGGGGCTTCGGGTCGCTTTCGGGGTGACGGTCGCCGGGAGCCTCTCCTGGTCGGCTTCGGGCGGACCGATCCCTCTGCGGCTCCCGGTCCGCCCGTCCCGGCCGAAGCGGCCCCTGATCGGCATCAAAAAGACCCTCCCGGAGGAGGGTCTCGCGCTGTGCGCCCCCGGCAGGACTCGAACCTGCGGCCAAGTGCTTAGAAGGCACCTGCTCTATCCACTGAGCTACGGGGGCCGGTGGTGGCCTCGGTGGCCTGGAGCCGTGGGCCGGGCTGGTCGGTGACCTGCCGGAACAAGGATAGGGCTCCGATCGCCTCGCTCCGGTTGCTTCACCTGCGTGGCACGATGTGGAGGTTCGGTGAAGCGAACCGATAATCGCAGGTGGACAAGATTCGCGCATCGCTTTTCGCGCCTCACACCCCGGGTGTTGTGCACTCGTTATGCCTGCGCCCCACTCGTCCCCTCTGTCCTGACTTGAATCCTGCGGGGGAACCGGCGCGCAGGGGAGGTTATACGCTTCAAAAAGGCTCCAAAATTGGGCATTCTTCGCATGTGGTGACCTTGGACGTACGGCCTCAGCTCATCGACGCACTCTCCGCCCTGCGCGACCGTGTCGCCGCCGTGCGTCTTCCGCTTCCGCTGCCCGGGGCCGGCCGTGCCCGCCGGACCCGGAGCGAATTGCTCGCCCAGCTCGACGACTATCTGCTTCCCCGGCTCAAGGACCCCGAAGCCCCCCTGCTCGCCGTCATCGGAGGGTCCACCGGAGCCGGGAAGTCGACCCTGGTCAACTCGCTGGTGGGGCGCCCGGTCAGCGAGGCCGGGGTGCTGCGGCCGACCACGCGTACGCCCGTGCTCGTCTGCCACCCGGATGATCACCACTGGTTCGCGGGGGCCCGCGTACTGCCCCAACTCACCAGGGTCTGGCTGCCGCCGCAGGAAGCGCGGGTTCTCGACGGGCGGAGCGGCCCCGGAGACCCCGATGGCCTCGACGGGTTCGACGACGAGGACGCGGAGGAGGACGGGACCACGCTGCGC
This sequence comes from Streptomyces sp. NPDC052042, assembly GCF_044548345.1. Lineage (NCBI taxonomy): Bacteria > Bacillati > Actinomycetota > Actinomycetes > Kitasatosporales > Streptomycetaceae > Streptomyces > Streptomyces sp. NPDC052042. Next base: position 945,077 of record NZ_JBIUBU010000001.1, on the reverse strand, counting down.
GTCGAGACCGCCACCGGGCTGCCGCGTGGGCTCGCGCTGCTCGACGCACCCGACATCGACTCGCTCGTCGTACGGAACAGGCTGCTGGCCGCCGAGCTGATCTGCGCCGCGGACGTATGGGTGATGGTCACCACCGCCTCGCGCTACGCGGACGCGGTGCCCTGGCATCTGCTGCGCACGGCCAAGGAGTACGACGCCTCGCTCGTCACCGTTCTCGACCGGGTGCCGCACCAGGTGATCGGCGAGGTCTCGCGCCAGTACGGGGCGCTGCTCACCCGCGCGGGCCTCGGCGAGGTGCCGCGTTTCACCATCCCCGAGCTGCCCGAATCGGCGGGCGGAGGCAGCGGGTTGCTGCCCGCCACCGCCGTGGCCCCGCTCCGTGCCTGGCTCAGCCACCGCGCCCAGGACCCGGCGGCCCGCCAGCAGACGGTCGCGCGCACCGCGGCCGGGGTCATCGCCTCGCTGGACGCGCGGTTGCCCGCGCTGGCCGGGGCCGTCGCGGCGCAGTACGCGGCGGCGGTGCGGCTGACCGCGGTCGTCGAGGACGCGTACCGCGCCGAGGTGGACCGGGTCGAGCGGCGGCTGCGCGGCGGCGGCGTGCTCGCCGGTGACGCTCGTACCCGCTGGCGCGGATACCCGCACTACAGCACTTCCGAAGAACTCCTCGAATCGCTGGTGGAGAGCCTTGCCGCGCTGCTGCGCTGTGCCGTGGCCGCCGCTGACGAACAGATCCTCACGGCCTGGCGGCGCGAACCCGCGGCCGGGGCGTTCGGTCGCGAGGGCCTCGGCCGCGAGGCCGGGGTGTGGGGGCCGGTCGAGGACATCGGGGGCCGGATCTCCGTGGCCGTACGGCGGTGGCGGCGGATGTTGGAGGAACTGGCGGAGGAAGAGGTGCGTCGGCTCGAACGCAACGCCGCACCCGACGCCGAGACGGTGACGTCGCTCCTGGCCGCCGCTCTGCTCGGCGGTCGGCGTACCCGTGCCGCCGGGGAACAGCTCGCCGAGCGGATCGGTGCCCAGGGTGCGCTGCGGCTGCGCGACAGGGGCGGCGCACTGCTCACCGACTGCCTCGGCCGGGTGCTGGATGGAGAACGCGACCGGCGGCTCGCCCCGCTCGACGCCCTGGATGTGGTTCCCGAGCCGCAGGCCGAACTCATTGCCGCGCTGTCCGTACTGCAGAAGGAGAGGTGGCAGCGATGACTGCCGTCATCGACGAGGGGGCGAGCCGGGGCGCTGGTACCGCGTCTCCCGACGACCACGACCGTTTTCCTCACGACCGTTCTCACCGCGACCGCGACCGCTCTCATGCCGGTGACGGCGACCGTTCTCGCCACGACCACCGTGACTCTTCTCATCATGCCCGCGACCAGGATCACCACTGTTCGGAACCTGATCGCGGGCATGGGGAAGGTGACCGGAGTCGGTCGCGCAGCGATCGTGACCGTCCGGAAGGCGACCAGGGGCCGGTACCGGGCCGGGGGGCCGACGGGCGTGCGGACGTCCTGGAGCCGGCCACGGGCTGGAACGACGGGTTGATCGCCCGGCGCGCGGTGGTCAGGACGGTGCCCGCCGAGCCCGGGGCCGGCTTGGACGACGACATGCGCGCGCCCCAGGTCGAGGCGTATGTGCCGTCCGGCGGCCCGCTTCGGCCACGGCTCGACGCGCTGCGTGAACTCGTCGGTCTCTCCAGGGCCCGGATCGACGCGGGTGCCCTCGCCGAAGCGGGACGGGTGCTCGACGAGGCGGCGGCCCGTCGTCGGCTCTCCTCCCATCACTCCGTCGTCGCCGTCGCCGGAGCGACCGGCAGCGGTAAGTCGACCCTCTTCAACGCGATCGCGGGCGCCCAGATCTCCGAGACCGGGCTGCGCAGGCCGACCACCTCCGCCCCCCTCGCCTGTTCCTGGACCGACGGCGCCGCCGGGCTGCTCGACCGGCTGGCCGTCCCCGGCCGGCTCAGGCGCCGCCCGCAGCAGAGTGCCGCGGGCGGAGACGCGGCGCTCCAGGGACTCGTACTCGTCGATCTGCCGGACCACGACTCCGCGGCGACCGGTCACCGCGAGCAGGTCGACCGGGTGCTCGCGCTGGTCGACGCGGTGATCTGGGTCGTCGACCCGGAGAAGTACGCGGACGCGGCCCTGCACGAGCGTTACCTGCGGCCGCTCGCCGGGCACGCCGAGGTCACCTTCGTGGTCCTCAACCAGGTCGACCGGCTCCCCGGCGACGCCGCCGACCAGGTCCTGGACGATCTGCGCCGACTCCTGGACGAGGACGGCATGGCACTGGGCGAACACGGCGAACCGGGGGCCACCGTCATGCCCCTGTCCGCGCTCACCGGCGAGGGCGTGGGCGAACTGCGCGAGATGCTCGGCCGGTTCGTCCAGGAGCGCAGGGCGGCTGCGCTGCGTCTCTCCGCCGATCTGGACGCCGCCGCGGCGAGACTTCGTCCGCTGTACGTCGCCGAGGGGCGGCCCGGTCTCGATGAGCGGGCCCGGGAGGAGTTCGCCGACCGGCTCGCGGAGGCCGTCGGGGCTGCTGCGGCGGGTGAGGCGGCCGAACGGGAGTGGGGCAGGAACGCGGGGCGTGCGTGCGGCACGCCGTGGGCGCGGCTGTGGCGCTGGTACCGGTCCACGCGGCGGCCGGGGGCTCTGGACGGCCCGGTGCGGCCCGTACCCGTGGAGGAGCGGCTCACCGCCCGGCAGGGTGTCGAGCAGGCGGTACGGATCCTGGCGGACGAGGCCGCACGCGGGCTGCCGGCTCCCTGGGCCCAGGCGGTCCGGGAGGCGGCGATGACCGGTGCGGAAGGGCTGCCGGAGGCCCTGGACGAACTGGCGAGGAGCCTCGCAGGAGGGGCCGAACCGGATGGTTCCGGTGGCGCAGCGGGTTCGAGCGGTGTGGCCGGTGTGGCCGGTGCGGACGACGTGGTCGCTGCCGTCGCCCCGGTCGACGGGGCCCGCTCCGGAGCCGGCGGTGTCGGCGGCGCTGCGGTCGGCTCAGCGGGTGCGGCAGAAGGCGGGGGCGGGGCCGGTGATCGTGAGGCGGGCGGGCCGGGTGGTGCGAGCGGTGCGGCCGGTGCTGGTGGTGGAGACGATGGTGCGAGCGGTGGACGGCGCACGGGCGGTGGACGGCGTACGGGCGGTGGACGGCGTACGGGCGGTGGACGGCGTACGGGCGGTGGACGGCGTACGGGCAGTGGCGGGGATGGCGGGGCGGTCGCGGTGACCGGGGTGGAGGCGGCCGCGGTGACGGGGGTGTCCGCGGCATCCAGGGTGCCCGGGGCAGCCCCGGCGTCCGGGGCGGTGTGCGGCGGTCGTGCGGGGGCGAGGCCGCCGCGGCCCAGGTGGTGGCCCGCCGCCGTGCTGGCGCAGGTGTCGATGACGTTCTTGCAGGTCTTCGGTGGTCTCTGGGCGATCGGCCGGATGGTCGGTGTGTTTGATTCCGGATTCCTCACCCCGGTCCTGGTGATGCTGGCGGGCGTCGTCGGGGGGCCGCTGGTGGAGTGGGCGTGCGCGGCCGCCACGCGGGGGCCCGCGCGACGTTACGGGCAGGAGGCCGAGCGGCGGTTGCGCGAGGCGGCGGCGGCCTGTGGGCGGGCGAGGGTGCTCGACCCGGTGGCGGCGGAACTCGTGCGGTACCGCGAGGTACGGGAGCGGTACGTGGCGGTGACGGAGTTTTCCACAACCGTTCGGTAATCCACAGGCGCCAGCGGGATTCCCGTCTCTCCTTCAGCCTGGGTACTGCGACCGCGTGGACGCGGTCGCCGGGTCCGGCGGTCCGCGGCCGATGGCTGCGGACCGCCGGACGGGACCGGGGGCCGAAGGGGAGGCGGAGTCATGAACGACACCTTGGTGACGCTGGTGGGCAACGCGGCGACGGCGGTGGAGTACCGGGAGACCGCCACGGGCGGAATGGCGCGGTTCCGGTTCGCGGTGACACCGCGTCGCTGGGATCGCGAGAGGCAACTCTGGGCGGACGGGCACACCAGCTTCTACACCGTGTGGGCTTGGCGGTCCTTGGCGTCGAACCTGTCCGGTTCCGTCGCCGTGGGGGAGCCGCTGGTCGTGCACGGCAGGTTGAAGGTGCGCGAAGAGGAACGGGGAGGCCGGCACCGGACGTTCGTGGATGTCGAGGCGGTCGCGGTGGGGCACGATCTGACGCGGGGGACGGCCGCGTTCCGGCGGGTGGTCAGGGGTGGACCGGGGATCGACTCACGTGCGGGAGGCTTCGGCCCGGACGGTGCGGGTGTTCCGGGCGGTATGCCGACGCGCTCGGACGAACCGGACTGGTCGGTGGCGACGGTCCGGGCGGAAGCGGCACACGGCACGGAAACGGCTCCCGGGTTGGAAACAGTGCCTGGGTTGGAAACAGTGCCCGGGGCGGGAGAGCTGTCCGGGCCGGGAGAACCGAACGGTTCGGAAAGGGCCGTGGGAACGGTGGAGTCAGCCGGTTCGAAAGGGCTGATGGAGCCAGATAAATCGACCGAAAGGTCTGAAGGGGGCGAACGGGTCGAACGGGCTGAACGGGCTCCGCGTACTGGGCGCGGAGGTGATGCCGGACGTGCCGCACGGCGGCGGAGCAAGGAAATGACTACACGTCAAAAAGTAAGTGAAGAGCTGGTGTTGGTGCCCTGAACGGCCTGTTCGGTTGTGGGTTGGTCGGCTTGGCTGTGGGGTGCGCGAGGGCGGGCGGAGCGCCTGGAATCGTAACCGGCGATAACGATTCCGAGTCGGAATGGTTATATGACGATCTGACTGGGGACTGTTCATCGCTTCGTCCTTAGGATTCCCCCGTACTCACGGGGCACTTGAGTCGACTGGCGGGACGATCCCCACACGCGCAGCAGGCGCGGAAGGTTCCGCCCGGAGGGGAATTCTGTGTTTTCTGCTGATTCAGCGACCGTTTCGTCTTCCTTGAAGACGCCTGATTCCGCACGGCGACGGGGCGTGGCCCGACTGGCGGCGTCGGTGGTGGCATCCGGTCTGGTCATGGCAGGCGCCTTCGTCGGCGCCGGCAGCGCGGTCGCCGACGAGGCGCCGCATCATCAAGGCGGCGCATCCGCGGTCCTGGACGGGCTGAAGACCTACGACCGCGCCGTGCTCCACGCGGACGGCAGGAACCAGCAGCTTCCCGCCGGGGTCTTCGAGCTGACCGTCGACGGCGGCGGCAAGCTCAAGACGTACTGCATCGACATCCACAACCCCACCCAGGACCAGGCGAAGTACCTGGAGACGCCTTGGGACCAGAGCTCGCTCGGCGGCAACAAGAACGCCGGCAAGATCCGCTGGATCCTGGAGCACTCCTACCCGCAGGTCGACGACCTCGCGGCGCTCGCCAAGGCGGCCGGCACCGGGCCGCTCACCGAGAAGACCGCCGCGGCGGGCACCCAGGTCGCCATCTGGCGCTACTCGGACAACGTCGACGTCGAGGCGACCGACAGCGCGGCCGAGAAGCTCGCCGACTGGCTGGAAGAGAACGCCGTGAACCAGGCCGAGCCCAAGGCGTCCCTCGCCCTGGACCCGGCCGCGATCTCCGGCAAGTCCGGCGAGCGCCTCGGGCCGGTCACCGTCCACACCAACGCGGGCCAGGTCTCCGTGACCCCGCCCGCCGACGCCGCCAGCGGCGTCAAGGTCACCGACAAGAGCGGCAAGCCCCTCACCGCCGCGGTCAACGGCAGCGAGCTCTACTTCGACGTCCCGGCGGGTGCCGCCGACGGCTCCGCCTCGCTGACTGTTCAGGCCACCACGTCGGTGCCGGTCGGCCGGGTCTTCGCCGGCGTCACCAAGAGCCAGACCATGATCCTGGCCGGTTCCAGCGATTCCACGGTCTCCGCGACCGCCACCGCGACCTGGGCCAAGCAGGGCGCGATCCCGGCCGTCTCGGCGCAGAAGAACTGCGCCAAGGGCGGCGTGGACGTCACCGCGACCAACAAGGGCGACGAGGCGTTCACCTTCGAGCTGGCCGGGAAGGAGCACACCGTCGACGCGGGCAAGTCCGAGACGGTGACCGTCCCGGTCGCCGAGGACCAGGCGTACGACATCACGGTCACCGGCCCCGAAGGCTTCTCGAAGACGTTCAAGGGCGTCCTGGACTGCAAGACCAGCAGCAACGGCACCGGCGGCACGGGCGGCACGGCCGGTGCCGGCGGCACGGGCGGCACCGACACCCAGACCGAGGGCCAGCCGGCCCCCGCCACGTCCGGCGGCGGCTCGACGGGTTCTACCGGTGACCTCGCCGAGACCGGTGGGTCCAGCGCCACCCCGATCATCGCTGGTGCCGCGATCGCTCTCGTCGCCGTCGGTGGCGGCGCGGTCTTCTTCCTCCGCAAGCGCAAGGCCCAGCCTTCCGCGCCGTGACGCTGCGGCCCTGTGACCCCGCGATCGCCGAGTTCACCGTGATCGCGGGGTGACGGACCGCGAGCGGGGCGTGACACCCTGCTCGACGCCCGCTCGACGACGGCCCCGGTACGCGTACCGGGGCCGCCGTCGTGTGCCGGCGTACATGGCACTTGCCGGTGTGCCTGGCACTTCGATGCGGGACACGATGACATAGGCCGGGACGCGATGGCATATGCGGAGACAGATGACGTATGCGGAGACGCCCGGGAGCCGGCCGGGGCCCTCTCGGCATACGCGGGGGCGGGGCGCCGGGGAGCGGCCCGCCCGGCATGGCGGGGTGCGCCCGACGCGGTGTGGTGCGTCCGGTACGGCGGGGTGTGCCCGACACGGTGTGGTGCGGGCCGGTCCGGAATGGTGGGGTCCCGGTCCGGTACGGGGCCTGCGCGGCCGGGGCCGGTGTGGTCAGGGCCGTTCCGGGACGCCCGGAGGGGCCGGCCATGGGCCCGGTGCGCGGGCCAGGACGCGGGGCGGCGTGCGCCGGGCTGGTTTCCATCCAGGGGTGGCGGTCAGGCAAGATGGGGTGTATCTGCCCACACATCGATAGCCGGACGGTTTCTCTTGGCTGAGTACATCTACACCATGCGCAAGACGCGCAAAGCGCACGGCGACAAGGTGATCCTCGATGACGTCAACTTGAACTTCCTGCCGGGTGCGAAGATCGGTGTCGTGGGTCCCAACGGCGCCGGCAAGTCCACGGTGCTGAAGATCATGGCGGGCCTGGAGCAGCCGTCCAACGGTGACGCGTTCCTCTCGCCCGGTTTCAGCGTCGGCATCCTCATGCAGGAGCCGCAGCTCGACGAGTCGAAGACGGTCCTGGAGAACGTCCAGGACGGCGCCGCCGAGGTCATGGGCAAGCTCAAGCGCTTCAACGAGGTCGCCGAGCTGATGGCGACCGACTACTCCGACGCGCTGATGGAGGAGATGGGCAAGCTCCAGGAGGACCTGGACCACGCCAACGCCTGGGACCTGGACGCGCAGCTGGAGCAGGCCATGGACGCGCTGGGCTGCCCGCCCGGCGACTGGCCGGTCGTCAACCTCTCCGGTGGCGAGAAGCGCCGTGTCGCGCTCTGCAAGCTGCTCATCGAGGCCCCGGACCTGCTGCTCCTCGACGAGCCCACCAACCACCTCGACGCCGAGTCGGTGAACTGGCTGGAGCAGCACCTCTCCAAGTACGCCGGTGCCGTCGTCGCGGTCACCCACGACCGCTACTTCCTGAACAACGTCGCCGAGTGGATCCTGGAGCTCGACCGCGGCCGCGCCCTGCCGTACGAGGGCAACTACTCCACGTACCTCGACAAGAAGGCCGCCCGCCTCAAGGTCGAGGGCCGCAAGGACGAGAAGCGTCAGAAGCGGCTCAAGGAAGAGCTGGAGTGGGTCCGCTCCAACGCTAAGGGCCGGCAGACCAAGTCCAAGGCGCGCCTCGCCCGTTACGAGGAGATGGCGGCCGAGGCCGAGAAGATGCGGAAGCTGGACTTCGAGGAGATCCAGATCCCGCCGGGGCCGCGGCTCGGTTCCATCGTCGTCGAGGTCGAGCACCTCTCGAAGTCCTTCGGCGACAAGGTCCTCATCGACGACCTGTCGTTCACGCTGCCGCGCAACGGCATCGTCGGCGTCATCGGTCCGAACGGCGCGGGCAAGACCACGCTGTTCAAGATGATCCAGGGCCTGGAGACCCCCGACTCGGGCTCCATCAAGATCGGTGACACGGTCAAGATCTCCTACGTCGACCAGAGCCGGGCCAACATCGACCCGAAGAAGACCCTCTGGGCCGTCGTCTCGGACGAGCTGGACTACATCAACGTCGGACAGGTCGAGATGCCGTCGCGGGCGTACGTCTCCGCCTTCGGCTTCAAGGGCCCGGACCAGCAGAAGCCGGCCGGTGTCCTGTCCGGTGGTGAGCGCAACCGCCTCAACCTGGCGCTGACGCTCAAGGAGGGCGGCAACCTGCTGCTCCTCGACGAGCCCACCAACGACCTCGACGTCGAGACCCTGTCCTCGCTGGAGAACGCGCTGCTGGAGTTCCCGGGCGCCGCGGTGGTCATCTCCCACGACCGCTGGTTCCTGGACCGCGTCGCCACGCACATCCTGGCGTACGAGGGCGACTCCAAGTGGTACTGGTTCGAGGGCAACTTCGAGTCGTACGAGAAGAACAAGATCGAGCGCCTCGGTCCGGACGCGGCCCGGCCGCACCGTGCCACGTACAAGAAGCTGACGCGAGGCTGATCCGTCTTGGCACGTCACATCTACCAGTGCCCCCTGCGCTGGTCGGACATGGACGCCTTCGGGCACGTCAACAACGTCGTCTTCCTCCGGTATCTGGAGGAGGCGCGCATCGACTTCATGTTCCGACTGGCGCCGGGGGACGGTTCGCCGTCCTTCTCGGGCGGTTCCGTGGTGGCCCGGCACGAGATCGACTACCTGCGCCCGCTGGTCCACCGACACGAGCCGGTGACCATCGAGTCGTGGGTCACGAAGATCGGTGCCGCGTCGCTGACGGTCGCGTACGAGGTCAAGGACCCGGACCAGGTGTACGTGCGGGCCACCACCGTCGTCGTTCCGTACGACCTGGCCGCGAAGCGGCCCCGGCGGATCAGCGCCGAGGAGAGGCTCTTCCTCCAGCAGTACCTGGACGGGGAGCCTGTCGCGGCATGACGGTTCCCGTGATGCCCCTGGAGTTCGCCGACGCGAGGGAGGCCGCGGATCTCGCGGCCTTCCTCGTGCGGCTGCTCCACTACGACCGGGCCGCCGCGGTGCGGCTCCAGGCGAGCGGCGACGCGCTGGCCGTGTTCGGCAGGCCGCCGTCGTTCGAGGTGCTGGCGATCCGGACGGCGCGGCTGACCGGACGGCATGACTTCGACATCACGGTGTCGGCCGGGGAGCTTCTGGAATCCCTCGGAACCTTCGACACCGAGGGCGGGGCTTCTGCCGGGCCTCTGCCGGCCGCCGTCACCGGGCCGCCGTGGGCGGGGGTGCTCCCGCCGCGCGGCGGCTGGCGCGAAGTGCCGGGCCTGCCTGACCCGGTCTCCCTGCGTCAGGCCGTCACCACCGCGGTGGCGGAGTTCCGCTCCCGCGACGAGGTGCTGCCCGAGGCCCGACGCACCCGCACCGAACGGGACCTGATCGGCCGTGAGATCTGGTCCCGCACGATCGGCGCCACCGGGCTCCCGTTGCGGGCCGTCCACGCCGCCCTGTCCCTGGGCTTCCTCCGCCCGGCACCGGACTTCCCGATCGCCCTGCTCGCGGCCGGGTCCTGGATGCGGCTGCGCACTCCGTTCGGCTCGATCGCCCTGCGCGGTCACGGCAGCGGGCTCGGCGGCGCGATCGCCGTGTCGGTGACCGCGGGCTGAGCGGCCCGCCCTCCGGTCCTTCCGGACGCCGAAGGTCCGGACGCCTGGTCCCGGGCTTCCCGGCGAGCGTCCCGGCAGCCGCTGACCGGGCACAGCCCGGTCAGCGGCCGGTCGGCGCCCGGTCCACCGGGCACAGCCCGGGTGAGTTCCAGGCTTCCTGGGCCGGGTCGCGCATCCGCAGGCTGAGGGCGGCGCCGGTCACGGCCCGGGAGCCGTCGGGGCACCACGCTCTCGAAGACGCCTCCCGGCGACGACCCCCGTACGGGAGGCGTTCCACGGCGGCACCTGTCCGGGAGACGCCACCCCCCTGCACGGGAGACGCCCCCCGTACGGGTGCCGCCGTGGAACGGGAACCTCCGCGGATCCCGGCCGCGGCCGGGGCGTGTTTCGAAAGCAGCGTCGCCCGCCCGAAGGGCAGGGGCCGCGGCGTCCGGTGCGGTGCATCGCAAGGCGGACGGTCGTCCTCGTACTGGGCGTACGTGGACGATCCCGACAACACGGCGAGGCGCCGTGCCGGACGCCGCAGGCCGGACGGGACTTTCGAAGCACGCACTAGCCCTCGGTGTTCACCATCGAGGCCGCAGCGTACGTGAGGTAGTCCCACAGCCGTCGCTCGTGCTCCGGCGCCAGCCCGAGTTCGTCGAGGGCGGTCCGCATGTGGCCCAGCCATGCGTCGTGCGCCGCCCGGTCCACCCGGAACGGGACGTGCCGCATCCGCAGCCGCGGGTGTCCGCGCCGCTCGGTGTACGTACGGGGGCCGCCCCAGTACTGCATCAGGAACAGCCTGAACCGCTCCTCGGCGGGGCCCAGATCCTCCTCCGGGTACATCGGCTTGAGGAGCGGATCCTCCGCAACGCCCTGGTAGAAGCGATGCACCAGGCGCCGGAAGGTCTCCTCGCCGCCGACCTGCTCGTAGAAGGTCTGCTCCTGAAGCGTGTCGCTCGGGTTGTCAGTCACCCGTCCATCGTCGCAGACGCACCGGCCGAGTACCCGGGTCCTAGGACCCGATGGACCCGATGCCTGCCGGTCCGGTCCACGGCGGGCCGGACCGGCCAGGGTCCTGGCCACCGGGGCCCGCGCGCAGCAAGGTGGAGACCGGGAAGGTGGAGAGATGGACGACACACATCCGGACCGGTTCGCAAAGGCCGCCGCCGAGGAACGGTCGGCGATGGTACGGCGGATCGCGGCCGGCGGGGCACTGCGCGATCCGCGGTGGCGGGCCGCGTTCGAGGAGGTGCCGCGCCACCTGTTCGTTCCGTACTACTTCGTGCGTGGCGGCACGAACCGGCTGTGGTGCGAGGACCCCGACCCGGTCCGCCGGGCCCGCTGGCTGCGCGGGGCGTACGCGGACGAGGCGCTGGCCATCCGGATCAGGGACGGCGAACTGATCTCGTCGAGCAGTCAGCCCTCGCTGATGGCCCGGATGCTGGAGGAGCTGGACGTGCGCGACGGCCAACGGGTCCTGGAGATCGGCGCGGGCAGCGGCTACAACGCGGCTCTGCTCGCGCACCGGCTCGGCGACGACGCCGTGACCACCGTCGACCTCGACCCGGAGATCACCGAGTCGGCGCGCCGGCATCTGGCGGCGGCGGGCCACCACCCGGCGGTGGTCACCGGTGACGGGTCCCGGGGCTGGCCGCCGCGCGGCCCGTACGACCGGATCATCGCGACCTGCACCTTGGCGCGCGTGCCGCGGGCCTGGCTGGACCAGTGCGCACCGGGCGCCCGGATACTGGCGCCGCTCGCCACCGGGCTGATCGCGCTGCGGGTGCGGGAGACAGCGCGCGGGAGGTGCGCCGAGGGCCGGTTCCTGCACACGCCCGCCTACTTCGTGCCGCTCCGGGGCAGCCCCGTGCGGCACGCCTGCCGCCCGTACACCGGCGCACTTCCCAGGCGCTTCAGCGAGGACGAGCGCTTCCGCTTCCTGCTGGAGCTGACCGGATCCAGCCTCGATCCGCACGAGGCGCTCTCCCTCTGGAAGCGCGAGGGGCGCCCCGGACGGGAGAGATTCGGCATCACCGTCCGGGACGGGCGGGAGTGGGCCTGGCTGGACGACCCCGACGGGCCGTACGCCTGGCCACTGCCCGACGAGTAGCCCCGGCCCACCCGGGGCGCCTGCCGGACACCGCGCGCCGGGCGGAACGTGTCGGACGGAACGTGTCGGACAAGGCCCAGGCGGCCCCGTGTTCCGGCGGGGCGCCCCGGCCCGTCAGTCGCGGCGGATCGTGAGCGTCGTCCACGCCCCGACATGCACCCTGTCGCCGTCCTTGAGCGGGACGGGCACATAGGGCTGGATCGGGTCCTCGGCCCCATTGAGCGTGGTGCCGTTCGTGGAGTTCTGGTCGACCACGGCCCAGCCGCCGTCGGGCTGGCGCACCAGTACCGCGTGCTGGTGCGAGACGCCCGGGTCCTCCGGCGGCACGGAGAGGTCGATGTCGGGGGACTCGCCGGTGCTCTGCCTGCGGCGACCGATGGTGACCTGGTTGCCGGTCAGCGCGACCCGCTGCTCCGGGGAGTACGCCGGCAGGTTGAGTCCGTTCGCCTCCGGGCCGCTGCGCTGCATCATCGCCAGGAAGTAGTCGCGGTCCGGGGCGAGGACGGCGGTCCAGCCCGCGGACGGCTGGTTCGGGGCCCCTCCGGGTCGGCTCGGGTCCGCGCCCTGGGCAGGCTGCTGCGGCGGAGCCGCCGGCTGCGGATCCTGCGGCCGGGACGGCGGTGACAGCATCCAGTCGTCGTCACCGGACCGTGTCGGCCGCGATGGTGCGGGCGGCTGAGGCGCCGAGGGCGCGGGCGGGCCGGGGTGCTCGAACGAGGGCGGCGCCGACTGCTGCTGGAACGGCGACGGGGACTGCTGCTGGAACGGCGGCGGAGAGGGCGGCCCCTGCTGCTGGAAAGGCTGCGGGGGCTGCGGCGCCTGCGGTCCGGGGCCGGACGCGGGTCCCGGGCCGGGCGTGGAGGCGGCGGGCGCTCCGGGCACGGGGGCCGGGGGCTCGGGGCGGCTCGCCTGGTCGGGCGAGAGCGGTTCGGCCGGGCGGTTCACCTGTGAGGGCCGCGAGCCCTGGTACTCGAACGGATCGGGCAGCCGCTGGGGCCCCGACGGCTGCTGCGCCTGGAAGCCCGGCGGCAGGTTCAGGCCGGGCGGGGGCGCGACGGAGGCGCTGGGGCGCGGGGCCAGCGGTGTGTACGACGTCGCCTTGTTCGTCAGGTAGTTCCAGCGGCACTCCTCGCAGAACGGCTCGTTCGCCTCGCGTGGTGTGCGGCACTGGGGGCAGAGCTCGGCCTGCTGGGTGGCGTCCGCACCGGCCGTCCCCTGCGGGGAGCCGTAGCCGGGCGTGGGCGGCGGGGGAGGCGGTGGAGGGACCGAGCCCGCGGGAGCGCCCGCGCCGGTCATGCGATGGCCGCAGACCTCGCACCAGTCCTCGGAACCCGACTGGTGTCCGTTCGGGCAGGTCGGCATGTCGGCGCTTCCTCCTTTCCTCGTCCGGCCCCTCGGGGCCGGCCCTTCTCGTTCTCCTCGCCGCCTGGCGGATCACTCCGCTCCGGGCGGCCCGACTGGGCGGTTGTCTCTCGGCTATCTCTTGACGCGGACGGTCTTGGTGGAGCGCGTTTCGAGCGTCATCGAGTCGGCCTCCGCGACCTTCGCCTTCAGTCGCACAGTACCGTTCGCGGCGTCCACGACGTCCACCACCTTCGAAAGCAGTTTCGCAGTGTCCTCGTTCCCGGACACCGACGCCAGCTGTACCGCGCGGCCCAGTTTCGCGGTCGCGCTGTCGAAATCTCCCGATTTACGGGCGTCCAGTCCCTGCTGGATGACCTGCGCCAGCTCCGCCTGGCCCGTGTAGTGCGCGACCTGTGGATTGATCGAGGTGGACGCGGCAGCGTCGTCGGTCCACACCGCCCGGACCAGGCCCTGGGAGAGCGTCTGCGGTGCCCCGCCCGCGGGGTCGGGGAGGACCAGCGAGACCCGGCACGCCAGCATCTCCTGGCCCGTTCCGGCCGCCGGTACCCGTATGCACACGTGGTAGTCGCGCGACTCGTCGCCCCATGAGCCCGTCGGATAGTCCCCGGCTCGGGGGCCCGCCTCGGTGCGGCGCCCGGTCAGATCGACGACGCTCGGCGCGACCTGCTTCATGAACGCGATCTCGGCCCCGACGGGCGTCCAGAGCCGCAGCGCGATGTCCGCGACCTCCTTGCCCATCGCGTTCTCCATCATCTGCCGGAAGTCCGTGGCCAGTTCGGCCGGGTCGGCGACGATGTCGGCCGTGCCGAGCAGGGCGGAGGCGATGCCTGTGACCTCTTTCACCTCCCAGTCGGTGCCGACGCCCCGCGCGTCGCAGGTGAAACGGCCCGCGCAGGATTCGAGAGCGGCCCGCAGATCCTCCGGCGTCTCATGCTCGTTGCGGCCGTCGGTCAGCAGGATGCCGTGCCGGATCGCCACGTCGGCCGCGCCCAGCAGCCGGTCGGCCAGCCGCAGCCAGGTGCCGACCGCGGTGCCGCCTCCGGCGGCGAGCGAACGCAGCGCCTCCTTCGCCCGGGCCCTGGTCCGGGCGTCGGCCACCGCGAGCCCGCCGTTGGCCGGGTAGACCTCCTTGGCGACATGGGTGCCGCCGATCACCGCGAACGAGGTGCCGTCGCGCAGGGTGTCGATCGCCGCGGCCGTCGCGTCGCGGGCGTTGCGCATCTTCGTCGGCGGGTAGTCCATGGAACCGGAGCAGTCGACCATGATCACCACAGCGGCTCCCGTCGCCCGGCCCGGCCCGGACAGCGGAGCCGACGCCGTACCGGGCAGCGGGTCGCCGCCGGTGGTGCCGCCTCCGGTCGAGGTGACCGTGACGATCGCGTTGACCTCGCGACCGCCCTCCGGGAGGAATTCGTTCTGGTACACCTCGACGGAGAACCGCGGCGCGTTCGACTTGGAGAAGTTGGCCATCTGATCGGCTCCTTGGAGACTCCAGGTGTCGGATGAGGACAACTGTGAGGGGGCAGGCGGAGAAGCGGTGCGGAGGGGGCGGGACAGGGCAGGAGTCGGGCGCGCGGGGACGGGCGGGACCGGGAGGGAACCGGCATCGGAGGCGACCGGATCGGGACCGGAGGCGACCGGAACCGGCAGCGAACCGGAACCACGTGCTACGCAAGGCGGCTCAGGGCGTGCCGCAGCCCGATCCTGCCCCTTGCGGCGCCACCGCGAACGGCAGCAGCGCCACTGTTACGTTGTCGTGGCCCCCGCCGTCGAGGGCGTGGCCCACCAGCACCTGTGCGCCGTGCAGCGGGCGCGCCCGCGCGTCGGCCGGAACCGCCGCCGCCATCTCGACGGCCGACTCCGCGTAGTTCCACAGGCCGTCCGTGCAGACCACCACGAGACCCGGCCGGTCCGGCTTGAACGACCCGGTGTGCGGCTCCACTTCGTACGCGTCGGCGCCGAGCCAGCCGGTGATCGCGTGGGCGCGGTCGTCCGCGTACGCCTCGGCCTCGCTCATCAGACCCGTCGCCACCATCTGCGCCGCCCACGAGTCGTCCTCGGTGAGCCGGGCGGGCGGAACGGAGCGGTCGTCCGGCACCCAGTAGGCGCGGCTGTCGCCGACCCAGCCGACCACCAGCAGGTCGCCCGCCGTGATCGCGCCGACCAGAGTGCACGCCGGGGCGTTCTGGTGCCGATGGGGGTCGTGTTCCATGTTCCCGGCCAGGGCGTTGACCGACTTCGAGGCCGCGACGATCGCGTCGTGCATCGCCTGCTGCGGATGGATGCCGCGCGGCAGCGACTCCAGAAGCGCCTCGTTGGCGGCGTTCGCGGCGGCGGCCGATGCCTCGTCGGGGCGGCTCGCCGAGGAGACGCCGTCGCACACGATCGCGATGACGGCCGGTGATCCGTCGGGCAGGGCGGTGGTCGAGACGGCGAACGAGTCCTCGTTGCGGTGGTGGCGCAGGCCCCGGTCGCTGACGGCGGCCACCGAACCGAGCTCCTGCTCCATGTGGTCGCGTTCGCGCGGCTGGGCGTGACCGCAGTTCTGGCAGTAGCCGTCGGTGTCGACCCGGCCGGCGCGGCAGGCCACGCACAGCTTGGTGCCGGCCGGGGGTGTCGCGAGCGGTCCGTCGAGACGGGTGCGCGGGTCCGGCACCGGTGGCGCGGGGCAGGGGACGGACGCTTCGGCGGCCGGGGCGGCCGGGAGCCCGGAACCGGCCGGGGCATCGGGTGCGGACGCGGTCCCGGGCGCGGCCAGTTCGAAGTCTTCCGACCCGCCCTCCGCATCGGACCGGACCCGCGTGTCCGGCCGGTTCTCCGCGTCGGGTCCGCCCTCCGCCGCCGATACGGCCAGGGCGTTCGTCGGGCGGTCACGCGGCGGCACGGATACGGCCGACAGGTCGTACCCGCACGCGCCGCAGAACCGGTCCCCCGACTCGGCCGGTTCCTCGCAGCCCGGGCATTTCGACCGGGCCGTCTCCTGGGGCTTCTGCGACATCCTCACACCCACGTTCGGGGGCGGAAGCGGTTGGCCCGCTCCACCAGTTCGATCCTCTCGTCGCCGGGCTCCGCGAGCCGGGCGAGCAGCCGGTACGAACGTTCCAGCCCGAATCTCAGGCCGCGCTCGTCCAACTCACTGCCGAGCAGCTTCCCCGGCCCGGTCGAACCACCCGGCCCGACCGGCCCGGTGGCCCCGTTCGGCCCTGGTGCCGGGCCCCCCGCCGCGGGGCTGCCGGAGAGCACCCAGTCGAGCGCCGTCCCCAGCACCTCCGTCGACAACTCCTCGCGGCGCACCGGGTCCAGGCCGAATCCGGCCAGTGCCGAGACCTGGTCGGCGGCGGCCCGAAGATCGGCGAACAGCGGCTCGTCCGGGGCACGTTGGCGTAGCCGCGCCCGCACCGCGGCGACCCTGGCCGCCGTGTAGTGGATGGACGCCTCGGGCACGGACTCCAGCGTCGCCACCGCTCCGGCGCGGTCGCCGGCGGCCAGTTGCACCCGGGCCAGGCCGAACGCCGCGCTGACGATGCCCGGATCGGTCGTCCACACCAGGCGGTAGTACTCGGCGGCGTTGTCCGCTTGCCCGAGCACCTCCGCGCAGATCCCCAGCGCCAGCTTCGGAGCCGGCTCCCCGGGGAACGCGTCGTACACCGCGTCGAAGGACAGCGCCGCGTTCTCGTACGCGCCCGTCACCAGCGAGGTGACTCCGCGGTACCAGACGACCCGCCAGTCGTCCGGATGCCGGCCCTCCAGTTCGGCCAGGATCCGTGCGGCGGTGTCGAGTTCGCCCGTCTCCAAGCGGGCGTGCAGCTCACGCAGCCGGATCTCCGGGGAGGGCGCTGGTACGTTGCTCAGCGCGGCGATCAGGTCGGCCGGGGCGGTGGCCATCAGCCCGGCGAGGAAGCCCGCGTTGGGATCGCTCGTGTCGACCCGGGGCACGGGCAGCGCGAGCGAGGCGGCCCGCACGTCGAGCCCGGCGGGCCGGGGACCGTTCCAGGCGTACGGCACCGGAGGCGCGGACGGCGGCGCCGACGGCCTTGCCGACGCGGTGGCCGGGAGCCGGGGGCCGGGAAGCACGACGCCCGAGGCCCCCGCCCCCGCCCGTGCACCCGGGGCCGGGGCCGCACGCTTCCGGCGCCGCCCGAGCAGCCCGGACGGCGCCGGGGTGGCGGCCCGCGCCCCCAGCCGCGACACCTCACCCGTTCGCTCCGCGAACAACCGCGTGTCCGTGACCCGTACTTCCGTACCGAACAGCGTCGACAGCGCCGGCCTCGGCTGCCCTGTCTGCAGCGCCACCACCTCGCGCAACACGCCGGTCAGCTGTTCCGCCATCTCCGCCGCCGAGGCGAACCGCCGCCCCGGGTCCGGGTCGGTGGCCCGGACGAGCAGCCGGTAGAACGACTCGTACGTCCGGAACACCTCGATGTTGTCCGGGTTCGGCAGCGAGTCCACGAAGACGTTCGTGTAGCCCTGGAAGTCGAAGGCGAGCACCGCGAGCGTCCGCGCGACCGTGTACAGATCGGAGGCGACCGACGGGCCGACCTCGGCGACCTCCGGCGCCTGGTACCCGACCGTGCCGTAGATGGCCGACTCGTCGTCGTCCATCCGGCGGACCGCGCCCATGTCGATCAGCTTCAGCCGGCCCTCGGTCTGGATGGCGTTGTCGACCTTGAAATCGCAGTACAGCAGGTTGCGGCTGTGCAGATGCCCGAGGGCCTCCAGCGCCTCGATGCCGTACGCGCACGCCTGCTCGACCGGCAGCGGATCACGTCTCCCGGCCGGGGTGCGCCGTGCGTTCGCGATCTCCTTGAGCGACTTGCCGCCGACGTACTCCATCACTATGTAGCCGTCGAGCGAGCCGGTGCGCTGGTCGAGGTGTTCGACGAAGTTGTAGATCCGGACGATGTTGGCGTGCTCGATCTCGGCGAGGAACCGGCGCTCCGAGATGGCGGCGGCCATGGCGTCCTGGTCGCCGGTGTCCAGCAGGCCCTTGAGCACCACCCAGCGGTCCGACACGGCATGGTCCACCGCGAGATAGACCCAGCCGAGCCCGCCGTGCGCCAGGCAGCCCACCACCTCGTACTGGCCGTGCACGACATCGCCCGTGTCGAGCTTGGGCACGAAGGAGTACGGATGGCCGCATGTGGTGCAGAACCCCTCCGTGCGGCCCGGTCGTCCGCCGCGCGACCGGCCCACCGGCGCCCCGCAGTCGGAACGCGAGCAGAACCGCTTCCGTTCCGGGACCTCCGGGCGCGCCATCACCGCCGTGCGCGGATCGGGCCGCGGCACGTCCGGCACCTCCACCAGGCCCGCGCCCAGCCTGTCCCGGCCGGACACGCCCGAGGAGGAACCGGAGGAACGCACCGACACCGAGGGGGAGGTGGCCGCCCCGGACAGCGAACGCGAGAGCCGGCCCGAGACGGACCGCCGGGACGTCGACGAGCGGGACGAGGACCGGGCGGAGGAGCGCGACGAGGACCGGGACGCCCGCGAACCGCTGCCGCCGCCCCGGCTGCCGTGGCTCTCCCGGCCGTCGGCGCCCGCCGGGCCGTTCGCGCCGCCCGCGAGCCCGGTGGGCGGCGAACTCACCATGCCCGTCGGGGAGACGACCGGTGCCAGGCCGCAGGTGTCGCAGTACAGCTCACCGCCGCCCACGTCGTCGTAAGCGCCCTCGCACGAGGGGCGCTGGCACTGCGTACTCATCTTCCGTCCCCCTGTCCGCCCCGCCTCCGCGGCGGCCGTTCCACCTCGGGCGTGCCGGTACCGGCCGCCACGCGTACACCCGCGTCCGCCGCCCGCTCCGTCCCGCGCAGGACCGTGCTCACCGCCCGTCCTCCGGTTCCGGGGTCCGGCGCGGCGACAGCAGCTCGACCGCCGTCTCCTGGTAGCGCCGCACCGCCTGGGAGGCGACCCGCAGATCGCACGGCGCGCTCCACAGCATGCGGCGTGCCGCGTCGTACCGCTCGATCAGCATCGGGTCCTCGGCCAGACCGTGCCGGGCGACCTTCGCCCGGTACGCGTCCAGTCTGCCGCGCAGCTCCGCCCGCACGGCCAGCGGCGCGGTGACGGCGGTCAGCGATTCGCGGGCGCGCAGCAACTCCTCCTCGGCCTCCCGCTCCAGCGATTCCAGGAGCGGCGAGAGCCGGTGCCACCGGGCATGCCTGCGGTGCTCCGAGGCCGCCGCCAGCCGCTCCTGGAGTACGGTCGGCGGGCCACTCACCGCGGGCACTTCGGAGGCGGCGATCTTCGCCAGCACCTCGCCGCGCGCCGTCCTGGCCTCCGCCAGGGTCCGGTCCGCGCGGGAGAGCACATCGCGCAGCCGGCTCAGCCGCTGCTCGGCGTCCTGCCGGACCGCCAGGACCGCCTCGATCTCACGCCGCACGTCCTCCAGAGCGCGGGCCGCCCGGTCGTAGCGCGTCGTGTCCGGGCGTCCGCCGCCGGGTGCCGCACTGCCCGGACCCGGCAGCCAGAAGGCGAGCGGATCGGAGACCACCTGGGTCCGCAGCGCGGACAGCTCCTGGGTGATGGCCTCCAGCTCGTCGCCCGCCGGGTGTTCACCGGGCCGGACGCCGACCGAGTACGCGAGCGAACGGGTGCGATGCAGCTCGGCGGAGAGCAGGTCGATCCGGGCCGGCAGCGCGGACCACACGGAGTCGGAGGCGACGACCATGTCCAGCGAGCGGGCGTACAGATCATTCATACGGGCGACCAGCTCCTCCAGCGTGAACCGCTCGGAGAGCCTGGCCGGGCCGCCGGCCGACGGATCGGGGTGCCCGGCGGCGTGCGCCACGGTGACGCTCCGGCCGCGCAGCAGATCGGTCAGGGCCACCAGATCGTCCTGGTTGGGATGGCGGCGACGGGCCCGCACCGCGCGGGCCCGGGCCAGCGTGCCCGCGTACGCCTCGAAGTACCCCCACAGCCGTGCGACCGACCGCGCGGTGGCGGCCCAGCGCTCCCGGGTGACGCCGGTCAGCTCGGCGCCCTCCAGGAGCCGACGGCCCGCGTGGTCCTGCAGGGCGAGGAGCGAGGTCTCGATCGCCTCGTGCTCCGCGCCCAGCCGGTCCAGCGCACGGTCCGCCTCATGCCGGTCCATGACCGGGCCGGGGGGCCGTTCCGTGTAGCCGGGGAAGGGACCCGCGACGCTCATCGATCACCTCTCCGCTCCTCCCGCCGGGACGGACCCGCCGGGACCAGTGCCCTTGCCTCGCCTGCCACTGCCTCATGTGCCGGGGCCGCGCCCGCCACTGTCTCGCGTACCGGGCCGTGTTCGCCACCACCTCCGTCCGCCGAGCCGTGCCGCCACCCCCATGCACCGGACCGCGCCCGTCCGGGCACCGGTCTCCCGGCCACGGCTGCCTCTCCGGGCACGCACCGGCCCTCACGGCCGCCACGGCGCCGGTGGCCCTTCCGGTACCAGGCCGTGCCCTCACACCGACGTCGTCCGGCCGGGGGCGGTGCGCCGGCACGGCCTAGCGGCTCCGGTACTTGGGGGCCGGTGGCGCCGTCAGTCCCGGCAGACCGGCCTTCAGCCACTTCCGGTACGACACCATCCAGGGGCTGTTCGCGCCACCGCTGCGGTAGTCGACCAGCACCTGATTGACGCGGGCCACCAGGTCGTCCGCGCCCCGCTTCGCCGCCACGCCGTAGTACTCGGTGGTGAACGGCTTGTCGCCCTTGAGCTCGACCGCCGGGTCCTGGGCCGCCTGACCGGCCGCCAGCGCGTTGTCCGTGACCACGGCGTCCACCTCGCCCAGTTGCAGTCGCACCAGGCAGTCCAGTTGGTTGGGGACGGTCAGCCGGTCCTCGTCCGCGTCGGTGCCGTCGTGCTCGTCCTCGAAGACCGCGCCGAACGACTGCTTCTTCAGCGCGTCGTAGGCGGTGGAGCCCTCGGCGGTGCAGACCCGCCTGCCGGCCAGGGACGTGTCGTACCCGGTGATCGTCGACTTCTTCGGAGCGAGGACCTGCTGCCCGGTCTGGAAGTAGGCGGTGGAGAACGAGACCTGGCGGGCCCGTTCGCAGTTGATCGTCATTGTCCGGACGACGACGTCCACCTTGTCGTTCTCCAGGACGGCGACCCGCTGGTTGGTGGGGATGGTCCGGAAGACCACCGCGTCCGGATCGCCCAGGATGTTCTTGGCGATGGCCCGCACCAGATCGATGTCGAAGCCTTCGAGCCGGCGGTTCTCCGGGTTGCGGTACCCCCAGCGGAAACTGTTCTGGTCGACGCCCGCGATCAGCCTTCCCCGCGCCTTGATCCTCGCGATGCTCGGACCGTCCGCACCGGACGGGGGCAGGCTCGCCTCCGGGTCCGTGCAGTCCTCGGCCAGGGTCTGCGTCGCGTGTGCCGCACCCGGCCCGGGGGCATTGCCGAACGCGTCGACGCCGGCGCGGGAGAGCGGCAGCAGCGTCAGCGAGGCCGTCACCGCGCAGGCCACGGCCATGCCCGTCACACCGCCCCAGCCGCGCAGCCTGCCGACGGCGGACCTCGCTCCCGTACGCTTCCCGGTCATCGCTCCTCCTCCCGCTCCCACTCCCGTTCTCACCGGTACTCCGAGAGCCTGGTGTTGACGCCGACGACCGCGGCGACCGCTCCCAGTGCGGCGAGCACGGCGGCCCCCACCGGAAGCCAGGCCAGCGCCCCGAGACCGTCGTTCGCCGCCGTGGTGAACTGGTCCTGCTCATGGGCGATCGCCCGCGCCAGCGCGTCGTCCACCCGGCCGAACGACTCGCCCGTCGACCCCTCCGCCCCGGTGATCTGCTCCAGCGCGCCGTCGTAGTCGCCGTCGTCGTCGGCCGCGCGGGCGGTCCGGTGGCGTCCCTGCCATTCGGCGACCGCGCCGATCGCGGTCACCACCGGACCGCGCCCCTGGTCGTCGTCGGCGAGCCGTCGGGCCTTCGCCAACTGCGTGCCGAGGTCCTTCATCCCGGTGTTGAAGTCGCTCTCGTACTTGTCGTTCCTGCCGTCCGGGGTGAGCACGGCGCCCCGGGCGACCAGGGTGAGGTTCTCGTTGGCGCGCGCCTTCAGGGAGTCGATGCGCGCGTGGTGGAGCACATCGAGGGACCGCTGCCCGTGCGTGTCGGCACTCCGCAGCTCGGAGCGGGCCACCGTGTGTCCCACGGCCAGCCACAGCAGTGCCACGCTCGCCGCGGCGGTCGCGACGAGCAGCCCACGGTTGAAGACCCGGTTCGTCCGACGGTATTCGCGCCGCTGCGCCCAGAGCAGCGCGCCCACCGCCACGACGCCGAGCCCGAGCGAGAGGAACGGCCAGGCCCCGGCCTCGTCGCCGTCCCGGCCGAGCCGGTCCGTCTCCGCGGCGTACAGCCGCTCGGCGGCCGGCAGCATGACATCGGTCATCTTCTGGTTGGCGTACCGGAGGTAGGCGCCGCCGAGCGGCAGGCCCTGGCGGTTGTTGGCGCGGGCCCGCTCGATCAGGCCCGTGTAGCGGGGGAGTTCCTTGTTGAGCGTGGTGATCTCGCGCCCGGACTCCGTCGACGGATCGGTCCCGGCAGCGGCCCGCACCAGCAGCCGGGACGCCTCCTCGATGTCCTTCTGGTACCGGTCGTGGACCGCGCGCGGCTCCTGGGCGCCGGCCAGGAAACCGCCGGCCGCCGCGGTGTCGGCGTCGGCCAGCGAGCGGTAGATGGCGGCGGCGCTCGCGCTCAGCGGCTGGCTGCGGTGCACCACGTCGTCGGCGGCGTCCGCCCGGTCGCCGGTCTCGAACGCGGTCACGGCCCCGAACGCGACGACGCACAGGGCCAGTACGGCCCCGATGATCCGGAGCCGCCCCGGCTCGGTCGTCGCCGCGGCCCGCAGCCGGCGCGACGCGACGGCCCAGGCACCGGGGTGCGGCCGGCCGGGCTCGGTCACGGGCACGGCCGGGCGCACGGAAGGCCGGGCCCCCGTGTGCTCCGGCGCGGTGCCCGTGCTCGGCAGGTGTGTCACCTGACCTCCCCCTCGGTCGTCGACGGTGGCCCGGCCCCCGATCGGTCGGGGGCTGGTGCCCGGCCAGAAGTATGGCCGCGCGGAACGGTCTCCACACCGGGAACACGGATCCCGCGTCGATCCGCCGTTGGATCAACCCGCATTCGATCAAGGCACGCGCCGCCGATCAAGCCGGACGGCGCCCGGAGCCCGGAATCGGGCCCGGACGCTCCCGCGCGACCGGATTCCGGCGCGGACCCCGCAACACACTCCCCACCGGATTCCGGGACGAACCTCGAAGCGGTCGGTGGACCGAAGCCCGGCAGCGGACGGTGAGCGGCCCGCGGGCGGCACCCGGAACGGACGCGGAAGCGGACCGGCTTCCCTTCATGAACACGTCCCGGACCGCACATCGGTTCCCTCACACGGAAGGTGCCCCGCGGCACGGAACACCGCGGGGCACCTTTGGGGCGGGCCGGGGAAGGCCGGGGCCGCCCCCGGGGGGAGGGGACGCCCCAGCGACGGCCACGGCCGGTCAGCGGCGGTACAGCGCGCGCAGCCTCTCGTGCACCTCAGCCGGCGCCCCCGTCCGGTCCAGGCCCAGCAACGCGGCCCCCAGCACCGGGGGCTCCGTCACCACCCGGACGACCGCCTTCGGGGCCCGTACCGCCAGGAGCTTCGCGATCCGCTCGTCCAGCCGGGGGTGACGGGCCGCCAGCACGCTCCCGCCCAGCACCACCGGAGCCTCCTCGGCCACCAGACCGAGCCGCCCCAGCGCCACCGACGCCATCACGACGACCTCGTCCGCCAGCCGATCCACCAGCGCGCCCGCCACCGGGTCCCCGGAAGCGGCCGTCGCGAAGAGCACCGGCGTCAGCTCGTGCCGTCGCTCGGACTCGATCCGGCCCAGGTGCAGCGCCTCGATCAGCGCGTACATCGAGTCGAGCCCGAAGTGCCCGGGCAGCGTACGGGCCAGTTCGGTCGGTTCGCCGCGCCCGTCCTCGGCCCGCGCGGCGAACCACATCGCCTCCTCGGCCAGCCCCGAACCGCCGCCCCAGTCACCCGAGATGCGGCCTATCGCGGGGAAACGCGCGGTCCGCCCGTCCGGCAGCATGCCCACGCAGTTGATCCCCGCGCCGCAGACGACCGCCACGCCCCGGGGCTCGTCCACCCCCGCGCGCAGGATCGCGAAGGTGTCGTTGCGCACCTCGACCGACTCGCCCCAGCCGCGGGCGCGCAGCGCCGCCGCCAACTGCTCCTCCTCCACCGGGAGGTCGGCGTTGGCGAGACAGGCCGACACGTGCGCGACGCCGCCGGACGGAACCCCGGACAGCTCCAGGGCCCGGCCGATGATCGTGCCGAGCGCGTCGACGGCCGACTCCACGCCCACCACCGGTGGCTGGAAACCGCCGCCGCGCGCGGCCGACAGAATCGTTCCGTCGGAGCCGATCACGGCCACGTCGGTCTTGCTGTTCCCGGCGTCGATCGCCAGGACCGAAGCGTTCATGCCCACGCCAGGTGCTCCCGGTTGTGCGCGATCAGCTTGTCGGTGAGCGCCTCGGCGTACTCGAACTGGCCGATCAGGGGGTGCGCGAGCAGCGCCTTGAACACCGCGTTCCTTCCGCCCGCCCGCCCGGTGGCCCGCCCGCCGAGCAGCGCGGCCTCCAGGGCCAGGTGCTCGTACGCGGTCACGTCGGCGATCAGACCCGCGTACAGCGGGTCCAGCTCAGGTACGGGGAGCGGGGTCGCGCCCGAGCCGTCGACCCGGGCCTGCACCTCGATCACCGCGTCGTCCGGCAGGAACGGCAGTGTGCCGTTGTTGTACGTGTTGACCACCTGGACGGGGGCGCCGCCGGAACCGAGCAGCGAGGACGCCAGGTCCACGGCCGCCTCCGAGTAGAAGGCGCCACCGCGTTTGGCGAGCAGTGCGGGCTTCTCGTCCAGTGCGGGATCGCCGTACATGGTCAGGAGTTCCTTCTCCATCGCGGCGACCTCGGCCGCTCGGGAGGGCTTGGTGCGAAGCTCCCGCACGACCTCGTCGTGCGCGTAGAAGTAGCGCAGGTAGTAGGAGGGGACGACGCCGAGCCGGTCCATGATCGCCCGGGGCATGCGCAGATCGCCCGCGATCGCGTCGCCGTGCTCGGCGAGGAGCCTCGGCAGGATGTCCTCGCCGTCCGGGCCGCCGAGCCGGACCCCGAGCTCCCAGGTCAGGTGGTTGAGCCCGACGTGCTCGAGGTGCACCTCGGCGGGCGCGACGTCGAGCAGCCGGGCGAACTTCCGCTGGAAGCCGATCGCCACGTTGCACAGGCCCACGGCCTTGTGCCCGGCCTGGAGCAGCGCCCGGGTGACGATGCCGACCGGGTTGGTGAAGTCGATGATCCAGGCGTCCGGGTTGGTGCGGCGGACCCGCTCCGCGATGTCCAGGACGACCGGGACGGTGCGCAGCGCCTTGGCGAGGCCGCCCGCACCCGTGGTCTCCTGGCCGACGCAGCCGCACTCCAGCGGCCAGGTCTCGTCCTGGTTGCGGGCGGCCTGGCCGCCGACGCGCAACTGGAGCAGGACCGCGTCGGCGCCGTCGACGCCCGCGTCGAGGTCCGAGGTGGTGACGATCCGGCCCGGGTGCCCCTGCTTGGCGAAGATCCGCCCGGCGAGGCCACCGACGAGTTCCAGCCGGTCGGCCGCCGGGTCGACGAGCACCAGCTCCTCGATGGGCAGGGTGTCCCGCAGCCGGGCGAATCCGTCGATCAGTTCGGGGGTGTAGGTGGAACCGCCACCCACTACAGCGAGCTTCATGGTCAGCCCTTCACTCCGGTCAGTGTGACGCCCTCGACAAACGCCTTCTGGGCGAAGAAGAAGACGAGGATCACGGGGGCCATGACCAGTACGGTCGCGGCCATGGTCAGGTTCCAGTCGGTGTGGTGCGCGCCCTTGAAGGATTCCAGTCCGTAACTGAGCGTCCAGGCGGCCGGGTTCTCGGAGGCGTAGATCTGCGGGCCGAAGTAGTCGTTCCAGGCGTAGAAGAACTGGAACAGCGCGACGGCCGCGATGCCCGGTTTGGCCATCGGCAGGACGACCTTCAGCAGCGTGCGCAGTTCGCCGCAGCCGTCGACCTTCGCCGCGTCCAGGTACTCGTCCGGGATGGTCAGCAGGAACTGCCGCAGCAGGAAGATGGAGAACGCGTCGCCGAAGGCCATCGGGATGATCAGCGGCCAGAGCGTGCCGGACAGGTCCATCTGCTTCGCCCAGAACAGGTACATCGGGATGACGACGACCTGCGGTGGCAGCATCATCATCGAGATGACGAGCATCAGCGACAGCCGCCGTCCGCGGAAGCGGAACTTGGCGAGCGCGTACGCCACGGGCACCGAGGACACGACGGTCAGGACCGTGCCGAGCCCCGCGTACAGCAGGGTGTTCTTCCACCAGGTCAGGAAGCCCGGGGTGTCGAACACCTTCTTGTAGTTGCCCCATTCGAAGGGGTGCGGCCACAGATCGCGGGTCAGCGCCTGCTGGTCGCTCATCAGCGAGGTGAGCAGCAGGAAGACGAACGGCAGCACGAAGAAGAGCGCCGCGGCGACCCCGAGCGCGTGCACGGCGATCCAGTTCAGCAGCGCCTTGCGGCGTGCGGTGCGTACGGCCGGGGTGGCGGGGGCCGGAGCGGGGGCCGTGGCCGCCGTCTCGGGGGTGTCGAGTGCCTGCGCCATATCACTCACCTGCCTGGATCAGTCCGCCGCGGCGCCGCATCAGCAGTGCGGTGAACGCCATCGCGAGCACGAGGAGAACGAGCGCGACCACGCAGGCGGAGCCGTAGTCGAAGCGCTGGAAGCCGAGGTTGTAGACGAGCTGGGGCAGCGTCAGTGTCGATTTGTCGGGATAGCCGGGTTCGAACTGCTGCCCGGAGCCGCCCATCACGCCGGAGGCGATCTTCCCCGCCACGAGCGGCTGGGTGTAGTACTGCATCGTCTGGATGACCCCGGTGACCACGGCGAACATCACGATCGGCGAGATGTTCGGCAGGGTGATGAAGCGGAACCGCTGGAGGGCGCTCGCCCCGTCCAGCTCCGCCGCCTCGTACTGCTCCTTCGGCACGTCCAGCAGCGCGGCCATGAAGATCACCATCAGGTCGCCCACCCCCCACACCGCGAGCGCGGTGAGCGCGGGCTTGGACCAGGCGGCGTCGGTGAACCAGCCGGGCGTGGGCAGCCCCAGCGCGTCCAGGACCGAATTGGCCGGCCCCGTACCGGGGTTGAGCAGGAAGACGAAGGCGAGCGTCGCCGCGACCGGCGGCGCCAGGTACGGCAGGTAGAACAGGGTGCGGAACACGCCGGTCCCGGTCTTGATCCGGGTGATCAGCAGCCCGATGCCGAGGCCGAACACGACCCGGCAGGTCACCATCACCACGACCAGCCACAGGGTGTTGCGCAGCGCCGGCCAGAACAGCGGGTAGTCAAAGAAGACGAACGCCCAGTTCTTCAGCCCGCTGAACTCGGGGGCGGTGAAACCGTCGTAGGAGGTGAAGGAGAAGTAGAGCGTGGAGATGAGCGGGTAGGCGAAGAAGAAGCAGAACCCGATCAGCCACGGAGACAGGAAGGCGGCGGTCAGCAGCGCCGATCTGCGGTGCTTCCGGCCCAGGGTGTACGTGCCCGTGCGCTTGCTCACCGCGGCGCTACTTCGCCTGTGCGATCGCCGCGTCGATCTCGGCGGCGGTCTTCTCCAGACCCGCCTTGACGTCCTTCTGCTTGCCCTTCTCGATGTCGAATCCGAGGTTCTGCAGGGACACCAGGTATGCGCCGCCGTTCACGGAGGGCGGGGTGGTGGTGCTCCGCGGGTCGGCGGCGATGTCCAGGAACGTCTTGAACCGCGGGTCGTACTTCAGCTTCGGCGACTTGAGGGCGTCCAGCGTGGAGGGAACGTTGTGGATGGCGTTGGCGAAGTTCACGACCGCGTCGGTGTCGGTCGTCATGAACTTGACCAGTTCCCAGGCGGCGTTCTGCTTCTTCGAGGTGGCCGCGATCCCCGCGATGGTGCCGGTCAGATAGCCCTTGCCGTAGGTGTCGGCCTGGTCGTCGGCGACGGGCATCGGGGCCACACCGATCTCGAAGCCCGGCTTGCTCTCCTCGGCCATCCCCAGCCGCCACTCGCCGTCCAGCTGCATGACCACCTGGCCGGTGTGGAACGGGTGCTTGGCCCCCCACTCGTCACCGAACGAGGTGCGGTACTTCTCCAGCTTCTCGTACCCGCCGAGTCCGTCGACCAGCTTCTTCTGGGTGGTGAGCATGGCGGCGAACGCCGGGTCCTTGGCGATGTTCGACTTGCCGTCGGCGTCGAAGTACTCCGGGTCCCAGCCGCCGAGGTAGTGATCGGTCGTCGACTCGTAGCCGTGGTAGTTCGGCATGAACCCGAGCTGCTCGTACGAGTCGCCCTTGGTCTTCGTCAACTTCTTCGCGACGGTGGCGAGTTCGGACCAGGTCCTCGGCGGCGCCGTGATCCCGGCGGCCTCGAACGCGTCCTTGTTGTAGTAGAGGCCGTACGCGTCGCCGAGCAGCGGAACGGTGCAGCGCACGCCGTCGAACTGCGTGTACTCGTTCATCGCCTTCGGGAACGTCTTCTCCGGGTCGATGCCGTCCCGCTTCAGAAGGGCGTTCAGATCGACGAACGCCTTCGAGGAGCAGAACTTCCCGACGTTGTTCGTGGTGAACGACGACACGACGTCCGGAGCCTTCGAACCGCCCGCCCGCAGCGCCTGGTTGATCTTGTCGTCGGTCATGTTGCCGACGACGTCCACCCGGATGTTGGGGTGCTTCTCACGGAAGGCGGCGACCGTGTCCTGGATCGCCTTGACCTCGCTCGGGGCGCTCCAGCCGTGCCAGAAGGTGATGGTCGTTTCCTTGGACGCGTCGTCCGTGGCACCGGAGTTGTTCTGGCCGGTGCAGGCGGAGGCGAACAGCGTGAGCGCGGCGGTCGCGGCGAGTGCGGCGGCCGTCTTCCGGCGGTTTCCGGACATGGCGGTGACTCCCGGTGTACGAGATGCGGAGTTGGGTGACGTACGGGTGGGGGAGGAACGGGTGCGGTGTGCGGGGCGTGTGCGGCACGGGCCGCGGGGGGTACGGATTCAGCGCGAGGTGTCGAAGACCTCGTCGCGGGTGGTG
Source organism: Streptomyces sp. NPDC052042 (assembly GCF_044548345.1). Lineage (NCBI taxonomy): Bacteria > Bacillati > Actinomycetota > Actinomycetes > Kitasatosporales > Streptomycetaceae > Streptomyces > Streptomyces sp. NPDC052042. Next base: position 915,810 of record NZ_JBIUBU010000001.1, on the reverse strand, counting down.
GCGAGGGCGCTTTCCAGCGCGCCGCGCAGGACGGGGCGATGCGTCACGGCACCGGCGATCAACCGGGGCCGGGAGGCGGCCAGTTCGGCGAGCTCGGACTCCACCCGGCCGCGCAGGGGTTCCCCGCCGGCCGCGATCACGTCGCCGGACAGCACGACGAGCTCCGGGTCCAGCACGGCGATCATGGAGGTGAGTCCGGTGGCGAGCGCGGTGGCGAACCGGTCGAGGAGCCCGGCGTACGGGCCGTCCTCGCCCGACTCCACGGCCTCGGCGGCCCGGGCCATCAGCCGGGACGCCACTTCGTGATGGGTGCCGGGGCCGCGGACGGCCTCGTCGTCGATGCCGAGCTCCCGGGCCAGCCGGGACAGCACCTGCGCGCCCGCCAACGCCTGGAACCCGCCCGAGTTCGCCTTGGTGACCTGCCGCACCAGCGGGGTGCCCGGCACGGGCAGGAAACCGACCTCTCCGGCACCGCCGGTGAAGCCGCGGTGCAGCCGTCCGTTGATCACGATGGCGGCGCCGAGCCCCTCCTCGTTCCACAGCAGGACGAAGTCCTCGTGTCCCCGCGCCGCGCCGAGCCGTTGTTCGGCCATCGCGACCAGGTTCACGTCGTTCTCGTACTCGACCGGCATCGGCAGGAACGCGGCGAGCTCGTCCAGCAGGGTGGGGGAGTGCCAGCCGGGCAGGTGCGAGGCGTACCGCAGCCGCCCGGTGCCGGGGTCGAAGGCGCCGGGGGTGCCGATGACGACGCGGTGGATCCCGGAGCGGGTGAGCCCGGCGTCCTTGACCGCCCCGTCCAGCGCGTCCGTCACCTGACGCACCACGCAGTCGGCGCGTCGCCCCGGGGTGCGCAGCTCGAACTCACCGACCGTCTCGCCGGTCACATCGGCTACGGCGGCGAGGATGCGCCGGGCGTTCACGTCCAGCCCCGCGACATGCGCGGCCCGCGCGTTCACCGCGTACAGCTGGGCGCTGGGCCCCGGCCGGCCCGCCACGGTGCCGGTGGCGACGACCAGCCCGGCCGCCTCCAGCCGCGCCAGCAGCTGGGAGGCGGTGGGCTTGGAGAGCCCCGTCAGCTTGCCGATCCTCGTACGGGACAGGGGGCCGTGCTCCAGCAGCAGATCGAGAGCGGCCCGGTCGTTCATGGCCCGCAGAACGCGGGGGGTACCCGGTGTGGTTCCGGCCATGGCCGCTCCACCTGCCCTCTGTTCGGAAAGGTTGTTGGAAAAGTTGTTAGGAAAGTTTCCTATTGGGTGACAGGACCGTATGGCGCCATGGCCGGATCGTCAATGGTCAGCATCGCCGCGGCAATCAAAGCGTTACGTGGCGGCCTCCCTTCGGCCGTCTTCCGGCCGCATCCGGCCGGCCCCGGTCCTTCCCGGCCGGCCCCGGCCGTCTCCGGTCATCCCCGGCCGCTCGTCCCTGGCCGTCCGCCGTCCCTTGCCGGGGCGGGGAACACGGGGCGCGGATACGGCGGAAGGGGCACCCGCGAACCGACTCGACGGATTCGCGGGTGCCCCTTCCACGGGCCCGGGTTCGGAAATCCCGGCTACTTCGACAGGTTCGACGGCGGGGTGATCGGGTTGCTGGCCAGGGTCTGCGGCGAGGTCGTCGACGAGAACGCCGACGGGGCGGCCACACCGGCGGCCGGGTCGGGGGCCGGTTCCTCTTCCTCCTGGGGCGGAGCGCCGCCGATGATCCGGATGCCCGCCACGACGAGGGCCTGCTTGATCCGCCAGCGCAGCTCGCGTTCCACGCTCACCGCCTTGCCCGGCATGGTCTTCGCCGCCACCTGGACCGTCATGGAGTCCAGCAGCACGTCGTTCAGGCCCAGCACCTCCACGGGGCCCCACAGTCGCTCGTTCCACGGGTCCTCCTTGGCCATCGAAGCGGCGGCGTCGTCGATCACCGCGCGGACCCGGTCGAGGTCTTCCGAGGGGTGCAGCACCACCTCGACCGCGGCCGTCGACCAGCCCTGGCTGAGGTTGCCGATCCGCTTCACCTCGCCGTTGCGGACGTACCAGATCTCGCCGCAGTCACCGCGCAGCTTGGTGACCCGCAGGCCGACCTCGATGACCTCGCCGCTGGCGACGCCCGCGTCGATGGTGTCGCCGACGCCGTACTGGTCCTCAAGGATCATGAAGACGCCGGACAGGAAGTCCGTGACCAGGTTGCGCGCACCGAAACCGATCGCCACACCGGCCACACCGGCGGAGGCCAGCAGTGGGGCCAGATTGATCTGGAACGCGCCCAGGATCATCAGGCAGGCCGTACCGAGGATCAGGAACGACGCCACCGAACGCAGCACCGAACCGATCGCCTCGGAGCGCTGGCGGCGGCGTTCCGCGTTGACCAGCAGCCCGCCCAGGGCGGTGCCCTCCACCGCCTGGGCACCGCGGTTCATCCGATCTATGAGCTTGGTGAGAGCGCGCCGGATGATGGTCCGCAGCACGATCGCGACCGCCGCGATGAGCACGATCCGCAGACCGGTGTTCAGCCAGGTGGACCAGTTCTCCTCCACCCAGCTTGCGGCGTTGCCGGCCTGCTCGGCCGCCTCGTCGAGAGAGCTGCCGGGCCCGGGTGACGGGACTGCGGTCAGCAGGGCGGGCAGGGACACGACGAAACCTCCGGATGGGGTGCGACAGACCCACCACACTAACGGGGCAGCCGAGGCGCACCACCGCCCGTGAGCGAGCGGACGGAGGCGTCACGGGGGCGCTGGGGCGCACATGTGGCCGATCACACATTCGGGCGGCCACCGCCACAGCGACGGGCCAAAGGAGCCCGTTCCGGCGGGCGATGACGGTCGGGGGCGGCCATGGCGGAGAAGAATCCTTCCGGCCCGTTACCTGCACGTGGTGGCGCTTCGACCGGGCGTAAGGAGAAACTTGGAACGGATCGTCCCGGCGCGAGCCACGCGCCGCCGGCGTACAAGGAGGCGTCCACCGTGCCGCATGTCCTAGTTCTCAACGCGTCGTACGAGCCGCTCGGCGTCGTACCGCTTCGCCGCGCTCTCGTCCTCGTGCTCGAAAACAAGGCCATCTGTCTCGAGGAATCCGGCGCCTTCATGCACAGTGCCACCCGGGTCGTGCCGGCCCCCAGCGTCGTCCGTCTGAAACGGTTCGTACGGGTCCCTTACCGGGGGCCCGTACCCCTGACCCGCCGGGCCCTGTTCGCCCGTGACGGAGGCCGCTGCATGTACTGCGGCGCCGCCGCGACCAGCGTCGACCACGTCATCCCGCGCAGCCGTGGCGGGCAGCACTCCTGGGACAACGTGGTCGCGGCCTGCCGCCGCTGCAACCACGTCAAGGCCGACCGGCACCTGCCGGAGCTCGGCTGGCGGCTGCGGCGGCAGCCCGCCCCGCCCACGGGCCTCGCCTGGCGCATCATCGGGACCGGGCATCGCGATCCGCGCTGGTTGCCGTACTTGCAACCCTTCGGCGCTGACGACGCGATGGCCCGGATCGACGGCGCGTCGATGGCCCGGATCGACGGCGTATCAGCCTAGTGCCGCATCAGGCAACGTTCGCCCCGTCGCGACGTCCGGCACGCCCTCTCGCCGCACCGGCCGAAAACCCGAGTACGTCCAGTACGAGGGTTTCCGGCCGGCACACCGAGAGCACGCACCGGACGCGCTCCTTGACGGGCAAACGTCTCCTGCCGCGGCACTAGCTAGAGGCTGTGCCGTAATCCGGGCCTTTGTCGTTCCCCGGGCCCTACGGACGCCGGGGGTCTTGCGATGCCCGGGCTCTCGGACGCCCGGTTTTGGGACGCCCGGGTTTTCGGACGCCCGCGAAGGGCCCGCCGGGGGCCCCGCCGGTCCGCTGCGTCCGGGGCCCGGCGTCAGTCCGCTTCGGCGACCGCGTACGCCTCCACCGACCAGAGGGAGTAGCCGAACTCGGTGCCCCGGGCATCCCCCTGGACCCGGATGAAGCGGGTTTCCTTCGCGTCCATCCGGACCGCCTCGCGTCCGCCCCGCCCGTCCCGCACGGTCGCCGCCGTGCGCCAGTTCCGGCCGTCCGCCGAGACCTGGATCCGGTAGCGGGAGGCATAGGCGTCCTGCCAGTGCAGCACCACCTGGCCGAGCCGGGCCGGCTGCGGCAGCTCCGCCTGCCACCAGGCACCGTCCTCGACCGGGGAGGACCAGCGGGTCTCCGGGTCGCCGTCGGAGGCGGCCGACGCAGGGAAGTCCGGGGTCTCGTCACCGGAGGAGGACGCGGCGGCGGCGCGCAGCAGGTCGGGGCCCCCGGTGCGGGGGTACGCCCGGACGGTCAGCGTGCTGCGCTCCTCGCCGAAGCCGATCGGCACCTCGTACTCCCCGGCCGGGGTGCCCGCCGGGACGGTGATCTCGACGGGGACGTCGGTACGGGAACCGCGCGGCACCCTCGTCTGCTTCGGCACGCTCACCTCGATGCCCTCGGGAGCCCGAGCGGTGAGCCTGCCCCGCACCTCGGCGGGGCGCTGGGCGGCCAGCCGGGCCCGGACCCGCTGCGGTCCACCACCGATCTCGGCGTCCGTCTCGTCGCGCGCGAGAGCGAGCCGGGCGGCCGGCTCGTCGCCGAACCACGGCACGAGCGCTTCTACCCGCACAGCCGCCGCGTCCCCGGAGTCCCGGTTTCCGGAGTCCTGGCTTCCGGAGTCCGCGTCGAGGAAGTCCGCGTCCTTCGAGGCCCCGGGCACGCCGCTTGGGGCGATGCCGTCCGGGACGAGCGGCGGCAGCGCGCCCGTGATGACCGGGGGAGCGGCCGGACCGGCGACGGGCCAGCTGAGCCGGACCGCGTCCGCGCGCAACCCCCGGGCCGCCGTCTGGGTCCAGCCCGTCTCCGACACCGGCCCCAGCGCGCGCCAGCCCTCGCCGGGCACGTGCGCCTCCAGCCTCGCACCGGACGCCGTACCGCTCCCGGGCACGGTCATCGCCGTCACGGTCTCCACCGGACGGGGCCGGTTCAGCCGCACCGTGTAGCTGCCCGGCGACCGCGTCACCGAGCCCGCCTTCCGGTCCGCGCCGGTCCAGGCGTCGGCCTCGCGGCGCACCCGGTCCAGGAACGGGCCCAGCACCCCCTCGCCGACCGTCGCGTCGCTCTTCTTCGCCGCCCGGTGCAGGGGCTCCAGCGCCAGGGACGCCCGCCACGCGGCGGCGCCGTCGCCGCGCGACTGGGCCCGCAGCAGGTCGACGGCCAGTTCCCCGGCCCGGCCGTACCGGGACAACTGCTCGCTCCACGGCCGCACCTCCTCGTCGAGCCGCCCGCCGGCCGCACCCTTCAGCCGCTGCGGCGCCTGGCGCATCACGGTGAACGCGTCCCGCAGCGCGCGGGCCGCACGGTCCCGTGCCGCGGCGTCCTCCGACGTCCGCGACTGCCAGAACGCGTCCAGCAGCGGCCGCAGGTACGCCGACTCGTCGCCGCCCAGGACGGACGCCGCGTTGTTCCCGGCCAGCGCGCGCAGCGCCTCCCCGGTCCCGGCGTCGCCGCCCGCGAGGTCGTCGATCGCCGCCTGCCAGGACTCCTGCGGCCGGTAGGCCCTGGGGTTCCACGCGAAGTCCGCGGTGGTGAACAGCGGGATGCGGGACGCGGTCGGCTGCTCCATGGCGTTCGCCAGCAGCGCCGCGGAACCGGCCGCCACCGCCGGATCCCGGCCGGTGTACGGGCCGAGGAAGATCCGGTCCTGCGCGTAGTCGTTCACCGGGTAGTTGTCCATCGTGACCAGCGGATGCCGGAACGCGGCGCGCGCCCCGGCCAGTTCCCCGCCGGTGATGGTCCTGGGCACGACCCCGACACCGGTCCAGGCGACCTGCACCCGGTCGTCCAACTCCTTCGCGAGCGCCGTGCGGTATGCGGTCGCCCCGTCCTGGTAGTACTCCGTCGGCATCAGCGACAACGGCTCCGACCCCGGATGCCGGTCCGCGAGATGCCGGGCCACCGCGCTCGCCAGCCGCGCCTGCGCCCGGGCCGCCGCCTCGGGGCCGCTGCCGAACGTGTCGATGTCCCGGTCGCAGTGCCACTCGCTGTAGCTGACGTCCTGGAACTGCAACTGGAACACCCGCACGCCCAGCGCCCACATCGCGTCGAGCTTCCTCGTCAGCGCCCGCACGTCGTCGTCCGACGCCATGCACATGGCCTGGCCGGGGGCGACGGCCCAGCCGAGCGTCACATGCTCGGCGCGGGCCCGCTCGGCCAGTGCCCGGAAGTCGGCCCGCCGCTCGGCGGGATACGGATCGCGCCACCGGGCCTGCCGGTACGGGTCGTCGCCCGCCGCGTACAGGTACCGGTTCTGCTTCGTGCGCCCCATGAAGCCGATCTGCGCCAGCCGTTCGGCGAGGGACCACGGCTCCCCGTAGAAGCCCTCGGTCATCCCGCGTACGGCGGTGCCCGGCCAGTCCCGGACCGTGACCGCGGCGACACCACCGTTCCGGATGAGCTGACGCAGCGTCTGTACACCGTGGAACAGACCGTCCTCGCCGACGCCGTCCACGGCGACGGTGTCCCGGCCCGCGACCCGGCCGACCGCGAGCCGGTAGCCGCCGGAGGGCAGATCGCCACGGTCGGGGGCGCGCAGCGTGCGCAGCGCGTCGCGGGCGCCGTCCCCGCCGAGCCGGACGACGGGGCCGCGGCCCGGCAGCGCCTCGTGGAGCGTGCCCACGCCCGCGCTGCGCAGCAGTTCCCGGAGCGCGTCGACGGCGTACGGATCGGCGTCCGCACCGGCCGCGAGCGTGACCTCGGCGGTGAGCGGGACGGCCTGGCCGGCCGTCTCGATGGACTGGGGGCGCGGCCACACGGCAGGCGGTGCGCCGTCCTGTGCGCGGTCCGGGCTGGTGACGGACGGGGAGCCGGGCGCCGAGGGGGCGGCGACCGCGGCCGGGGTTCCCGTGGAGAGCAGCCCGCCGAGTACGGCGACCGCGACGGCCGTCGCCCGCTTTCCGCACCTGAGCCGCATCGCTCGTCTCCCTCGCTCCCCCCGGCTCCCGCCGGTGACGCTTCCTTCGCCTCTGCCCGTGGCGCTGCCCTCGTTCCACCGGTGGCGCCGTCGCGGCCCCGACCGGTGCTTGCCCCTGCCCCCGTCGGCGGCGTCCGCGCCGCTCCCGTCGGGACTTCCGAGCCCACCACCCGCGCGCGAGGGTGTCAATGCGCGTGGCGGTTGTGCCGTAAATGCCCGATTGAATGGGGGTGGTGAGAGACGGTCGGCTGTCGGCGTATGACGCCAAAGATGACGCCGAATGGCCGAAATCGGCGGATGACTTGCGGAGAACCGCCCCTGGCGGAAAGGAATGTGACTCGGAGCACGTTCAACTCGTTGCGATAACGCCTGCGTCTGCGGCCGGGCCCGCTGGGTAGGCGTGCTGTGCCCTGTTCCGCCACGGCCAGGAGGCCACCATGCCCGCTGCCGCGCAGCTTCTGCTCTCCGCCCTCTCCCCGCAGGCCCCCGGCCCCGACCCGCTGCCCGACCCGCCGTCGCCCGGTGCGCTGCCCGCCCCCGGTCCCGGACCGCTGACGAGCGAGCCGCCGCTCGCCGACGCGATACCCCTGACCAGCGAGCCCCCGCTCGCCGAGGCGACCCCGTTGACCAGCGAACCCCCGCTCGCCGCCCAAGCCCCGCTGACCAGCGAGCCGGCCACCGCCGGCCGCCCGTGGGGCATGGAGTCCCCAGGAGTCTGAATGGGCCTGTCCCGGCTCGCCGCACTGCACGGCGTCGCCACCTCCTATTCCCCGTCCGCCGGTGTCACGGTGTCCGTCCCCGACGACACGCTGCTCGCCGTGCTCGCCGCGCTCGGCGTGGACGCCGCCACCCCCGAAGCGGTACGGGAGTCGCTCGCCGCCGCCGAGTCCGCCGCCCGGTCCGCGCTCCTCCCGCCGACGCTGGTGGTGTGGGCCGGGGAACCGCCCCCCGGTCCACTGACCGCCCTGCCGCCCGGCACCACGCTCGACGTCGTCCTCGAAGACGCCGGTGCGCCCCCGCCGCCCATGCGGATCACGGCCGGCCGTGGCTTTGACGGAGGGGCCGACCCGGGCGGGGGCGGAGGCGCCGGTACGGGGACCGGTCCGGGCGCGGTCACGGGAGGACGCGCCGCAGCCGCGGCGGACGGGCCGCCGGCCCCCGCCTGGTGGGTCGAACCGCCGCTCGGCGTGCACCGGCTGTCCGCGCGCGTGCCGGGCGGCCGGACCGCGTCCGCCACGCTCGTCGTCGCCCCGCCCCGGGCCCCGGGCCCGACCGCCCGCTGCCACGGCTTCCTGGTACAGCTCTACTCCCTGCGCTCCGCCCGCTCCTGGGGCATGGGCGACCTCGGCGACCTCGCCGACCTGGCCGCCTGGTCCGGGCGCGCGCTCGGCACCGGATTCGTCCAGGTCAACCCGCTCCATGCCGCCGTGCCCGGCGACCCCACCGACCCCTCCCCGTACCGCCCCTCGTCCCGGCGCTTCCCCGATCCCGTCCACCTGCGCGTGGAGTCGGTCCCCGAGTACGGCCACGTACCGGACCGGGTCGCCCTCGACGACCTGCGGCAGGGCGCCGCCGCGCTCGGCGACACCGTGGTGGACAAGGGCGCCCTGATCGACCGGGACGCCGTCTGGGCACTCAAGCGCCGGGCCCTCGAACTCGTCCGGGACGTCCCCCTCACCCCGGGCCGCCGCGCCGCCTACTGCGACTTCCTGGCCCACCAGGGAAAGGCCCTGGAGGACCACGCCCTGTGGTGCGCCCTGGCCGAGGTGCACGGCCCCGACTGGCGCACCTGGCCGTCCGCCCTGCGCGACCCCCGCTCCGAGGAGACCGCCCGGGCCCGTCGCGAACTCCTGGACCGGGTCGACTTCCACTGCCGGATGGCCTGGCTGACCGATGAGCAGCTCGCCGCCGCCCAGCGCGCCGCCCTGGACGCCGGGATGACCGTCGGCATCGTCCACGACCTCGCCGTCGGCGTGCACCCCGGCGGCTCCGACGCCTGGGCCCTGCGGGACGCCTTCGCGCACGGCATGTCCATCGGCGCGCCCCCGGACGCCTTCAACGCCCGGGGCCAGGACTGGGGGCTGCCCCCGTGGCGCCCCGACGCCCTCGCCGCGGCCGGCTACGCCCCGTACCGCGCACTGCTGCGCGGCCTCCTCGCCCACGCGGGAGCCCTGCGCATCGACCACGTCATGGGCCTGTTCCGGCTCTGGTGGGTGCCCGAGGGACGTCCGCCGACCGAGGGCACGTACGTCGGCCAGGACGCCGAGGCGCTGCTCGCGGTCCTCGTGCTGGAGGCGCACCGCGCCGGGGCCGTCATCGTGGGGGAGGACCTCGGCACCGTCGAACCGCGGGTGCGCGAGACCCTGGCCCGCCGCGGGGTGCTCGGCACCTCCGTGCTCTGGTTCGAGCGGGACTGGGACGGCACCGGACGCCCGCTCGCCCCCGAGCGGTGGCGGGAGAGCTGCCTGGCCACCGCCACCACGCACGACCTGCCGCCCACCGCCGCCCGGCTGACCGGCGACCACGTGGCGCTGCGCCACGACCTCGGCCTGCTCACCCGCGGCCTCGCGGAGGAGCGGGCCGCGGAGGCCCACGACACCGCCGAGTGGCTCGGCCACCTCACCCGGCTCGGCCTGCTCCCGGAGGGCGAGGGCGACGAGGAGGGCGCCGTCCGCGCCGTCCACCGCTTCCTGCTGCGCACCCCCGCCCGCATGGTCGGCGTCTGGCTCCCCGACGCGCTCGGCGATCGCCGCCCGCAGAACGTTCCGGGCACCTGGAACCAGTACCCCAACTGGCGGCTGCCGCTCGCCGACGCGGAGGGCGAACCGGTCACCCTGGAGGAACTGGCCGCCGCGCCCCGCCTGCACCGGCTGATGGAAGTCTTTCGCCCCCGCGAGGACCACCGGGTGAGATGACCGCCGACGACCACGGGGCGAAAGGGCGGCGACGCATACCGGCTGCCGCCCCGAATCCGCCCCGAACGCGGTCCGTACACGCTCCGCGCGCGGTTCGCCGTGTGATCCACAGACGATGCCGAGGCCCGTACGGCACCCCGGACGCGCGCCCGTCGTAGGCGTTCGCTACGTTTGCACCGTGGACAAGAAGAACGCTATGCGCGCCGGCGCCGTCGCGGCCGGAACGACGCTGATGATGCTGCTCATGTCGTCCCCCGCGCTCGCGCTCACCCGCGACGACGGTGACGACCCCGGTCCGGGCCTGAGCGTGATGGAGACGGTCGGCCTGTACGTCGTGGCCCCCATCGCCCTGTACGTGGTCATCGCGGGCCTGGTCATGATCTTCGACAAGTCCAAGAAGGCCTGACGACCCCGGAAGACGGGTACGGGAAGCGGGTCGGTCCGGGAGACGGACCCGGACCCGCCCCCCGCCCCGTCGAGTGCGCCGCCGGTACCTCGTGCCGCGCGGCGCACCGGCACGTCCGGGCGACGGCGGGCCCTGTCGTCGTGGGCGGACGCGTGTCTCCGGAGAGGTCTCGTCCCGGGCGGGCCGCGTCTTCGCGGACGGGGCACCGTCATCGGGCCGGACGGGCCACCGCCCTCGGGTTGCGTAGGTTGCGTCCATGACCGACTGGGACGTCAAGAAGCTCCGCATCCTTCGCACGCTGCGCGACCGCGGCACGGTCACCGCGACCGCGGAGGCGCTGCTGATGACCCCGTCGGCGGTCTCGCAGCAACTGTCCAACCTGACCCGGCAGCTCGGCGTCCCGCTCCTGGAGGCCCAGGGCCGGCGGGTCCGTCTCACCGACGCCGCGCACCTCGTGCTGCGTCACGCCGACGCGGTCTTCGCCCAGTTGGAGCGCGCCGACGCGGAACTGACCGGCTATCTGCGCGGCGAGGCCGGAGAGGTGCGGGTCGCGGCGTTCTCCACGGCGGTGACCGCCCTCGTCGTACCGGCCGTCCAGCGGTTGCGTGCCGAGGACCGGCCCGGACCGGACGTGCGGGTGCGGGAGGCGGAGGCCGCGCAGGCGTACGAACTGCTGGCCGCCGGTGACGCGGACCTCGCGCTGTCCCTCGCCGCCCACGCCCCGGCCGCCCACGACCCCCGGTTCGCCGTGCTGCCGCTGCTCGCGGACCCGCTGGACGTGGCCCTGCCCGCCGATCACCGCCTCGCCGCCGTCCCCGGGCTCCGGCTGGTGGACCTCCGCGACGACCCCTGGATCTTCGGCGGCTCCGGTCCCTGGTCGCGGATCACCACGGCGGCGTGCGAGGCCGCCGGTTTCGTACCCGAACGGGCGCACAGCGCCGCGGGCTGGACGGCGATCCTGGCCATGGTCGAGGCGGGCATGGGGGTCGCGCTGGTCCCGCGCATGGCGTCGGCGGAACGGCACGGCCGACGGGGCGGTGTGGTGCTGCGCGTACTGGAAGCGGACCAGCCGCGCCGGCATGTGGTGGCGGCGGTACGTCAGGGCGCCGAGCGGAGGCCCGCGGTGGCCCGGGTCCTCGCGGCACTCACCGAGAGCGCCGCGTCGTTCGCTCGCCCCACATCCACCCCCGCCGCCGGATCGGCATCGTTCAGTTCCACTGCATAGACAGTGCAGAAACTTTCGATGGACCTGATGGGTCGCCGCTGGCGACAGTGGCCCCATGACCTTCGACCAGAACGAGAACCAGCAGGGGAAGCCGCACGAGAACCAGCACGAGAACGCCGTCGGGGATCCCCATGCCAACGACGCGGCCCCGTACGGCGGCGGCGACCCGTACGCCGACTACCGCACCACCGACCTCCCGTTCACCGATCTCGTCGACCTCGCCGACCGCCGCATCGGCGCGGGCGTGGTCGCCGCCAATGACGAGTTCTTCGCCGAGCGCGAGAACCTCCTCGTCCCGGAGCGCGCGGTCTTCGACCCCGAGCGCTTCGGCCACAAGGGCAAGGTCATGGACGGCTGGGAGACCCGCCGTCGACGCGGAGCGGACGCGGAGCACCCGTTCCCGGCGCCGGAGGAGCACGACTGGGCCCTGATCCGCCTCGGCGCCCCCGGCGTGATCCGTGGCATCGTCGTGGACACGGCCCATTTCCGCGGCAACTACCCCCAGCGCGTCTCGATCCAGGCGACGGCCGTCGAAGGCGCCCCGAGCCCCGAGGAACTCCTCGCGGACGATGTGAAGTGGGAGGAGATCGTCCCGCCGACCCCGGTGCGCGGCCACGCCGCCAACGGCTTCGCGATCACCGACGGCCGCCGTTACACCCACCTGCGCCTGTGCCAGCACCCCGACGGCGGCATCGCCCGCCTCCGCGTCCACGGCGAGGTCCTCCCCGACCCGTCCTGGCTCGCCGCGCTCGGCACCTTCGACCTGCTGTCCGTCCTGAACGGCGGTAGTTACGAGGACGCCTCGGACCGCTTCTACTCCTCACCCACCCAGATCATCCTGCCCGGCACCTCCCGCAAGATGGACGACGGCTGGGAGAACCGCCGCCGCCGGGTCCGCGACACCAACGACTGGGTCCGCTTCCGCCTCCCCGCCCAGGGCGCGGTCCGCGCGATCGAGATCGACACGGCCTACCTCAAGGGCAACGCGGCCGGCTGGATCGCCCTGCACGGCCGCAACGGCGAGACGGGTGAATGGTTCGAGATCATCCCCCGCATCCGCCTCCAGCCCGACACCCCCCACCGCTTCCCGCTGAGCGCCGAGGCGGTCGTCACCCACGTCCGCCTCGACGCCTTCCCCGACGGGGGCGTCGCCCGGATGCGCCTGCACGGCAGCCTCACGGAGACCGGCCTGGCCGACCTGACCCGCCGCTACGAGCAGGCGCGGGCGTAGTCCGCCGCCGGGGCCGCGCGCGTCGCGGGTCCGGGCCGGGAAACAGGAACGGCGGTGCCCCGGGCCGCGCCGATGGCGGTCCGGGGCACCCTCGTTCTTCTGTCCGGGTGTTACGCGGTGGCCGCCGCCGCGTCCGCCGCGCGGGCGTTCAGGGCGCGCTCCACGCCCGAGCGCGACTCGGAGACCAGGCGGTGCAGGGCCGCGTTCGGCTCGGCCGAGGACAGCCAGGCGTCCGTGGCGTCCAGGGTCTCCTGCGAGACCTGGACGGTCGGGTAGAGGCCGACGGCGATCTGCTGGGCCATCTCGTGGCTGCGGGACTCCCAGACTTCCTTGACCGACGCGAAGAACTTCTCCGTGTACGGGGCCAGCAGTTCGCGCTGGTCGGTCTGGACGAAGCCGGTGATGACCGCTTCCTGGACGGCGTTCGGCAGCTGGTCGGACTCGATGACCGAGGCCCACGCCTCCGCCTTCGCCGCCTCCGTCGGGCGGGCCGCGCGGGCGGTCGCCGCGTGGCGCTCGCCCGCCGCCGTCTTGTCGCGCTCGTACTCGCCGGCGATCTCGTCCTCCTCGAACACGCCGGTCGCGGCGAGCCGCTCGACGAACGCCCAGCGCAGCTCCGTGTCGACGGCCAGGCCCTCGATGGTCTCCTTGCCGTCGAGCAGCGACGCCAGCAGGTCGAGCTGCTGCGGGGTGCGAGCCGTCGCCGCGAAGGCGCGGGCCCAGGCGAGCTGGTGGTCGCTGCCCGGCTCCGCCGAGCGCAGGTGCGCGAGCGTCGCCTCGGTCCACCGGGTCAGACCGGCCTCGCGCCACTCCGGCGCCGCGTACAGGTCCACCGCCAGCTTCACCTGGCGGTGCAGCGACTGGACGACGCCGATGTCCGACTCCTTGCCGATGCCGGACAGCACCAGGGAGAGGTAGTCGCGGGTGGCCAGCTCTCCGTCGCGGGTCATGTCCCAGGCGGAGGCCCAGCACAGGGCGCGGGGGAGGGACTCGGTGAAGTCGCCGAGGTGTTCGGTGACGACGCGCAGCGACTCCTCGTCGAGCCGGACCTTCGCGTACGAGAGGTCGTCGTCGTTGAGCAGGATCACGGCGGGGCGGGTGGTGCCGGCCGGGAAGGGCACGGGGGTGCGCTCGCCGTCGACGTCCAACTCGATCCGGTTGGTGCGGACCAGCTTGCCGGAGCCGTCCAGGTCGTAGCAGCCGATCGCGATCCGGTGCGGGCGCAGCGTCGGCTCTCCCTTCGCACCGGCGGGCAGGGCCGGGGCCTCCTGGAGGACCGCGAACGAGGTGACGTGGCCGTTCTCGTCCGTGGTGATCTCCGGGCGCAGGATGTTGATGCCCGCCGTCTCCAGCCACGCCTTCGACCAGGTCTTCAGGTCGCGGCCGGAGGTCTTCTCCAGCGCGCCCAGCAGGTCGGACAGGCGGGTGTTGCCGTAGGCGTGCGTCTTGAAGTACGCCTGGACGCCCTTGAAGAACTCGTCCATGCCGACGTACGCCACCAGTTGCTTGAGCACCGAGGCGCCCTTGGCGTACGTGATCCCGTCGAAGTTGACCAGCACGTCGTCCAGGTCACGGATGTCCGCCATGATCGGGTGCGTGGACGGCAGCTGGTCCTGGCGGTACGCCCAGGTCTTCATGGAGTTGGCGAACGTCGTCCAGGAGTGCGGCCACTGCGAGCCCTCCGCGTACGCCAGGCAGGCGATCGACGTGTACGTGGCGAACGACTCGTTCAGCCACAGGTCGTTCCACCACTCCATGGTGACGAGGTCGCCGAACCACATGTGGGCCAGCTCGTGCAGGATGGTCTCGGCCCGCGTCTCGTACGCCGCGTCCGTCACCTTCGAGCGGAACACGTACTGGTCGCGGATGGTGACCGCGCCCGCGTTCTCCATCGCGCCCGCGTTGAACTCCGGGACGAAGAGCTGGTCGTACTTGGCGAACGGGTAGTCGTAGTCGAACTTCTCCTGGAACCAGTCGAAGCCCTGCCGGGTGACGTCGAAGATCGCGTCCGCGTCGAGGTACTCGGCCAGCGACGGACGGCAGTAGATACCGAGCGGAACGGTCCGGCCGTCCTTCTCGTAGCTGCTGTGCACCGCTTGGTAAGGGCCCGCGATCAGGGCCGTGATGTACGTCGAGATGCGCGGGGTCGGCTCGAAGGACCAGACGTCGTCGCGCGGCTCGGGCGTCGGGGAGTTCGAGACGACCGTCCAGCCGCTCGGGGCCTTCACGTTGAACCGGAACGTCGCCTTCAGGTCGGGCTGCTCGAAGCTCGCGAAGACGCGCCGGGCGTCCGGCACCTCGAACTGGGTGTAGAGGTACGCCTGCTGGTCGACCGGGTCGACGAAGCGGTGCAGGCCCTCGCCGGTGTTGGTGTACGCGCAGTCGGCGACGACCTTCAGCTCGTTGGAGCCCGCGACCAGGTCCGGGAGCGCGATGCGCGAGTCATGGAAGACGGCGTCCGCGTCGAGCGTCCTGCCGTTCAGCTCGACCTCGCGCACGGTCGGTGCGACCAGGTCGATGAAGGTCTCCGCACCGGCCTCGGCGGAGTCGAAGCGCACCGTGGTCACGGATCGGAAGGTGCCGCCCTCCTGCGCTCCGGAGAGGTCGAGATCGATCTCGTACGCGTCCACGGTCAGCAGGCGCGCCCGCTCCTGTGCCTCTTCTCGGGTCAGATTCGTGCCAGGCACGCGGTCATCTCCTTGGGTGTGACGTTTTCCCGTCATCCTTCCACGTCGCTCCCCCGTGCGGAGCGGGGACGAAGCGGGGCGGAGCGCGGACGAACCCGGGCGGACGCGGACGTACGGGAGAGGGCGGCCACCGAACCCCGGTGGCCGCCCTCTCCCGTCCGCGAACGCGTCAGCCGTTCAGCTCCGCCGCCACCAGCTCCGCGATCTGCACCGTGTTCAGCGCCGCGCCCTTGCGCAGGTTGTCATTGGAGACGAAGAGCGCGAGGCCGTTCTCCACGGTCTCGTCGACCCGGATCCGGCCCACGTACGAAGCGTCCTTGCCGGCCGCCTGGAGAGGGGTGGGGATCTCGGAGATCTCGACGCCCGGGGCGTCCTTCAGCAGCTCGTAGGCGCGCTCGACACCGATCGGACGGGTGAAGCGCGCGTTGACCTGGAGCGAGTGGCCGGAGAAGACCGGGACCCGGACGCAGGTGCCGGACACCTTCAGCTCCGGGATCTCCAGGATCTTGCGGGACTCGTTGCGGAGCTTCTGCTCCTCGTCGGTCTCGAAGGAGCCGTCGTCCACGATCGACCCGGCCAGCGGCAGCACGTTGAAGGCGATCGGGCGCCGGTAGACGGCGGGCTCGGGGAAGTCGACGGCCGAGCCGTCGTGGGTGAGCTTGTCGGCGTCGGCGATGACCTTGGACGCCTGGCCGTGCAGCTCGGCGACACCGGCCAGTCCGGAACCGGACACCGCCTGGTACGTGGCGACGGTCAGCGCCTCCAGGCCGGCCTCCTCGTGCAACGGGCGCAGCACGGGCATGGCGGCCATGGTGGTGCAGTTCGGGTTGGCGATGATGCCCTTGGGGCGGTTGGCGATCGCGTGCGGGTTGACCTCGGAGACCACCAGCGGGACCTCGGGGTCCTTGCGCCAGGCGGAGGAGTTGTCGATGACCACGGCCCCCTGCGAGGCGACCTTCTCGGCCAGTGACTTCGAGGTGGCGCCACCGGCCGAGAACAGCACGATGTCCAGTCCGGTGTAGTCGGCGGTCGAGGCGTCCTCGACGGTGATCTCCCGGCCCTCCCACTCGATGGTGGAGCCCGCGGAGCGCGCGGAGGCGAACAGTCGCAACTCGTCGATCGGGAACTTCCGCTCGGCCAGGATCCCGCGCATGACTGTGCCGACCTGACCGGTGGCGCCGACGATTCCGACCTTCACGGGAACTCCTTCGAACGTACGAACTGGCACGGTTGCCGTTCCATGATGCGTATGTCCACGGCTTCCTTGTCCAATCCATTGTCCGGGGTGTGGACAGCGTCCGCCCGCCCGGTGGTGCGCGGGTGCGGGGGAGCGCGGGCGCGGCGCGCACGGCAGTGGGGCGGGAGCTCTGCCGAGCGCCCGCCCCACTGTTGTACGGATCACATGCCGATCCCGTGCGGTCCGGTCCTTACTGCGTGACCTTCTCGATCACGACGCTGGCGGTGCCCGCGGCGGTGCCGCGGCCGTTGACCAGGTGAACCTCACCGAAGAACTGCCGGCCCGCGGGGGCCGTCCCGGCGACGGACACCTCGGCGGAGATCTCGGTGGAGGCACCGCCCGCCAGGTTCACGGCCTTCGACTCGTCGACCTCGATCGAGCCGAGCGACGGCGCGTAGTACACGTCGCGGTAGTCGTACGTGCTGGTCCCGGCCGGGACCGAGTAGCCGTGGATGAGGACCGTGTACGTACCGGCGGCCGGCTCCGCGATGCTGACCGCTTCCTCGGAACCGGCCGTGGTGGACGCGGCGACCTGGGTGCTGCCCTTGAAGACGTACAGGTCCAGGTCCGCGTTGGTGTCCGAGGTGCCGCCGATGGCGACGTCCAGCTTCTCGACGCCCTCGCCGATGGTGACGGTGTACAGCTGCTCGTCACCCGTCTTGATCGTCGGCTTGTCGACCTTGGCCGAGCCCAGCGAGCCGCCCTTGAGCGAGCCCACCAGGTCACCGGCGTTGTTGGTGGCCTTCCAGGTCACCGCGGCCGGGGTGCCGATCTTCGCCTCGGGAAGGGTCTGCACCGCCGGGTCGAAGGTGGCACCGAGCAGCGAGACATCCAGCTTGTACGGGTTGTCCAGCAACGGCGAGGTGCGGCGCGACTCGACCTCGATCTCCCAGACGCCCGGCTGCGGGTCCTTGTAGGAGCGCACGTCGGGGCGGCAGGGGTTGGTCGGGTTCTCGTAGTTCGGGTAGCAGTAGATGGTGGAGCTGCTCTCCATCTGCACCCCGTACGGGTGAAGCGAGATGAAGCGGGTCTGGCTGCCGGAGCGCAGCCCGCTCATCGCGACCTCAAGGGTCTTGGCGCCTTCCGGAACGGTCACGAAGTGCGACGTGGTGCCGTTGCGCTGCACCGAGCCGGACGCCTTGAACGCGTAGGAGGGCTTCGCCAGCTCCGTGGAGACGACGACCGTGGCGAGGATCTGATGGTCGACGCCGATGGTCTTCTTGTCGTCGACGCTCAGGATCGCGCTGTGCACGCCCGTGCTGCCCGGCTTCGCCTGAACCTTCACCGTGACCGGCTGGTCCAGCGGCAGGGAGACGGCGGACGGGCCGACGAGCTTGAAGGTGCCGTCGTTGTTCTTCCACGACAGCTGGTGCTTGACGGCCTTGTCCGGACCCGTGGTGCGGGTGATCGTGACGTCGTACGTCTTCTTCTGGCCGGCCTTCAGGCCGCCCTCGCGGTCGTAGATGCCGGTGCCGAAGCCGGGGGTCTTGAGCGCGAAGTCGAGCGCGGTGTCGACCGGAGCCTTCACCGTGTACTCGTGCGCCGGGGCGCCCTGCTTCTCGATCAGCTTCCAGGCGCCGACGATGTCGATCAGACCGGCGCCCTGGGCGTGCGCGGGCACGTCCTTGATGTGGGTGGCGGAGCTGGTCAGCGCGGTGCGCAGATCGGCGGGCGGAAGCTCGATGTGCTTCTGCTTCGCGGCCGACAGCAGCAGCGCGGTCGCACCGGCGGCCTGCGGCGAGGCCATCGAGGTGCCCTGGAGCATGGAGTAGCCGGCCGGCAGGCTGTAGCCCGCCTCCTTGACCGGGCTGCCGGGTAGCCAGGTCTGGGTGGTGTTGATCGCGGCACCCGGGGCCGACAGGGTCGGCGTGAAGCCGCCGTCCTCACGCGGGCCGCGCGAGGAGAACGGCATCATGTCGTACTTCTTGGTGACGTTCGAGCCGTAGTTGGCGGCCCAGGTCTCCTTGGAGATGGACGCACCGACGGAGATGACGTGGTCGGCGAGAGCGGGGTCGCCGATGGTGTTCAGCCCCGGGCCGTTGTTGCCGGCCGAGATGATGAGCTGGACGCCGTAGATGTCGACGAGCCGCTTGTAGAGCTGGGCGCGGGCGTTGTTGCCGTCGTTCAGCGGCGGCAGGCCGCCGATCGACATGTTGACGACGTCGACGCCGCGGTTGACGACGAGGTCGATCATGCCCTCGGTGAGCGCGATGTTGGTGCAGCCGCCGGACCAGGTGCAGGCCCGCGAGGAGACGATCTTCGCACCCGGCGCGGCGCCGTTCATCTTGCCGCCGAACAGGCCGTTCGCGGCGGTGATGCCCGCGACGTGGGTGCCGTGCTCGCTCTCGATGACGCCGATGTTGACGAAGTCGGCCTTGGCGCCAGCCGCGTTGTACACGACGTTCTTGCGCGTCTCGATGGTGAACGGGATGCGCTCGACGACCTCGGTCCGCGGGTCGTCCTCGCCGAAGTAGGAGACCTGGTGCTTCTCCTTGTACGGCTTCAGGGCGGTGTCGTCGGTGAAGTCGGCGTTGTCGTTCAGGTCGACGCGCACGTCACCGGTGACCGGGTCGTACAGCACGGCCCACACGTCGGTGGTGTCGCCGTCGCGGTTCAAGTCGCCCGCCATGTCGCCGCCCTTGGTGGCGGCCTCGGCGAACAGGCTGATCTTGTAGTTGCCCTTGGGCGCGTTGTAGGTGCGGCCCTTGTACGTGAACGTCGGGCCGGACACCGAGTCGGTCATCCGCAGCCAGGTGCCGTCGCCGTCGTTGACCGGGTCCGTGGCGGTCACCCAGTCGACGATCTTGCGCTCGCCCGTGGTGGTCTTCTGCAGCGCCGGGTGGCCGAGGTCGACACCCGAGTCGATGACGCCGATGGTGATCCCGCGGCCGTCGGCCTTGGGGTGCTGCTGGACGAAGTCCACCGCGCCCGTCTCGAAGGACGGGTTGTACGGGTTCTTCGCCGGGGTCTTCTTGTCGGGCGCCGGGTAGCTGCCGGTGGCCTTCGTCTTCGCCTTGGCCCCGGCGGCGCGGTCGCCCTCGGGCGTCGGGTCGTCCAGCTTGATCTCCTGCTTGAGATCGATGCCGTGGACGGACGACAGCTTGGAGGCGGCCTTGATGGTCGCCTCGGCGGTCGAGGTCGGCACGGTGGCCCGTACGTAGCCGAGCTTGTCGTACGCACGTCCCAGCACGGAGCCTTCGACGGCGTCCAGTTGCTTGGCGACCTGAGCGGTCGCACCGGGCGTGGTGGCGACCATCATCGTGATGTTCTTCTCGCCCTTGGCCTTTGCCTTGGCCAGGATCTCGGCGTCGGCTGCGCCGAGCTTGTCCTTCGAGGCGTCCGCGGCGGCGGACTTGACAGGACCGGGCGTGGGGTCGTCGAGGGCGAAGACGGGGGCCGCGCCTGCGGCGGCGAGCGCGGCCACCAGGCCGGCGGCAGCCGCGACTCGGGCCGCGCGTCTCGCCCCGGGTATGAGACTGGAGGACTCGGTGGTCATCAGCATCCCTGAAAGTGAAAGAGACAGTCCGGAATTCGGTACCGGATGACCGCTCACCCTTTCGTAAATGACAGGGCTTTGTGGAGAGTTGCGGGGGGCGAGATGTGGACATGGCGGCATTCCGCCACTGGAGCTGATGCGCCAGCGGGGATGAAAGGGTGGAAAGCCGTCCCTGTAACGGGTGTTGGGCCCGGTGCGCGCGGGGTGCGGTGCGCGTGACGCGCGTGCCGTACGGGCTCAGGGAGGCACGGCGCAAGGCGTCAAGGCGTGGTCCTCGGGGCGCGAGTGAGTGCGAGGCGCGCGGTGTACGGCGTGCGTGCGGACGCCATGCGGGGCGCGGCGCGTGCGGTGCCGCACACGCGCACGGAGGCGAGCGCGAAGAGCCCGTGAGCAGGGTTTCTCGTGCCCGGGGGCCGAACCCGGACACGTCCGCCCGTCCGCTCGCCCTCGCTCATCCGACTGGGCCCACCCGTACGCCCGCGCCCGTTCGTCCGCGACTGCCCGTCCGCTCGCCCTGGCTCATCCGACTGGGCCCATCTGCATGCCCGCGCCCGTTCGTCCGCGACTGCCCGTCCGCCGGGGCCCGTCCGCGCGGCGCACGGCCGAAAAGTGCCCCTCGGGCGGTCCGTTGGCAGAGGCCGTCCCGGACGGTCCGACGGCACGAAAGCGCGCTTGGTCCGGGACGGAGCCCTGGCCCGGGAGCGGCCGAGGGCACGGGAGCGCACCCGGGCCGGTCCGATGGCAGAGGGCCGCCCCGGCGGAAGCCTCCGCCGGGGCGGCCCTCATCGGACAGCCCGTCAGAACACCGCCGGTCCGCTCAGAGCCCGGTCGGCGCGGTCGTGCCCGCGTCGCACGCCTGAGCCCGCAGTGACCGCGCCAGGTCGTCCCGCGCCTCCAGCACCAGCCGCCGCAGCGCCGGCGCCGCGTCCGCGTGGGCGGTCAGCCAGGCGTCCGTCGCCGCCAGCGTCACGGGGTCGTCCTGGATCGCCGGGAACAGGCCCTCCACCACGTTCACCCCGGTCTGGATCGACCGCTCGGCCCAGACCCGCTCGATCGCGGCGAAGTACTTCTCCGTGTACGGCGCCAGCAGTTCGCGCTGCGAGGACTGGGCGAAGCCGTCGATCACGGCCTCCGTCAGCGCGTTGGACAGCGCGTCGGACTCCACGACGTCCGCCCAGGCACGCTCCTTCACCTCGGCCGAGGGCCGCGAGGCCAGGCACCGCACCTGGTGCCGCTCCCCGGACGCCGTGTCGTCACGGGCCAGTTCGGCGTCGAGCACCGACACGTCGACCACCCCGTGCGCGGCCAACGGCGACAGGAACGCCCACCGCAGCTCCTGGTCGACGTCCAGACCGTCGATGCCGGCCGAGCCGTCGAGCAGCCCGGACAGCAGCCGGAAGTCCGCCTCCGAGTCGGCGACCGACGCGAAGAACCGCGCCCAGGCGAGCTGGTGCTCGCTGCCCGGCTCGGCGATCCGCAGCTCCCGCAGTGCGCCCTCGGCCAGCGTCCTGCCGCCCTCCTCGCGCCACTCCGGCGCCGCGTAGTGGGTCAGGGCCCTCCGGGTCCAGGCGTGCAGCATCTGCAGGACGCCGATGTCCGACTCCCGGCCGGAGAAGGCCAGCACGAGGGAGACGAAGTCGCGGGCCGGCATCAGCCCGTCGCGCGTCATGTTCCACAGGGCCGACCAGCACAGCGCCCGCGCGAGTGGATCGGTCAGGTCGCCCAGGTGCGCCCGCAGCGTGGCCAGCGACACCTCGTCGAAGCGCACCTTGCAGTACGTCAGGTCGTCGTCGTTGACCAGGATCAGCTCCGGACGCTCCGCCCCGGCCAGCTCCCCGACCACCGTGCGCGGCCCCGCCACGTCCACCTCGGCATGTGCGTACCGCTCCAGGTTCCCGTCGGCGGTCCGCCGGTACAGCCCGACCGCCACCAGGTGCGGGCGCAGCTCCGGGTGCGACTCGGCCGCCTCCTGGACGACGGCCAGCTCCGTGATGCGGCCCGCCGCGTCGTACGTCGCCACCGGCGTCAGCGAGTTGACGCCCGCGGTCTGGAGCCAGGAACGGGACCAGGAGGTCATGTCCCGGCCGGACGTCTCGGCCAGCACCGACAGCAGGTCGTCCAGCCGGGTGTTGCCGTAGGCGTGCTTCTTGAAGTAGCGCCGGGCACCCTCCAGGAACGCCTCTCGCCCCACGTACGCCACCAGTTGCTTGAGCACCGAGGCGCCCTTGGCGTACGTGATGCCGTCGAAGTTCAGCTTGGCGTCCTCCAGGTCACGGATGTCGGCCGTGATCGGGTGCGTGGACGGCAGTTGGTCGGCGCGGTACGCCCAGGCCTTGCGGTTGTTGGCGAAGGTGATCCAGCCGTCCTTGAAACGGGTCGCCTCCACCATCGCGAAGACGCCCATGAAGTCGGCGAAGGACTCCTTGAGCCACAGGTCGTCCCACCACTGCATGGTGACGAGGTCGCCGAACCACATGTGCGCCATCTCGTGCAGGATGACGTTGGCCCGGCTCTCGTACGACGCCTGCGTCACCTTGCCGCGGAAGATGTACTCCTCGCGGAACGTGACACAGCCCGGGTTCTCCATCGCGCCCAGGTTGTACTCCGGAACGAACGCCTGGTCGTACTTCCCGAACGGGTACGGGTAGTCGAAGTGGTCGTGGAAGAAGTCCAGGCCCTGCTTGGTGATCAGGAAGACGTCGTCCGCGTCGAAGTGCTTGGCGAGCCCCTTGCGGCACATCGCGCCCAGCGGGATCTCCAGCGTCGTGCCGTCCTCGAACGTGCGGGTGTAGGTGTCGGTGAGGTAGTGGTACGGGCCCGCGACGATCGTCGTGATGTACGTGGAGATCGGCTTCGTCTCGACGAACCGCCACACCTCGCCGTCCCGCGACTCGACGGTCCCGTTGCTCCAGACCGTCCAGCCCTCGGGCGCCGCCACCTCGAAACGGAAGGGGGCCTTCAGGTCGGGCTGCTCGAAGTTCGCGAAGACCCGGCGCGAGTCGGCGGGCTCGTACTGCGTGTAGAGGTAGACCTCGTCGTCCTCCGGGTCGACGAACCGGTGCATGCCCTCGCCGGTCCGGCTGTACGCGCACTGCGCGTCGACCACCAGGAGGTTCTCGCCCTCCGGCAGGTCCTCCAGCGCCACCCGCGTGCCGTCGAAGACGGCGGCGGGGTCCAGCGGGCGCCCGTTCAGCGTCACCGCGTTCACACTCGGCGCCACCAGATCCGCGAAGGTCGACGCCCCCGCCCGCGCGGTGCGGAACCGGATCGTCGTCACCGAGCGGAAGGTCAGCGGGCCGGCGGAGGCACCGCCGTCGGCCCCGTCGGGCCCGCCGACGGCGGAACGCAGGTCGAGAACGACCTCGTATCCGTCGACGCTCAGCAGCTCGGCCCGCTCGCGGGCCTCGTCGCGGGACAGGTTCTCACCGGGCACGGGCACACTCCTTTGTGTCACGTTCCTTTGTGTACGTTCGAATAGTTTGATCCTCCCACGCCGCCGCCCGGCCGGACGGCCACGCCGTCACCCGGCCCGCGCACGGGAATGACCGGTGTGCACGGCGGCGTTCTCAAGGGGAGGCGTGCACGCCCGCATCACGCGCGATGAGGA
Organism: Streptomyces sp. NPDC052042; assembly: GCF_044548345.1. Lineage (NCBI taxonomy): Bacteria > Bacillati > Actinomycetota > Actinomycetes > Kitasatosporales > Streptomycetaceae > Streptomyces > Streptomyces sp. NPDC052042. The sequence continues at coordinate 892,073 of NZ_JBIUBU010000001.1, read as the reverse complement.
GAGAGATGTCCGACAACACCACGGCGACTGGCAGGACCCCCGTCGATTTCTGGTTCGACCCGCTCTGCCCCTGGGCGTGGATGACCTCACGCTGGATGCTGGAGGTGGAGAAGGTCCGCGACGTGGCGGTCCGCTGGCATGTCATGAGCCTGGCCGTCCTCAACGAGGACCGGCTCGACGAGCTGCCGGAGGAGTACCGCGACATGCTGGAGAACCAGGCGTGGGGCCCGGTCCGCGTGGTCATCGCCGCCCAGCAGAAGCACGGCGACGACATCGTCGGCCCGCTCTACACCGCGCTCGGCACCCGCTTCCACGACCGGGGCGAGGGCGTCACCCGTGAGGCGGTCGTGGACGCGCTGAAGGAAGTCGGCCTGCCCGTCGAGCTGGCCGATTACGCGGACTCGGACGCATACGACACCGAGCTGCGCGCCTCCCACAAGGAGGGCATCGACAAGGTCGGCCAGGACGTCGGCACCCCGGTCATCGCCGTTCCGGGCGCGGACGGCGAGCAGATCGCCTTCTTCGGCCCGGTCGTCACCCCCGCCCCCAAGGGCGAGGAGGCGGCGAGGCTGTGGGACGGCACGCTGCTGGTGGCCTCGGTTCCGGGGTTCTACGAGATCAAGCGGACGCGGACGCAGGAGCCGATCTTCGACTGAGCCGGGCGGCGCGTGCGGGGCCGGGCCGTGAGCCGGCCCCGTGCCCTGCGCGGTCCCGTGTCCCCGCGCAGTCCTGTGCCTCCGCTCACCGCCGTGTCCTCACCGCACACCCCCGTGCTCCCGCACACCCCCGTGCTCCGGCACACCCCCGTGCTCCGGCACAGTCCTGTGCTCCTGCGCACGGCGGCCCTTCGGGCATACAGTGCGGACGACGGCGAGGCGGCGGCAGAGCGGGACGGGACGAGGGACCGCACGGGCGCGGCGGAGAGGCGGATATGGACCTGCGACCGGCACGGGCAGACGAGGCGGGGCTGCTGAGCGGACTGGCCCTGGAATCGAAGGGCCACTGGGACTACGACGAGGCGTTTCTCGCCGCCTGCCGCGAGGAACTCACCCTGCGCCCGGACGACATCGAGCGCCTTCGGACGACGGTCGCCGAGGAGGGCGGACGCGTCCTGGGCTTCACCACCCTTGAGGGAGCCCCGCCCGAGGGCGCCCTCGGCATGATGTTCGTCGCCCCGGGCGCGATCGGCCGGGGTCTTGGACGGCGCCTGTTCGAGCACGCAATGGCTCAGGCCCGACGCCTCGGCTTCGCACGCCTCACCATCGACGCCGACCCGAACGCGGAACCCTTCTACGCTGCGATGGGCGCGGTCCGCATCGGGTCGACCCCGTCGGGCTCCATCCCCGGCCGCGAACTGCCGCTGATGGAGTACTCGCTCACTCCGTGCTGACCCCCTGCGCCCGGGGCCCCGGTTCCGCCGCGCCCGAGCCTGCGGGCTTCGCGCGTGCCGCCCCCGCGTCCGTCGGCCCGGTGCCCGCCGACGCCCCGGTCGCGTCCGCGGCACGCGCGTCCCCCCGCCCGGCCACCGCCAGGGACAGGGTGACCACGAGGGAGGCCCCCGCCATCGCGGCCATCGCCGCCCCCGGCGAGGTCCGCTCGGCGACGGCCCCGGCGAGCGTCGCCGCCACCCCCTGCAGGGTGAGCATGCCGGAGGAGTGCAGCCCGAGTGCCTGTCCCGTGACCCCGTCCGGGGTCAGGGCCATCAGCCGTTCCTGGAGCAGCAGACTCGCCGCGAACCCGACCGAGGCGAGCGCGACCAGAGCGAGGGCGAGCGGCAACGCCGGACGCGCGGCGAAGACCGGGTACGGAGCGGCCAGGAGCAGCAGCAGTGCCGTGGGCGCCCACCGACGCCCCGGCCCGTTCCCCCCTTCCCGCAGGCGCGGCGCGAGGAACCGGCCCACCGCCGTGTCCCCGACGAGCATCCCCAGCGCGGCGGACGCGAACAGCAGCCCCGCGTGGTCGGGGGCGTAGGGGACGAACAGTGACTCGCAGCCGACGACCAGCCCGTTCGGCACCCAGAGTGCGAGATACGTGCGGCGGCGCGGGCCCGAGGACCACAGCAGGGCGTTGACCCGCCAGGTCGCGGCGACCGACGGCCGCCCGGTGGCGCGGGGCGGGCGGCGCGCCAGCCCGAACCGGGCGATGGCCGCCCCGACCGGATACAACGCGGCGGCCACCAGCAGCGCACCACGCGCGGACAGCGCCGCCACCAGGAGCCCGCCGACCGCGTAGCCGCCGACCTGCGCCAGCCCGGTGCACATGTTCAGCACCGAACGCCCCAGCAGATAACCGTCCCTGGGCAGAACCTCGTTGAGCAGCCCGTACCGCACCCCGCCGCCCACTGCGGCGATCACCCCTTCCACCAGGATGATCGTGAAGACGGCCGGCAGCGGAAGTCCGGGAACGGCCAGGACGGCGGTCGCCGCCCCGAAGGCGAGCGCCGTGCCGGTCATCGCGGCCCGGGGCGGCAGCCGGTCCGCCGCCGACATCAGCAGGGTCGCCCCGATCATCTGGGCCAGCGAGGAACCGAACATGGACAGGGCGGCCAGCAGCGGCGAGGCGGTGGCGGAGTAGACGAGGATGCCGAGGGCCGGCCCGCTCACCGTCGAGGCAGCGACGTGGACGGCGCTGAGCGCGAAGAGCGGCCGGAACTGGGGCACCCGGAAGAGTTCCCGGTAGGTGCGCATGCGGGGAGTCTCGGCGGGTGTCCGTGCGCGCCGTTACTGTTTCGCGCGGAGGCGAAACGTCATGGGTCTGTGGGAGATCAGTACGGACACCCTCGCGGGGAGCCGGTTCGTCGTCTCGTCCCTTGCCGAGACCATCGCCGCCCTCCAGTCGCTGGAACGTGGCCGGGCCGAGCACCCCGGCGAACGCGCCTGGCTCGACACCCATCTGCCCGCCTACCGCGCCCGCCGGGCCGCCGACCCGGTGGCCGCGCTCCTCGTCCAGGTGGCGCTCGGCGGCCACTGGAACGCGGACTTCATCACGCCCACCCCGACGGGCGAGGACACCCCGTCCTTCGAGGAGGAGCTGGCCCCCGTCCGGGCCACCGCGCCCGAGCGCGCCCGCGCCGACCTGATGGTGTCCCTGGGCGGCCGTCCGCTTCCCGCGCTCCTGGACCGCGACGACCTGGCCCAGTGCGCCGCCGATGTACTGCGCTGGGTCTGGCACCGCACCGTTCTGCCGGACTGGCCGCGCCGCCGCCGGATCATCGAGGCGGACATCGTCGCGCGGACCGGGCAGCTCGGCCGGGGAGGCTGGGCTGCCGCCCTCGGCGGTCTGCGCCCGGGGACTCGGTGGCTCGGGGACGGCAGGCTCCGGATCAACGCGCACGACTACCCGCCGAAGCGGCTGTCCGGGGCGCGGCTCTTCTTCGTCCCGGTGACCCGGAAGGCGGGCTGGGTGTCCTGGGCCGACGACGCCCTGCGGTACGCGGTCGTCTACCCGTGCTCCGGCGCCCTGGCCGACGCGGACCGGGCTCCAGTGCCGGACCCCCTGGGCCGGTTGCTCGGCCCCGGCCGGGCGGCGGTCCTGGTCCTCCTCGCGCAGCCCAAGAGCACCACTCAGCTCGTGGCGCTGACCGGCCAGGGGCTGGGCTCGGTGGGCCGCCACCTCAGGGTCCTGCTGGACTCGGGTCTGGTGGACCGGTGCCGGGCCGGCCGGTCGGTGCTGTACTTCCGCACGGACGCGGGGCACGTGCTGGTGCACGCCGGGTGGGAGAGCCGAGGGGACGACGGGCCCTCCGCCTCCTCGGTACGGGCATAGGCTGCGGACAGCGCATCGGAGCCGGGAGGCGGGGGACGCCGAACATCTTTCGCCCGAACCGCCGTTGGGCGCGCGTATGCGCCAAGGGGTCGAGCAAGGGGGAAAGGCCATGAGGGACCGGGACGGCAAGCGCGGCGGCGGGAGCGGCACGGGCGGAAATCGGCGGCGGAGTGCGGACGCGGCCGAACTGGGCCGGGTCCTCGCCCGCTATCGGGAACGCCCGACGATGGGCAAGCTCGCCATGACCGCGGTCCCGGCGCTCGCCTTCTACCTGTTCCTGGGCGAATCCTTCTCCACGCACGGCGTCGGACACCTCATATTCGACGCCGCCTGCCTCCTGCTGTCCGTCTGGGGAGCGGTCAGACTGATCCGTTCCTTCGGCTCCTGGCTGGACTTGTACGAGGACGGGATCGTCTACCGGGGGCGGAGCAAGGTGCGGTGGGCGTACAAATGGGAGGAGTTCCACGACGTCACCCTGACCCGTGAGGCCACGTACGTCGGCGGGTCGTCGCGGCCTCTGTCGGACAAGTCCGTCGCCCGTATGGAGACGGTGCCCGGACCGGAAATCGAGCAACTGTCAGGCAACTACTTCCTCCCCGACCTCGGCGGTGGCTTCCTGCACACGTACCTGCGCTCCCGGGGCAACCTGACGACGATGTTCGGCGGGATCGTCGATCGCGTCGTCGAGGCGCGGGTACGGCTCATCCTGAGCGAACTGACCGAGGGCGGCGACGTCCGCTATCCCCCCTTCGAGATCGGTGCCACGTACCTCTACGTCGACGGCGCCGCCGACGAGATCCCCTGGGACGAGGTCACCCGGATGACGGTGGACGCCCAGCAGATCGCCATTACCGTCCCCCACCTCCTGCGCCGTATGGAGGGCCTCAAACTCGAAGCGGACGGAAGCCGGGAGAACTACCGGGTCGGCAGGGACAACACCCTGTACATCGGGTCCAAGGACATGAGCGAGTGCCGGAGGGCCATCATCTGGTCCGTCATGGCCCACATCGCGGACTCTCGCGTCGCCGACCGGAACACGGATGCGGAGCCGCGCTGACCACGGCGGCCGGTCGCCATGGTCATGGCAGCAGTCCCCGCTGACCCCAGGAGGACAGGACTTGGTCCAGCGGCCTCCACGGCGTCGCCGCGGCCGACCGGGAGCCGAGATCAAATTTCGCTCAGAGAATCAGAAAATCGTTGAATGATTCATGCCAGGGATCTAGTCTCTGACTATTCGTCCGCCCAGGGGGGCGGCACGAGCAGAGAGACTTCTTGTGGAAATTCGGATGAATTGAAATCTGGCCATTCCCGCGGCGGCGCTCCTGTTGTGTGTGGGCATGGCAGGGCCGGCCATGGCGGCTCAGAGTAAGGATCCGGTGGACGAAACGCCGACGTGAATCTGTCTGCGAAGCTCACCGCGAAGTTGGGTAATTCCATCAGCGTGAAAACGCCGCCGAAGAAGACGACGAGCGGAAAATACGGTGTCCATCGGTTGAAGAACACAGGCGTCAGCTACACCATTTATAGTAATTGTCGCACCTCTGCTGAGAAGACCATCACTAGCTACAGCCCCTACCGGGTCGGCTGGTATATCTGGGAGAGCTGATGTCCACAGTCGCCCGATTGAACCGCGCTTCGGGGGGCGTAGCGCTCTGCGTCGTCCTGGTCGGCATTGCGCTCAGTGGTTGTTCGGGGGGCGGAGAGGCGAAAACCTCCGAAAAGGGCACGGTGCCAGTCGCAGCCCCGTCGGGAACGCCCGAAAAGAGTCCCGGCAGGGCGGAGAATGTCGCGGGCGAAACGGTCACCGAGGCTCCGCGGTTGCTGTCCGGCGAACCCTTGGCCCAGGTGGCTTCGGCCAAGGGAAACCGTGAAATCGATCTGGGGCAGATCTCTGCACGACCACTGTCCGTGCTGGTGAACTGTCAGGGCGAGGGCACGCTGACGGTCAGGGTTCAGCCGATGGGCCTCAGCTTTCCGCTGGAATGCGTGGACCACGAGGTCAACAGCACATACAACGAGCTGCGCCTCAAGCGGGCCAGAGAGCATGGAACGGTGACCGTGACCGCTCCCTCCACTGTTCGCTGGGCGATGACCATCGGGCAGTAGCCGAGCCGTAGCGTGAGGGAGGATGCTGACCGCCATCAGTATCCTCCCCGACGTGCTTGGCCATCACATGGCTCTCTGTAGGAGTGGACATGCCCGCGGCGGCCGCCCGTGCGGTTGGCTCCTCCGCCTCCGCCAGGTGCGTGGCGACCACTGAGCCCCCGGCGTCGGCTGCGAGGGCCGGATCCACGTGACAGTGGTTGCTCCTCAGCGGCCGAGCCACTCCGCGACCTCGACCACGTCCCCGACGCTCACCACGCCCTCGCGCACCACGGCGTTCTTCGCGCCGAAGCTGACCTTGTTCTTGTACTCCGGTTCGCGGCGGTACGTCGACAGGGTCCGGATCGGTTCCGGGCCGCTGCGGCGGCCGGTGCGCTGGTCGACCATGGGGACGGCACACCGCGTCGCCCGCACGGAGTGGGCGAGTTCCACCGTGCCGAGGGCCATCCGGCGCACCCGGTCCTCGAAGTGCGGCTCGTCGTCGCCGGTCAGGACGATGTTGGCGCGGAAGCGGTCCATCGGGACGGGCGCCGCGTCGCCCCGCGCGTCGATGCGGGCGTTGAGGTCGTCCAGGGAGGCCGTCGAGGCGACCAGTACCGCGTGCGCGTCGGCGAAGTTGACCTTGCCGGGGGTGTCGCCCCAGCCGTCCCGGTCGAAGCTGGGCACCACCCGGACCAGGCGGGACGTGGCGCCGAGCGCGTCCGAGAACCACTCCGCGACCTCGTCCCCCTGGTCGGCGGCGACGCCGAGCGGGCGGTCGAACATGCTGACCTCGCGGTGCGGGCCGCCCGGATCGATGTCCAGGCGCAGCGGCTCGATCCCCTCGGCGGACAGGGCCAACGCGGTGCCGTCGTCCAGGACTTCGACCCCGATCGCGGCCATCGCGGGGTGCGTGCGCTGGCTGCGGAACGCGCCGTCCGCCGCGTCCACCACCATGAACGTGCGGTCGTGTTCGAGGCCGGTGCCGAGGACCCGCGCGGAGTCGACCGGAGTGCCGGCGCAGCCCTTGACCGGGTAGTAGACGAGTTCGCGAACGGTGATGGTCACGCTGTCCCCTCCGGGGCGGCTGCTTCGAGTTCGTCGACGCCGCCGGACATGATGGTGCGGATGTGGCGGGTGAGGTGGTCGACGGGCCAGTCCCACCAGGCCACGGCGAGGAGCCGGGCGATGGTCTCGTCGTCGTAACGGGTGCGGATCAGCCGGGCGGGGTTCCCGCCGACGATGCCGTAGTCGGGTACGTCGGCGGTGACGACCGAACCGGCGCCGATGACCGCGCCGTGCCCGATCCGCACGCCGGGCATCACCATGGCGCCGTACCCGAACCAGACATCGTTGCCGACGACCGTGTCGCCCCGGTTCGGCAGTCCGGTCAGCAGGTCGAAGTGCTCGGCCCAGGAGCCGCCCATGGACGGGAACGGGAAGGTGGACGGGCCGTCCATCCGGTGGTTGGCGCCGTTCATGATGAACCGCACACCGGTGCCCAGCGCGCAGAACTTCCCGATGATCAGCTTCTCCGGGCCGTAGTGGTACAGCACGTTGCGGGTCTCGAACGCGGTCGCGTCGTCCGGGTCGTCGTAGTACGAGTAGTCCCCGACCTCGATCAGTTCGGAAGTCACCAGCGGCTTCAGCAGGACCACGCGGGGCTGTCCCGGCATCGGATGGAGCACGGTGGGATCGGCGGGGACAGAATTCATGGCGCCCATCATCGCATCCGGCCCGTACGAGATCATTTTCGTTTCGGGGCTTCGACGGTCCGCGGTCCGGACGAGGGGCGAAGCCCCGTACACCGTCGCACCGCAGGTGCTGTGTCCGGTTCGCCACCGGGCGCGGTCGCGGCTCCGGACCATCGGCGAGCAGGGGCGGCGAGGGCTGATCAGGGTGCCGGTCGTCGGCCCGCACCTCCGTGGGAAGCTTGCGGCGATCACGACACGACGGCCCAGGGGTGGGGATTGACCGGCATGAGAATCGGACGAAGAGCCACGGGGATCGGGAGAAGAGCAGGGGCGGCGGTGTGCGCCGTCGCCCTGCGGGGCGGAGCGGCAGGATGCGGCGAGGACGGGGGAGGCAAGGCGTCCGCCGCGGTTTCCCGGGGTGAGGCCGGGCGAATGAGCGAGGCGCTCACTTCGCTCAAGGGCTACCGTTCCCTCCGGGTGAAGGGCGAGTTCAGGAGCGACGGCGGGTACAACTTCAACAGAGTCGACCTGCACGTCGACCGGCAGGGAAACTGTGCCGGCTCGTACATGCCGTCCCACCCACCCACCACCAAGTTCGTCATCATCGGTGACCGTGCCTGGCTCGCACATGACGACGAATTTCTGGAAGAAATTCGCACCTTCGCGAAGAACGTGATGCCGGACAAGGTCGCTGGTGTCGAGGAAGCGATCAAGAGGGCCCGCGGAAAGTACATCGAGTACTCGGTCCGTGACCTGGACTACCCGAGCTTGATCCTGTGCGATCTCGACCGGTTGTTCGCGGGGGTGCCCGAGAAGGTGGACAGCGCCGAGGAAGTGGGCAATCCGCGTACCAAGGGCGGCGTGCGAACCGTTCAGCTGACGCATGCTCGTGGTGACGGCGAACTGGCGGTGCACGTACCGGAGAAGGGGAAACCCGTGCCCCGGGGTATCGAATTCGAGATCGACGGTGATCCCGTGCTCCTCGAATTCGAGGACTACGACGAACCGGTGCGGGTGAGGCCGCCCCGTCGCGCGGACACCGTTCTGGCGGAAGAGGTGCGCGGACTGGACGTGCTCGCCGACTGAGCGGGTGCCGGACGAGCGGAGCCCTTCCCCTCGCGCCACGTGGCGGACGGCCCGCTCACCCGCCGCGTTCGGCCGGGAAGGGCCTTTGCCCCTCCCGGCCGAACCCCACCGCCCCGGTGTGGTCCGTTCCGGTGCCGGACGGAAAGTCCTTCGACACGGTCGGGCGGCTCCGGCCATGATCGGACGCATGGCTTTGCACGTGATCGACCCGTTTCGCATCGGTACGGAACAGTTGCCGGGAGGGCGGCTGCTGGGCTGGGCCGAGTGGGGACCGGAGGACGGGGTGCCGGTGCTGTTGTCGCCCGGCGCCGCCACCAGCAGGTATCTCGGGTTCGGCGCCGATGTCCTGGACGGGCTCGGGGTGCGGCTGATCTCCGTCGACCGTCCCGGGCTCGGCGCCTCCTCGCCGCTGCCCGGCCGCACCTTCGGCGATTTCGCCGACGACCTCCGCGCCTTCGCCGGGCTGCGCGGTCTGGGCCGGCCGCTGATGGTCGGCAACTCGCAGGGAGCGCCGTTCGCCCTGGCCTGTGCCGCCGCCGGAACGGTCGGCGCGCTCGCGGTGGTCTCCGGGGCGGACGAGGTGGCCGAGCCCCGATTCGCCGACACGCTCCCCGACGATCTGCGGGGTCTCGTCGAGCTCGCGGTCTTCGACCCGGACGCCGCCGAGAAGATCTTCGGCGGGTTCACCGCGCGGGCGATGTGGGACCTGGTCATGTCCGGCAGCCCGGCATGCGACCTCGCCGTGTACCGGCAGCCGGAGTTCGCCACCGCCTACCGCCGCGCGCTCGACGAGGCCTTCGCCCAGGGGGCCACCGCGGGCTATGCCCGGGACACGGTCCTGGCCATGGGCCGCTGGGACATCGAGCTGACGGCCATCGCCGTGCCCGTCGACCTCTGGTACGGGGAGAAGGACACGGGTCACTCGCCCGACCACGGCGAAGGGCTGGCCGCGCGCATCCCGGGTGCCGTCCGGCACCTCGTGCCCGAGGCGGGCGGATCCCTGCTCTGGACCCATGCCGAGCAGGTGCTGACCACCCTGCTGGGGCACGCCCCGGTGTCCTGACGCCCTGCCGGGCGATACGACAGAAGGACCCCCGCCAGTCACGTCCTGGCGGGGGTCCCCCCTTCATCCGCCTGCCGGGTGAAGGTTGAGAAGACGATCACGAGGCAGGACGTCCGCGGGACAGGACGTTCGTGCGTCTCCCGGTCAGGGGGCGAGCAGCAGCACGTCGGCGCGCTCCTTGGCCGCCGCGTAACGCTTCGCCACGTCCTGCCAGTTGACGACGGCCCACATGGCGTCGATGAAGTCGACCTTCTGGTTCTTGTACTGGAGGTAGAAGGCGTGCTCCCAGGCGTCGAAGACCAGGATCGGGGTGGAGCCCTGGCCGACGTTGCCCTGGTGGTCGTAGACCTGCTCGACGATCAGCTTGCCGCTGACCGGCTCGTACGCCAGAACGCCCCAGCCGGAGCCCTGCGTGGTGGCCGCGGCCTTCGTCAGCTGGGCCTTGAAACCGGCGAATGAGCCGAACGACTCCGTGATCGCGTCCGCGAGGTCGCCGACACCGTCCGCCGCGAGGGGCTCGCCGCCGCCCTCGCCGGACATGTTGTGCCAGTAGATCGAGTGCAGGATGTGGCCGGAGAGGTGGAACACCAGGTTCTTCTGGAGCCCGTTGATCGCACCCCACGTCCCCTTGTCGCGCGCCTCCTCCAGCTGCTCCAGGGTGTCGTTCGCCCCCTTCACGTAGGCGGCGTGGTGCTTGTCGTGGTGGAGCTCGATGATCTGCGGGTTGATGACCGGTTCGAGCGCCGCGTAGTCGTACGGGAGTTCCGGAAGCGTGTACGTGGCCATGGTTCGAACCCTCCAGCTGCTTTCTTATTGTTATTGCAACCGATGTGCAGGAGCAGGCTAACAGCAGGAGGTGTCAGCGGTGATCAGCCCTTCGACTTAGGCCGTGTCCTCGCACGGGCGGCGTTCGGTCGCAGGACGCGGTACGGGGCCGGAGCGGACGGCAGCGGTGGCTCAGGCACGGGCCCGTGACCGGGCGTCGGCGAGGCGGGTCAGGTGGTCCTGGTACGCCTTCGCGTAGAACGCCGCACGCGCGGGGTCCGGCTCGACCACCTCCGTGGGGGCCGTCCAGGCGGCCGTGTCCAGCTCCGCGCCGAAGCGGTGTGCCGCCGCGAGGACCGCGCCCCGCGCGCCCACCTCGCCCTCGACGATCCGCACCGGGCGGCCCAGGACGTCGGCGAACAGCCGTGTCCAGGCGGGGGAGCGGGTGCCGCCGCCGCACAGGGCGAGGGTGCCGGTGAGGCCGGCGGCGTCCAGGCAGTGACGGGCCGCGAAGCCGATGCCCTCGCAGACCGCGCGGACCAGGTCCGCCGGGGTGGTCTCCAGGGACACCCCGGTGAGTTCGGCGCGCAGCCGCGGTTCGACGAACGGGGCGCGTTCGCCGGAGGGGGCGAAGTGGGGGAGCACCCGTACGCCGTTCGCGCCCGGCGCGGTGGCGGTGAGTAACCGGTCGACGTCCCCATGGCGTACGCCGGTCGTGGCCAGGACCCAGTCGAGGGCCGCGGTGCCGACCATCGCGGGCATGGCGCGCAGCCAGTGACCGGGACGGTCGGTGGAGATGTGCAGACCCGCAGGTTCGCCGTCCAGATCGAGCCGCTTGGTCGCCACCAGCGCGGCCAGGCACGTGCCGATGATCAGCAGGCCGTCGCCGGGGCGGGTGACGCCCGCACCGAGGGCGCAGGCCGGCAGATCGTACGGGCCGTTGGAGACGCGTACACCCGAAGGGAGTGCGCCGGTGGCCACCGGGTCGCTGACCGGGGCGAGGAGTCCGGCCCGGCGACCGAGGCCGAGCGCGGCCACGACATCGGAGGAGTACCGGCGGGTCATCGGGTCCAGGAACGGCATCGATGCGTCGGAGACGTCCGTGGCCCGGACCCCGGTCAGCCGCTGGAACACCATGTCCTTGCAGTACGACGCGGACGCCGCGGCATCGAGCGAGGCCGGGTCGTGGCGGTCGAGCCAGGCCAGCAGCGGGCCGGGGCAGCCCGGGAACATCGCACTGCCGGTGCGCCGGTACACGGCCTTGTACACCCCGGACTCCTGCCAGGCGTCGACGAATCCATGGGCGCGCCCGTCCATCCAGGAGATCGCGGTGCGGACCGGCCTGCCCGCCGCGTCGACCAGCCAGACCCCGTCGCCCTGGCCGGTGAGACCGGCGAACGCGACCCCGTCGGAGCCCAGCGCGCCCAGGACCTCCCGGACCGCCCCGTACACCTCGTCCATGTCCTGTTCCACGAAACCGCCGCGGATCGAGAGCCCCACCGGGCGGGATTCGACGGCGAGCGTCCGGCCGTCCGGGCCGAAGGCCGCGGCCTTCACCACGGACGTGCCGACATCGATGCCGATGTACCTCGTCATGGGCTGCCTCCGTACCTCGCAGTGCGGGACGTCGTCGCGTGGGGCGCCACGGCGTGGGACGCATGGCGCCCGGTGTCACACCGTGGGTCGTGTGCGGGGGTTCACAGCGCGTGGGCGAGCGGTTCGCCCCGCACGTAGCGCGCGACCTCGGCCGCCGCGATCCGCGCCGCCTTCTCCGCGACGGCCCGGCTGGCGCCCGCCACATGAGGCGTCATCAGCAGATTCGGGGTCCGGAACAGCCGGGAGGAGTACGGGGGCGGCTCCTGCTCGTACGTGTCCAGCGCCGCGGCCCGCAACCGGCCCGAGTCCAGGGCATCGCACAGTGCCTCGGTGTCCAGCAGCCCGCCCCGGGCCGCGTTCACCAGCACGGCGTCGCGCGGGAGGAGGGCCAGTTCGCGGGCGCCGATGAGGTACCGGGTCTCCGGGGTGAGCCTGGCGTGCAGGGTGAGTACCCGGGAGTGGGTGAGCAGTGCCTCCAGCGAGGGGGCGCGCACGCCGTGCACGTCGCCGCGCGCATACGGGTCGTACACCTCGACCCGCGCGCCGAACGCGGAGAGCACCCGGGCCACCCGGCTGCCCACCGCTCCGTAGCCGACCAGGCCGACGGGGGTGTCTTCCAGCTCCAGACCGCACTGCTCGTACGTGTAGGGGGAGGTGTCCCAGCGGCGGTGCGCGGTGAGCGAGCGGTGGGCGTCCGGGATGCGGCGCAGCGCGCACAGCATCAGCCCCAGCGTGAACTCGGCGGTCGCCGCCGCGTTGCGTCCGGGGGCGAAGCACACCCGCACCCCGCGGGCCCGTGCCGCCGCGGCGTTCACGTTCACCGGACCGCCCCGGCAGACCACGACCAGGCGCAGTCCGGGGGCGGAGGCGAGGACCCGCTCGGTGAACGGACCCATCTGGGTCACGCACACCTCGACCCCCTCCAGGGCGTCGATCAGCGCGTCCTCCGCATGGCTGGCCTCGTCGACCTCGGCGACCCTTCCGAAGGGCTCCAGGGGCCAGGGCAGGGTGAGTTCGCTGATCAGCGGCTCCGTGCCGAGTGGGCCGAGGGCGTGGACCAGGGCCTGCGCGATCAGGGAGTTGCGGACGAAATGGTCACCGGCGGCCAGGATCCTCGTCGTGGACCGGGGCGCGGCGGGCCGGGACGCGGTGGGGTGGTCAGCGGGGGGAGCAGCGGGGGCAGCCGGGGGAGCGGTTGTGCCGGGAGGGAGTGTGCCAGAAGGGGGTGTGCCGGGAGGGGGTGTCGCCGAGTGGGAGGCCGTGGGGCGGGTCATCGCAGAGCGTCTCCTGTCCGGGCGTCGAAGACATGGATGTGCCGGGTGGTTCGGCGGTGACGCGTACGAAGATCTTCCGGGCGGACGCGGGGCAGGGCCGTGCGACCTGCCGCCGGGCGGTGCGGCGGGCGGCACGCACCGCCTCGACGGCGGCACGGACCGGCTCGGTGCGGACCCGCGTCCGGTACGGGGCCGTCCGGTGCGGAGCCGCTCGGGACGGGCCCGTCCGGCGCGGTCCTTCGGGGTGGGCCGTCCGGCGCGGGCCGGTCGGTAACGGGTCCGTTCGGTACGGCCTCCGGCGGCGGCCCTTCGGGGTGGACCGTCCGGCGCGCGGGCCGGCACGGGGCCGGTCCGCGACGGGACCGGTGAGCTCAGCCGTCATCGCCGCCTCCCGTCCCCGCTCGCCGTCCCGTGCGGCAGACCTCGTACGGCACCTTGTGCTCGTCGAGCTCGCGCAGTTCCCCTTCGCAGGCCCCGTCGTCGACCAGCAGCAGATCGAAACGGGAGAGCGGGGCCAGCCGGTGCAGGGCGACCCGCCCCAGCTTGGAGTGGTCGAGCAGCAGCACATTGCGGCTCGCCGAGTCGAGCATCGCCCGTTTCACCGAGACGATGTGCTGCTCCTGGTGGTAGGCGAAACCACCGGACACGGCGGAGGTGGACGTGAAGCAGAGGTCGACCTGGAGCGACTGCACCGCCTCCACGCACGAAACACCCAGGAAGGAGGCGTGCAGCGGGTCGAAGTCGCCGCCGAGCCCCATCAGACGGATGCCGCGCTCCTGCGACAGCAGATTGATCGCTTCGAGGAAGTTGGTGACGACGGTCAGCGGGGTGACCGACCCGAGTCCGCGGGCGATCTCCAGCGCGGTCGTCGAGTCGTCGAGCATCACCGCCATGCCCGGCTCGATCAGCTCGAAGGCCCGCGCGGCGACGGCTGCCTTCTCGGCGCGCATCGCCTTCAGCCGGTAGGCGACGTTCGACTCGAAGACACCGGACGGCTGCGCGGTGACGCCGCCGCGGAACTTGCGGACGATGCCCTGCCGCTCCAGTTCGTCCAGATCCCGGTGGATGGTCATCAGGCTGACGTCGAAACGCTCCGCCAACTCGGCGGCGCTCACCTCGCGCCGTGCGAGGACGTACTCGGCCATGGACGCCTGACGCGGGGCGGGCCCCCGCTGCGGAACGCTGCTCACGTGCTGATCCCTCTGCTCCTTCTGCCGGCCGCGCTGATTCGTTCGTCCCGGACGTGTCGGCCGGTCGGCGCCGGACGCCGGCGGCTGCCGGGCGGTGGCACGGTTTCCGGGCCGGAGACCGGAGGCCGAGGTCGGGGACCCGGACCGGAGAGGGGCGCCGCGGGTCGGGCGCCGCCCGTCCGATCGAACGGGCGGCGCCCGTTCACACACCGGATCGACTGGTTAACAGAGCTTGGAACAACCGAAGTTGACCGTCAATCCCTCGCGCAACGGAAAAACTCGATGCAGAGTGAGAAGTTCACAGGAGGTGCCGATATGTGGATGGGCGTCGACCTCGGTACACAGAGCGTCCGCGCGGTGGTGGTGGGGGACCGGGGCGAGATTCTCGGCAGCGGCTCCGCCCCCCTCACCGGACATCGCGACGGCGTACGGCACGAGCAGCGGCCCCTCGACTGGTGGACGGCGGTGTGCGCGGCCAGCCGGGAGGCGTTGCGCGACGGCCCGGCACCGCGCGCGCTCGCCGTCTGTGCCACCTCCGGCACGGTCCTGCTCGGTGACCGGGCGGGACGGCCGCTGACGCCGGGGGTGATGTACGACGACGGACGCGCCGTGACCGAGGCCGTCCGGGCCCGGACTCCGCCGAGTTGGGCCCTGCCCAAGGTGATGTGGCTGCTGCGGGAGTACGGGCGGGCGCACGGCGGACGCGTGGACGGCACGGTGCGGGTCATGCACCAGGCCGACCTGGTGCTGGCCCGGCTCGCCGGGACACCGCTGCCCACCGACTCCAGCCATGCCCTGAAGACGGGGTACGACATGGAACGGGACGCCTGGCCGCACGGCAGGTTCGGCCGGCTGGGCCTGCCGGAGCAGTTGTTCCCGGAGGTGGTGCGGCCGGGGCGGCGGATCGGAGAGGTGGGACGGGCGGCGGCGGAGGAGACCGGCATCCCGGCGGGGACGCTCCTGGTGTCCGGGATGACGGACGGCTGCGCGGCGCAGATCGCCTCGGGCGCGCTCACCACGGGCTCCTGGAACTCGGTGCTCGGCACGACGCTGGTCCTGAAGGGGGTCACCTCGTCGCCGGTCGTGGACCGGGCCGGGGTGGTCTACAACCACCGCGCCCCGGACGGTGGCTGGCTGCCGGGCGGGGCCTCCGGAGTCGGCGGCGGGGCGTTGACCGCCGCGTTCCCGGGCGCGGACCCGGCCCGGCTGGACGCCCTGGCCCGCGAGCGCGAACCGGCACGGGCGGTGGCGTACCCCCTCGCCGGCACCGGCGAACGCTTTCCCTTCGTCGCGCCCGGGGCCACCGGATTCCTGCTCGGCGAACCCGCCGACGAGGCCGAGCACTGGGCGGCCCTGCTCACCGGGACGGGCCTGGTCGAACGGCTCTGCCTCGACTACCTCGACCTGCTCGGCGCCCCGCTGCACGGCCGGCTCACCTTCACCGGCGGCGCGGTCCGCAGCGGTTACTGGAGCAGGCTGCGCGCCGACATCCTGGGCCGGCCCGTGTACATTCCGCGCTCCGCCGAACCCGTGCTCGGCATGGCCGTCCTCGCCGCGTACGGCGCGCGGGCCGTGGACACCCTGGCGGGGGCCGCGGGCCGGATGGTACGACTGCGGCACGTGCTGCGCCCGCATCCGACGCGCACCGCGTGGTACACCGAGCCGTACGTCGCGCTGGTCGACGAACTGGAGCGGCGCGGCTGGCTTCCCGGTCCGGTCGCCGCCCACGCCCGCACCCGAACGGAGAACCGATGACCAGGAGCCCGGCCCCGGCCGCTCTGCTGCTCGTCCGCCACGGGCAGACCGTCTGGCACGCGGAGAACCGCTACGCCGGGGTCAGCGACATCGCGCTCACGGACGAGGGGCGCCGCCAGGCCGAGCAACTGGGCGAGTGGGCGGCCCGGCACCCGGTCGACGCGGTCTGGACGTCCCCGCTCACCCGCGCGATCGAGACCGCGAGGCCCGCGTGCCGGGCGCTCGGCCTCATGCCCTGGCTCGACCACGACCTGCGCGAGTGCGACTTCGGCGAGGTGGAGGGGCGCACCCTGGCCGAGTTCGAGGCCGAGCACCCGCGATGGGCCCGGGAGTACCGCGCCGATCCCGTGACCCACCCCTTCCCCGGGGCCGAGGACCCCCGGACGGCGGCGGCCCGGGGCACGATGGCGCTGCGCCGCATCGCGAACGGGCACCCCGGACAGCGGGTCCTCGTCGTGGCCCACAACACCCTGCTGCGGCTCGTGCTCTGCGAACTGCTGTCCATCCCGCTGGGCGCCTACCGCCGGGTCCTGCCGAAGCTGCGGAACACGGCGATCAGCGAGGTGCGGATCGGGGAGCAGGGCGGGGCGCTGCTCTCCCTCAACGTGCCGTGCGCTCCGGACGGGCCCGCCCGTACCGGCTGATCCCGCCGTCCCGGTCGCGTCGTTCCCGTCGGAACCCGTCGTACGGGCCTGCGCGCCGTCCGTGCCCGGCGCGCAGGCCCGTACCGAACGCGTACGCGGCACCGGGCACGCCCCGCGCGCCCGGTGCCGCGTACGCGATGGGACCGGGCGCGCGGGCCGGTCCGCGACGGCGTCAGCCCGCGACGGACGCGGCCCGCCGCTGCCGCACGACTCCGGCGATGATCAGCACGGCGGTGAGGATGCCGCTCGCCATCAGCTGGTCGCGCGTGTCCGGCTGGCGCAGCATCAGGATGAAGATCCCGACCATGGCCAGCAGCGCCAGCACGGTCAGCACCGGGAAGAACCACATCCGCACGACGAGCTTCTCCGGAGCCTCCCGCTGGAGTCGGCCGCGCAGGATCAGCTGGGAGACGGCGATGAAGATCCAGACGATCAGGATCACCGCACCGATCATGTTGAGCAGCCACGGGAACACGTCGTCGGGGCGCCAGTAGCTGAGCAGCACGCACAGGAAGCCGAACACCGACGAGGCCAGCACGGCCCTGCGCGGGACGCCCGAGGAGATCCGGCCGAGCCGCTGCGGGCCCTGACCGCGGGACACCAGCGAGCAGGCCATGCGCGAGGAACCGTAGATGTTGGCGTTCATCGCGGAGAGCAGGGCGACCAGGACGACCACGTTCATGATCTGCGCGGCGCCGCCGATCCCGAGGTGGTTCAGGGCCGCGTAGAACGGGCCGATCTTCGCGACCTCCGGTTTGTTCCACGGCACCAGCGTCACGACGACGGCCATCGAACCGATGTAGAACAGCGCGATCCGCCACATGGCGGTTCGTACGGCCTTGGCGACCCCCCGCACCGGGTTCTCGGACTCGGCCGCGGCGATGGTGACCGTCTCCAGACCGCCGTATGCGAAGACGGAGGCGAGCAGGCCGACCACCAGACCCTCGGCGCCGTTCGGCAGGAAGCCGCCCACGCCGGTGAGATTGCTGGTACCGGGCGCGTCCGTACCGGGCAGCAGGCCGAGGATCGCCAGTACGCCCAGCCCGAGGAAGAGCGTGATCGCCACGACCTTGAGGGCGGCGAACCAGAACTCGAACTCGCCGAAATTCTTCACCGAGGCCAGGTTCGTGCCGAGGAAGACCACCATGAACAAGGCGACCCAGGCCCACTCCGGGGTCCCGGGCAGCCAGCCGGTGACGATCTTCGCGGCACCGATGCCCTCCAGGCCGACGGCGACACAGAGCAGCACCCAGAAAGCCCAGCCCACGGCGAACCCCGCCCAGGGACCGATCGCCCGTTCCGCGTGGACGGAGAAGGAACCGGAGGCCGGGTTCGCGGCGGACATCTCGCCGAGCATGCGCATCACGAGCATGACCAGCAGCCCGGAGACGGCGTACGCGATGACGATCGACGGACCCGCGGCGGCGATGCCGGCGCCCGAGCCGACGAACAGCCCGGCGCCGATGACACCGCCGAGCGCGATCATCGACAGATGACGCTGCTTGAGTCCGTGGGTGAGGGCGGCTTCGGCCGGGACGCCGGTTCCGGTGCCGGATTCGGCGGGGGAGCCGGTGCGGGCCTCGTCGGGAGCGTCGGAGGCGGTGGGGGAACCGGAGCCGGTGCGGGACTCGGCGGGGGATCCGGTGCGCGACTCGGCGCGGGGTTCGGCGGGGGGAGGGGTGGGGTTCCGAGACATGAACGGCTCTGTTCGGTAGGTGGCACAGGGGAGACGTGGGGGTGGCGTGGGGCACGTCGCGCACAGTCTGAGCGCGTATACCGCTCAGCGGGAACCAGCGTCCGCCATACGGGCACGAGGCTCACACATCGTGCACATGCGGGTACAAGCCGCCGCGGGAGGGCGCCGGGAAGGAGGGGGCACCCCGTTTTGGGGAGAACCTACAGTTCGTACGAGGCGGACCTCGCGGAGGAACGGCGCGACGATCCGCCGCTGCCCCAGTGACGCGCATCACGTCACCCTGTGATGACCCAAGGCTCTTTGTGTGAACTGCACCAATGCCCGGATCACCGCTTGTGAGCCGCTGACGGTGGTCGATCGTCGACCCGTGGGTTAGCGTTCGGTCCAGTCTGTCCCCACCTGTCCTCACCCCGCGGAGTTCCGATGAGCACTGCTGCTGCCGCCCCTGCCCGTACCGGAGCGGTCCTCGCCGACCTGCTGCCCGCCGTCCGGCACCGCTACGCCGTCGACACGGCCCTGGTTCTGGGGGGCGCCGCGCTCACCGGGATCGCCGCCCAGATCGCCGTCCCGATCCCCGGCTCCCCGGTCCCGGTCACCGGCCAGACCTTCGCCGCGCTCCTCGTCGGCACCGCGCTCGGCGCCCGCCGCGGTTTCCTCTCCCTCGCCGTGTACGCACTCGTCGGCATGGCAGGGGTGCCGTGGTTCTCCGAGGGCCGGTCCGGGATGGGCTTCCCGTCGTTCGGCTACGTCCTCGGCATGCTGCTGGCCGCCGTCGTCGTCGGCGCCCTCGCCCGTCGTGGAGGGGACCGTTCCGCGCTGCGCACCGCGGGCACGATGGTGCTGGGCTCCGCGATCATCTACGCGGTCGGTGTGCCGTACCTGGCGCTGTCCACCGGCATGTCGGCGAGCGCCGCGATCGCGGCCGGCCTGGTGCCGTTCCTGCTGGGCGATGCGCTGAAGGCCGCGCTCGCGATGGGCGCGCTGCCCGCGGCCTGGAAGCTGGTTGGCCGCCGCGGCTGACGCCCGGCCGTACCGCCCCCGCGCGGACGACGCGCGATACAGACCTGACGGCTCCGCTATCGCAGACGCTGTACCGCCCCCGCGCGGACGACGCGCGAACCGAAGAGGCTCGTCCGACCGTGATCCGCCACGGTCGGACGAGCCTCTTCCGCGTTCCCGCGCCCCTTCCGCCTCCCGGGCGCGGACTCTCAGATCCGAGCTTCCCGCGCGGCCCCACCGGCCACCGCGCCGGCGGTCACGGCGCTCCCGGCCGCGGCCTGCGTCGCGTCCGCGCCCACTGCGGCCACCGCGGCCTTCCGCTGCCGGACGTCCCGCAGCAGCGCGATCGTCACCACCAGCGCCGCGACCAACAGCGAGAGCAGCACCTGCTCGCGCCCGTCGGCATCGGTCAGCATGTAGACCAGGACGAACGAGATCATCGCGATGGTCGCCCAGGTCAGATAAGGGAAGAACCACATCCGTACGACCAGCTTCTCCGGGGACTCGCGCAGGATCATGCCCCGCATCCGAAGCTGCGTGAAGCAGATGACCAGCCAGACGAACAGCGCGACCGCGCCGGACGAGTTCAGCAGGAACTGGAAGACGGTGTCGGGCCACTGGTAGTTGAAGAACACCGCGACGAAGCCGAAGACGACGGACGACAGGATGGCCGTCCGGGGCACACCCCGCTTGTTCACCCGGGCGAACGCCTTCGGCGCGTCCCCGCGCCCGCCGAGCGAGAACGCCATCCGTGAGGCGGTGTAGAGGCCGGAGTTCAGACAGGACAGCACGGCCGTCAGCACGATGACGTTCATCACCTGGCCCGCGTGCGGAATCCCGATGGCGTTGAGGGCGGCCACATAGCTGCCCTCCTTCACGAGGGACGGGTCGTTCCACGGCACCAGGGAGAGCACGACGAGGATCGAGCCCAGGTAGAAGACGGCGATCCGCCAGATCACACTGTTGGTGGCCTGCCGCACGGCGCGCTGCGGGTCCTCCGACTCACCGGCGGCGAGCGTGACGATCTCGCTGCCCATGAAGGAGAAGACGACCATCAGCACACCGGTGAGGATGGCGCCCGCCCCCACGGGGAGGAACCCGCCGGAGTCGGTGAGATGGGCGAACCCCGTGGCCGCGTGGTCCGAGCCGGGCAGCACCCCGAAGACGGCCAGCAGCCCGACGACCACGAACGCGGCGATCGCCACGACCTTGATCCCGGCGAACCAGAACTCGAACTCGCCGTACGACCCGACCGAGACCAGGTTCGTCGCGGTCAGGACCAGCATCACGATCAGCGCCCATCCCCACTGCGGGACGGCGGGCACCCAGCCCTCCAGGATCTTGGCACCGGCCGTCGCCTCGACGGCGAGCACCACGACCCAGAAGAACCAGTACAGCCAGCCGATCGAGAAACCGGCCCACCGGCCCAGTGCCTGATCGGCGTAGGCGGAGAAGGAACCGGAACTGGGGCGGGCCGCCGCCATCTCGCCCAGCATGCGCATCACGAAGACGACCATCAGGCCGACCAGGGTGTACGAGATCAGGATGGCCGGTCCGGCGGCGGCGATTCCGGTACCGGAACCGACGAAGAGGCCCGCGCCGATGACACCGCCGATGGCGATCATCGACAGGTGACGGTTCTTGAGGCCCGCCTGGAGTCCGCCGGAGGAGTTCGCCGGGGCCGGCCCGTCCGATCTCTCCGGTTCGCCGGACCGCCGGTCCGGCCTGGTCGGAGTCGTCTGCGACGTCATGGAATTGAGTCCTTACGTGTGCCGATCACTCGTGCACGCCCCGGCCGCCGTGCGAAAAGCCGCGGTGGGGCGCGGTCGCTCGGCCACGGATACCGCGGTGGGGCGCGGTCGCCCGGCCGCGGTTGCCGCGAGCAGGGCGTGGTGCATTGAAGCTCTTCCGGCACCCCAAGCGGAACCCTTCATTCCGATTTCTTTGCCTGTGAGGTATTCCCCACACGGGGGCCGCACGCGAACCCCACAGGTGTTTCCGCCGCCGTGCGGGACGGTTCCCCGCACGTGTCCGCCCCGTGCGGGACGGCCCGCATCCCCGTTCCGCCGCGGTCGCGGGGCCCGTCGGGACGCGGCCCCGGCGGCCCGGTCCTGATCCGGATGCCCCGATCCGGACGCCCCGATGACGGCTGCCCGGTGTCGCTCGTGCCACACTCGGAACATGCGCGTGTACCTCGGCTCGGACCATGCCGGCTATGAACTCAAGAACCACCTCGTCGAGTGGCTGACGGCCCAGGGCCACGAGGCCGTCGACTGCGGACCCCACATCTACGACGCCCAGGACGACTACCCGCCGTTCTGCCTGCGTGCCGCCGAGCGGACGGCGGCGGACCCGGACGGACTCGGCATCGTGATCGGCGGTTCCGGCAACGGCGAGCAGATCGCCGCCAACAAGGTCAAGGGGGTGCGCGCCGCGCTCGCCTGGAGCGAGCAGACCGCCGCCCTGGGCCGCGAGCACAACAACGCCAACGTGGTCGCCATCGGCGGCCGGATGCACTCGCTGGACGAGGCGACCAAGTTCGTCGAGATCTTCCTGGCCACCCCGTACTCGGGTGAGGAACGCCACACGCGCCGCATCGAGATGCTGACGGCGTACGAGACGACCGGCGAGCTCCCGCCGATCCCCGCCCACCACCCGCAGCAGGACTGACCGACGACCATCCTGTGCCGCCGGTGCTCCCGGCGGCACAGCCATGTCACCGCACCACCCGCCCACACCGCCATCCCCGGCGACGCGAGCGCCGTCGCCACGGTCACCGAGGAGAGCCGCCGCAGTGCCCGAGGGACACACCATCCACCGTCTCGCGGCCGACCACCGGGACAGGTTCGCCGGGCGGTCGGCACGGGTGAGCAGCCCGCAGGGCAAGTTCTCCGACGGTGCCGCGCTGCTCGACGGCCGGACGTTCACCGGCGTCGACGCCCACGGCAAGCACCTCTTCCTCGGCTTCGGGGACATCGGCTGGATCCACATCCACCTGGGCCTCTTCGGCAAGCTCGGCTTCGGGACCACCCCGGCCCCACCGCCCACCGACACGGTCCGGCTGCGGCTGGTGAACGACGGCCACTACGCGGATCTGCGCGGTCCCACCACCTGTGCCCTGATCACCGAGCCCGAGAAGCGAGCGATACACGACCGCCTCGGCCCGGACCCCCTGCGGACCGACGAGGACGGTGAGCGGGCCTGGCGGCGGATCTCCCGCAGCCGGATCACCGTCGCCGCGCTGCTGATGGACCAGAAGGTCATCGCGGGCGTCGGCAACGTGTACCGGGCGGAGGTGCTCTTCCGCCACGGCATCGACCCGTACCGCCAGGGCAAGGACCTCGGCCGCGTGGAGTGGGACGCGATCTGGGCCGACCTGGTGGCCCTGATGCGCGAGGGCGTACGGAACAACCGGATCGACACGGTCCGTCCCGAGCACACCCCGGAGGCGATGGGCCGCCCGCCGCGCGTCGACGACCACGGCGGCGAGGTCTACGTGTACCGCAGGGCCCGGCAGCCCTGCCACATCTGTGGCGGCGAGATCCGCACCGCCGATCTCGCCGCCCGCAACCTCTTCTGGTGCCCGGGCTGCCAGCGGGCCTGAGCGTGGCCCAGGCCCCAGGCCCCAGGCCCCGCACCCGTACGTCCGAACCCGGCCGCGGGTCCGTCGGCGACCCGCCGCCCCTCGTCCGTGTGCCCGGCCCCCGAACCCGGCCACCGGTCCGCCGCCCGGACTCCGTGAGCCCGGCTCCGGTCGCGAACCGGGCCGCCGGCCGGAAGCCGTGTCCCCGTCCCCCCGATCCTCGGCCCGCCCCGTCGGAACGGCGATCAGGCCAGGCCGGAGCGGGGCCCCTGACCCGTGAGGGGCTTTCTCAGAACCCCTGGGGCAGCCACGGCGCCACGTCCGAGGAGAACGCCGTCGACGCCTCCGCCAGCGCGCCCGGTCGCAGCTCCCGTACCCGCCCGGCCCGCGCCAGCGCCGTGAGGGACTCGCCGCCCAGATACACCGAGCCCAACTCCCTTACGGACAGCGCGAGATCGGCGGCGTCCTCGGTCCGCCGGCAGGTCGCCGCCCCCTTCGCGTCCCCCGTCAGCCGCCAGCGCCCCGCGTTCCAGGGGCAGAACGCGTCCTCGACCTCGAACACCACGTCCACCGGCGCCCGGTACGTCCGCGCTTCCAGAGCCGCCCCCAGCTCCACCAGCCGCACGTGCAGCGAGTCCCGGAGCCGGATGTTGCACCGCCGCACGTCCGACACCAGGTGGAGCACCGCGTCGTCCTCCGGCCGGTTCCGCGCCTCCACCGTCGACGTGAGGTCGATGTCGAAGACGAACCGCCACAGCGCCGCGTACGCCGCCGGGTCCAGCGCGTCGAGATCGTTCACGATCACTCTGCCCCGGGGGCCGGACGCCTCCCAGTCGGGCTTGATGCGGTACGTCACATAACCGACGACCTCGCCGTCCAGCTCCGCCAGCACGCACTGCTGCGCAGAGGCCCCCTCGCGCGTGCTCGGCGGGTCGACCATGGGCTTGCGCTCCCAGCCGGGGCCGTGGGTCGGGGTGCCGGGACGGCCGGGCACGAGCTGCGCGTACACGCTCTCGCACGCGGCCATCGCCTCACCCGGCCGCGCATGGCGCAGCCGCACCTCGTCGGTGCCCTCCGGGACCGTCAGACGCACCCGGTCCGTGTCGATCGTCAAGGACATCTGCCGACTGGCCGCCCCGTACCCGAACCGGCCGTAGATCACCGGCTCCGACGCCGTCAGAACGGCGATCGGCTCGCCCAGCGCCCGGACGTCGTCGAGCTGACGGCGCATCATCGAGGTCAGCAGCCCGCGCCTGCGGTGGGTGGCCGCGACACTCACCATCGTGACCCCGGCGGCGGGCACCAGTGCCCCGCCCGGCACGGCGACCCGGAAGCTGAAGGCTCCCGTCGTCGCGACCACGTCGGGACCGTCCCAGATGCCGATCGACCGCTCGTGCTCGGTCAGTTGCTCGTCCAGCTCGCGTTGTTCCGGCGGCTCCGCGATACCGCCGAATGCGAGTTCGAGACACTCGAACCATTGGTTCCACTCGGAGGGGCGCAGCACGCGAAGCTCGGTCGTCATGGTCCACACCTATCAGGGGGTGCGGCGCCCGGTCGACCCGATTTCGAACGCATTGTCATGGGGTCCCCCTGCACCGGGAGCCGCCGGGTGGATAAGGTCCCCGCAATGGCCCGTCGCGGAGCAGTGGATAGGTACTCGGCCCGATTGAGGAAATCGGTGCACCGGGCACGCATCACGCTGCGCAAATCCGGGGTCGACTACTTCCGGGGCGACGGGGCCGACTGGATCGCGCTGGTCGGTCTGCTGCTCACCGTTCCGGCCATCACCTGCGCCACCCTGCTGAACCCGGTGTGGTTCTCACCGGCGGCGCTCGGCCTGCCGATCGTGGCGGGCGGTCTGCTGCTGCGCCCCGCGAGCCTGCTCGGTCTGTACGCGGTCGCCGCCCTGGCCCTGATCGTGGAGTCGCTGGGGCTCGGCTCGTACGAGGACGGTCCGGCCGGAGTGACGCCCGGCATCGTGCTGGTGGTCGCGGCCTGCGGCCTGTTCGGGCTGCTTCTCGCCCAGTTCCGGGCCAGGGTCGGCGTGCCGTGGCGGCGCGGCAGCACCATGCTCTTCGACCTGCGCGAACGCATCCGGGTGCAGAGCGCCCTGCCCCGGTTGCCGCAGGGCTGGCACCGCGAGATGGCGTTGCGGCCCGCGGGCGGCCAGTCCTTCTCCGGCGACTTCGTCGTCGCCGCCCGTACGAACGGCGGCCGGAGCCTGGAGGTCGTCCTCACCGATGTGTCCGGCAAGGGCATGGACGCGGGCTCCCGCGCCCTGCTGTTGTCCGGAGCCTTCGGCGGTCTGCTCGGCTCGCTGCCCCCGCACGGCTTCCTCCCCGCGGCCAACGGCTATCTGCTGCGCCAGGACTGGGAGGAGGGCTTCGCCACCTCGATCCACTTGGTCCTGGACCTCGAATCGGGCGACTACGAACTCTTCTCCGCGGGGCATCCGCCGGCCCTGCAACTCCACTCGGGCAGTGGTCAGTGGGAGGAGAAGGCCACCGAGGGGCCGCTGCTCGGGGTGTACGACGGGGCGCAGTTCGACGCCGTGAAGGGCACGCTGGCCCCCGGTGACGTGCTGATGCTGTTCACCGATGGCCTGGTGGAGGCGTCCGACCGCGACATCACGGAGGGCATCGACCGGCTGACCGGCGAGGCCGACCGCTATGTCGCGACCGGTTTCGAGGGCGCGGCCTGGCATCTGATCGAGGCGTGCGCCAAGGACGTCAACGACGACCGGGCGCTGCTGCTGTTGTCGCGTACGCCCTGATGCCGTCGTGGGGGGCGCCCCGCCCGGGGGGGGGGGGGCCGGGCCCCGGGGGGGGGGGCGGGGCCGCGGGCGGGGCGGCGGGGGGGGGGGCCCGGGGGGGGGGGGGGGGGTGGGGGCGGGGGGGGGGCCCCGGGCCCCCCCCGCCGGGGGGGGGGGGGGGGGGGGGGGGGGGCCCCCGGGGGGGCGGGGGGGCCCCCCCCCCGGGGGGCCGCCCCCCACGACGGCCCGTGCGGTACGCGGACCGCACGGGCCGTACGGGCCGGAGTGAGCCCCTGGCTCCGGGGTGAGCCCCGGACTCGGGAGTGCGCCCCGGATTCCCCGCCCTCTCAAGCCGGGACCGGGATCCGTTCGGTGCTGTCGTCCCCGTCGCCGCTCCCGCTCTGCCCCCGGCCCCGTCCGCCCGGCAGGATGCGGGCCAGCCAGTGCGAGCGTCCGGCGGACAGCGGCGAGAGGACCGCGAGGACGAGCACGTATCCGGCGATGAACGGCGGGAACCGCTCGTCGAGCCCCGCGCCCGCGGCCATGGTGGCGAGGATCAGGGCGAACTCGCCGCGGGCCGTCAGCGTGGTCGAGATGTTCGCCGCGGCCTGCGCGCCGAATCCGTAGACCCGTGCCGAGACGATCCCGGACAGCACGTTCATCAGCACGGTCAGCACCACCGCGGCCAGCACCGGCCACATCACGCCCGGCAGGTCGCCGGGGTTGATGGACAGGCCGAAGGCGAAGAAGAAGATCGCCCCGAAGGCGTCGCGCAGCGGATGGACCAGCTTGAGGATGCGCTCGCCCGACGTCGTGCTGCCGAGCATCAGACCCATCATGAAGGCGCCGATCGCGTCCGCGACCCCGAACCACTCGGAGACCCCGGCGACGAGCACCGCGGAGCCGAGGAAGGAGATGACGAGCAGTTCGTCGTCCGAGGTGTGGATCAGCTTGCTGATGAGCTTGGTGCCGAACCGGGCGGTGAGCGCCAGGAGCAGCAGGAAGCCGAACGCCTTGCCCCCGTCGAGCACCGCGGTGCCGAGGCTGTCCGAGCGCGACAGGATCGGCTGGAGCGCGGCGAGGTAGAGGGCGAGGAAGATGTCGTCGACGACGATGATGCCGAGGATCGTCTTGGTCTCCGGGTTCCCCAGGCGTTTCGTGTCCACGAGGATCTTGGTCACGATGGCCGACGAGGAGATGCCGATGACCCCGGCCATGACCAGGGCCTCCGAGGTGCCCCAGCCCAGCGCGAAGCCGAAGCCGAGCCCGGCTCCGACGTTCAGGAGCAGATAGACGGAGCCCGCGACGACCATCTTGCGACCACCGGCTTTGAGGTCGTCGAGATGGAATTCGAGGCCGAGGTAGAAGAGCAGCAGCACCAGGCCGAGTGCCGAGAGCATCTCCAGGTCCCGCGGGTCGGCGACGAGCACGATGCCCGGGGTGTGCGGGCCGAGCAGGATTCCGGCCAGGATGAACAGGGGGATGGTCGGCAGCCCGATGCGGCTGCCGACGCGGGCGAGTACGGCGGCGGCGAGGAAGGCACCGCCCATGGCGATGAGCGTGTCTGCGTGTCCGATGAGCCTGCCCCTTCTGATGGGTCAAGGAAGCGTCAAGAAAGCGTTAGTAATTAGTTTACCGAACGATCGATGTGCTCTCTGCGGCCCGGGTCCCCCAATCCCTGACCTGGGGTTTTCCCCACCTTCGATCCGGCGGCAGCCGCCATGGTCCGCGCCCGCCCCTGATCCGTACGTTCGAGTCGCCGGGCCGGAAGACCGGCCGGCGAGCGAGGGAAGGCGGACATCATGGCGCTGCGACGCACCAGGCCGGGCGCGCAGAAGCGGGACGAGCCGGGACAGACCGCGCGGGCGCGGTACGGGCGGAACGGCGAACAGCCGTACGCGGCCCGCTCCGCCCAGGCGGTGGACCCCCGGCCGCGGCCCGGCCGCACGGGCGGCCCCGACCCGGCGGAGCCCGAGGACCTCACGGCCTCCGCGGCCCGCACGGACTTCGCGGTCGAACTGCGTGGTGTCCGCCGGCAGTACGGTCGCGGCAACACGGCCGTGCACGCCCTGCGGGGCATCGACCTCGCCCTTCCGCGCGCCGGCTTCACCGCGGTGATGGGCCCCTCCGGCTCCGGGAAGTCGACCTTCCTGCAGTGCGCGGCCGGACTCGACCGCCCCACGGCCGGCTCCGTCCGCCTCGGCGGCACCGAGATCACCGGGATGAAGGAGAACCGGCTCACCGAACTGCGCCGCACCCGCCTCGGCTTCGTCTTCCAGGCGTTCAACCTGCTCCCGTCCCTCACGGTCGAGCAGAACGTCCTGCTGCCCCTGCGCCTGGCAGGGCAGCGCACCGGCGGCGCCCGCAGCCGCCGTGCGGCGGCCGACATGCTCGACGCGGTCGGCCTCGGCGACAAGGGGGCCCGCCGCCCCGGCGAACTCTCGGGCGGCCAGCAGCAGCGCGTCGCCGTCGCCCGCGCCCTGATCACCCGCCCCGACGTGGTGTTCGCGGACGAGCCGACCGGCGCGCTCGACACCACCACCGCCGCCGAGATCCTCGCCCTGCTCCGGAACGCGGTGGACGACCTCGGCGCCACCGTGGTGATGGTCACCCACGACCCGACCGCCGCGGCCTGGGCCGACCGGGTCCTCTTCCTGGCCGACGGCGCGATCGCGGACAGCCTGCCACGCGCCGACGCCGTGCGGATCGCCGCCCGGCTGACCTCGCTGACCACTCCCACCGCCCACGCGGGAGCGGCGGCCTGATGTTCACCCCACGCGTCCCCAACGGCCTCGCCCGCGCGGCCGTCCGCTTCAGGCCCGCGTCGTTCGCCGGCACCTTCGTCGCCCTCCTGCTGGCCGCCGCGATCGTCTCCGCCTGCGGCATCCTGCTGGAGACGGGCCTGCGCGCCTCCGTCCCCGCCGAGCGCTACGCCAAGGCGCCCGTGGTGGTCGCCGCCGACCAGCGGGTCCACATGAGGGTCGGCCGCGGTGAGAGCGAGGTCGACGCGGGCGCGCCCGTACCGGACACCGCACGGCTTCCCGAGTCCCTGGTGGACAAGGCCGCCGCGGCCCCCGGCGCGGCCACCGCGATCGGCGACGTCGGCTACCCCGTACGCCACGACGGCGCCCCCCTCACCGCCCACGGCTGGGGCTCCGCCGCCCTCACCGGCACCCGGCTGCTCACCGGCGACGCGCCCCGGACCGGCGAGGTCGCCGTTCCCACCGGCCTCGGGGCGGAGGCCGGCGACACGATCGCCCTCGACACCCCCGTGGGGCCGGGCAGATTCCGGGTCTCGGGCACCACCGCCGGGAGCGACACCGGCACCGTCTGGTTCGGCGACCGCGAGGCCGTGAGACTCTCCGGTCACCCCGGCCGGGTCGACGCCATCGCGGTGCTCGCCGCGCCGGGCACCACCACCGCCGCCCTCGCCGACCAGGTGCGCGAGAGCGTCGCTCACACCGCCGGAGCCCGGGTCCACACCGGCGCCGACCGGGGATCCGTCGAGGACCCGAACCTCGCGAACGCCGAGGAACTCCTCATCGCCCTCGGCGGCTCCTTCGGCGGCGTCGCCACCATGGTCGCCGTCTTCACCGCCGCCGGCACGGTCGCCCTGTCCGTCGGCCAGCGGGGGCGCGAGTTCGCCATGCTGCGCGCCATCGGAGCCACCCCCCGCCAGCTCCGCCGCACCATCGCCACCGAGTCGCTGCTCATCGCCCCGCTCGCCGGAGTGCTCGGCTGCCTGCCCGGAACCGCCCTGGCCCACTGGTGGTTCGGACAGCTCCGGGACAAGGGCGCCGTTCCCGAGGCGGTCGGCCTGCACGTCTCCTGGCTGCCCCCGGCCATCGCCACGGCCACCACGGTGCTCACCGCGCTCGTCGCCGGTTACGCCGCCGCCCGCCGGCCGTCCCGGACCGCACCCGGGCTCGCCCTCGCGCGGTCCGCGGTCGAGCAGCCGCCGTACGGGTGGATCCGGACCCCGCTGGGCATCGCCGCGCTCGTCGGGGGCATCGTCCTCGCCGGTGTCGCCGGCGCGGCCGGGGGCGAGGACGCGGCGAACGCCGCACTCGGCGTCGTCATGCTCTTCATGCTCGCCGTCGCGCTGCTCGGTCCGCTGATCGCCCGGATCTGCGCCGCCGTCATCGGCCTCCCGCTGAGCGTCGCGGGTGCCCCCGGATCGTTGGCCGCCGCCAACCTCCGTACGAACTGCCGCCGGTCGGCGTCCGCGATCACCCCGATCGTGCTGGCCATGGCCTTCGCCTCCACACTCGTGTTCCTGCACACCAGCGAGGACCGGGTGATCGCAGATCAGCGGCGCGACGCCGTCACCGCCGACCACGTCGTCACCGCCCCCGGAGGGCTCGCCTCCGACGCCACCGAACGCGCCGCCGCCACCCCCGGGGTCTCCGCCGCCGTCGGACTGCTCCGCACCTCCGTCCTGGTGCCCGTCGGCTCGGGCGGCGAACGCAGGCTCCTGAGCGCCTCCGCCCAGGGCGTCATCGGCACCGGTGACGGGCTCGGGAAGGTCCAGGACCTCGACGTACGGCAGGGCTCGCTCGGCGGCCTGCGCCCCGGCACCGTGGCCATCGACACCACGCTCGCCGACTCCACGGGCCGCAGGACGGGCGACCGCCTCGCACTGCGCCTCCCGGACGGCACCAGGGCGTCCCCCAGGATCGTGGCCGTCTACGCCCGCGGACTGGGCACCGGCCTCGTCACGCTCCCCGCCGCCGACCTCGGGACCCGGGTCACCTCGCCGTACGCCTCCGAACTGCTGGTGAGGGCCACCCCCGCCGCGGCAGGGCGGCTCACCGCGCTCGGCACCGTCACCGACCCCTCCGGACACGCCGCCGCACGGGACCGCGACCGCGAGTTCAACGCCTGGGCCAATACCGTCATGGCCGCGGTCCTCGGCGGATTCGCCGCCGTCGCCGCCGTCAACACCCTGGTGATGACCGTCCTCGACCGCCGCCGGGAACTGACCCTGCTCCGTCTCGTCGGCACCACCCGCCGCCAGGTCATGGGCATGATCCGCTGGGAGGCGCTGCTCGTCACCGCGGCCGGTGCCGGGCTCGGCACCGCCATCGCGCTGATCACGCTGAACCCGATGGCGAGGGGACTGACCGGTGAACCGCCCTACGTCCCGCCGGTGTTGTACGGGGCTTTCGTCGCCGTGACCGTCGGGCTCGGGCTCGCCGCCATGACGATCCCCGCCCGGGCGGCCCTGCGCGGGGCGGCGGCACGCCCGTAAAGTCGGATCATGACCACGTCACGCAGCAAGCTGAGCCTCGCCGAGATCGAGGCGATCGCCCGCGCGGCCCACGGAACACAGACGGACAAGGCCGGTCGCCCGTACGCGGAACACCTCCGGGCCGTCGCCGAGGGGGTCAGGGCCAGAGGCGGAAGCGAGGAGCAGATCGCCGCCGCCTGGCTGCACGACGCCGTCGAGGACGAGGTCCTGTCGCAGGAGTGGCTGGCCGGGGCCGCACTGCCGCAGCGGGTCAAGGACATGGTCCTCGCCGTCACCAAGAGGGACGGCGAGGACCTCGACGCGTACGCCCGCCGCATCCTGGACACCCCGGGCGCCCTGCTGGTCAAGGAGTCCGACCTGGCGCACAACGCCGACCCGGTCCGTCTCGCCGCCCTGGATCCGGCGACCCGTGCCCGACTGGCCGAGAAGTACGCGCACGTCCGGCGACTGCTCGGCCTCACCCCGGACGCATCACCCACCGGAAGCTGAGGGCTGTGGCCGGGAAACCCTCCCGGCCACAGGACCGAGGGCTGTCTGCCGCGTGCCGCCGTCCGTCGTCACTGCCCGGAGGTGGTGCGCCGCGCAAACGCCCACTCCAACCGGGGTTCGGTCACCGGGCGCAGCACTCGCCGCACCGGCGGCGTGCACATCAGCGTCACCGCGCCGGCCGCGACCACGGAGACGAGCGCCAGCCCCGCGGGCTCCGACAGCCAGTCGTTGGCGTCGAACAACCCGGCGTACTCGGCGCCCTTGACCAGGAAACCGTGCAGCAGATAGCCGCAGATGGTTCCGGCGCCGAGCACGGTGAACCAGGTACGGCGGCTCGGCACCAGGGCCAGGAAACCGATGGTGAGCAGCAGCGCACAGCCGAACATCAGGAGCGTCATCACGGCGCCGGACCACCACGGCGCGTCCATCTCCTGCGCGCTGTTGCTGCGGTAGAACCAGCCCAACTGCATCCGTGGTGCCGCCCAGTACGCGCACACCACCGCCGCGGCGAACAGTGCCGGGGCGAGCATCCGCACCTCGCGACGGCGCACCAGGTCGAAGTGCTCGGGCTTCAGTTGGAGGCCGAGTACGAAGAACGGCAGGAACTGCAGCACGCGTTGGAGGTCGAGATCGTCGCCGATGGTCGGGGAGAAGGAGGCGAGCACGGCGACGACGAGCGCCACCGGAAGCGGATGGCGCAGCGCCTGCCACAGTGGCGTGGTGACTCGCCAGATGAACAGCGCGATCAGGAACCAGGTGAGATACCAGGGGTCGATCAGGCTGATCGGATGATCCGGCGAGTCGTCCGCGTATC
This sequence comes from Streptomyces sp. NPDC052042, assembly GCF_044548345.1. Taxonomy (NCBI): domain Bacteria; kingdom Bacillati; phylum Actinomycetota; class Actinomycetes; order Kitasatosporales; family Streptomycetaceae; genus Streptomyces; species Streptomyces sp. NPDC052042. The sequence continues at coordinate 859,575 of NZ_JBIUBU010000001.1, read as the reverse complement.
GCTTGAACAGTGAATACGCCGTCTCGAACACTACGTACGGAACGACGACTCCGGTGACCAGGCGCTTCACCTTGGCGGTCGACATGTCGAACGAGCGTGAGAAATACCCGGAGATGATGATGAACGCCGGCATGTGAAAGGTGTACGCGACCATGTACAGCGCACGGGTCGTCCGGCTTCCCTCCATCACCGGTTCCCATGCATGTGCCACCGCCACCAGCACGATGGCGAGATATTTGACGTTGTCGAAGTAGGAATCCCGCTTCTTCGCCGGGGCGGCTCCGGGAGTCTCCCGCCGCGTGGTCGTGGCGGCAGGCGCAGCTGCGGTAGGGGCTGTCGCCGGCTCTCGGTGTCTGGGCTCCGACTCCCGGGTCGCCGATGGGAGCGGGGCCCTCTGAAATACGTTCGGAGCTTGGAACATTCAAAACACCATAGACGCCCCGATCGCAATTCGTAAAACCCCCCGAGGGAATTGTGGTCGGCGTCCAGTCCATAGTGAAACCGCAGAGAACTGACCGATATGCCATGATTTATCATCTTTGGTGGAGGGTGTGCTGAACATCGATCGAGGGGAGGGGATTTCCTGGTGCGGAAGTCTGAGAATTGCATGTGAATAACGTGTGCGGATGCGGAAACTATTGCGTTCATGAGCTGTTGTGATTATTGGCGCGCGGGTGATGTGGGCGGGGTGCGCCGAGGTGCGGGGAGATGCGGCGCCGACCCGTGCGGCCGTGCGCCCCGGGGCTCACGTGGAGGCAATGGGGGTGCGTGGACGGAGAGGATCGGTTCGGTGCAATCCGTCACTCGGCGGCGGCCGGAGGGGAGTTGGTGGCACGATGGACGGAACGGAGGCGTGCTCGGCCGCACTCCTCCGGGCCGGCAAGGCGGACCGACCGAGGGTGTGATCAGTAGTGGCCATTTCGCTGTCTGTGGTGCTGATGTTGGCGATCGTCTTGGTGGTCATGATCCGAGGCGGATCCATCAAGGCGGGCCCCGCGCTCGTGGCGGCGCTCTTCGGCTTCTTCCTCGCGTCGACCGGTATGGCGCCCACGATCCAGCGCTTCATGGACTCGATAGCGCAGACCATCACCCAGATCAGCTTCTGATCGGACCCCTGCCGCCCCGGACGTGCCGCACGAGTGCCGTGCGGCCGCGCAGCCGTGCGCGGAGGGCGGGCGTGTGTGTCGAAGGTGCCGTGCGGCGCCCGTGCCGTGGGCGGTGAGCGGTATGCGTCGGGCGAACGCGCGGGGCCCGGCTCGACGAGATCTCGTCGAGCCGGGCCCCGGTCCGGAGCGGGCGACGGGAATCGAACCCGCGTAGCTAGTTTGGAAGACTAGGGCTCTACCATTGAGCTACGCCCGCAATGCCGCACCGCAGGTCCCACGACCGGCGGCACGAGAAGCATCGTAGCGGGTCGTGGGCACTGTCCGCACACCCGATGGCCGTTCCCCGGTGTCGCGTTCGGAACCGCCCGTACGAGCCGCTTTTCAAGCCGCCCGCGTAAAGCGGCCGATGCACCGCCTGTCTGCATGTACCCTACGTGTCGCACCGACGGGGTGTGGCGCAGCTTGGTAGCGCGTCCGCTTTGGGAGCGGAAGGTCGTCGGTTCGAATCCGGCCACCCCGACCACCGGCACGTATACGGACCATCCGGAAAGATCGCGGGCCACCCGGCAGGGCCGGTCGCGATCGCCCCGGCGGGATCGCGCGGCACTGGCGAGAGCGCATTGCGGGAGTCCGTCTCCTTGCCGTTACTATGCAAATTGCGTGCCCGTGTGTCTGATGTACCGGGCTCGGTCCGCGAAGCCGCCTCCCGTGCGGCGGAGCAGAACCCCAAGAAGTCAGCCACAAGGAGACCGAACCGTGAAGAGCGCCGTGGAGACCCTGAACCCGACTCGGGTTCGGCTCACTGTCGAGGTGCCCTTCGAGGAGCTGAAGGACAGCCTCGACGCGGCGTACAAGAAGATCAACCAGCAGGTCACGGTGAAGGGCTTCCGCAAGGGCAAGGTCCCGGCGCGGGTCATCGACCAGCGGTTCGGCCGCGGCGCGGTGCTGGAGGAGGCCGTCAACGACGCCCTCCCGAAGTTCTACACCGAGGCCGTCAACGAGGGCGAGCTCAACGTCCTCGGCCAGCCCGAGGTCGACATCACCGAGCTGAAGGACGGCGAGCTGCTGGCCTTCACCGCCGAGGTTGACGTACGCCCCGAGATCGAGATCCCGGACTACTCCGGCATCGAGATCACCGTCGACGCCGTCTCGGTCGGCGACGAGGACGTCGAGAAGGCCGTGGAGCAGCTCCGCGAGCGCTTCGCCTCCACCAACCCGGTCGAGCGCGCCGCCGCCGAGGGCGACGTCGTGACGATCGACCTGCAGGCCCAGGTCGACGGCGAGGTCCTGGAGGACGGCATCGCCGAGGGTGTCTCGTACACCATCGGTTCCGGTGAGCTCCTCGACGGCATCGACGCCGCCGTCACCGGCCTGGAGGCGGGCGGCGAGGCCACCTTCACCTCCGAGCTGAAGGGCGGCTCGGCCGCCGGCAAGGAGGCCGAGGTCACCGTCAAGGTCACCGCCGTCGCCGCGCGCGAGCTCCCCGAGCTGGACGACGAGTTCGCCCAGATGGCGAGCGAGTTCGACACCCTCGACGAGCTGAAGGCGGACAGCCGCAAGCGCCTGGAGGAGAGCCGGCAGTACGAGCAGGCCACCCAGGCCCAGGAGCGCGTCCTGGACGCGCTGCTGGAGCTCGCCGAGGTCCCGATCCCGGAGAAGCTCCTCGCGGACGAGATCCAGACCCGCAAGCACAACCTGGAGCACCACCAGCTCGGCCAGATGGGTCTGACCCTCGACAAGTACCTGGAGATCCAGGGCAAGACGGCCGAGGAGTTCGAGACCGAGACCTCCGAGCAGGCGGTCAAGGGCATCAAGACCCAGTTCCTCCTCGACGAGATCGTCAACAAGGAGAAGCTGAACGTCAACCAGGAGGAGCTCACCGAGCACCTCATGCGCCGTGCCGCCTCCTCGGGCATGAGCCCCGACCAGTTCGCCCAGGCCGTCGTCGAGGGCGGCCAGGTGCCGATGCTCGTCGGCGAGGTCGCCCGCGGCAAGGCGCTGGCCGTGGTCGTCGAGGCCGCCAAGGTCGTCGACACCAACGGCGAGACGGTCGACCTGGAGGACGAGGAGGAGGCCATCGAGACGGTCGAGGCCGCCGACGGTTCCGCCGGTGCCGTGGCCGACGCCGCCACCGAGGCCGCCGAGAAGGCCGAGGAGAAGACCGAGGCCGCCGCGGAGAAGAACGAGGCCTGAGCCTCGCACGAATCCGTACGACGGGCTCCGGACGCCGCCAAGCGTCCGGAGCCCGTCGGCTTCGGCCGGTGGAGCCCCCCCGGCCGAAGGCCCCGGGCCCGTCGTCCGGACCGGCCGGCGAGCGGCCCGGGACGGCCCACAACCCTTGTGGGGACTGAGGAGCTTGCGCTCCCAGCGAACAGTTGCGGAAGCGGGATGGCGATGTCCCACCTGCGCGTTAGGGTCCATGAATAGGAAGGGCAGGGGAGTCCCCGCCCACCGGTACGAAGACGCTGAGACGGCCGGAGCCGTCAGAGACGAGCAGGTGGATACGTGACGAATCCGATGCCCTACGCCGCCGGAGAACCGTCCCTCGGTGGAAACCTCGGCGATCAGGTCTACAGCCGACTGCTCGGCGAGCGCATCATCTTCCTCGGCCAGCAGGTGGACGACGAGATCGCCAACAAGATCACCGCCCAGCTGCTCCTTCTCGCCGCCGAACCGGAAAAGGACATCTACCTCTACATCAACAGCCCCGGCGGCTCGGTGACGGCCGGCATGGCGGTCTACGACACCATGCAGTACATCCCGAACGACGTGGTCACCATCGGCATGGGCATGGCGGCCTCGATGGGCCAGTTCTTGCTGACCGGCGGCGCGGCGGGCAAGCGCTTCGCGCTCCCGAACACCGACATCCTCATGCACCAGGGTTCGGCCGGCATCGGCGGTACGGCCTCCGACATCAAGATCCAGGCCCAGTACCTGCTGCGCACCAAGCAGCGGATGGCGGAGATCACCGCCCGTCACTCCGGCCAGACGGTCGAGACCATCCTCCGCGACGGCGACCGCGACCGCTGGTACACGGCGGAGGAGGCCAAGGAGTACGGCCTCATCGACGAGATCATCTCGTTCGCATCGGGCGTTCCGGGCGGCGGCGGCACCGGCGCCTGATCCGGCGATCCACCGGATCGGCTCCTCGCCGCGCGCACCTCTCGTACGCCGAGACATCCAGCCACAGAACGCCACCAGGATGGTGAACACCCACATGAACAACTTCCCCGGCGCCTCCGCGAGCGGCCTCTACACCGGCCCGCAGGTGGACAACCGCTACATCGTCCCGCGCTTCGTGGAGCGCACCTCGCAGGGCGTGCGCGAGTACGACCCGTACGCGAAGCTCTTCGAGGAGCGCGTGATCTTCCTCGGCGTCCAGATCGACGACGCCTCGGCCAACGACGTCATGGCGCAGCTGCTGTGCCTGGAGTCGATGGACCCGGACCGCGACATCTCCATCTACATCAACAGCCCCGGCGGCTCGTTCACCGCGCTCACCGCGATCTACGACACGATGCAGTTCGTGAAGCCGGACATCCAGACCGTCTGCATGGGCCAGGCCGCCTCGGCCGCGGCCGTCCTGCTCGCGGCGGGTACGCCCGGCAAGCGGATGGCCCTGCCCAACGCGCGGGTGCTCATCCACCAGCCGTCCTCGCAGACCGGCCGCGAGCAGCTCTCCGACCTGGAGATCGCGGCCAACGAGATCCTGCGCATGCGTACCCAGCTGGAGGAGCTGCTGGCCAAGCACTCCACCACGCCGCTGGAGAAGATCCGCGACGACATCGAGCGCGACAAGATCCTGACCGCCGAGGACGCCCTCGCCTACGGTCTCGTCGACCAGATCGTCTCGACCCGCAAGAGCACGGCCGGAGCGGCCGCCTGACATCGGCCTTCATCCCTTGGCGCGGCGGTTTCGGGCGGTTTCGGGACGCTTGAGCCGTGCGAACCGCGTGAACCGCGCCAAGGGGGGCCCGTACGGGGGGCAAGGCAAGGTACCGTCGGATAGAGGCACCAGGAGCCGCTGGACCAAGCTGCTCCCAGGCGAAGGGGAAGCACCTCGTGGCACGCATCGGTGATGGCGGCGATCTGCTCAAGTGCTCGTTCTGCGGGAAGAGCCAGAAGCAGGTGAAGAAGCTCATCGCGGGACCCGGTGTGTACATCTGCGACGAGTGCATCGATCTCTGCAACGAGATCATCGAGGAGGAGCTCGCGGAGACCTCCGAGGTGCGGTGGGAGGAGCTCCCCAAGCCGCGCGAGATCTACGAGTTCCTCGAGGGGTACGTCGTCGGGCAGGAGCCCGCGAAGAAGGCCCTCTCGGTCGCTGTGTACAACCACTACAAGCGGGTCCAGGCGGGTGAGAACGGCGGCGCGCAGGGCCGCGAGGACGCCATCGAGCTGGCCAAGTCCAACATCCTGCTGCTGGGTCCCACCGGCTCCGGGAAGACGCTGCTCGCGCAGACCCTGGCCCGCATGCTCAACGTCCCGTTCGCCATCGCCGACGCGACGGCGCTGACGGAGGCCGGGTACGTCGGCGAGGACGTCGAGAACATTCTGCTCAAGCTGATCCAGGCCGCGGACTACGACGTCAAGAAGGCCGAGACCGGGATCATCTACATCGACGAGATCGACAAGGTCGCCCGCAAGAGCGAGAACCCGTCGATCACCCGTGATGTCTCCGGCGAGGGCGTCCAGCAGGCCCTCCTGAAGATCCTGGAGGGCACCACCGCCTCCGTCCCGCCGCAGGGCGGACGGAAGCACCCGCACCAGGAGTTCATCCAGATCGACACGACGAACGTGCTGTTCATCGTGGGCGGTGCCTTCTCCGGCCTGGAGCGGATCATCGAGTCGCGCGCGGGCGCCAAGGGCATCGGCTTCGGCGCGACGATCCGCTCCAAGCGCGAGATCGAGGCGAGCGACCAGTTCCAGGAGGTCATGCCGGAGGACCTGGTGAAGTTCGGAATGATCCCGGAGTTCATCGGTCGGCTGCCCGTCATCACCTCGGTCCACAACCTCGACCGCGAGGCGCTGCTCCAGATCCTCGTCGAGCCGCGTAACGCCCTGGTGAAGCAGTACCAACGTCTTTTCGAACTCGACGGTGTGGAGCTGGACTTCGACCGTCCGGCCCTGGAGGCCATCGCCGACCAGGCGATCCTGCGCGGCACGGGCGCGCGCGGCCTGCGGGCCATCATGGAGGAGGTCCTCCAGTCCGTGATGTACGAGGTGCCGTCCCGCAAGGACGTGGCCCGCGTCGTCATCACCGCGGACGTCGTCCGGGACAACGTCAACCCGACGCTGGTCCCGCGCGAGCCGCGCACGATCGGCAAGAACGACGGCGGCCGCCACGAGAAGTCCGCGTAGCGGCCCGCACATACGAGGGGCGCCCGGCGGGATCACCTGCCGGGCGCCCCTCGCGTTGCCGCGGTGCGGTCAGAGCTTGGTGCGGGAGGTGTTGTAGAGCTTGGCGGCCAGGGCGGCCAGCTCGTCCTGGGGCATCGGCTTCTCCGTCAGCGCCCCGCCGAGGTCCATACCGATGACGACGCCCACCGTGCTGTAGTCGGCCCACACGCAGACGGGCATGACGATTTCCTTGGGACCGTTGGCGGCCGTCCCGTCGCCCTTCTCATTGATGGTCTTGAGGCTCTGGCACTTCATCAGCGCGCCCTTGAACTCGGGCGGAGTGACCTGCTCGGGGCTGCCGACCAGCGAGACCTTCGAGTCGTCGCTCTTCTTCATCTCCTCCTGGGCGCCCGCGAAGGCGCCGTCGATGGCCTTGGCCGGGTCGCTGACTTCGCCCCAGGTGCCGTTGAGCAAGAGGAACTTCGCGGTCAGCGGATTCTCCTCGCTGCCGCTGACGTACTGGGCGCCGGCCTTCTGGGGGTCCTTGATCCCCATGGCCTCGGCCCGGGTCTTCTTCTCGCCGGTCACCGGTCCCGACGGCTCGACGGCCGAGGCGCTGGAGTCCTTCTTGTAGTCGTCCACCGACGCCGCCGGCGTCAGCTTGTACCCCTTGGTGCTTTCCGCGACGTCGCTGTTGCTCGCGCCGCCCGAGAGCGCGAGGTACACTCCGCCGCCGATGACGGCCAGCGCCACCACGATGCCGCCGACGATCAGGCCGGTCTTCTTCTTCGGTGCGGCCGGGGGCGCCGGCATCTGGGCGCCGTACGGGGCCTGGCTGTACGGGGGAGCGGGCGGCTGCTGGCCGTAGGGGCCGGGCTGCTGGGGCTGCGGGTAGCCGGGCTGGGGCTGCTGCGGGGGGACGCCCTGCGGGCCCGGGGCCTGCTGCGGGTAGCCGTAACCGGGCTGGCCCTGCGGGGGCTGGCCGTACGGACCCGGCTGGGCGCCGTAGGGACCGGGCTGGCCCTGCGGGGGCTGACCGTACGGACCCGGCTGGGCTCCGTACGGGCCGGGCTGGCCCTGCGGCGGCTGCTGGCCGTACGGTCCGGGCTGGTTGTTGCTCATGTGCGGTGTCCCCTGTTCGGAAGTGCTCACCGGAGTGCTGACCTATTGATGTGTTCTGAACATCCTGACGGAGGGTGCGCCCGTACGGACGATCGGGTGGCACACCGTTACGGAACAAACCGGTTTCGGCGCACGACTGTGACAGCCGTAAACTGTCCCCCGTGACCGAGAACACTCAGCAGACGCCAGCCAGCAACCCCGAACTGCCGACCCAGTACGCGCCGGCCGAGGTAGAGGGGGAGCTGTATGAGCGCTGGGTAGAGCGTGGTTACTTCGAGGCGGACGCGAAGAGCGACAAGCCGCCGTACACCGTCGTCATCCCACCGCCGAACGTCACCGGAAGCCTCCACCTGGGACACGCCTTCGAGCACACGCTCATCGACGCCCTGACCCGCCGCAAGCGCATGCAGGGTCACGAGACCCTGTGGCAGCCGGGCATGGACCACGCCGGCATCGCCACCCAGAACGTCGTCGAGCGCGAGCTGGGCAAGGAGGGCAAGTCCCGCCACGACCTCGGCCGCGAGGCATTCGTCGAGCGCGTCTGGAAGTGGAAGAACGAGTCCGGCGGTCAGATCTCCGGCCAGATGCGTCGTCTGGGTGACGGTGTCGCATGGTCCCGTGAGCGCTTCACCATGGACGAGGGCCTGTCCCAGGCCGTCCAGACCATCTTCAAGCGGCTCTACGACGACGAGCTGATCTACCGGGCCGAGCGCATCATCAACTGGTGCCCCCGCTGTCTGACGGCGATCTCGGACATCGAGGTCGAGTACCAGGACGACGACGGCGAGCTGGTCTCCATGAAGTACGGCGACGGGGACGACACCCTCGTCGTCGCCACCACCCGCGCCGAGACCATGCTCGGGGACACGGCCGTCGCCGTTCACCCCGACGACGAGCGCTACCGGCACCTGGTCGGCAAGCTCATCAAGCTGCCGCTGACCGACCGTTCCATCCCGGTCGTCGCGGACGAGCACGTCGACCCCGCGTTCGGCACCGGCGCGGTCAAGGTCACCCCGGCCCACGATCCGAACGACTTCGAGATCGGCCAGCGCCACGACCTGCCGTCCATCACCGTGATGGACGAGCACGCCGTCATCACCACCCCCGGCCCCTTCCAGGGACTGGACCGCCTGGAGGCCCGCTCCGCGATCGTCGGCGCCCTGCGCGCCGAGGGCCGGATCGTCGCCGAGAAGCGACCGTACCTCCACTCCGTCGGCCACTGCTCGCGCTGCAAGACCACCATCGAGCCCCGCCTGTCCATGCAGTGGTGGGTCAAGGTCGGCCCGCTCGCCAAGGCCGCCGGTGACGCGGTCCGCGACGGCAAGGTCACGATCCATCCGCAGGAGATGGAGAAGCGGTACTTCGACTGGGTCGACAACCTCCACGACTGGTGCATCTCACGACAGTTGTGGTGGGGCCACCGCATCCCCGTCTGGTACGGCCCGGACGGCGAGGTCGTCTGCGTCGGCCCGGACGACGAGGCTCCCACCGGCGAGGGCTGGACGCAGGACAGCGATGTCCTGGACACCTGGTTCTCCTCCGGCCTGTGGCCGTTCTCCACGCTCGGCTGGCCGGAGAAGACCGACAGCCTCGCGAAGTTCTACCCGAACTCCGTCCTGGTCACCGGATACGACATCCTCTTCTTCTGGGTCGCCCGGATGATGATGTTCGGCCTGTACGTCAGCGACGGCGTCCCGCCCTTCCACACCGTCGTCCTGCACGGCATGGTCCGCGACGAGTTCGGCAAGAAGATGTCGAAGTCGTTCGGCAACGCCGTCGACCCGCTGGACTGGATGGACAAGTACGGCTCCGACGCCCTGCGCTTCACCCTGGCGCGCGGCGCCAACCCCGGCGTCGACGTCCCGATCGGCGAGGACTGGGTCCAGGGCTCCCGCAACTTCGCCAACAAGATCTGGAACGCCACGCGCTTCGCGCTGATGAACGGCGCCACGGTCGAGGGCGAACTGCCGCCCGCCGAGAAGCTGTCGGTGACCGACCGCTGGATCCTGTCGCGGCTGGGCAAGACCGTCGCCGAAGTCGACGCGTTCTACGACGACTTCCAGTTCGCCAAGCTCAGCGAGGCGCTCTACCACTTCGCGTGGGACGAGGTCTTCGACTGGTACGTCGAGCTGTCCAAGACCACGTTCTTCGCCGGCGGCGAGCAGGCCGAGGTCTCCGGCCGGGTCCTCGGCGAGGTCCTCGACGTGATGCTGCGTCTGCTGCACCCGGTCGTCCCGTTCGTCACCGAGACGCTGTGGACCACGCTCACCGGCAAGGAGTCCGTCGTCATCGCCGACTGGCCGAAGGCGGTGTTCGTTCCCGGGGCCGACGCCCCGGGCGGCTTCCGGGACGACGCGGCCGAGCAGGAGATCGCGCTCGTGCAGCAGGTCGTCACCGAGGTCCGCCGGTTCCGCTCCGACCAGGGCCTCCAGCCCGGCCAGAAGGTCCCGGCCGCGCTCACCCTGGACGGCACGGCGCTCGCCCCGCACGAGGCGGCCATCCGCCAGCTGCTGCGCCTCCAGCCCGCCGGCGAGGACTTCCAGGCCACCGCGTCGCTGCCGGTCGCCGGGGCCACCGTCGCCCTCGACCTGACCGGCACCATCGACGTCGAGGCCGAGCGCAAACGCCTGACGAAGGACCTGGGCGCCGCCGAGAAGGAGAAGGCCCAGGCCACCGCGAAGCTCGGCAACGAGGCGTTCCTCGCCAAGGCGCCGGACAACGTGGTCGACAAGATCCGCGGCCGGCTCACCAAGGCGGAGGCGGACATCGAGCGCATCACCGCCCAGCTGGCGAACCTGCCGCAGGGCTGAGCCCGCGGCGCCCGAAGCCCCCGCACTCCCGTGCCGTGCCCCGGCCGGGAGCGCGGGGGCTTCGCGTGCGTCCACAGTGCGCGGGGGAGCCGGACGGCCGGGACGCGAGGGCCGTGCGGGCCGGGGCTTTTGGCGCCGCCGGGCCCGTCGCCGGGCGCCGCGCATGTTTGCCGGCGCCGGTCCGTAGACTGGCCTCGTGAGTGAGCCCCGCCCTTCCGACCGGCATGACGCCTCCGACCCCGACGACGCCTTCGCGGAGATCGTCGACGAAGCGACCCAGCGCGACCCCGACCTGGCGGTGATCGAGGCCGGGAGCCGCACGCTGCGCACCCGCTCGGGACCGCCCCAGGGCCAGGCCGCCCCCGCCCGCCCCGCCGATCCCGAAGTGGACAAGGCGCTGCGCGAGGTCGAGCAGGAGCTCGCCGGCCGCTGGGGCGAGACGAAGCTGGAGCCCTCCGTCACACGCATCGCCGCACTGATGGACGTCCTCGGCGAGCCGCAGCGCGCGTACCCCTCCATCCACATCACCGGGACCAACGGCAAGACGAGCACGGCCCGCATGATCGAGGCCCTGTTCGGCGCCTTCGACCTGCGCACCGGCCGCTACACCTCGCCGCACGTCCAGTCGATCACCGAGCGGATCAGCCTGGACGGCGCCCCGATCGACCCCGAGCGGTTCGTCGAGGCCTACCGGGACATCCAGCCGTACGTGGAGCTGGTCGACGGCCGACAGCCCTACCGGCTCTCCTTCTTCGAGGTGCTGACCGGCATGGCGTACGCGGCGTTCGCCGACGCGCCGGTCGACGTCGCCGTGGTCGAGGTCGGCATGGGCGGCAGCTGGGACGCGACGAACGTCATCGACGCCCAGGTCGCCGTGGTCACCCCCATCGCGCTGGACCACACCGACCGGCTGGGCTCCACGCCCGCCGAGATCGCCGTGGAGAAGGCCGGGATCATCAAGCCGGACGCCACGGTCGTCCTCGCCCAGCAGCCGGTGGATGCCGCGCAGGTCATGCTCAAGAAGGCCGTCGAGGTGGACGCCACGGTCGCCCGCGAGGGCATGGAATTCGGCGTCGTCTCCCGCGAGGTCGCCGTCGGCGGCCAGCGACTGACGCTGCGCGGGCTCGGCGGCGAGTACGACGACGTCTTCCTCCCGCTGTACGGCGCCCACCAGGCACACAACGCGGCGGTGGCGCTCTGCGCGGTGGAGGCGTTCTTCGGGGTCGGGGCCGAGCGGCCCGGTCCGCTGGACGTCGACACGGTTCGCGAGGCGTTCGCCTCCGTGCTCTCTCCGGGCCGCCTCGAAGTGGTCCGCTCCAGCCCGACCGTCGTTCTGGACGCCGCCCACAACCCGGCGGGCGCCCGCGCCACCGCCGACGGGATCACCGAGGCGTTCGGCTTCTCCCGGCTCATCGGCGTCGTCGGCGTCAGCGACGACAAGGACGTCAAGGGCCTCCTCGAAGCCTTCGAGCCGATCTTCGCCGAGGTCGTCGTCACCCAGAACTCCACCCCCCGCGCGATGGACGCCGACGCCCTGGCCGCCATCGCCGTCGAGGTCTTCGGCGAGGAGCGTGTCCAGGTCGAACCACGTCTGGACGACGCGCTGGAGGCGGCCATCACGCTTGCCGAGGAAGAGGGCGAATACGCGGGGGCCGGTGTGCTCGTGACCGGTTCCGTGATCACGGTCGGGGAGGCCCGACTGCTTCTGGGAGGGCACTGACCCGTGCGAATGCTCTGCGCGTCGACGCTGATCGGTGAATTCTTCGTGATCGGATTCGCCGGCCTCGTCGCGATGAAATCGGACGACCTCACGACCACCACGGTCTGGACGGTGTGCGGCATCGGCATGCTGCTCTCCGTACTGCTCTGCGGGATGATCGGCCGCCCTGGCGGGGTGCAACTCGGCTGGGCTCTCCAGATCGCCCTGGTGGCCAGCGGATTCATCGTCCCGATGATGTTCGTCCTCGGACTGGCCTTCGGCGGCCTGTGGTGGGCCTCCATCCACTACGGCCGGAAGATCGACGAGGCGAAGGCCCGTTGGGCGGCAGCCGAGGAGTCGGCCGAGGCCACTACCGGTGGCTGATCCGTCATCCTTTGGCCAAACCCGGTCGCGGACTCGTTCCCGTCCCCCTGTAGCCTCGCCTCACCGCACTCGCATGCCCGCAAGGAGCCGCACACCATGACCCAGCGCACCCTCGTTCTGCTCAAGCCCGACGCCGTCCGGCGCGGACTGGTCGGCGAGATCGTCGGGCGGATCGAGCGCAAGGCCGACTGGCGGATCACCGCGCTGGAGCTGCGCACCCTCGACCGCGCCACCCTGGAGCAGCACTACGCCGAGCACGTCGGCCGCCCGTTCTACGAGCCGCTCGTCGAGTTCATGCTGTCCGGTCCCGTGGTGGCGCTGGTCGCCGAGGGCGAGCGGGTCATCGAGGGGGTGCGCACGCTGAGCGGGCCCACGGACCCGATCGCCGCAGCGCCCGGTTCCATCCGCGGTGACTTCGGCACGATCACCCGTGAGAACCTCATCCACGCGTCGGACTCCGAGGAGTCCGCGGAACGCGAGCTGAAGCTTTTCTTTCCGGGGCTCTTCTGAGCGCGAATCAGCCGAACAGCGCTCATGACCTGGGGCGACCGAATTAATTCGGTCGCCCTTCGGCATACGCGTCGGGGTCGCGGGAACGCATCACTTCGACGTAACGTCACCAAGAGTGGAACGTCCACCCGTTCCGCCCACAATGGCGAAGGACCCTCGCACGGTGTCCGTGCACACGGCACTACGATGGAATCTTCCACGCCCACAGCGCTCACCTCGCCGACCAGAACAAGCCATCCGTGCTTTCCTGGAAGGCCCGACGCATCCTCATGGGGAACAAGGGGAACTCAATGTCGTTCATCGGTCGTGACATGGCTATCGACCTCGGGACTGCCAACACGCTGGTGTACGTCAGAGGGCGAGGCGTCGTACTGAACGAGCCGTCCGTCGTGGCCATCAACACCAACACCGGCGGCATCCTGGCGGTCGGCTCCGAGGCCAAGAAGATGATCGGGCGCACTCCGGGCAACATCGTCGCCGTGCGCCCCCTGAAGGACGGCGTGATCGCCGACTTCGAGATCACCGAGCGGATGCTCCGCTACTTCATCCTGAAGATCCACAAGCGCCGCTACCTGGCCCGCCCGCGGGTCGTGGTCTGCGTGCCCTCCGGCATCACCGGGGTCGAGCGCCGCGCCGTCATCGAGGCGTCGACGCAGGCCGGGGCGCGGCAGGTGCACATCATCGAGGAGCCCATGGCGGCGGCCATCGGCTCCGGGCTGCCGGTCCACGAGGCCACCGGCAACATGGTCGTCGACATCGGCGGCGGCACCACCGAGGTCGCGGTCATCTCGCTCGGCGGCATCGTCACCGCCCAGTCGATCCGGGTCGCCGGTGACGAGCTGGACAACGCGATCATCCAGCACATCAAGAAGGAGTACTCGCTCCTCCTCGGCGAGCGCTCCGCCGAACAGATCAAGGTCACCATCGGTTCCGCGGACGACCTGAAGAAGGACGAGCACACCGAGATCCGCGGTCGCGACCTGGTCTCCGGACTGCCCAAGACCGTGGTCATCTCGGCCGACGAGGTCCGCAAGGCCATCGAGGAGCCGGTCAACGCGATCGTCGACGCCGTGAAGACCACGCTCGACAAGTGCCCGCCGGAGCTCTCCGGCGACGTCATGGACCGCGGCATCGTCCTCACCGGCGGCGGCGCGCTGCTGCGCGGGCTGGACGAGCGGCTGCGCCGGGAGACCGGCATGCCGATCCACATCGCCGAGGACCCGCTGGACTCGGTGGCGCTCGGATCCGGCAAGTGCGTCGAGGAGTTCGAGGCGCTCCAGCAGGTGCTGGACGCCCAGCCCCGCCGGTAGCCGGCGCGGCACGACACGCCCCGCGGGCGGACGGGCGCACGCGGGTGGACAACGGCAGTCCGTCGTACGGTTCCCAGAGTTCCGTATGGCGGATCGCTGATATACAGGCACGAACATTCCTACGAGGAAGGCACGGCCGCCGCACGTGAGGGACACACGAGAGAGCCGGCTGCTCCTGGTGCTGCTGATCGTCATCGCGTTCGCACTGATCACGGTGGACATCCGGGGCGGAGAGGGATCACCGGTGGACGGCGCCAGGCGGGCCGCCGCCGCCGTCTTCGGCCCCGTCGAGAACGGCGTCGCGGCCGCCGTCGATCCGGTGGGCAACGCCATAGGGGCGGTGCGCGACTCCGGCACCCGGCACAACCGGATCGCCGAGCTGGAGCGCCAGAACGCCGCGCTCAAGACGGCGCTCGGCAGCGACGACAGCAACCGCAACCGAGTCCGCGAGCTCGACAAGATGCTGAAGAAGTCGGCCGCCGGACAGTACGGCATCAAGGCGGCCGAGGTCATCGCCATAGGAGCCGCCCAGGGCTTCTCCTGGACGGTCACCATCGACGCGGGCTCCCGCGACGGCATCCGGCGCGACATGACCGTCATCAACGGCGACGGGCTCGTCGGCCGGGTCACCACCGTCGGCCCGCAGACCGCCACGGTCCTCCTCGCCACCGACCCCGACTTCACCGTCGGCACCCGCCTGGAGAAGACCGACGAACTGGGCTTCGCCACCGGCCAGGGCTCCCGGCCGCTGTCCGTCCAGTTCCTCAACGGCAAGGCCAAGGTGAAGAAGGGCGACCGTCTGGTCACCTTCGGCTCCAGCAAGGACAAGCCGTTCGTGCCCGGCGTCCCGGTCGGCGAGGTCGTCCGCGTCGACCCGTCCGGCGGCGGCCTGACCCGTACCGTCTACGTCCGCCCGTACGTCGGGTTCACCAAGCTCGACATCGTCGGCGTCGTCGTCCAGGCACCGCGCCACGACCCCCGGGACACGGTCCTGCCGAAGGCCCCGCCCAAGCCCGCCGAGCCGAAGCCCACCCCGACCGTCACCGTCACGATCTCGCCCAACGGCGACATCGTCGACACCGAGGGCAACGTCGTCGGCAACATCCACGAGAGCCCCGATCCGAGCGGCGGCCCCGATCCGAGCGGAAGCCCGGGCGCCCTCACCGCCACGGACGACGAGCAGAGGTAGCGCCGATCCCCATGCGTCTGAACCGCATTCTGCTCTCCACCGTCCTGGTCGTGGCGGCGCTCGTCATCCAGGTCTCGGTACTGGCCCGCCTCCAACTCCCTGGCGCCGTGCCGGATCTGCTGCTCCTGGTCGTCCTCGGACTGGCCTTCGTGTACGGGCACACCAGCGGGGCCCTGATCGGCTTCGGCGCGGGTCTCCTCGCCGACCTGGCACCGCCCGCCGACCACGCCGTGGGGCGCTACGCCCTGGTCCTCTGCGTCATCGGCTACCTCGCCGGACTGGTCAAGCCGGAGAGCGGGCAGCTCAGGTCGGCCGCCGTACCGATGATCGGGGTCGTCGGCGCGGCGATCGGCTCGACGCTGCTGTACGCGCTCGTCGGCGCGCTCGTGGGGGACACCGCGGCCCGCCACGTGGGCCTCGGCAGTCTGCTGTTCACCGCCGCCCTCTACGATCTGCTGCTCGCCCCGTTCACCGTGCCGCTGATCATGGCCGTCGCCAGACGCACCGTGAACGACCCGGTCGCCGAGGCGTCCGGCGGCGACGTGTCCGCCGGATGGCTGGCCTCGGGCACCGGTCTGCGGATCGGCGACCAGCGCGGCGGACTGCGTGTCAGGGCCGCCCGCAACCGCGCGTCGCGCACCGGACGGATCAAGGGGGTCAAGCGACTGTGAGGCCGCACCACCGCGCGGGCGCCCCGGTCGCGCCCCGCACCCCCGGCGCGACCCGTACCCCCGGCACGCCCCGTCCCTCCCGCCCGACCGCCATCGGGGGCGCCCTGTGAGCAACATCCCCGAGACCGGCCGGACCCCCAGGGTCCAGATCCGTCTCGTCGTCATCCAGGTCCTCGTGTTCTCGCTGCTGTTGACCCTCGGCGGGCGGCTCTGGTACCTCCAGATCCGCAACGGCCAGGAATACAGCGAGGAGGCGAAGAGCAACCATGTCCAGCAGGTCGTGCAGCCCGCCGTCCGCGGCTCCATCCTCGACGCCCGCGGCGTCCCCCTCGCCGACAACGAGACCCGGCTGGTCGTCTCCGCGAGCCGCACCGAGCTGATGAAGATGAAGGACGACGGCAGGGACGTGCTGACCCGGCTCGCCGACGTCCTCGACATGAAGCCCAAGGACGTCCTGGACAAGGTGCGGCTCTGCGACGCGAAGACGCCCCAGCCCTGCTGGAACGGGTCGCCCTACCAGCCGATCCCGGTCACCGACGAGGCCACCACCCAGCAGGCCCTCACGATCCGTGAGCGCGCTGAGGACTTCCCCGGCATCACCGCCGAACCCACCGCCGTACGCCGCTACCCCGCGCCCGGCAAGGCCAACACCGCCCAGGTCCTCGGCTACCTCTCGCCGGTCACCGACGAGGAGATCACCAAGGCCCAGGACACCGATTCGCCCTACCTGCGTTCCGACCAGGTCGGCCGCTCCGGTCTGGAGCGCACCTACGACAAGGAACTGCGCGGCAAGGCCGGGGTCACCCGCTACGAGGTCGACAACCTCGGCCGGGTCATCGGCGAGGCCGAGAACGACAAGGCGGAACCCGGCTCCAGCATCGTCACCTCCATCGACGCCCGGGTCCAGGCCGTCGCCGAGTACGAGCTCAACGAGGCCATGAAGGCCGCCCGCCAGTCGTTCGACAGGAACACCGGCGAGAACTACAAGGCCGACTCCGGCGCCGTCGTCGTCATGGAGGCGAAGACCGGACGCGTCGTGGCGATGGCCTCGCTGCCCAACTACGACCCCAACTCCTGGGTCGGCGGCATCTCCGCCAAGGACTACGCCAAGCTCACCGGCCCGAAGTCCAACTTCCCGCTGCTGAACCGGGCCATCCAGGGCCAGGCCGCGCCCGGCTCGATCTTCAAGGTCATCTCGTCGACCGCCGCGGTCAACGCCGGCTACGCCTTCGACGGCCACTACCCCTGCCCCAGCTCGTACAGCATCGGCGGGCAGGTGTTCAAGAACTTCGAGTCCCAGGGCTACGGCAGCATCACCATCGGCCGCGCTCTGGAGGTCTCCTGCGACACCGTCTACTACGGCATCGCGCACAAGGAATGGCAGAAGGACGGCGGCAACAAGCCGAAGAAGAACACCAAGGACTGGTTCTACAAGACCGCCCACCAGTTCGGCCTGGGCAAGGAGACCGGCATCGACCTCCCCAACGAGGTCACCGGCCGCGTTCCCGACCGCCAGTGGAAGCAGCGGTTCTACGACGCCAACAAGGACGCCTGGTGCAAGCAGGGCAAGAAGGACGGCTCGTACGTCGAGAAGATCGCGTACGAGAACTGCCTCGAAGGCGACAGGATGCGCGCCGGTGACGCGGTCAACTACTCGATCGGCCAGGGCGACACCCTCGTGACCCCGATCCAGATGGCCACCATCTACTCCGCGATCTCCAACGGCGGCACCCTCTACACCCCTGCCGTCGGCAAGGCGGTCGTCAGCGGCGACGGCCGGACCGTCAAGGAGATCAAGCCCAAGTCGCACGGCAAGCTGCCCTTCTCGCGCAAGACCCGCAACGAGATCGACGAGGCCCTCGCGGGCGTCGCGACCCGGGGATCGGCCGCCTGGCGCTTCGGCGGCTGGCCGCAGGACAAGATCCCGATGCACGCCAAGACGGGTACCGCGGAGGTCTACGGCAAGCAGACGACCTCCTGGCTCGCCACGTACACCAAGGACTTCTCGATCGTCATGACGATCTCCCAGGGCGGCACCGGCTCCGGTGCGTCCGGGCCCGCCGTGCGCAACATCTACGACGCCATCTACGGGCTCGACGACTCCGGGACGCAGGACCTGAAGAAGGCGCTGCTGCCCGCCCCGCAGAAGTCCCTGCCGAAGATCCAGCCGGACGGCTCCATCGAGGCACCGGAGATCAAGCCCTACAACCCCGCCTCGCAGAAGCCCGAGCAGGAGCAGACCCTCGCGGCGGTCCTGGGGAGGCGCGACTGATGGCCGGATTCTCCGTCTCGCGCTACACCCCCGAGCGCTCCGCCTGGGGCAAGCTCGTCGCCCGCGACTCCGTCGTGCGCCGGCTCGACTGGCCCCTGCTCGGATCCGCGCTCGCGCTCTCGTTCATCGGCTCGCTGCTGGTCTGGTCGGCGACCCGGGGCCGGGACTCGCTCACGCACGGCGACCCCTACTACTTCCTGATGCGGCACGCCCTCAACACGGGCATCGGCTTCGCCCTGATGGTCGGCACGATCTGGCTCGGCCACCGCACCCTGCGCGGCGCGGTCCCGATCCTCTACGGCCTTTCGGTGCTCTTCGTGCTGGCGGTCCTCACCCCGCTCGGCGCCACCATCAACGGCGCGCACGCCTGGATCGTCATCGGCGGCGGCTTCTCCATCCAGCCGTCCGAATTCACCAAGATCACCATCATCCTGGTCATGGCGATGCTGCTCGCCGAACGTGTCGACGCGGGCGACCAGCTCCACCCGGACCACCGCACCGTCGCCAAGGCGCTGGGCCTGGCGGCCGTGCCGATGGCCGTCGTGATGGGAATGCCGGACCTCGGCTCCGTGATGGTCATGGTCGTGATCGTGCTCGGAGCGCTGCTCGCCTCCGGCGCCTCCAACCGCTGGATCTTCGGCCTGCTCGGCACGGGCGTGGCCGGCGCGGTCGCGGTCTGGGAGCTCGGTCTGCTCGACGACTACCAGATCGCCCGCTTCGCCGCGTTCGCCAATCCGGCACTCGACCCGGCGGGCGTCGGCTACAACACCAACCAGGCCCGCATCGCGATCGGCTCCGGCGGCCTCACCGGCACGGGCCTGTTCCAGGGCACCCAGACCACCGGCCAGTTCGTCCCCGAGCAGCAGACCGACTTCGTCTTCACCGTCGCGGGCGAGGAACTCGGCTTCCTCGGCGCCGGGCTGATCCTCGTGCTGCTCGGCGTCGTCCTGTGGCGTGCCTGCCGGATCGCCCGCGAGACGAGCGAGCTGTACGGCACGATCGTCGCCGCCGGGATCATCGCCTGGTTCGCCTTCCAGTCGTTCGAGAACATCGGGATGACGCTCGGCATCATGCCGGTCGCCGGACTCCCACTGCCGTTCGTGTCGTACGGGGGGTCCTCGATGTTCGCCGTCTGGGTCGCCGTCGGACTGCTCCAGTCCATCAGGGTCCAGCGGCCGATAAGCGCCTGAACCGGTGCCGCGGCACTGCCCGAGCCGGTGAACTTTTCCGGACACAGCACTAGATTCGGTCTATGGCGGACTCGAAACGTGAGATCGAGCGCAAGTACGAAGCCGCCGCGGAGACGCGGCTCCCCGATCTGAGCCGGGTGCCCGGGGTCTCGTCCGTCGTCCACCGGGGCGTCAGCGAGCTGGACGCCGTCTACTACGACACCGAGGACCTCCGGCTCGCGGCCGACCGCATCACCCTGCGCCGCCGCACCGGTGGTGACGACGCCGGTTGGCACCTCAAGTTCCCGGTCGCCACCGGCATCCGCGACGAGCTGCGCGAACCGCTCTCCGACACGCTGCCGTCCTCCCTGGCCGGCCTGGTTCGCTCCCGGGTACGCGACGGCGCGCTCGTCCCCGTCGTCCGGCTCCGCACCGCCCGCGACGTCCACCTCCTGACCGGCGGCGCCGGCGACGGCACGCCGCTCGCCGAGGTCTCCGTCGACGCCGTGCGCGCCGAACGGCTCCTCGGCGGCGAACGGCCCGCCGACGGCACGGAACGGCCGGCCGACGTGGAACGGCGGCCCGGCGACGACGCCGAACCCGCGGCCGACGGCGGTGCGCAGCGGCCCGCCGGCGGCGTGAGCACGGCGGCCTGGACCGAGATCGAGGTCGAACTGGCCGACGGGGCCGACCCCGCCCTCCTCGACGCCGTGGAGAAGCGGCTGCGCAAGGCCGGCATCCGCCCGTCCACGGCCTCGTCCAAGGTCGCGAGGGCGCTCGCCGAGACACGACCGGGCGACCGGCAGCGGGCCGGTGACGACAGAGCCGCACGCGGGGGCCCGGGACCGGGGGCCGGACAGGACGGCGCAGCCGCCCGGCCGGGGCCGGATGCCCGCGAGGGCGGCGCGCCGGCGACCGCGGGCGATCACGTCCTCGCGTACCTCCGTGCCCAGGCCGAGGCGATCGTCGCCCTCGACCCCGCCGTGCGCCGCGACCTCCCCGACTCCGTGCACCGGATGCGGGTCGCCACCCGCAGATTCCGCAGTGCGCTGCGGACGTACCGCGGGATCCTGGACCGGGGCGTCACCGACCCGGTCGGCGAGGAGCTGAAGTGGCTGGCCGCCGAGCTCGGGATCGATCGCGACCAGGAGGTTCTCGACGCCCGGCTGTGCGCGGGCCTGGACGCCCTGCCCCGCGTCCTCGCCCTCGGCCCCGTCCGGGCCCGGCTCCGGATCTGGTCGGGGGCCCGCCGGGGCGGCTCCCGGCGCCGTACCGTCTCCGTACTGGACGGCGAGCGGTACCTGGCCCTGCTGAACCGCCTCGACGTCCTGCTCGCCGACCCCCCGCTGCGGTCCGCCGCCTCCCAGGCCCCCGGGCGCGCGCTGCCCCGCGCCGTGCTCAAGGAGTACGGGCGTCTCGCGGCCCGCGTCGGCCGTGCCCTGGAGCTTCCGCCCGGCCACGACCGGGACCTCGCCCTCCATGACGCCCGCAAGGCAGCCAAGCGCGCCCGCTACGCGGCGGAGGCGGCCGGCCCCGCGCTGGGGAAGCCGGCCGCGCGGTTCGCCGCACGGATGAAGGCGGTGCAGACCCTGCTGGGCGACCACCAGGACAGCGTGGTGGCCCGTGAGGCCCTGCGCACCCTGGCCGCCCAGGCGCACAACGCGGGGGAGCCCGGGTTCACCTGGGGACTGCTCTACGGGCGGGAGGAGGCGACGTCCGCGGAGGAGGAACGGCGGCTTCCAGAGGTCTGGAGGCGGGCCTCGCGCCCGAAGGTGCGCAGGGCGCTGGCCAGGTGAGCGGAGGCGCTGCGAAGGCCGGACGCCGGGTAGGCTGAAGGGTCACCCTTGCCTGCTCTCGAAAGTTCGCGATGTCAGTCGATTCGGTCTTCCCACAGCTCGAAGCTCTGCTCCCGCATGTGCAGAAGCCCATCCAGTACGTCGGCGGTGAACTGAACTCCACCGTCAAGCCGTGGGACGCATGCGACGTCCGCTGGGCGCTGATGTACCCGGACGCGTACGAGGTCGGGCTCCCCAACCAGGGCGTCATGATCCTCTACGAGGTGCTGAACGAGCGCGAGGGCGTCCTCGCCGAGCGCACGTACAGCGTGTGGCCGGACCTCGAAGAGCTGATGCGCAAGCACGGGGTCCCGCAGTTCACGGTGGACGGCCACCGCCCGGTCAAGGCGTTCGACGTGTTCGGGCTCAGCTTCTCCACCGAACTCGGCTACACCAACATGCTCACCGCCCTGGATCTCGCGGGCATTCCGCTGGAGGCCCGGGACCGCACCGTCGACGACCCGATCGTGCTGGCCGGCGGGCACGCCGCGTTCAACCCGGAGCCGATCGCGGAGTTCATCGACTGCGCGGTGGTCGGCGACGGCGAGCAGGCCGTCCTGGAGATCACCGACATCATCCGCGACTGGAAGGCCGAGGGCCGCCCCGGCGGTCGCGAGGAGATCCTCTTCCGGCTGGCGAAGACCGGCGGGGTGTACGTTCCGGGCTTCTACGACGTCGAGTACCTCCCGGACGGGCGCATCGGCCGTGTCGTGCCCAACAGGTCGGGTGTGCCGTGGCGGGTGTCGAAGCACACGGTGATGGACCTCGACGAGTGGCCGTACCCGAAGCAGCCCCTCGTCCCCCTCGCCGAGACCGTCCACGAGCGGATGTCCGTCGAGATCTTCCGCGGCTGCACCCGCGGCTGCCGTTTCTGCCAGGCCGGCATGATCACGCGCCCCGTACGGGAGCGAAGCATCACCGGCATCGGCGAGATGGTCGACAGGGGTCTCAAGGCGACCGGCTTCGAGGAGGTCGGGCTGCTGTCGCTGTCCTCCGCCGACCACACCGAGATCGGCGACGTCGCCAAGGGTCTCGCCGACCGGTACGAGGACGACAAGATCGGCCTCTCGCTGCCCTCCACCCGTGTCGACGCGTTCAACGTGGACCTGGCCAACGAGCTGACCCGCAACGGCCGCCGCTCCGGACTCACCTTCGCCCCCGAGGGTGGCTCCGAGCGGATGCGCAAGGTCATCAACAAGATGGTCTCGGAGGAGGACCTGATCCGCACGGTCGCCACCGCGTACGGCAACGGCTGGCGCCAGGTGAAGCTGTACTTCATGTGCGGCCTGCCGACGGAGACCGACGAGGACGTCCTGCAGATTGCCGACATGGCCACCCGCGTCATCCAGAAGGGCCGCGAGGTCTCGGGCTCCAACGACATCCGCTGCACGGTCTCCATCGGCGGGTTCGTGCCCAAGCCGCACACCCCGTTCCAGTGGGCCCCACAGCTCGGTGTGGAGGAGACCGACGCGCGGCTGGCCAAGCTCCGGGACAAGATCCGCGGCGACAAGAAGTACGGCCGTTCCATCGGCTTCCGCTACCACGACGGCAAGCCGGGCATCGTCGAGGGACTGCTCTCGCGCGGCGACCGCCGCGTCGGGTCCGTCATCCGCGAGGTCTACGAGTCCGGCGGCCGCTTCGACGGCTGGCGCGAGTACTTCAGCTTCGACCGCTGGATGATCGCCGCCGAGAAGACGTTGCCCGAGTACGGCGTGGACCTCGACTGGTACACGACCCGCGAGCGGACCTACGAGGAGGTCCTGCCCTGGGACCACCTGGACTCCGGCCTGGACAAGGACTGGCTCTGGGAGGACTGGCAGGACGCGCTCGACGAGACGGAGGTCGAGGACTGTCGCTGGACCCCGTGCTTCGACTGTGGTGTCTGCCCGCAGATGGACACCAGCATCCAGATCGGCCCGACCGGCAAGAAGCTGCTGCCGTTGGCGGTCAAGAACGCAGCGCTGGCACCGAGTGGTCACGCGCACTGAGGTGAACGAGGCACTCGATCGCGTGGTTGAGGCCCCGGTGGGGGCGAGCGAGGACGAGGTGGCCGCTGCGCTCACTGCGGCAGGTGTTCCGCGTCCTTGCCTGTCGTTGCCGCCGCCCTCATCCCGGACGCCGTTGCCGGGACCTGGAAGCGGTTCACGGATCGTCCCTGAGGTGGAGTGGGTCTGAGCCCATCCCACTCTCCTGAGTGCGGCGCGACCGGTCGAGCCCCTTCCCTGGACCGGGAAGGGGCTCGTTGCGTTTGCGGGCTCGTCGCGGTTCGGGTGATCAGCCCCGCTGTCTGGCGCTCCGACCGGAAAGGTTTGCCAGAAGCTCGCGGCGTCCGGCATGGACGGGCCTCGTCAACCCTCCCTCGGCTGGCGACTGCCTACGAAAGGGGGGTGCGGGGTGAACGGCAATCCGCTGTACCACTGGATTGGGCTGGCCGTGTCGACGGCGCTCATGCTGCCGGTCCCGGTGGCGATGCTGGCAGGGTGGACACCACCGTGGATGCGGAAGCGGCAAGCAGGGATGCGCCTTCGCGCCTACGGCTTCCTGTGCGTCTACGCCTTCACGCTCATCAACAGCATCGCCCGGATCGCCGACGCCTCCTACGAGACGGTCATGGCCTGCATGTACGTCGGCTTCGGCTTTGTCGCCTCCGCTGCCCTCCTGTTCCTGCTCGCGGAGCGCAAGGATTCACGCGCCCAGGCAGCCGGCCCTGTCGAACCTGTGCGGTCACAGCACTAGAAGTTCGAAGCGGCCACCGGCTCCGTTTCCGGGTCTTCAGCGGTGGCTGGGGTGTCAGTCGGACCGAGGCGGACGTGTTCGACGTGGTGGAGGGCGTGGCCGAGAAGTTCGGCGACGTGGTTGTCGTAGAGGGAGGACACCACCGACCGGCCCGCCGCGCGGACGTCCTCTGGGCGCCGCGAACGACGGCGCGCGGCGCGCGGCGCGGGGAGAAGGGGGCGAGAGAGCGCCGCGCCGACCGTCGGCGGCGGTCGGCGCGGCGGGGGCGTCCGAGCCCTGGGAACCCGGGAGCGCCCTTGCGCGTACCCTGGGTGTAGCAACGACTGTGCCTTGCGCGGCGCCTGGACCAGAGATCTCCCCGCTCGGAGGAAAGGAACACCGAGCGGGCGTGAGTCGGACCGGGCACCCCGGGCCACACCGCATCTCGTGGGCGGCATGCCAGCGTGTCCGCCCCGCACCGAGGAGAAGAACCACTGGGCAAGCGACAGCCCGAAGGCCCGCCGCCCGCACCGGCGGTGCAGCGCATCCGACTGCGCTACACCAAGCGCGGCCGCCTCCGGTTCACCAGCCACCGCGACTTCCAGCGCGCCTTCGAGCGGGCACTGCGCCGATCCGAGGTGCCGATGGCCTACTCGGCGGGTTTCACCCCGCACCCGAAGGTGTCGTATGCCAATGCCGCCCCCACCGGCACGGGCAGCGAGGCCGAGTTCCTGGAGATCGCTCTCACCGAGGTCCGGGACCCGGCTGTGCTGCGTGAACTGCTCGACGCCTCGTTGCCGGACGGCCTCGACGTCGTCGACGCCGTGGAGGCCCGTACGTCGGGTCTGGCCGAGCGGCTGACCGCCTCCGTATGGGAACTGCGTCTCGACGGGGTTTCCGTCGAGGAGGCGGCCAAGGCCGTGGACGCGTTCAACGGCGCGGAGAGCGTCGAGGTGCAGCGCCGGGGGAAGAACGGCCTGCGGACCTTCGATGCCCGGGCCGCCGTGGTCGAACTGGGCGTCGTCGATTCCCGGCCAGATGGGCCGGGGGACATGCCCTGTGCGATACTGCGGCTGGTTGTTCGGCACGTGACACCTGCCGTCCGACCTGACGACGTCCTGTCCGGTCTCCGTGTCGTGGCCGACCTGGCGCCGCCGGTCCCCGCAGCGGTGACCAGGCTGGCGCAGGGGCTCTTCGACGAGGGGTCCGGCACGGTGACCGACCCGCTCGCGCCCGACCGCGAGGCAGCCTCGGCCGCTCCACCCACGGCCGCCGGGACCGCCGTCGCGACGGCGCCGGAAGGTGCAGGTTCCGCGTAAGGCGGTCGTTGCAGCGCAGCCCTGAGACCCGGGAGCCACCGGGGCGGGTCGCGCGATGACACATAAGACTTTCGCCAGGCCGTGCGCACATCACGTACGGAACCGGCGAGCCAGACACCGAGCTCCTGTGCGGCGCCCGCGCCCCGGACGGCGGTATCGCGCACATCACGCGGACCGTGATCCGACCGGAACCAGACGCGGCGCCCGGGAGCCTGACGGGAGAAACGCCCGCATGCCCCAGGCCAACGAACCCGGCACGACCGGGAACATCGAGAACATCGAAGAGAACAACGCGCCCGGTGACAAGCTGCCGCCGCGCCGCAGGCGCCGTGTCGCGTCCCGCCCGGCCGGTCCGCCGGTGGCGGAGGCGCAGACCGTCGACGCCCCGGCCGTAGCAGCCGTCGACGTCGAGGTGACCGTCGCCGCCACCGCCGCGGCCGACGCCCCGGAGGCCGAGGCCGCGCCGCCCGCGCGTCCGCGTCGTCGTGCGGTGCGCAAGGCGACGTCTCCCGCGGGTTCGCCGAAGGCGGCCGAGCCGGCCGAGGCCGTTGAGCCGCAGGCCGCGGAGGTGGTCGAGGCCGCGTCCGAGGTCGAGGCCGCGCCGCCCGCGCGTTCGCGTCGTCGTGCGGTGCGCAAGGCGACGTCTCCTGCGGGTTCGCCGAAGGCGGCCGAGCCGGCCGAGATCGTCGAGCCCGTCGCGTCCACCGAGAACCCCGAGGACGCCGAGACGGCGGAGAGCGCCGAGGAGGCGGCCACTGTGACGGCGGCCGAGCCCGCCGCCGCGCCGCACAGGCGCACCCGCCGCAGGGCATCGGCCCCGGCCGGTTCCCCCCAGGCCGCCGAGGCCGAATCCGCTGTCGTGGAGGCCGCACCGGAGGAGCCCGCCGAGAAGGCCGTCCAGGCCGCAGCCGAAAGCACCCCGGAGACGGAGGCGGAGCCGACTGCCGAGGCCGCGCCGCCCGCGCGTACCCGCCGCCGCGCCGTCCGCAGGGTGGGCGCACCGGCGGGCGCCCCGAAGGCCGCCGAGAGCCCGGCCGAGCCCGCGGCCGGAACCGAGCCCGAGCCCGCCGCCCAGGCCGAGCCCGCCGCCCAGGCCGAGTCCGTCGCCCGGGCCGAGCGGGAGCCCGTGGCCGAGGCGCCGGACGCGGAGGACACCGCGCCGCACGGCCGTCGTCGCCGGCGCGTCACCGCTCCCACCGCACGGCCCGCGTTCACCGGCACGGAGGACGAGGAGCCCGTACGCAAGGGCCGCCGCGTGACGCGTCCCGCCGCAGCCGTGTTCCAGGCTCCGGTCTTCACCGAGCCCATGTTCCAGACGCCGGAGACCGCTGCCGCCGCCGCTGTCGCCTCGCGCCCCGTCGAGACGGAGGCCGAGGTCGAGGTCGAGGAGGAGGCCGGGGCGATCGAGGAGCGGCACGGTGCCGAGGCCGCGCCGTCGGCCGGTTCGCGCCGCCGTCGCCGCCGTCGCGGTGAGGCTGTGGAGACCGAGCAGGCCGCCCCCGTCGAGACCGAGCAGGCCGCCCCCGTCGCGGAGGAGCACGCCGAGGACGAGCACGAGCCGGAGGGCGACGGCGAGGGCGACGGCGAGCACGAGGGCGAGACGGACGAATACGGGGAGCGCCCCACGCGCCGCCGTCGCCGTGGCGGACGCCGTCGTCGTCGTGGCGAGAACCACGAGGGCGAGGAGACCGCCGAGCAGCACGGCGAAGAGGCCGCGCCGGCCGACCACGCCGAGGACGAGCGGGAACACGTCCGGGAGACCGAGGCGGAGGAGGCCGAGGAGGCCGAGGACGAGCACGAGGCGTCCGATTCCGGCACGACCAGCAGCCGTCGTCGCCGTCGTCGTCGCCGTCGCAGCGGTGACCTCGCCACCGACACGGAGGTCGCCGCGGACGATCCGGAGCGCACGGTCGTCAAGGTGCGCGAACCCCGCAAGAAGGAGGAGCGGGAACCGGGCACGGGCTTCGACGAGGTCCAGTCCATCAAGGGCTCGACCCGCATGGAGGCGAAGAAGCAGCGCCGCCGTGAGGGCCGTGAGCAGGGCCGTCGCCGCGTCCCGATCATCACCGAGGCCGAGTTCCTGGCCCGCCGCGAGGCCGTCGAGCGCGTGATGGTCGTCCGCCAGAGCGGCGAGCGCACCCAGATCGGCGTCCTTGAGGACAACGTGCTCGTCGAGCACTACGTCAACAAGGAGCAGGCCACCAGCTACGTCGGCAACGTCTACCTGGGCAAGGTGCAGAACGTCCTGCCGTCCATGGAGGCCGCCTTCGTCGACATCGGCAAGGGCCGCAACGCCGTCCTGTACGCCGGCGAGGTGAACTTCGAGGCGCTCGGCATGGCCCATGGGCCGCGCCGCATCGAGACCGCGCTGAAGTCCGGCCAGTCCGTCCTCGTCCAGGTGACCAAGGACCCCATCGGCCACAAGGGCGCCCGCCTGACCAGCCAGGTCTCGCTGCCCGGCCGCTACCTGGTCTACGTGCCCGAGGGCTCGATGACCGGCATCAGCCGCAAGCTGCCCGACACCGAGCGGGCCCGGCTGAAGACCATCCTCAAGAAGATCGTCCCCGAGGACGCGGGCGTCATCGTCCGTACCGCGGCGGAGGGCGCGAGCGAGGAAGAGCTGCGCCGCGATGTCGAACGGCTGCAGCAGCAGTGGGCGGACATCCAGAAGAAGGCGAAGGGCACCACCAGCTCCAACGCGCCGACGCTGCTCTACGGTGAGCCGGACATGACCGTCCGGGTCGTCCGCGACATCTTCAACGAGGACTTCTCGAAGGTCATCGTCAGCGGTGACGAGGCGTGGGAGACCATCCACGGCTATGTCTCGCAGGTGGCGCCGGACCTGGCGGACCGCCTGTCGCGGTGGACGTCCGAGGTCGACATCTTCGCGACCTACCGGATCGACGAGCAGCTGATGAAGGCGCTGGACCGGAAGGTCTACCTGCCGAGCGGCGGCTCGCTGGTGATCGACAAGACCGAGGCCATGGTCGTGGTCGATGTCAACACCGGCAAGTTCACCGGTCAGGGCGGCAATCTTGAGGAGACCGTCACCAAGAACAACCTGGAGGCGGCCGAGGAGATCGTGCGCCAGCTGCGGCTGCGCGACCTCGGCGGCATCGTGGTCGTCGACTTCATCGACATGGTGCTGGAGTCCAACCGGGACCTGGTGCTGCGGCGCCTGCTGGAGTGCCTGGGCCGCGACCGTACGAAGCACCAGGTCGCCGAGGTGACCTCGCTGGGCCTGGTCCAGATGACCCGCAAGCGGGTGGGGCAGGGGCTGCTGGAGTCGTTCTCCGAGCCCTGCGTCCACTGCAACGGGCGCGGCGTGATCGTGCACATGCCGCAGCCGGCGTCGATCGGTGGCGGCAACGGCAAGCGCTCCAAGAAGCGCGGCCGTGCTGGAGCGGTGCATGACCACGAGCACGTGATCGAGGCGGCCGGTACCGGTACGGAGGCCGCCGCCGCGGCCGAGGTGGTCACCGAGGCCGAGGCACTCACCGGGACCGCTGCCGAGGCGGCTGCCCCGGTGGCGCAGGCCGAGCCGGCGTTCGCCCCGGACGAGGAGCTGTACAGCAGCGCCGCCGAGGCCGAGGAGGCCGCGATGCGCGGCCGCGGCCGGCGCCGTGCGACCCGCAGGGCATCGGCCCCGACCGGCGCCCCGAAGGCTCCGGCGGTCGAGCCGGCGACGGAACCGGAGCCGGTCGTGGCCGTGGACGCCGCACCGGTGGCGGAGGCCGAGCCGGTCGCCGAGGTCCCGCAGGGCCGTACGCGTCGCCGTGCGACCCGCAAGGCGACGGCCCCGGCGGGCTCGTCCGCCCCGGCCGAGGCAGCCGTGACCGTGGTGGCCCCGGCCGAGGCCGAGGCCGCGCAGCCCGAGCCCGCGCCGGTGGAGGCCGCCCCCGAGGCCGCCGTGCCGGAGAAGGTCCTCGCCGAGGAGCCCGCACCGGTGGAGGCCGTCGCCGAGCCGGCCCCGCCGCGCGCTCGTCGTCGGGTGACCCGCAAGGTCACCGCCCCCGCGGGCTCGCCCGCAGGAGCGGATGCGGCGGAGGTCGTCGTGGTGACCGGCACCGCCCCGGCGGAGTCCGTGCCGGAGGCCGAAGTGGCGGAGGCCGAGCCGGCCGCCTCCACCGAGGCACCGGCGGTCCCCGCGGCCGAGGCACCTGATGAGGGCGGCACCCCCGAGGCCGAGGCGGCGGAGCCGGCCGACGAAGCCCCGGAGGCCGAGGCGCCGGCCAAGAAGACGGCCCGCAAGGCGGTCAAGAAGGCCACGGCCAAGAAGGCGGCCGTCAAGAAGACGGCTGCGAAGAAGACCACGACGGCCAAGAAGACCGCGGCGAAGAAGACGACGGCCAAGAAGACCACGACGGCCAAGAAGACCGCGGCGAAGAAGACGACGGCGAAGAAGGCGGCGGCGAAGAAGGCCGTCGCGGCCGAGCAGTCGGCGCAGCCGGCTGTGTCGGTCGGCACGGAGGCATAGCGCACTCCCGGCCGCCACAGGGGCGGGTTCCGTCCGGGCCGGACCGGATCGGTGTACGCGGCATGGTGCGGCGGACACATGATCGCGGCATGGCCCGGGCGGAGGGCTCCGGGGCGGGGGAACGGCCCCGCCCGGCCGAGGGTCCGACGCCCGCGCTCGTGGCGGGTTCCCTCCGGTCCTTCCGGCACGGCTCGACCGGCGGCCGGGGCGGACGGGCGGTCGCCGCCCTCCGCCGGGCCGTCGCAGGGCTGCCTGCCGTCCAGGTGTCTTCCCGAGCCGGTGGCGGCCCGGGTTCATGGCGAAAGCTCCTCCTCCCGGCGGGGTCGGCCGGGGGAGCGCATCCGGCCGGGTACGGGGTGGAGACGGCCCGACACGGCTCGTGCCGACGTGCGGGAGCGGCTGTGTCGGCCGTTGCCGTCCCGACGCACCCGGTGGGGCGGCTGCCGGTCCCCCGGGAAGTCCGCTCCCCGGTCCTCCTGTCGCCTCGTGGGCCGCGTCCGGCACTCCGGGAGGGGCCGAGCCTCCCCGGACGACGGGACGGCGCTCGGAGCGGCGCGTGGGCGGCTCCGCACCGGAGAGCAGGGAGCGAAGGTCCCGGTTTGACCCTCAGGACCGCGGCCCGTAACCTTGCCCCTCGGCGTGTTTCCCTATGCGCCTGTCCCTGAGCACCCCCCTCCCTTCACCGGCGAGAGGCCGCTCGTCCATTCGGATCACCTCGGGCTCCGGCCCGTGTGAGCGGCTGGCGTCAGGGACCCCGTTCCGAGCGAGAAGAGAGATCCGCGTGTACGCCATCGTGCGCAGCGGTGGCCGTCAGCACAAGGTTGCTGTCGGTGACATCGTCGAGGTTGACAAGATTTCCACGGCCAAGGTTGGCGACACGGTCGAGCTCTCGACCCTGCTCGTGGTCGACGGCGACGCCGTGACCAGCGACCCCTGGGTGCTGGCCGGGATCAAGGTTCAGGCCGAGGTCGTGGACCACCACAAGGGAGCGAAGATCGACATCCTTCGCTACAAGAACAAGACCGGCTACCGCCGTCGCCAGGGTCACCGTCAGCAGTACACGGCGATCAAGGTCACCGGCATCCCGACGGCCGCGAAGTAAGGGACTGAGGAGACATGGCACACAAGAAGGGCGCGTCGTCCACCCGGAACGGCCGCGATTCCAACGCTCAGCGGCTCGGTGTGAAGCGCTTCGGCGGTCAGACCGTCAACGCCGGTGAGATCCTGGTCCGCCAGCGTGGCACCCACTTCCACCCGGGCGCCGGTGTCGGTCGCGGTGGCGACGACACGCTGTTCGCGCTGACCGCGGGTGCGGTCGAGTTCGGCAAGCGTCACGGCCGCAGGGTTGTGAACATCGTTCCGGTCGCCGCCTGATTCACGGCGCTCGTCGAGCGATTTCTGCGGAGGCGGACCTCACTTCCCCAACGGGAAGCGGGTCCGCCTTTCGCGTGTTTCTCCCATGAGGAACGGCCTTCTCCTGCGCGGGACGGCACGAGTGAGACTTTTTCGCACGCATGTACACGCATGTAACTGGAGGTTCCAACCATGACCACCTTCGTGGACCGCGTCGAGCTGCACGTCGCCGCGGGTAACGGAGGCCACGGGTGCGCCTCCGTACACCGCGAGAAGTTCAAGCCGCTGGGCGGGCCGGACGGTGGGAACGGCGGGCGCGGCGGCGATGTGACCCTGGTCGTCGACCAGTCGGTCACCACGCTCCTCGACTACCACCACCGACCGCACCGCAAGGCCACCAACGGACAGCCCGGTGAGGGCGGCAACCGCTCCGGCAAGGACGGGCAGGACCTCGTGCTGCCGGTGCCGGACGGCACGGTCGTGCTCGACCGGAACGGCGGCGTACTGGCCGACCTCGTCGGCCAGGGCACCACGTTCGTGGCCGGCCAGGGCGGACGCGGCGGCCTCGGCAACGCCGCGCTGGCCTCCGCCCGGCGCAAGGCCCCCGGGTTCGCCCTGCTCGGCGAGCCCGGCGAGGCCCGGGAGATCGTCCTGGAGCTCAAGACCGTCGCCGATGTCGCGCTCGTGGGCTACCCGAGTGCGGGCAAGTCCTCGCTCATCTCCGTCCTGTCGGCGGCCAAGCCGAAGATCGCCGACTACCCGTTCACCACGCTGGTGCCGAACCTCGGCGTGGTCACCGCGGGCGAAACCGTCTACACCATCGCCGACGTCCCCGGGCTGATCCCGGGGGCCAGCCAGGGCCGCGGCCTCGGCCTGGAGTTCCTGCGGCACGTGGAGCGGTGCTCGGTCCTCGTGCACGTCCTGGACGCGGCGACGCTGGAGTCGGACCGCGACCCGGTCTCCGACCTCGACGTGATCGAGGCGGAGCTGAAGCAGTACGGCGGCCTGGAGGACCGGCCCCGCATCGTCGTCCTCAACAAGATGGACATCCCGGACGGCAAGGACCTCGCCGACATGGTCCGCCCGGACCTGGAGGCGCGCGGCTACCGCGTCTTCGAGGTGTCGGCCGTCTCCCGCACCGGTCTCAAGGAACTGTCCTACGCGCTCGCGGGCGTCATCGCGCAGGCGCGCGCGGCCAGGCCCGTGGAGACGGCGACGCGCATCGTCATCCGCCCGAAGGCCGTCGACGATGCCGGATTCACCGTCACCAGGGAGGAGGACGGCCTCTACCGGGTGCGCGGCGACAAGCCGGAGCGCTGGGTCCGGCAGACCGACTTCAACAACGACGAGGCCGTGGGCTACCTGGCGGACCGGCTCAACCGCCTCGGTGTCGAGGACGAGTTGATGAAGGCCGGCGCCCGCGAGGGGGACGGCGTCGCCATCGGCTCCGAGGACGACGCGGTCGTCTTCGACTGGGAACCGTCCATGGCCGCGGGCGCGGAAATGCTCGGCCGACGCGGCGAGGACCACCGCTTCGACGAGCCCCGCCCGGCGGTGCAGCGCCGCCGCGAGCGCGAGGCCGAACGAGACGAGGCGCAGCAGGAGTTCGACGACTTCGATCCGTTCTGAGCCGGACCCGGCCGCCGGCGCGGACGTGTTCCGTGGGCCCGCGCCGGTGGCCGGACAGGGTTCTTCGTGTCGCACGACAAGGCGACCGAAGCCGCTCAAGGGTGATTCATTCCGCTCATTCGTGTGGCATCGGTCACCCGGTCGAGCGGCCTGTTTCCGTTGTTCGCCCTGATCGCAAGGCAACGCAACGTTTCGCTGCGGGGTGTGTAGATCAACATCCACCTTGCGAGACAGTAACGGAGAGTGCAACCATCGCTGTGTCTCCCAGCCCTCAAGGTAGGTCGTCCGTGTCTGCTCAGCACATAGCCCAAGCCCGAACCACAGCAGTCGTGCTCGCCGGCGGTACCGGCCAGCGTGTGGGGCTGTCGATCCCGAAGCAGTTGCTGAAGATCGCGGGCAAGGCGGTCATCGAGCACACGCTGTCGATCTTCGAGCAGGCCGACTGCATCGACGACATCATCGTGCTGATGGCTCCCGGGTACGTGCCCGACGTGGAGAAGATCGTCGCCAAGGCCGGGCTCACCAAGGTCGTCAAGGTGATCGAAGGCGGCTCCACCCGCAACGAGACCACCGAGCGGGCCATCGCCGCCCTCGGTGAGGGGCTGGCCGAG
Organism: Streptomyces sp. NPDC052042; assembly: GCF_044548345.1. Lineage (NCBI taxonomy): Bacteria > Bacillati > Actinomycetota > Actinomycetes > Kitasatosporales > Streptomycetaceae > Streptomyces > Streptomyces sp. NPDC052042. The sequence goes on along the minus strand of NZ_JBIUBU010000001.1, from coordinate 826,054 downwards.
GGCGAGGACCGCAACGTCCTCTTCCACGACGCCGTGCGCCCGCTGCTCTCGCAGCGCGTCATCAAGGACTGCGTCGACGCCCTGGAGCGCTACCAGGCGGTGGACGTCGCCATCCCGTCCGCGGACACGATCATCGTGACGCGCACCCACGGCGGCGACGGCGAGTTCATCACCGACGTGCCCGACCGCTCCCGGCTGCGCCGCGGCCAGACGCCGCAGGCGTTCAAGCTGTCCACGATCCGCCGGGCGTACGAGATCGCGGCGGGTGACCCGAATTTCCAGGCCACCGACGATTGTTCGGTCGTCCTGAAGTACCTCCCCGACGTACCGATCTACGTGGTCGCGGGCGACGAGTACAACATGAAGGTCACTCAGCCGGTCGACGTCTTCATCGCGGACAAGCTCTTCCAGCTGGCCTCCACGGCCGTTCCGCAGCCGACCGACGACGCCGCCTACCGCGACCTGCTCACCGGCAAGACCCTGGTCGTCTTCGGCGGTTCGTACGGAATCGGTGCGGACATCGCGTCGCTCGCGGAGTCCTACGGCGCCACCGTCTACGCCCTGGGCCGCTCCACCACCGGCACGCACGTGGAGAACCCGGAGCACATCGACGACGCGCTCTCCAAGGCGTACGCCGACACCGGCCGCATCGACTACGTGGTCAACACCGCGGGCGTGCTCCGCATCGGCAGGCTGGCCGAGACGGACAACGCGACCATCCAGGAAGCGCTGAACGTCAACTACCTGGCACCGGTCCAGATCGCCCGCGCCTCCCACAAGTACCTCGCCGAGACCAAGGGCCAGTTGCTGCTCTACACCTCCAGCAGCTACACCCGGGGCCGCGCGGAGTACAGCCTCTACTCGTCCACCAAGGCCGCCATGGTCAACCTCACCCAGGCGCTCGCGGACGAGTGGGCGAACGAGGGCGTGCGGGTGAACTGCGTGAACCCCGAGCGCACCGCCACGCCAATGCGCACCAAGGCGTTCGGCGAGGAGCCCGCGGGCACCCTGCTCTCCTCCGAGGCGGTCGCGAGGACCTCCCTCGACGTCCTGCTCTCCGAGATGACCGGCCACGTCATCGACGTACGGCAGCAGGACCCGACCCGGGGCGCCTCCGAGGCCTCGGGATTCGAGCAGGCGCTGGCCGCCGTCCTGGACCGACAGGCCGATGTGTAATACTGCTTGACAATCAAAAATTCGGACCCCTGCAGTCGTCGAAGGCGACCGCAGGGGTCCGAATTCGTGAAGCTGCGCCTTCACACTCTCTTCGCAAGGTAACAAGTCGGCACCCTCGAGAGCGGTACTTCGTGATTTCGAAAGCCATGCGCTTGGCTCGGGTGGGCAGTGGTTCGGAGCTGGCCGCCGCGCTCCTGTTGGCTGTGGGATTCCCGTGCATAATGCTCGCTGCGATAATCCCCAATGGCTGGGTCTTCGCCGCTGCCACAGCGGTCACCTACCTCGCGGACCGGTATCTGCACCACTGCGGCAGCTACCTGATCAACCGCCTGGCCGCCGTCCGGGCGGGGCTTTCGATCCGTTTTCTGGTCCGCCAGCTGCTGCTCGTCCTGCTGCTCTCCCGCATGGAGTACGGCGAACAGACGCTCTTCTACGTGACGGTCGCCTGCCTGCTGGCCTTCTACGGGCTCCAGGTGCCGCAGAGCGCCATGGTCACGCTGATCCGCCTGCGCCGCAAGCTTCCGGTGGTGACCCGCAACATCGACCTCGGGTCGGTGCGGATCGCGGACGCCCCGCCGCAGTTCCTGATGCACCGGCCCGCGGAGAAGATGCTGCACCTGGACGTCTTCTCGGTGGTGGGCGTGCTGGCCGCCGTCGAGACCGGCAAGGACGTCGTCGCGTACATCGGCCTCGGCCTCACGCTCGTCCTCGCGGCCGGTTACCTGGTGGCGCTCCTGCCGTACGCACGGCCGAGTCGGCTCGTACCGCCGGACGCCAGGGTCCTCAAGGCCGTGGACCACTGGCTCGCCGAGTACCGGCCGACCACGGTGCTGTACTTCTCCGGTTCCAAGGACTCCGCCTACCAGGCGAACATGTGGCTGGAGACCATGGCCCAGCTCGACGGGCGGCCGATGATCCTGCTGCGCGAGCGCAACATCGTGCCGCAGCTCGCCACGACCTCGGTACCGGTGCTCTGCGTGCCCGGCGGTGTGCACCTGATGAACCTGGACCTCTCGTCGGTGCGCGTCGCGCTCTACGCGGCCAACGTCGGCAAGAACATCCATTTGCTGCGGGTCCCGACGATGAAGCACGTCTTCATCGGCCACGGCGACAGCGACAAGATCGCCAGCGTCAACCCGTACAGCAAGGCGTACGACGAGGTGTGGACCGCGGGCCGGGCCGGCCGCGACCGCTACGCGCTGGCGGACGTGGGCGTGCGCGACGAGGACATCGTGGAGGTGGGCCGCCCGCAGCTGGCCCCCATCCAGCCGTGGTCCGGCGCCCCGAAGAACCCGGTGCCGACGGTGCTGTACGCCCCCACCTGGGAGGGCTGGGACGACGACCCGGGCAACACCTCCCTGCTGCTGGCGGGCGAGAACATCGTCAGGCGGCTGCTGAACGCCGAGCAGCCGGTCCGGCTGCTGTACAAGCCGCACCCCTTCACGGGCACCCGCAGCGCCAAGGCCAAGGCTGCGCACGAGCGGATCACCGAGATGATCGAGAAGGCCGCGGCCGAGCGGGCCACCGACCCGCGCTGGGCGGAGCAGTCGGCCGCCACGCGGGGCGAGCGGGCCGCGGCGAGCGAGGAGCTGGCCCGTATCGAGGCCCGGCTGGAGGAGCTGGCCGGCGGTGGACACGCCGCGCGCGACGAGGCCGAGCTGTCGCGCGAGTCGTTGGCCGATCCGGCGCGTGAAGCCGAGACGGCCAGGCTCAAGGACGAGTGGAACGCCGCGTCCTGGCGTGCGATGGGCTGGTGGGAGCACCGGGTCATCACCGGCCCCCAGATGCGGCTGTACGACTGCTTCAACGAGTCGGACGCCATGGTCTCGGACATCTCCAGTGTGGTGTCCGACTTCATCGCGAGCGGCAAGCCCTATGCGGTCACGGACTCGGCCGAGCTGGGCACGGACGAGTTCCGCCGCCAGAACACGGCGGTGCGGGCCGCGGTGATCCTCTCCAACTCGGCGGTCGAACTGGACGCGCTGCTCGCCGCGGTGAGGGAGCCGGCCTCGGACACGCTCGCGGATGCCCGGCGTGAGCTGAAGCGGTACCTCCTCGGCCCGGACGAGCCCACCTCGATCGTGCGGTTCGACATGGCCGTGAAGGCGCTCGCGGCCAAGGCGGAAGCACGGAACACCGTGGTGGCGAAGAGCCTGGGCGAACCCGTGGGGTGAGCGGGAGCCGCCCGCCGTACACGATGAGCAAGGCCCGGCACAGCTCTCCGAGCGCTGTGCCGGGCCTTTGTGATGAGCATCACTCGTTCGAGTGTGCCGCATCGGACAACCAACGGGCCGAAAGGGCTGTCTTCTGATTGTGTGAACGAAGAGCGAATTCCTGATGTGACCGTAGTTATCGGCGCATACGAGGCGATGCCCTATCTCGTCCCGTGCCTCGAATCGGTGGAGGCGCAGACCATCGGTGCCGACCGGTTAGAAATCGTCGCGGTCGACGACGGCTCCACCGACGGCACCGGTGAATACCTGGAGAAATTCGCGGCGAAGTCGCGAATCCCGACCAGAGTTATCAGGCAGAAGAACTCCGGTGGTCCCAGCGGTCCGCGCAATGTGGGGCTGGGGCTGGCGCGGGGCCGTTATGTTTTCTTCCTGGACGCGGACGACTACTTCGGCGAAGAGGCGCTGGAGCGCATGGTGGCCATGGCGGACCGCGCGGGCAGCGACGTGGTGCTCGGCAAGGTCGTCGGCGTGAACAGAGGCGCCCCGAAGTCGATGTGGCGGGCCACCAGGGAACGCGTCGACATCTACCACTCCAAGGTGATCTACACCTTGAGCGCGCAGAAGCTCTTCCGCCGTGATCTGCTGGAACGCCTCTCGCTGCGGTTCGACGAGAGTCTCAGGACCGGTGAGGACGCGCTCTTCACGATGGAGGCATATCTGCGCGGCGCCGGTGTCTCGGTGATCTCCGATTATGTGTGCTACTACCTGGTGGGGCGTGAGGACGGGAAACACGTCACCAAGAGCGGTGGCTACGAACTCCGTTTCGACGCGATGCGCGCCATGATGTCGCTCATTCATCGGCTCGAGCCTGCGGGGCCGAAGCGGGACCTGCTGATGGTCCGTCCTTTTACGGTCGGAATGCTCCAGCAGTTCGGACCCGTCGTGCTGAAGGATTCGGAGGAAGTCCGGCGGCACAAGATGGAACTCGCGGCTCCGATGATGGAGACGTACTGGAACGACGGTGTGGCCCGGCTGATCAAGGTGTCGGAGCGGCTGAGGCTCGCCTGTGTGGCCCAGGGCAGGACCGACCTGCTCGTCGAGATGGTGCGGTACATCCGGGCGAAGACGGTCCCGGACGTGGTCGCGTCGCGCAAGGGCGACAAGCTCTTCCTCGCCTACCCGTACTTCCGTGACAGGTCTGCCGGGCTGGCCGACTCCAACTACGAGGTCACCGTGCCGGATTGGCATGGCACGGAGCGGATCGAGCAGCCGAAGGCCGCCGCCCGCCGCGCCTCGCTACCCCGGAGGGCGGCGCGTCGGGTACGTCGTGACCTGAAGCGGTGGAAGCGGCGCGTGATGCGGTGGAGGGCCCGGCAGAACAAACGGTGACGGCCACTCATTACCGCATGGGCCAGGACGGGCGCGCTTGACGGCTCCATCGAAGAGCAAGTCAGGAAAACTCAGTAAAATCGTCCCCACGTCGCGCTCGCGGCGGGAACATCACGTCGCGCTCGCGGCGGGAACGTCGGATCACCGTGGGGACTGGTCACACGTGAAGGCTCTCGTACTGTCCGGAGGGGCCGGCACACGCCTGCGTCCCATCACGCACACCTCGGCCAAGCAGCTGGTGCCGGTGGCGAACAAGCCGGTGCTGTTCTACGGCCTGGAAGCCATCGCGGACGCGGGCATCACCGAGGTCGGCATCATCGTGGGCGAGACCGCCGAGGAGATCCGTGAGGCGGTCGGTGACGGTTCCCGGTTCGGCATCGACGTCACGTACATCCCGCAGGAGCAGCCGCTCGGCCTCGCCCACGCGGTGCTGATCGCCCGTGACTTCCTCGGGGACGACGACTTTGTCATGTACTTGGGCGACAATTTCATCGTCGGAGGTATCACTGGTCTGGTGGACGAGTTCCGCAGGGAGCGGCCCGATGCCCAGATCCTGCTGACCCAGGTACCGAACCCGACTGCCTTCGGTGTGGCGGAACTCGACGCCGACGGCCTCGTGGTGGGTCTGGAGGAGAAGCCGAAGGAGCCCAAGAGCGACCTGGCGCTCGTCGGCGTCTACCTCTTCACCCCCGCCGTCCACGAGGCGGTCCGCTCGATCGAGCCGTCCTGGCGGGGCGAACTGGAAATCACCCACGCCCTCCAGTGGCTGATCGACCAGAAGCGCGACGTCCGCTCCACCACGATCCGCGGGTACTGGAAGGACACCGGCAACGTCACCGACATGCTGGAGGTCAACCGCACCGTCCTGGAGACCGTCGAGCCCGCTCAACAGGGAGAGGTCGACGAGGACAGCGAGATCATCGGCCGGGTGCGGATCGAGCCCGGCGCCAAGGTCAACGGCAGCCGGATCGTCGGTCCGGCGATCATCGGTGCCCGCTCGGTGATCAGTGGTGCGTACGTGGGGCCGTTCACCTCGGTCTCGGACGACGTCCGCATCGAGGACAGTGAGATCGAGTACTCCATCGTTCTGCGGGGCGCCTCCCTCGCCGGCGTCCGCCGCGTCGAGGCGTCGCTCATCGGCCGCGACGTCGAGGTGACCCCCGCGCCCCGTTCCCCGTCCGCCCACCGACTCGTGCTCGGCGACCACAGCAAGGTGCAGATCTCCTCATGACCACCCACATCCTGGTGACCGGCGGTGCCGGCTTCATCGGTTCGCACTACGTCCGTACGGTGCTCGGCCCCGAGGGCCCCGGCGACATCGCCGTCACCGTGCTCGACAAGCTCACCTACGCGGGCAACCCGGCCAACCTCGACGAGGTGCGCGACCACCCCGGCTTCAGGTTCGTGCAGGGCGACATCTGCGACGCCGAGCTGGTCGCCGAGCTGATGGCCGAACACGACCAGGTGGTGCACTTCGCGGCCGAGTCCCATGTGGACCGCTCCATCGACGGCGGCGCCGAGTTCGTCCGTACGAACGTGGTGGGCACCCACACCCTGATCCACGCCGCGCACCTGGCCGGCGTCAAGACCTTCGTGCACATCTCCACGGACGAGGTCTACGGCTCGATCGACGAGGGCTCCTGGCCCGAGACCGACCCGCTCGCGCCCAACTCGCCGTATTCCGCGGCCAAGGCGTCCAGCGACCTGATCGCGCTCTCGTACCACCGCACCCACGGCCTCGACGTCCGGGTGACCCGCTGCTCCAACAACTACGGGCACCACCACTTCCCGGAGAAGGTCATCCCGCTCTTCGTCACCAACCTGCTGGACGACAAGCCGGTCCCGCTGTACGGCGACGGCGGCAACGTCCGCGACTGGCTGCACATCGACGACCACGTCCAGGGCATCGAACTCGTGCGCACCAAGGGCCGGGCCGGCGAGATCTACAACATCGGCGGCGGCACGGAACTCTCCAACAAGGAGCTGACCACCCTGCTGCTGGAGGCGTGCGGGGCCGACTGGAGCAGCGTCACCCACGTCGAGGACCGCAAGGGCCACGACCGCCGCTACTCGGTCGACTGCGCCAAGATCCGGGAGGAGCTCGGCTACGAGCCCCGCAAGGACTTCCGTACCGGTCTCGCCGAGACCGTGCGGTGGTACCGCGACAACCGCGCCTGGTGGGAGCCGCTGAAGGAGAGGGCCGCCCTGTGAGCGCCCCCTGGCTGGTCACCGGGGCCGCCGGGATGCTGGGCCGGGACGTCCTGGCCCGGCTCGCCGACGAGGACGTCACCGCGGTCGCCGCGGACCGCGCGGCCCTCGACGTCACGGACCCCGGATCGGTGCGGGCGGCCTTCGAGGAACACCGCCCCGCCGTCGTGGTGAACTGCGCGGCCTGGACCGCGGTCGACGACGCCGAGACCGAGGAGCGCTCCGCGCTGCTGGTCAACGGAACGGGGCCGGAACTCCTCGCCGCGGCCTGCCGCGAGCACGGCGCGGTCCTTCTCCAGGTCTCCACGGACTACGTCTTCGCGGGCGACGCCGGGAAGCCGTACGCCGAGGACGACCCCACCGGGCCGCGCAGCGCCTACGGCCGCACGAAGCTGGCCGGTGAGCGGGCCGTGCTCGGCACCCTGCCCGACACCGGTTACGTGGTGCGCACGGCCTGGTTGTACGGGGCGGGCGGCGGCAACTTCGTCCGGACCATGATCCGGCTGGAGGGCGTGAAGGACACCCTCGACGTGGTGGACGACCAGCGCGGACAGCCCACCTGGACGGTCGATCTGGCCGACCGGCTGGTCCGGCTCGGGCAGGCGGCGCTCGCGGGCGCCGCACCCGCGGGCGTCTACCACGGCACCAGCGGCGGCGAGACCACGTGGTTCGGCTTCACCCGCGAGATCTTCCGGCTCCTCGGCGCCGATCCGGACCGGGTCCGTCCCACGAGCAGCGCCGCCTTCGCGCGGCCGGCTCCCCGGCCCGCGTTCAGTGTGCTGGGGCACGACCGCTGGGCGGTGGCCGGGATGGAGCCGATCCGGGACTGGCGGGCGGCGCTGGAAGCGGCCTTTCCGGCGCTCGTCTCCGCGGAGCGGCCGTGAGCCGTGGCGAACGCCGGTGGGTGACGGGGGAGAGCGGCGGATGAGCGGCGGATGAGCGGCGGGCCCGGCCGGGTAAACGCCGAGTGAGTTGTGGGCGAGCCTGGGGGCTGTCCCGTCATCCCCGGCGGGTGCGCGTACGGGACGGCCCTTGGGCGGGCTCCGTTTCAGGTGGGCTTTCGATGAGTCTTCCGATGCTCTGATTCCGTTCGAATCTCAAACGTGTGAAAACGCGGGTTCGAATCGGAAGAACATCTACGTCGCAGTACGTTTGTACGGTAACTTCACCGGCACCGGATCAATTGGTGCCTTCGAAGGGCTGTCCCACGTGAACCGCCATGACTTCCTGCGTCATTTGCACCGCATCTACCGTCCCCGGAACTATCTGGAGATCGGAGTCAACGACGGAAGAAGTCTGGCCCTCTCCCGTGTTCCTTCCGTCGCCGTCGATCCAGCCTTCCGGGTGATCACGGATATCAGCTGTGACGTCCACCTGGTCAAGGCGACGAGCGACGACTTCTTCGCCCGCAAGGACCCCTTGCTGCACTTGCGCAACGGTCGCAATCCGTTCCGCGCCCTCGCCCGCCGCGACCCGCTCAATCTGTTCGGCGGGGAGCCGAAACTGGAGCTCGCCTTTGTCGACGGCATGCACCTCTTCGAGTACGCCCTGCGCGACTTCATGAACGTCGAAAGGCATTCCCGCTGGTCGAGTGTGATCGTGCTGGACGACATGCTGCCGCGGGACGTCGACGAGGCGGCCCGCGACCGTCACACCAAGTTCTGGACCGGTGACGTCTACAAGGTGGCGTGGGTGCTGCGCCGTTTCCGTCCCGACCTGGTCGTCGTCGAGGTGGACACGGCACCGACCGGGGTGGTCGTCGTGTTCGGCGCCGACCCGGAGAACCGGGTGTTGAAGCGGGAGTACGACCGGATCATCGAGGAGTACGTCGCCCCCGACCCGCAGGACGTGCCCGAGGAGGTGCTGATGCGGAAGAACGCCGTCCGGCCCGAGGCGTTGCTGCGTGCCGACTTCTGGCCGTCCCTCGTGCGCGCCCGTAACCTGCGCCGTCCGCGCTCGGCGTTCGCGCCCCTGCGCCGGCGCATCGAGTCGGTGACCGGCACGCGGCCGTGACGGGGCCGTCCCCGACGGGTCGGTGGCAGGGACGGACCGTACGGAATCCCCCGTGATCCGCGCGGATCACGGGGGATTCGGTCATTCCCGCTCCGGCCCGGTCAGCCCCGGGCGCGCAGCTCCGCGTAGTACGCCTCGCACGCCTCGTACGACGGCAGCAGCCCCTGCTTCTCGGCCTCGGCCAGCGAGGGGGCCGCGGCGTCCTTGTCGGACAGCAGGGGGGTGATGGCCTCCGGCCACTCGATGCCCAGCTCCGGGTCGAGCGGATGGATGCCGTGTTCGCGGGTGGGAGCGTAGCCCTCGGAGCACAGGTACACCACCGAGGCGTCGTCCGTCAGGGCCATGAAGGCGTGGCCGAGCCCCTCGGAGAGGTAGACGGCGTGGTGGTCCGCGTCGTCGAGCCGGATGGCCTCCCACTGCTTGTACGTGGGGGAGCCGACCCGGATGTCCACGATGACGTCGAGCACCGCACCCCGCACGCACTTGATGTACTTCGCCTGGCTCGGCGGCACGTCGGCGAAGTGGACACCGCGCAGGGTGCCGCGGCTGGAGATCGAGAAGTTGGCCTGCGCGAGGCTCAGCGTGTGCCCGACGGCCTCGCCGAGTTCCGCCGCCTTGAACCACTCGTGGAAGCTGCCGCGGCTGTCCGGGAAGACCTTGGGCTCGTGTACCCAGGCCCCTGCGATGGAGAGCTGCCGCATGCGATCACGTCCTTGCTTGTTCTGTTGCTGATGGCCGAGTCGTTCGGCCGTGTTCTCTGCGGGGGGCGTACGACGGTACGCGCGTGGATCAGCCGGTGATCCGGGCGGCGAGGCGGCGTGCCCGCTTGCGGCCCTTGGGCGGGAGCCTGCGCACGATCGGACCGCCGACCGTGCGCAGCGCGCGGCGCAGCTTCGCCTTCCTGCGCTTGCTGATGGTGCCGAGCATGATGTCGGCGTCGATCGGTGGCAGGCCGCTGGGAAGGGTCATCCGGCCGTTGGCGCCGACGGTGACGTCACAGAGGTGGAACGCGGGGTTCTTGTCGCCGTCCAACCGGACCGAGAGCTTCCAGGTGCCGGGCGCCACGTTCGGCGTGATACCGGGCACGGTGAGGTGCATACGGCCCTCGACGGGGTGGAGCGTGGTGCGCACCTGGCGGGACGACCCGCTCTTCTCGTCCACCGGACTCAGGACCAGTGTGACGGGGGAGGGCGCGGTGGTGGGGGTGGTGAAGAGATCGAGCCGGAGTTCGGGGTGGCCACCGGGAGACCGCTGGAGCGGACGGCCTTCGAGGTGGTCGGCCAGCTTCTTGGACCGTCGGGCGACATCGAGGGAGAGATTGCCGTGCGGGTCGGTGAAGTACGGGATGACGGCGCGGGCCGGGGAGCCCAGAGAGGCGGGCAGGCAGGCGGAGTCCACCTCCGGGGCGCGGTCGGCGCCGAGCCGTGCCTTGCGGACGAGGCCGAGGCCGCGCAGCGGTACCCAGACGTCCCAGAAGCCACGTGACACCCGGCCGCGGCGGCCGAAGGCCTCCGAGCCGATCTGGCCGGTGCCGTGCAGGACGACCTCGCAGACGTCGTCGCCGAGGTCCACGATCCGTGCGGTGAAGTCCGCCGGACAGGGCCACTCGACGGCCGTCTCGCGGTTGCGCAGCGCCAGCTCGGCGGAGAACCCGTCCATGTCGTCGCTGACGTCCAGGAGCTCGCCGTCCGGCAGCAACCCCTGGGTGATGTCGGGGTGCAGGTAGTAGCGGCCGTCGCGGTGGAGCAGCGTCAGCGGGGCCTGTCCGTCACCGTGGACGAGTCGGCCGGTGACCGTGAGGTCGATCTTGCCGTCCGGCCGCCAGTCGAAGCTCTCCAGGCGGGCCGCGGCCTTGACCGAGGCGGCGAACCGGGCGACGCGGACGAGGCCCTGGCGGTTGTTGTCGCGCAGCAGTGTCGAACGCAGCCGCAGCACCGGACCGAGTCCGTCGTGCACGCTGTCGTTCACGAAGTCCGCGGCCAGGTCCTGGACGGCGTCGCACATCTCGTCCAGGTACTCGGGGGCGTACGTGAGCACCGACGGCTCGCTGAGGCGGCCGAGCATCTCGACGCGGTAGAAGCGGCGCAGCAGCATGTCGCGGAACTCGCCCGGCTCCGTGTTGTCCACGACGACGTCGAGGACCTCGCGGAGATTGCCGTAGTAGCCGGACGGGACGATCTTCGCCGAACCGGCGTTCTGTCCGTCGTCGCGCCGCGAGTAGTAGTAGCAGGTGTAGTCCCCGAGGATCGAGACGACCTTGGCGGGGAAGTAGGCCTGCATCATGTACAGCTGGTCCTCGAGCCGGCGCTTGCCCTCGGGGTAGGCGATGCCGTTCTCGCGGAGGAATTCCCTGCGGAACATTTTGTGCGGTGTGAGGCTGTCGTGCAGCGGGGCGTTGTGCAGCGTGCACTTTTCTCGGTTCTTCTTGAATACCCCGTGCGGGACTCCCCGGAAGTTGCTCGCCACCTTGCCGATGACGATGTCCGAGCCGTTGCGGTGCCCCATTTTGTACAGACGTTCGAGAGCGCCGGAAGCGAGATAGTCGTCCTGGTCGACGAACTGGATGTATTCGCCCTTTGCTTCGTCCACGCCGATGTTGCGGGGCTTTCCGGGCCAGCCGGAGTTCGGGATGGTGATGACGCGGAAGTGGGCGTGCTCCGCGGCCAGTTGCTCAAGCCGTTCGCGAGTGTCGTCCGTCGAGCCATCGTTGACGAAGAGGACTTCGAACTCCCCTGCAGGGAGGGTCTGCCGCAGAAGTGAGTCGATGCAGGGGTCGATGTACTTGCCCGGGTTGTAAACAGGAATGACGACACTTACTTTGACTGGCATTTCCGGTGTCCCATGTCTGGTAGAAGTCCCACTGGTCGGTGGTGGATGCGGGGCCCGTGCCATCGGGAAATGGGCACGATGAGCCACCCGCCGTGCACCCTATCGGCTGTTAGATGGTCGAGACGCCTTAATGGTTGCATGCGGGGAGACAGCATGATCTTGCCGACAATGCCGGACATCTGACCGGAATCCGGAGGGCTGTTCGGGGGCCGTAGTGCCGCAGCGTGGCGGGAACCGCGGTCCCGCCGGGGTGCGGCGCGGATGCGCCACCGCCGCGCGACCGGCCGGAGAGGTGGGGAGACCCGAGGGCGCCGACCCGGGCGCCGCCGGCGTGCCGGGACCACGGGCGGCCGGCCGGGATCCCGGGGTGTGCGGGCCCGCAGTCCAGGAAACGGAATGCCAGGGCGCCCGCTCCCCTTTTTCACGTAGATTGCGAGGGCTGGGCGAGTCGGATCGTTTGGGGAAGTACGTGTCAGGGGCAAGGCAGGGCGTCGCAGAGGCCCGCAGGATCGTGGTCAAGGTCGGTTCCTCCTCCCTCACCACGGCGGCGGGCGGTCTCGACGCGGACCGCGTCGACGCGCTCGTCGACGTGCTCGCCAAGGTGCGCAGCGGCGGGGAACGCGAGATCGTGCTCGTCTCCAGCGGGGCCATCGCGGCCGGGCTCGCCCCGCTCGGCCTGCACCGGCGGCCCAAGGACCTGGCCAGGCAGCAGGCCGCGGCCAGTGTCGGCCAGGGGCTGCTCGTCGCCCGCTACACGGCGTCCTTCGCGCGGTACGGCGTACGCGTCGGGCAGGTGCTGCTGACCAGCAACGACACCAGTCGCCGCGCCCACTACCGCAACGCCTGCCGCACCCTCGACCAGCTCCTGGAGATGGGCGCGTTCCCGGTCGTCAACGAGAACGACACGGTGGCCACGGACGAGATCCGGTTCGGTGACAACGACCGGCTCGCGGCGCTCGTCGCCCACCTGGTCCGCGCCGATCTGCTGGTCCTCCTCTCGGACGTGGACGGCCTCTACGACGGGGATCCGAGCGTGCCCGGCACCGCGCGGATCGCCGAGGTGACCGGTCCGGAGGACCTGGTGGGGGTCGTCATCGGCAGTGCGGGGAAGGCGGGTGTCGGCACCGGCGGCATGGTCACCAAGGTCGAGGCCGCCCGGATCGCCACCGCCGCCGGGGTCCCGGTCGTCCTCACCTCGGCGAGCCGCGCCGCCGACGCCCTGGCCGGGCGCGACACCGGTACGTACTTCCACCGCACCGGACGCCGGTCGGCCGACCGGCACCTCTGGCTCGCCCACGCCTCCACTCCGCAGGGCTCCCTGATCCTCGACGACGGGGCCGTCCGGGCGGTCGTCGAGCGGCACGGCTCGCTGCTGCCCGCAGGGATCCTGGCGGTCGAGGGCGAGTTCACCGCGGGCGATCCGGTGGAACTGCGCGACGTCGCGGGGCATCCCGTAGCCCGCGGGCTGGTCAACTTCGACGCGAAGGAGATCCCGCAACTGCTCGGCCGCTCCACCCGCGATCTGGCGCGGGAACTCGGGCCGGCGTACGAGCGCGAGATCGTACACAGGGACGATCTTGTCCTCCTGCACCGGTGACAGACCCCCTGAAACGGTTGAAAGTCCGGTCTCAGGACAGGGACCTTCATGAAAACCGCCCCATTCCGGCCCGCGGGCTGGTCAACTTTGTAGCGGGGACAGAGCGGAGTACCGCACAGTAAACGCATTCACAGGAGGCCGCCGGTGAGACGAGCGCGCCCGGGGGCGCCGCCCCGAGGAACGGGTGGCCGGGCCCTGAGCAGCGTCGGAGCAGGTGCCGACCTCGAGGGGAGCCGGTCCGCGGACCGCACGGACGACCAGACTGCCGGGTTCGGGCCGACGGTGGTCAGACCCGGGTCGGCGGCGATGGGCGAGGGACGCGGTCCCGAGCGCACCCCGTCCCGGCTCTGGCACGTCACGTTGAGCGTCTCGGGTGCCGAGACCCCGCTCAGGGAGGTCAAGCGCGGCCTGGAACAGCTCGCGCACGACCATCCCTTTTTGCTGACCAGCCGGTACGCCAACGACCACGCGGAGATCCGATACTGGGAGGAGGCCCGCGATCTGCACGACGCGGCGGCGGTCGCGCTGCGGCTCTGGGGAGAGCACCGCTCCACCGCCGGACTGCCACCGTGGGAGATCGTCGGTCTGGAGGTCATCGACCGCGAGACGTATCACCAGCGTGTCGCCGAGGGGTACGGACCGCCCCCGGCGGCCCGGGTCGGCGTGCATCCGTTCTGAGCGCCGGGTCCGGCGGGTACGGCGCCGGGCAGGACCGCCCCGGGCGTGGGCCGGGCGTGGACCGGGGCGCGTTCGGCGGGGGCCGCGGCACGACCGCTCGCGGCCCCGAGGACGGCCGGTCATGTCCCCGAGGGCGGCCGACCGCACCCGGGGCACGGCCGCTCGTCGGTCCGGGCGTTCGGTTACGAGTTCCGAGCGTGAGCGGTGTCGAGCCGTCGTCTCGCATCACGGGATGCCCGGTGGATGCCCGCGGTGTGCGCATTACGCTGCGGGCATGACCACGCTCTCGCCGTACGACAACATGTCCCCGGTCGCCCAGGCCGCCTACCGGGCGCGCGCCGCCGCCGCCGACATCGCGCCACTGCCGCGCGCGGCGAAGGACGACGCGCTGCTCGCGATCGCGGACGCGCTGGAGGTGCGGGCGGGCGAGATCGTCGAGGCCAACGCCGAGGACATCGCCCGCGCCCGCGAGGCCGGGACCAGCGAGGCGATCATCGACCGTCTGACCCTCACCCCGGAGCGGGTCCGCGCCATCGCCGCCGATGTGCGGGACGTTGCGGCCCTGCCCGACCCGGTCGGTGAGGTCGTCCGGGGCTCCACCCTGCCCAACGGCATCGACCTGCGACAGGTCCGGGTGCCGCTCGGCGTGGTCGGGATCATCTACGAGGCCCGCCCCAACGTCACGGTCGACGCCGCCGCGCTCTGCCTGAAGTCGGGCAACGCCGTCCTGCTGCGTGGCTCGTCCTCGGCGTACACGTCCAATGCGGCACTCGTACGGGTGATTCGCGACGCGGTCGGCGGCTCGGGTCTCCCGGCCGACGCCGTGCAGCTGGTGCCGGGCGAGAGCCGTGAGTCGGTGCGCGAGCTGATGCGGGCCCGCGGCCTCGTCGACGTGCTCATCCCGCGCGGCGGTGCCTCGCTGATCCGCACGGTGGTCGAGGAGTCCACCGTCCCGGTCATCGAGACCGGCACCGGCAACTGCCACGTCTACGTGGACGCGCGGACGGACATCGACATGGCCGTCGAGATCCTGGTCAACTCCAAGGCTCAGCGTCCGAGTGTCTGCAACGCCGCCGAGACGCTCCTGGTCCACAAGGACGTGGCCGCGGAATTCCTGCCGCGCGCCCTGGACGCGCTGGCCGAGGCCGGGGTCACCGTGCACGGCGACGAGCGGGTCCTCGAACACGCCGCCGGGTCCGAGGCCACCGTGGTGCCGGCGACGCCGGAGGACTGGGAGACCGAGTACCTCTCCTACGACATCGCCGCGGCCGTCGTGGACTCCCTGGACGCCGCCGTCGCGCACATCCGGCTCTGGTCCTCCGGCCACACCGAGGCGATCGTGACCACGTCCCAGGCCGCGGCCCGCCGTTTCACCCAGCTGGTCGACTCCACGACCGTGGCGGTGAACGCGTCGACGCGCTTCACCGACGGCGGTCAGTTCGGCTTCGGTGCCGAGATCGGCATCTCCACGCAGAAGCTGCACGCCAGGGGCCCGATGGGGCTGCCGGAGCTGACCTCGACGAAGTACATCGTCACGGGCGACGGCCACGTGCGATGACCGGCTGACCGGCCGGGCCCGGTGAATGTCGTCGGCTCCCTGCCCAGAACGGTCCGCCAGGGCTAGTCTGGAACCGTGCCGGACGACGTGGGGGGCAGGCCGTTCCCGGACGGCTGGGAGCCCGACGACGACCGCGGGGGCGCGGACGAGGACTTCGCCTCCGTGGTGTTCGACGAGGACTTCGTGCGGGCTGCGGAGATCCACGAACCCAGCGCCGTGGAGCGGCTGCTCGCGGCCGCTCAGGCGCGGGCCGAGGCCGAGGCGTCCCGCTCCCGGGCGGGCGGCGGCCCGCTGGACGACGAATACGCCGACGAGGGGTACGGGCGCGGCGGCCGGTACGGCGGCGAGGACCACCCCTACGGCCTGGTCGATTCCGATGGTGCCCGCGGTCCCTACGGTCGGCACGGCGGGGCGCTGCGTCCCTACCGGGGATCGGCACGCTGGCATCGTCCGGTGGCCTGGATCCTCACCGTGCTGATGGGTATCGGAATGGTCGCGCTGGCCTTCGGGGCGGTCTACCGCAACGCGTCGGGCAACCGGCAGGACCCCGCCCCGCCGCCCGCGACCACGGGTGTGGACACGGCCCCGGGGCCGGTCTCCACGGCTCCTCCCCGCCCCACGGTCTCCTCCGTCCCTGGCACCGGCTGATCCCGGCCGCCCTCCGGCGGTCCGTACGGCCCCCCTGTGACCCGGGACACTCTCCGAAGGCCCGCGCGATCTCCCTGTGAGCGCCGCTTTCCGATAGCTCGTGCGGTTTCCCGCTGCCGGACGGCACCTAGTAGTGCTTGGTCAGGTCGGCTGTGGCCGCCACAGCCGCCCTCCAGGCTCTTCGCCATGCCCCCAGTGCCGCTCCCGGCCTCCGCCGCCAGAACCTCCGCCATCTCCGCCGCGGCCGACCGCGCCGCATCCCGTGCGTCGCCGCGCAGGCCTGCCGCGCCTGGCCGACGCGGGCCCCGATACGGCCTTCCGGTTCACCGCCCCCGCCCCCGTCCCCGCTCCCGTTCCCGCGATGAGCCGCGCTTCGAGAGCCGACCACAAAAGCCTGAACGCGGAAGGCCGACCACGGAGGGACGTGGCTCCCGGGCGTCCGGGAGCTTCTCTCACGTCTCCGCGTTTACCGCGGCCGCAATCGACCTACCCTGAAGGTGTGACCCTCTCTCCGAGGGGGCTTCTCACTCGTTCGCACCCGGGTGTCCATGGGGCGCCACGCGCACCATGGCGGGCGGGCCCTGTCCCAAGCCATCGGCCGAAGCAGAGCGAAGCGTCCCGGCTCCGGCCGGTGACGTGGAGTCGGGAGAAGTCATGGCACACCGCGGAGAACCACCAGAAGGTCCGTCCGAGAACACACCGGGCGGCAGCGAGGACGAGTACAGGTCGCTCGTCTTCGACGAGTCGTTCGTCCGGGCAGCCCGGCTGAAGGAGTTCTCCGCCCAGGAGCGCATCGCGGATCACACGCCTGCCGTGCGCAGCCTCCCTCCCCGGAGGTTCAGGGCCGGTTCCCGAGCCGCCATCGTCCTGATCCTCCTGATCGCCCTGGCCTTCGGAACGGCCGTGTACATGGGCCTGCGCCATCCCTATCAGGCGCCCGTCGGCCGAAAGGTCGAACCGCTGAGATCGACCGTCATCCCGCTGGCCCCCCGCGGGCGTGTGCCCGGCGGAACGGCCGCCGACCTCCTCTCCCGGAGCCCCGCCGCTCAGTACGCGAAGGGTGTCGCGGGCATCGACCTGCCGCCGACGGTCAGGGCCACCGCCAACTTCTCCGACAACCAGGTGGCGATGGCCCTGGCCACCGTCAAGGACTACCTGGTCGCGTCCTCGCTCGATCCCGATGTCCTCGCCGGGCACACGCTGCGGCCGGTGGAAAAGCTGCTCGACCCCGGTCAGATGGCCCAGTTCGAGCGCAGCATGCACCGGCCGGACGACGACGGGCAGCACGCCCCCGCGGGCTGGCTGGTCCGCTTCGACCCGGCGAAGGTGGCCCTGGCAGGTCCCGACATCCGCGTCCGGGGCACGCTGAGCTACAGCGAGGCCGGGGCCGACACCCTGGAGGTGGTGTCCGACCACACCTTCACGTACACGCTCCGTCCCGCCGCCTCCGGGTCGCAGGGCGCGGCCGGTGCCTCGCTCTTCATCGTCCGGCGCGAGCTGCACTTCCGCTTCGACCGGGAAGACCTGCGCCTGCACCGGCTCGAACTGCGCAGCAGCTATGTCCAGGCCGGGCCGCAGGCGTGCCCGACGGACACCGCGGGCGTCCTGCGCCCCCTGCTCGCCGGTCAGCGCGCCACCTCCGGCGGCCCTGCGGGCACCGACCCGTACAACACGGGCCGGCCCACAGGGACGCTCTGCGGGACACTCGTGGTCAGCTCCCCGCCGACTCCGGCCCCTCGGGGTTCCGCGGTTCCTCCGGCCGAGCCGAGCCGGGGGAGTCACCCGTAGCGCCGCCCTTGTCGGTCGTACCCCCGCCCTGACCGGTGAACTTGTCGCGGAGCCTGCCGCCCAGGTCCCCGGCACCGCCGGCTATGTCGCCAACGAGCTTCATCAGCGGGTCCTTGCTGGTCCGTACCGCGTCCGCGTAGTGCGCGGCGGACTGCCGGAAGGAATCCGTCACCGAGGTGTCCTTGTCCTCCTGGCGCCGCGGGTAGTGACCGTCCATGATCCGCTGGTAGTCGCGTGTCTCGGACCACCTCTTCAGCTCGGCCGCGCGCACGGTGGTGAACGGGTGCGAGCGGGGCAGCAGATTGAGGATCTTGAGCACGGAGTCGCGCAGGTCGCCGCCCTTCTCGTACTCGTCGGCCTGTGCGAGGAAGGCGTCCACGTTCATCTCGTGCAGATGATTGCCGCCCGCTATCTTCATCAGGCCGCGCATCGACGCCTGCAGATCCTGACCGACCAGCAGTCCCGCGCGGTCGGCCGACAGCTCCGACTTGCGGAACCACTCGCGCAGTGCCGTCACGATCGCCATGATCGCCACATTGCCGAGCGGGATCCAGGCGACCTTCAGCGCGATACTCGTGAGGAACAGCAGGATCGTGCGGTACACGGCGTGGCCGGAGAGGGCGTGCCCCACCTCGTGGCCGACGACGGCCCGCATCTCCTCCTCGTCGAGGAGCTCCACCAGGCCCGTCGTCACCACGATGATCGGCTCGTCGAGCCCGATGCACATGGCATTGGGCTGCGGGTCCTGGCTGACGTACATCGGCGGGACCTTCTCCAGGTCGAGGATGTAGCAGGCGTCCCGCAGCATGTCGTTGAGATGGGCGAACTGCGCGTCGCTCACCCGGACGGAGTCGGAGAGGAAGAGCAGCCGCAGGCTGCGCTCGGGCAGCAGCCCGCTCAGCGTCTTGAAGACGGTGTCGAAGCCGCTCAGCTTGCGCAGGGCCACCAGGGCCGAGCGGTCCGCCGGGTGCTCATAGGCCCGGGACGAGATCCCCTCGAAACGCCGTCGTTGCCTGCCCGGCACGTGTCCGTCGCTCTCGAAGTGGCGTTCGGTCATGGAATGGCCCCCTGTTCGTACGAGATGTCACTCGCCCCCTGACGGATCCCAGACTAGGCGCTGGAGCTACGGTGTGCGGGGGCTGTGGATAACCGAGGAGACGCCCGACATGCCGCATACCGTTGCCCTGCTCGCCGCCGCGTCGGAGGACCAGGGACCCGGCGACACGCTCCGTATCGTGCTGCTCGCCTCGCTCGTCGGTGGCGTTCTGCTGGCCTGGTTCCTGCTCCGCGGGTACCGGAACGACGGCGATGACGACGACAACGGCTGAGCCGACGACGACAACGACTGAGTCGGCGTGAGCTCGGCCGGAGCGCCCGCATACGATGTGCGCGACATCTTGCTCCCGACCCCCGATCGAAGGTCCTGACGAAGATGAGTCTCATGAGCACTGCGCACCAGCTGGTCACTCTTGCCGCCGAGGGCGGTGAGCAGGGTGGCAACCACCCGAGCCTCAACCCGTACATCGTCGGCGGCGGCGCGTTCATCGCGTTGATGGTTCTGCTGTGGATCACCACCCGCTTCAACCGCGACCGCTGAAGCGAAGGCGAACAACTGTGCCAGTAGGCTCTGCACGCATGGAAGAGCAGGAAGTGCCTACCGGCAGCGGAAAGCGCCGTATCGGCGTGATGGGCGGGACGTTCGACCCGATCCATCATGGACACCTGGTGGCGGCCAGTGAAGTGGCCGCCCAGTTCCGCCTCGACGAGGTGATCTTCGTCCCGACCGGGCAGCCCTGGCAGAAGAGCCACAAGCGGGTCTCCCCGGCCGAGGACCGCTATCTGATGACGGTCATCGCGACGGCTTCCAACCCGCAGTTCTCGGTCAGCCGGAGCGACATCGACCGCAGCGGACCGACGTACACCATCGACACGCTGCGGGACCTGCGCGCGATCCACGGTGACGCGGATCTCTTCTTCATCACCGGAGCCGACGCGCTCGCCCAGATCCTCACCTGGCGGGACGCCGACGAACTCTTCTCGCTCGCCCACTTCATCGGCGTGACACGGCCCGGTCACACGCTCACCGATCCAGGACTGCCGGAGGGCGGTGTCTCCTTCGTGGAGGTCCCCGCGCTCGCCATCTCTTCGACGGACTGCCGCCAGAGGGTCGCGAAGGGGGAGCCGGTCTGGTATCTGGTGCCGGACGGTGTGGTTCGCTACATCGACAAACGCCAGCTGTACCGCGGCGAATGAGCCAGAGGGGCACCGGTGAACGACCGACAGAACCCGTACGACCCGTATTACCAGCAGCCGCAGATCGTCGGCTACGACGAGTACGGGCAGCCGGTGTATCAGCAGGCCGGACCGCAGGCGTACGGCACATACGATCCGTACGCATCCCAGCAGCCTCAGCACCCGCAGCAGCCTCAGCACCCGCAGCAGTCCCAGCAGCACCCGCATCCGGAGTCCCCGCAGCCGCAACCGGCTGACCAGGGCGGTTACGGGACCGGCCAGGGGTACGGATACGACCCCTACGCACAGTCCCAGCAGGCGTATCCCGCGCAGCCGCAGGCGTACGACCCGTACGGCGCCCAGGTGCCCCGGTCCCAGCCCCATCAGTCCGACCAGCAGGCGTACGGCGGCTACGAGGGCTACGGCTACGACGCCGGCCGGCAGCCCGCCGTCGACACCACGCAGCAGTGGAACATCCCGCAACAGGCGGCGGCTCCCGCGCAGGAGGCCGATGCTCATCCGCAGCAGCGGGCCGCCGCGCAGTCGGCCCCGTCCGCGCCACCTGCCGCGGCCCCCGACCGGGCCGAGCCGGAATCGCACGAGGGGGCCGGGAACGAGCCGGAGCCGTCCGTTCCGGGCCAGCGCCGTTCGGACTACCGCACCGAGCAGTTCTCCTTCATCGAAGAGCCCGACGAGGACTCCGAAGACGTCATCGACTGGCTCAAGTTCACCGAGAGCCGCAGCGAGCGGCGCGAGGAGGCACGACGCCGCGGCCGCAACCGCATGATCGCGCTGATAGTCGTGGTGGCTCTGGTGGTCGTCGGCGGCGTCGGCTACCTCTGGGCCGCCGGGAAGCTTCCCGGACTCTCCGGTTCGGAGCAGGACGGCACCGCGTCGGCGGGCCCGCAGCAGCGGGACGTCATCGTGGTCCACCTCCACGACACCAAGAAGGGCGGCACCTCCACGGCGCTGCTCGTGGACAACGTGACGACCAAGAAGGGGAGCACGGTCCTCCTCCCCAACGCCCTCGCGGTCTCCGACGACGACGGCGCCACGACCACCCTCGGCAAGTCCGTCGACGACGACGGCACCACCGGAACCCGTGAATCGATCGACACGCTGCTCGGCACCAGGATCGGCGGCACATGGCGGCTCGACACCCCCTACCTGGAGGCGCTCGTCGATCTCGTCGGCAACATCGACGTCGACATCGACACCGATGTGCCCGACACGAAGAAGGGCGCCTCACCGCTGGTGAAGAAGGGCGAGGGACAGACCCTGAGCGGCCGGATGGCCGTCGCGTACGCCACCCACCGGGCGTCCGGCGAGGACGAGGCGAAGCAGCTCACGCGGTTCGGCGAGGTGCTGCGGGGGGTGCTGCGGAAGCTCTCGGACGACCCGAAGGCCGCCACCGTCACCGTGCAGACCCTGGCACAGATCCTCGATCCGTCGCTCCCCGAGAAGGACCTCGGCGCCTCCCTGGCGAAGCTCGCCCGCCACGCCAAGGTCGGCGACTACAAGACGGTGCTGCTGCCGACGCAGGCCGACGGCACGCTCGACGACACCGCCACCGAGAACATCGTCAAGGACATCCTGGGCGGGACGGTGAAGGCTCCGGAGGCCGGTGCGGCCGTGCGGGTCGGGATCAAGAACGCCACCGGTGACGAGGACGGCGCGGAATCCGCCCGGGTCAAGCTGGTCAACGGCGGCTACGCCTTCGTCGGCGGTGGCAGGGCCGAGGCGGTGCCGCTGTCCGAGGTGATCTACAAGACGCCGGAGAACAAGGGCGCGGCGACGCAGGTCGCCAAGACCCTGGGGCTGCCGGCGAGCGCGGTGAAGCAGGGCAGTCCCTTCTCGAACGCGGACGTGTCCGTCCTGCTCGGCCAGGACTACCCGGTCAAGTGACCGGAACCGGCCCCGGGGCCTCGGGCTTTGGGGCCCGGGGCCCCGGCCGGGCGCCCCGAGGCCCGGCCGGTCCCGGCCCGCCCGGCCGCTGTCGGCAAGCGTCTCCGAACGCTTGTTGTGTGGGCTGTCGGCGGTCCGTGAGACCCTAGGAGGGTGCTGAAGACCTCGGCCGGGCCCCCGACGCCCGGCGCGTACGTCTGCGGCGTCGCCGAATCGGCCTGAATGCTCCGCCAGGAGGCCGCTCAGGGGCTCCGCAGGCCGCGCGCACCGGACGGCCACGGGCCGAATCGGCCGGGACGAGCAGCAGCCTCCCGGAGGTCCCTTGCGGCCTTCGCGAGGGTGAACCGACCGCCGACGAAAGCCTGCTTGTGACCGCCACGGACCGCTCCATCGAGCTCATCAACATCGCCGCCCAGGCTGCCGCCGACCGGCTCGCGCACGACATCATCGCGTACGACGTCAGCGATGTGCTGTCGATCACGGATGCCTTCCTGCTGGCCTCGGCGCCCAACGACCGCCAGGTCAAGTCCATCGTCGACGAGATCGAGGAGCGGCTCCTGAAGGAACTGGGCGCCAAGCCGGTACGCCGTGAGGGCGACCGCGACGCCCGCTGGATCCTTCTCGACTACGTAGACATCGTCGTCCACGTCCAGCACAACGAGGAGCGGGTCTTCTACGCGCTGGAGCGCCTCTGGAAGGACTGCCCCGAAATCGCACTCCCCGAGGACGCGGTCAAGACCAAGGGCAAGGCCGAGGAACACGCGAAGCTCAACGGCGGCACGGAAGGTGAGCGGAGCTGAGCGGCAGCAGGAGCGGCAGGGGCCGCAGAGTCGTCCTCTGGCGACACGGCCAGACAGCGTGGAATCTGGAGCACCGGTTCCAGGGCTCCACGGACATCCCACTCACCGAGACGGGGGTCGGGCAGGCCCGCCGGGCCGCCCGGCTGCTCGCCTCGGTGAGGCCGCACGCGATCCTCGCGTCCGATCTGCGGCGGGCGGTCGCCACGGCGGCCGAGCTCGCCGCGATCACGGGCATGGAGGTGACGTACGACGCGGGGCTGCGCGAGACCTACGCCGGGGTCTGGCAGGGGCTCACCCATGAGGAGATCAACGCCCTGTACGGCGAGGAGTACGCTGCGTGGAAGCGCGGCGAGCCGGTGCGCCGCGGCGGTGGGGAACTGGAGACCGAGGTCGCCGACCGGGCCGCCCCGGTGGTGCTCGAACACGCGGACAAGCTGCCCGACAGCGGCACCCTCGTCGTGGTCAGCCACGGTGGCACCATCCGCACCACCATCGGCCGGCTGCTGGGCCTGGAATCGCACCACTGGGAAGGGCTCGGCGGGCTCTCCAACTGCTGCTGGTCGGTGCTCGGCGAAGGCGCGCGCGGCTGGCGCCTCCTGGAGCACAACGCGGGCACGCTGCCCGAGCCGGTGCTTGGCGACGACACATAGCCGGGCCGCGGAACCGGGGCCGGAGGCCGTGCGAAGGCCCTCGCAGAGCCCTTCGCGGGCCCCCTCGGAGCGGTGACAGCCCGATTTCACTTTCCGGCAGGTCACAGGCTAAAGTTCTTCTTGTTCGCGGCGCGGAAACGCAGAGAACAAAGCGAACAGCGGGGCTATAGCTCAGTTGGTAGAGCGCCTGCATGGCATGCAGGAGGTCAGGAGTTCAATTCTCCTTAGCTCCACAATCAGGATCCCGCCCCTGTCAGGGGGCGGGATCCTTGCGTCGCGCCGTCGCGGGTTCCAGGTGCGCCCGCAGCCGGTCTCCGGCCACCTCGGTTCCGGCGCACGGTGCACATGACGCGCGCTGTTCGCTTCTTCTTGCTTCCTCACGTCTTCGTGGTGTTGACGTGCCGTCATCAGGGGATGCCGTCAGCGCCCTTGTCCGGTAGGGGGGTTGCCGATGAGTCGCCGCCGGTTCCGGAACGGCGGATTTCTCCGTATGGTGCCGGGGCTCGCGCGGCGGCGGGACCGGCCGGATATGCGGTGGGCTGCCCCTCTCGCGGGCTCATGGCAGAATCGGAGCGCCGGAGGGGGCTACTACGGATCGAACGGGAGGGAGCGCGTCATGCCTGCGAGCCGCCACGAGCCCCCGGACCCGCCCCTCGACCCCGAACGCCGCGCCCGCACCGGCCGGCCTGCCGGTGCCCGGTCCTCCACGGTCCGTGTGCTCGGCGGCGACGACCGGACCGTTCATGTGCGCATCGCCGGCGACCGAATCCGGAGCTGACTCATGGGTGCACACAGGCGGAAGTGCGACTGGTGCGGCAGCGGCACGCCCATCGTCAGGGACATGGACCCGGTCAATCCCGACTATCAGTACTGGTGCGAGGAGTGCGCGCGGGCGCTGATCATAAAAGGTGACCCCATCGAGACCTACCGGGAGCTGGAGGGCGAGCCGATCTACGGGCGGCTGCTGGATGACCACTGCACGCTCAAGCGCTTCTACTCCTTCGCCACGGCGTGAAACCTGGTGCCCAAGCGTGACCAGGA
Organism: Streptomyces sp. NPDC052042; assembly: GCF_044548345.1. NCBI lineage: Bacteria > Bacillati > Actinomycetota > Actinomycetes > Kitasatosporales > Streptomycetaceae > Streptomyces > Streptomyces sp. NPDC052042. Next base: position 801,368 of record NZ_JBIUBU010000001.1, on the reverse strand, counting down.
CCTCGGTGGAACAGGCCAGATCCGGTCAGACGGGAAACGATTTGGTGGAGCGGCGGGGTCACCGGTAATGTTCTCGATGTCGCCACGGGGAACCGGGAGGCGGACAGCGAGGGGCTATAGCTCAGTTGGTAGAGCGCCTGCATGGCATGCAGGAGGTCAGGAGTTCAATTCTCCTTAGCTCCACAGTGAAGAGACGAGAAGCGGGTCATCCGTCAAGGGATGGCCCGCTTCTCGTTTCTCGTACGTGTACGTCAGGAGCGTCAGGTGCATTGGATGCGCTGGGCTCATACGGCGGGCTGCGCCACCCGCTCATACACCGGTCCATGCGCCGATGGCCGATGCGGCGCGTCGGTCCGGCCGTGCCGACCGGCACCGCGCGTGGGTGCGTCCTGAGGCGGACACCGGCGCGGACGGCGAGCCGCGCGAAGGGGTGCTGCCGCCCGTCCGGGGAGCGGTCGTGCCCGGCCCGGTTCCGGACCCGTGCGGTACCCTGGCGCCATGCGTGCCGTACGCCTTCTGCTTAGCGAGCCGCGCTGATCAGTCCCGACCGGTGAGAATGCCTGGTCGGAATCGGCGCGGCGTCCCCTCCTGTGCGAGGGGATTTTTCGTTTCCGTAGACGCGTGTCCGTAGACGTGGGCGCCGGCAGATGACGATCGATGGAGCTTTGAGGATCATGAGCGAGACGAATTCCGCAGCCGAGGCGGCTGCGCCGCACCGCTACGCGGCGGCGATGGCCGCCGACATCGAGGCACGCTGGCAGGACTTCTGGGACGCCGAGGGCACCTACGAGGCGCCGAACCCGAGCGGCGACCTGGCGGGCGATCCGGAGCTGGTCGCCAAACCGAAGAAGTTCATCATGGACATGTTCCCCTACCCCTCGGGTGCGGGGCTGCACGTCGGACATCCGCTGGGCTACATCGCCACCGACGTCTTCGCGCGCCATCAGCGGATGACCGGCCACAACGTGCTGCACACCCTGGGCTTCGACGCCTTCGGCCTGCCCGCGGAGCAGTACGCCGTGCAGACCGGTACGCACCCCCGGGTCTCCACCGAGGCCAACATCGAGAACATGACCGCCCAGCTGCGCCGGCTGGGCCTGGGCCACGACAAGCGCCGCTCGTTCGCCACGATCGAGCCGGAGTACTACAAGTGGACCCAGTGGATCTTTCTGCAGATCTTCAACTCCTGGTACGACCCGGAGGCCGACCGGGCCCGCCCGATCGACGAGCTGGTCGCGCAGTTCGAGACCGGCGGCCGTCCCACCCCGGACGGCCGCGCCTGGAGTGCGCTGAGCGCCGTCGAGCGCGCGGACGTCCTGAGCGAGTACCGCCTGGCGTACGCCTCCGACGCACCGGTCAACTGGGCGCCCGGCCTGGGCACCGTACTGGCGAACGAGGAGGTGACCGCCGAAGGCCGTTCCGAGCGCGGGAACTTCCCGGTCTTCAAGGCCAAGCTGCGCCAGTGGAACATGCGCATCACGGCCTATGCCGACCGCCTGCTGAAGGACCTGGACGGGCTGGACTGGCCCGAGGCCATCAAGCTGCAGCAGCGCAACTGGATCGGCCGTTCCGAGGGGGCGCGGGTCGACTTCCCGGTCGACGGCGCGGACGCCATCACCGTCTTCACGACCCGGCAGGACACCCTGTTCGGAGCCACCTACATGGTGCTGGCGCCCGAGCACGACCTGGTGGAGGGCATCGTTCCGGCCGCCTGGCCGGAGGGCACCCACCCGGTGTGGACCGGCGGACACGCCACCCCGGCGGAGGCCGTCGCCGCGTACCGCAAGATGGCCGCCGCGAAGTCGGACGTGGAGCGGCAGGCCGAGGCCAAGGACAAGACCGGCGTCTTCACCGGCGCGTACGCGACCAACCCGGTCAGCGGCGAGAAGGTCCCCGTCTTCATCGCCGACTACGTCCTGATGGGATACGGCACCGGCGCGATCATGGCCGTACCGGCGCACGACGCGCGCGACTTCGCCTTCGCGCGCGCCTTCGAGCTGCCGATGCGCTGTGTCGTCGCTCCGTCGGACGACCGCGGCACGGACCCCTCGACCTGGGACGACGCCTTCGCCTCGTACGACGCGAAGCTGGTCAACTCCGCCAACGACGAGATCTCGCTGGACGGACTGGGTGTCGTCGACGCCAAGGCGAGGATCACTGAATGGCTGAAGGCGCACGGTGTCGGCGAGGGCACCGTCAACTTCCGGCTGCGTGACTGGCTGTTCAGCCGGCAGCGCTACTGGGGCGAGCCGTTTCCGATCGTCTACGACGAGGACGGCGTGGCCCACGCGCTGCCCGAGTCGATGCTGCCCCTGGAGCTGCCGGAGGTCGACGACTACTCGCCGCGCACCTTCGACCCCGACGACGCGGACACCCGGCCCGAGACCCCGCTGTCCCGGAACACCGACTGGGTCGACGTCACCCTGGACCTGGGCGACGGCAACGGTCCGAAGAAGTACCGCCGCGAGACCAACACCATGCCCAACTGGGCGGGCTCCTGCTGGTACGAACTGCGCTACCTGGACCCGAGCAATGACCAGAAGCTGGTCGACCCCGCGATCGAGCAGTACTGGATGGGCCCGCGCGAGGGACAGCCGACCGGTGGCGTCGACCTGTACATCGGTGGTGCCGAGCACGCCGTGCTGCACCTGCTGTACGCCCGCTTCTGGTCGAAGGTGCTCTACGACCTGGGGCACATCTCGTCCTCCGAGCCGTTCCACAAGCTGTACAACCAGGGCATGATCCAGGCGTACGTCTACCGGGACAGCCGCGGCATCGCGGTCCCGGCGGCCGAGGTCGAGGAGCGGGACGGAAAGTTCTACTACCAGGGCGAGAAGGTCAGCCGCGTCCTGGGCAAGATGGGCAAGTCCCTGAAGAACGCCGTCACGCCGGACGAGATCTGCGCCGAGTACGGGGCGGACACGCTGCGCCTGTACGAGATGGCCATGGGACCCCTGGACGTCTCGCGGCCGTGGGACACACGGGCCGTCGTCGGCCAGTTCCGGCTGCTGCAGCGGCTGTGGCGCAACATCGTCGACGAGGAGACCGGCGGGGTCACCGTCGTCGGCACGGAGCCGGACGAGGAGACGCTGCGGGCGCTGCACAAGGCGATCGACGGGGTCGGCCGGGACATGGCCGGTATGCGTTTCAACACGGCCATCGCCAAGATCACCGAGCTGAACAACCACCTGACCAAGGCGGGCAGGCCGGTGCCCCGGAGCGTCGCCGAGGCGCTGGTGCTGCTGGTGGCGCCGCTGGCCCCGCACATCGCCGAGGAGCTGTGGCGGCGGCTGGGCCACACCGAGTCCGTGGTGCACCAGGACTTCCCGGTCGCCGATCCCGCGTACGTCGTGGACGAGACCGTGACCTGTGTGGTGCAGGTCAAGGGCAAGGTCAAGGCGCGCCTGGAGATTCCCCCGACGATCTCGGACGCGGATCTGGAGGCGCGGGCCCTGGCGGACCCGGCGGTGGTCGCCGCCCTGGGCGGTGCGGGCATCCGGAAGGTGATCGTACGGGCGCCGAAGCTGGTCAACATCGTCCCCGCGTGACCGGCGCTGAGCGGCTCCGTGCGAACGGCAGCGATCAACCCGCGTGACCAGCGCTGATGGCTGCGTGACAACGGTGTGATCGTCCCCGTGCCGGTCGTGGACAGGCGACCGGGCGGCCGCCTCGGGTGATGTGGGGGCGATCCCCTACGGGCAGGTTGCGGGTCGGAAGGGAACCCGCAACCTGCCCGTAGCGTTTACCGTGGAGGGGCCGGCGTCCGGCAGCCGATACGACACCCGAGGGGCGCTCATGGAAGCCGTGATCCTGATCCTGGGATTGCTCTTTTTCGCGTTCATCGCCTTGGGCGTGTACGCGAGTGTCAAGGTCATCGGTGCGGCGAGGCGGGGAGTGGACCGCACGATCGTCCAGGCCCGCCGTGCGGTCGAGGACACCACGCTGCGGGCCAAGAGCTACGGCCAGACGGGCGTGGCCGGAGAGCTCGCGCAGTTGAGGCTCTCGCTGCGCACCTCGATGCGGGCCACGCAGGAGGCGCTGCAGACCGGGGTGGTCGAGGACGCCTCGCTCAAGGAGTCGCTGGACCTCTTCCGGCGGCTGAGTGTGCATGGACACGAGCTCGACGAGGATCTGAAGAGGCTGGAGCGCGAGCCCGACCGGGCGACGGTCGCCTCGCTGCTGCCCGAGCTGAAGGAACGCACGGAACGGATCATGCACTCGGCGAATTCGCTGCGCTGGGCCGCGCGGGACCGGGCGCGGCGGTTCGTCGACGACGATCTGGAGGCGCTGAACGCGCAGATCGACATGGAGGCCGGGGCGCTGCGGCACTGGACGACCGAGCCGGACGAGCCGGTCCGGGGACAGGGCCGCCCGCAGGACGACCGGCACACCCGGGGCGATCGTCACGGGCAAGGGCAGCGGCGGGGAGAGGAACAGGAGAACCACCGGGCGCCCGGCGACCGGGACGAGCGCGGAGCGGCCGGAGGCCAGGTGCGGGCGATACCGCCTGCGGACCCCGGGATCCGGTCGGCCTACCCGTGGCAGAAGACGGTCCGCCCGGAAACGACGAACTGAGCCGTTCGGCGGTCGGCCGACGCCGGGACGCGGTCCGGTCCGAGCCGGCGACACCGGGACGTGCGGCGAAACGAACGACAGCGGCCGATCGGCCGGGGCCGGACTGCCGGGCAGCGGGCCGGCCAGGTAACCTCCCGCTCATGTCCCGCCATGTCGCGATCATCACCGATTCCACGGCCTACCTGCCCCCCGAGGCGATGGAGCGGCACGGCATCACCGCAGTACCCCTGACCGTCGTCCTCGGCGATCAGGCACTGGAGGACGGCACGGAGCTCTCGGCCCGTTCGCTCGCGGCGGCGCTCCAGAAACGTCGCCCCGTGACGACGTCCCGGCCCAGCCCGGAGGTCTTCGCCGCCGCGTACCGGGCGGCGGCCGACGCCGGAGCCACCGGCATCGTCTCGCTCCACCTCTCCGCCGAGATGTCGGGCACGTACGACGCCGCGCTGCTCGCGGCGAAGGACGCGCCGGTTCCGGTGCGCGTGGTGGACACCGGAATGGTGGCCATGGCCCTCGGCTTCTGCGCGTTGGAGGCGGCGGAGACGGTGGAGGAGGGCGGGAGCCTGGACGAGGCCGTCGCGGCCGCGGAGAAGCGGGCCGCGGGCACGTCCGCGTACTTCTACGTCGACACGCTGGAATATCTGCGCCGCGGTGGCCGTATCGGCGCCGCGCAGGCGCTGTTGGGATCGGCGCTCGCGGTGAAGCCGCTGCTTCGACTGGACGGTGGCCGCATCGAACCGCTGGAGAAGGTGCGGACGGCGTCGAAGGCGATCGCGCGTCTGGAGGAGATCGCCACGGAAGCGGCGGGTGGCGCACGGGTGGATGTCGCCGTGCACCACTTGGCGGCACCGGAGCGGGCCGAGCGGCTTGCCGAACGACTGCGCGAGCGGGTGCCTGGTCTGGTCGAGCTGCATGTCAGCGAGGTGGGTGCGGTGATCGGCGCGCACACCGGGCCCGGTCTGCTGGGCGCGGTGATCTCGCCGCACTGAGGCGGGCCGGCTCTCGGCTCTTGAACCTCGGTTCCCCGGATCTCGTCCACGATTCGACAGCGCCCCGGACTTCACTCCTCGGTGTGGCCGAGTTATTCACAACTGACCGGTTGTCCACCGGAATCGGCTCGGCCCAGCGGATTCGGGCCGACGTGCCTACCGTCGTGAGGCATGACTCTGCGAACACTCCGCGCGACCAGCACACTTGATGCGACCGGTGAGGGCGGTGGCGTCGGCAGCGGGCCGGGGCGCGGTCGTGGCGGTTCCGGTCTCGGACCCGGACGGCGGCGACTGGCGCGTGGGAGCGCGGACGGTGGGGCGGCGGCCGGGCGTCGTCGCGCGGACGCGCTCATGGCAGGGGCGGATCTCACGGAAGGGGCGGACGGGGGACCGGGCGGGCGGCCCGCGCCGGGGGCGCCCACCGGTCCGGATCCCGGTGCGCCCGTGGGGCCGAGCCCGTTACCGGCGGCGCCACCCGCCCCCGCTCCTGCGACAACCTCCCGTTCGAACGCGTCACCGGAACCGGCCTCGGCGCCGCGGCACGACTCCGCCCCCATGGGGTGGAGGGCTCGGGTGGGGCCCGCGCTGCGGGAGCGGATTCCGGTATGGCTCCAGCTCAGATGCGGGGTGGAGCCCAGGACCCTTGCCGCGCTGGCCGTCGTCCTGGCCGTCGCCGTGGGCTTCGCGGTGGCGCACTTCTGGTCGGCACGTCCCCACCCCGTGCAGCCACCCGACCTGGTCGACGGGTCCACGCACGCAGGGGCCTCGCATCCTGCGCCGGGTGGCACCGGTGTACCCGAGCCGTCGCCCGGACCGGTACCGGCGGCGGGGGAGGCCGCCCATGTCGTCGTGGACGTGAGCGGAAAGGTGCGCGAGCCGGGCATCCAGAAGCTGCCGTCCGGTTCCAGGGTCGCCGACGCGCTACGGGCGGCGGGCGGGGTCCGCTCGGGCGTCGACCTCACCGGGCTGAACCGGGCGCGGGTCCTCGTGGACGGGGAGCAGATCGTGGTGGGGGCCCCTCCGGACGCTCCCGCGATCGGCGGGGGGCCGCCGGTCGACGGTACGGGGGGTGGTTCGGGCCCCGCGACCGGGCCCGTCAGTCTCAACAGCGCGACCCTCGATCAACTCGACGCACTCCCCGGCGTCGGACCGGTGCTCGCCCAGCGCATCATCGACTACCGGACTCAGCATGGCGGCTTCCGCTCGGTCGACGAGCTCCGCGAGGTCAACGGCATCGGCGACCGGCGCTTCGCCGACCTCCGGCCGCTGGTCGGGCCATGAGCGCGACGGAGGCCCATGCGGAGCCGGGTGATCGGCCCTGGGCGTCCCAGGCTCGGTGGGAGGGGCCGGTGGACCTGAGACTGGTCCCGTCGGCGATCGCCGCCTGGGCCGGGGCGGCGCTCGCACTGAGCGCGCCCGGATGGTGGACGGCGACGGGAGCGGTGTTCTGTGTCGGCGCCGCCCTGGTGCTCCTGGCGCTGCCGCGGATGTCCATGCCCGGTGCGCTCCCTGGACGCCGGGCCGGAGGAGAGCCCACCGACGCCGGGAGCACGACAGGTTGTCGGCGGCCGTGCGTCACCGCGTCCGCCGCCGCGGCGGCGCTGCTCTGCGCGGCCGCCGGGGCCGTGTCGGCCGGACTGCACAGCGCGGACGTACGGCACGGGCCGGTACATGACCTGGCACAGCGGTTCGCGAGAGTCGAGGCGGAGGTGACGGTGACCTCCGACGCGCGACAGACCGTGCCACGGGTGCGCGGCGACCACAGCACCCCCGTCTCGCTTCTCATCGATGCCGAGCTCACACGGCTGACCGGGCCCGACGGCGAGGCCACCCGGGTGCGCACACCCGTGCTGCTGATCGTCCCGCCCGGCGGACCGACGGCCCGGTGGCAGCGGCTGCTCCCCTCCACCCGACTGCACATCGGCGGCCGACTGGCACCACCCCTGCACGACGGGGAGCGCAGCGCCGCCGTGCTCCGGGCGGACGGCAAGGGCCCGCCCCGTATCATCGGGCCGCCCTCCCCGGTCCAGCGCGCGGCGGGCGCGCTGCGCGGCGGTCTGCGGAGCGCAACCGAGCGGTTGGAGCCCGATGCCCGGGCGCTTCTGCCGGCGCTGGTGGTCGGCGACACGTCACGGGTGTCGCCGGAGCTGCACGAAGCCTTCCGGGCGACGGACCTCACCCACCTGATGGCGGTCTCCGGTGCCAACCTGGCCATCCTGCTGGCCCTCCTGATCGGGCCGCCGGGCACCGCGCTACGCGCCGAACGCCGCGGTCTGGCACCACGGCTGGGCATTCCGCTGCGGCTGACCGCGGTGCTCGGCGGCGGGCTCACGCTCGCCTTCGTCACCGTCTGCCGACCCGAGCCGAGCGTGCTGAGGGCCGCGGTCTGCGGACTGATCACGCTGCTCGCCATCGGCACGGGCCGCCGCAGATCACTGGTCCCCGCGCTGGCCGCGGCGGTCCTGCTGCTGGTCCTGTACGACCCGTGGATGGCGCGCAGTTATGGATTCGTCCTCTCCGTGCTCGCCACCGGCGCCCTGCTCACCATCGCGCCGAACTGGAGCGACGCGTTGCGGCGGCGCGGGGTGCCGCCCCGGGTCTCCGAGGCGCTCGCCGCGGCTGCGGCGGCGCAGGCGGTGTGCGCGCCGGTCGTCGTGCTGCTCGCCTCTCGGGTCAGCCTGGTGGCGATCCCCTGCAATCTGCTGGCCGAGTTCGCGGTGGCTCCGGCCACGGTGCTGGGATTCGCGGCGCTCGCCATCGCGCCGGTGGCCATACCGGTGGCGGAACCGCTCGCCCGGGTCGCCGGATGGCCCGCGGGGTGGATCGCGTCGGTGGCCCGTTCCGGGGCGTCGCTGCCCGGGGCGGCGATCGACTGGCCCGACGGTGCGAAGGGGGCGCTGCTGCTCGCCGTGCTGACGGTTCTGGTGTTGTTGCTCGCCCGTCGCGCGGTGCGTCACCCATGGGTCTGTTCGGCGGTCGCGCTCTTGCTGGTCCTGGCGGTGCTGCGGCCGGCGCCGCTCACCCGGGTACTGACCGGATGGCCGCCTCCCGACTGGGCGTTCGCGATGTGCGACGTGGGGCAGGGGGACGCGCTGGTGCTGGCCGCGGGGGACACCAGAGGTGTGGTCGTGGACGCCGGTCCCGATCCGGCGCTCGTCGACCGGTGCCTGAACGAACTGGGGGTTTCAGAGGTGCCGTTCGTGGTGCTCACGCACTTCCACGCGGACCACGTACGGGGACTGCCGGGGGTGCTGCGCGGGAGGGCGGTGGGGGCGATCCAGACGACGAACCTGGACGAACCTCCGGAGCAGGTGGCGTTCGTGCGGAGAACGGCCGCGGAGTCGGGTGTCCCCCTGGTCCGGACCGTCCCCGGCGAACGCCGCCGGATCGGCCCGCTTGACTGGCAGGTCCTCTGGCCCTCGGTCGGCATATGGCCCGGTGGTGGGGCTGCGGGTGGTGTCTCCGCGCTGCCGGGGGAATTCCTGCCGAGGGAGCCGAACAACTCCAGCATCACCCTGTACGTGCGGACCGGCGGGCCGACACTGCTGCTCCTGGGCGACCTCGAACCCCCGGCCCAGCAGGGGCTGTTGCGAAGGCATCCGGTACTGCCGCACGTGGATGTGCTCAAGGTCGCCCATCACGGCTCCGCTCATCAGGACCCCGCTCTGATACGTGGCGTCCGCCCGAGGCTCGCCCTGGTGAGCGCGGGCAGGGACAACCCCTACGGGCATCCGTCTCCACGTACCGTCGACGCGCTCAGAGCGGGTGGCGCCGTGGTGCTGCGCACGGACACGGACGGCGCGATCGCCGTGTCGGGGACCGGGGCGGGGCTGCGGGCGGTCGGTCGCTCGTGAACGCGGCCTGGCGGCAGGCGCGGCGTCGACGGTCCGACGGGTGTGGGCTTGGGAACGCGACGGGCCGGGTTCGGGGGCGCCCGAGCGGTGTGACATTGACCGCAGCGGGGCCGAGGGGCCCGGGACGGGCGTCGGGGAGCCCGGTGCGCCACGCCACCGGCCGCGGTGCAGCCAGGGGCCGACCGCGACACCGAAGGAGAAGGCTAATTCGGACCTTCGGTAACACCTCTGAACAAGAGCCCGCGAGCTGCTCTGTTTGCCTCGAACGGTACAAGAGTGGTCGAATGCATGCTCGTCGGTGGGCCGGTGCTCCGACGTGTATGTCCAGTAGTCAGGCCCCAAGGTGACTCACCCCAGGGGGTAGGCAAGAGATGTTCGGTCGCTGGCTGCGAGGCAAGAGCGCGACAGGTGTCCCGCGTGGCAACACACTCACCGGGGTCGAAGTCCCGCACACCGCGGGAGTGCTGAGCTGCCGTGTGCTCGACCCGGTCAACGAGTTCGTCCAGCAAGCCGAGTTCGTCGTCACGGACAGCGCTGGCCGGAAGGTCGTCGGTGGCGAGACGGATCCGTACGGCAACGTCCTCGCCACCGTTCCGGCCGGTGAGTACCGGCTGGCCGTCACGGCCGAGGGCTTCACCCCGTTCCACGGCGCGGCCACGGTCGTCGAGGGCGGCCACGCGAGCCTGGGCGACATCACCCTGCAGATCGCCGCGCCGCCGCAGCTTCCCGCCCCGGGCGAGTGGGAGATCGAGCCGACGCATTCACAGGTCGGTTTCACGGTCCGGCACATCGGCATGGCACGCATCCACGGCCGGTTCAATACCTTCGCCGGTGCCATCCGGATCGCGGACCGCATGGAGGAATCCGCCATGCACGTGGTCATCGACGCCGCCTCCATCGACACCAACGTCCAGATGCGCGACGACCATCTGCGGTCCAGCGACTTCCTGGACGTCGGCCGCTATCCGACGATGGAGTTCTACAGCGACCGCTTCGTCCACCGCGGTGGTACCCGCTGGGGCGTCACCGGCGCGCTCACGCTGCACGGCGTCAGCCGCACGATCACGCTGGACACCCAGTACCTCGGCCTGGGCAGCGGTCTGGAGGGCGAGACCCGCTCCGCCTGCCGGGCCACCACCGAACTGCACCGCGAGGACTTCACCCTCACCTGGCAGACCATGCTGGCCCGGGGCATCGCCGCCGTCGGCTCCAGCATCTCCATCGACCTGGACATCCAGATCGTCCCCAAAGCCGGACAGCGGCGCTGACTGGGGGCACCGCCCCAGCCCCCGCCCTCACGGGGTCTCGAGCCAGCCCTCGTACTCCGCGGCGAGCGCGTCGAGGGCAGGGGCGTCCAGCCGCCCCGAGGGATCCTCCACGACCACGAGCCACTGGGCGTCCTCGGCGTCGTCCTCGCCTGCCAACGCGTCACGGACGAGTTGTGGCTCCTCGTCCACCCCGAAGCGGTCGCCGAGTTCCTCGGCCACTTCTTCCGCGGCGTCGCGATCGGGCAGGACCAGCACATGTCTCACATCACTCACCCGGTCATTCTCCCGTACGTCGGTCGCGGTGCTGGGGGTCTTCCCGGCGACCTCGCGGCGACGTACCCAAGAGTTCCTCGTGGTGAACCGGCCGTACGCCGCTGCGGTGCCGAAGAAGTCGTGGCGGAGATCGAGAGAGTGACGGATGGTCCCGATGGGTTCCGCGTCGTCCGGGGTCGCATAGGGCAGGCTCGTTCTCCTGCACCCGAGTTCGACGGCCGAAACCTCCCGACCGGCGGCGCCGAATCGGCGGCGCGGAAACCTCGTGCTGCCCGTGGTGAGCCGTCCTTTTTGCCGGTCATCGGCTCGTGCGGCGGCCGGGAGTCGGCGGCGGGGCCGGCCGCAGCTCCGGCACGGCTGCGGTGGGACCGGGTCCGCCGACCGCGCGCGGTGGCTTTCGGGGAGGGGGCCGGACAGCCCAGCAGGGCGTCGGTCAGTGGCAGAGCCAAGACCGCCGGAACCGCCTCCGAGTATCAATGTCAGTGGTGCGTGGGATGCTGGATGACGATGGCCACCAGAAGGAATTCGACCGACGACCCGCTCGCCCCCGTCACGCTCGCCGTGGGCCAGGAGGATCTGCTCCTCGACCGCGCTGTGCGACAGGTGGTGGCGGCGGCCCGCGCCGCGGACCCCGACACCGATGTCCGCGACCTCACCCACGACCAGCTCCAGCCCGGCACCCTCGCCGAGCTGACGAGCCCCTCGCTCTTCGCTGAACGCAAGGTGGTGGTCGTACGCAACGCGCAGGACCTCTCCGCCGACACGGTCAAGGACGTGAAGGCGTATCTGGGCGATCCGGTCGAGGAGATCATCCTCGTGCTGCTGCACGCGGGCGGAGCCAAGGGCAAGGGGCTGCTGGACGCGGCGCGCAAGGCCGGGGCGCGGGAGGTCGCGTGCCCGAAGACGACCAAGCCCGCCGAGCGGCTCTCCTTCGTACGGTCGGAGTTCCGGACGCTGGGACGGTCCGCGACCCCTGAGGCGTGCCAGGCGCTGGTGGACGCGATCGGCAGTGATCTGCGGGAGCTGGCCAGCGCGGTCTCGCAGCTCGTCGCGGACGTCGAGGGCACGATCGACGAGTCGGTCGTCGCGCGTTACTACACGGGCCGGGCGGAGGCGTCGAGTTTCACCGTCGCCGACCGCGCGGTGGAGGGCCGGGCGGCGGAGGCCCTGGAGGCGTTGCGCTGGTCGCTGTCGACCGGGGTGGCACCCGTGCTGATCACCAGCGCGTTGGCGCAGGGTGTGCGGGCGATCGGCAAGCTCTCCTCGGCGCGGGGCGGACGGCCCGCGGACCTCGCCCGCGAACTGGGCATGCCGCCGTGGAAGATCGACCGGGTGCGCCAGCAGATGCGGGGATGGACACCGGACGGCGTGGCGACGGCGCTGCGGGCGGTCGCGGACGCGGACGCCGGGGTCAAGGGCGGCGGTGACGATCCGGAGTACGCCTTGGAGAAGGCCGTCGTCGCGGTCGCCCGGGCGGCGCGGTCGAGGCGCTGACCGGGACGGGGCGGCGCCGGCGCAGTACCCCAGACGGTGCCCGCGGGACCCTGGTCACCCCTTGCGAGATCCTGGCCGGGGAGCCGGGGAGCCGGGGAGCCGGGAAGCCGGGAAGCCGGGAAGCCGGGGAGGGGCACTCGTGTCGGGCCGCCCGGCACGGGAGCGAGATTTTCACCGTTCCTCGGTGGAGCCGATGCTCCGGCGACCCTGCGCGAGGCCGGTGCGAAGTCCGGAACCGGCGGTGAAGGACGCCGCCGGTTCCGGGGCCTGCCACTCATGGAGAACCCGCCCGCCCCTCAGCCGGATGGTGGCCGACGACGGTTGGCGGGACCGGTGGCGGCCGACGGCGACCGATGACCGGCCGGGACAGGCGGGCCTGTGCCGCCGAGCCCACGCCGATGGGTGACGGACCGGTCCCCGGACGGGTCCCGTGTCGACGGATCCGCACCGACGGATCCACACCGGCGTACCCGTACCGATGGGCGCCCGGCGTACCGTGCCCCACGGCCGAGACCGCCGGACCCGCGCCGCCGGGCCGATGGCGGGTACGCCGAAGGCCCCGGTCCCGCTCCGGGGAAGAGCGGGATCGGGGCCCTCGGGTCACATCTGGTGCGCCGCACCCGCGTGGCGAACGCAAGTTCGTGTGCGGCGCGGGGTGCCGGGCAGGGGCGGGAGAGAGGGCCCGCTGATCCGTTCCGGCAGGTGGATCTCAGACGGCTCAGCCCTGGAGGGAGGCAACCTTGGACGCCAGCGCCGACTTCTTGTTGGCGGCGGAGTTCTTGTGGATGACACCCTTCGAGACGGCCTTGTCGAGCGCGCGGGAGGCGTCGCGAGCGGCCGTGGTGGCCTTCTCGACGTCACCGGCGGCGACGGCCTCACGGGCCTTGCGGATAGCGGTCTTGAGCGAGGACTTGACGGCCTTGTTGCGCAGGCGCGCCTTCTCGTTCGTCTTGTTCCGCTTGATCTGGGACTTGATGTTCGCCACGAAAGAGCCTTTTCAGGTTCGCTGGATCGTTCGATGCGTGCCGCGCGGCCGAAGAGTCGCGAAGCACAGCTGTCAACGTTACCAGCCACGCTCCGACCGGCCCAAACCGGTCTTCGCCCCGCAACCATGGGACGATGGAGGCTACGTATCGATCCGACCGACCCGACATCGACCCGAGACACGGCGTTCGGCGTCTCAAGAATCAGGACCCTGCGTGCCCGCGACTCCTACCAACGTGCCCGAGCCGAGCCGTACCGACCCGGCGCTGATCCGCAACTTCTGCATCATCGCGCACATCGACCACGGCAAGTCGACCCTTGCCGACCGGATGCTCCAGCTGACGGGCGTGGTCGACCAGCGGCAGATGCGTGCCCAGTACCTCGACCGTATGGATATCGAGCGCGAGCGCGGCATCACCATCAAGTCCCAGGCGGTGCGTCTGCCGTGGGCCCCCACGGTGGGTGAGGGCCAGGGGCGCACCCATGTCCTCAACATGATCGACACCCCGGGCCACGTGGACTTCACCTACGAGGTCTCCCGCTCGCTCGCCGCCTGCGAGGGCACGGTCCTGCTGGTCGACGCCGCGCAGGGGATCGAGGCCCAGACGCTGGCCAACCTCTACCTGGCGATGGAGAACGACCTCACCATCGTCCCGGTGCTCAACAAGATCGACCTGCCGGCCGCGCAGCCGGAGAAGTTCTCCGAGGAGCTGGCCGGCCTCATCGGCTGCGAGCCGGAGGACGTGCTCAAGGTCTCCGCGAAGACCGGTGTCGGCGTGGAAGCGCTGCTCGACCGGGTGGTCCAGGACATTCCGGCCCCGGTCGGCCAGGCCGACGCGCCCGCCCGCGCGATGATCTTCGACTCGGTCTACGACTCGTACCGCGGCGTCGTCACGTACGTCCGTGTCGTCGACGGTCAGCTCAACAAGCGCGAGCGGATCCGGATGATGTCCACCGGCGCCACCCATGAGCTGCTGGAGATCGGGGTCTCCTCCCCGGAGATGACCGCGGCCGACGGCCTCGGCGCCGGCGAGGTGGGGTACCTCATCACCGGTGTGAAGGACGTCCGGCAGTCCAAGGTGGGTGACACGATCACCTCCCAGAGCAAGGGGGCGGCCGAGCCGCTGGGCGGCTACAAGGACCCCAAGCCGATGGTGTTCTCGGGCCTGTATCCGCTGGACGGCTCGGACTACCCGGACCTGCGCGAGGCGCTCGACAAGCTCCAGCTCAACGACGCCGCCCTGGTGTACGAGCCGGAGACCTCCGCCGCGCTCGGCTTCGGCTTCCGCGTCGGCTTCCTCGGCCTGCTCCACCTCGACGTGATCCGCGAGCGGCTGGAGCGCGAGTTCGGGCTCGAACTCATCGCCACCGCCCCCAACGTGGTCTACCGCGTCGAGATGGAGGACGGCACCGAGCACACCGTCACCAACCCGAGCGAATTCCCCGAGGGCAAGATCCACCAGGTGCACGAGCCCGTCGTGCGCGCCACCGTCCTCGCGCCCAGTGAGTTCATCGGCGCGATCATGGAGCTCTGCCAGAACCGGCGCGGCAGCCTGCTCGGCATGGACTACCTCTCCGAGGACCGGGTCGAGATCCGCTACACCCTGCCGCTCGCCGAGATCGTCTTCGACTTCTTCGACCAGCTCAAGTCCAAGACGCGCGGCTACGCCTCCCTCGACTACGAGCCCACCGGCGAGCAGATCTCCCAGCTCGTCAAGGTCGACATCCTGCTGCACGGCGACAAGGTCGACGCGTTCTCCGCGGTCACGCACAAGGACAAGGCGTACGCGTACGGCGTGCGGCTGGTCGCCAAGCTGCGGGAGCTGATCCCGCGGCAGAACTTCGAGGTGCCGGTCCAGGCGGCCATCGGCTCCCGGGTCATCGCCCGCGAGACCGTCCGCGCCATCCGCAAGGACGTCCTCGCCAAGTGCTACGGCGGTGACATCTCCCGTAAGCGCAAGCTTCTGGAGAAGCAGAAGGAGGGCAAGAAGCGGATGAAGATGGTCGGCAACGTGGAGGTGCCGCAGGAGGCGTTCATCGCGGTGCTGTCCACCGACGAGTCGGGCGGGGAAAGCAAGGGCAAGAAGTAGCCTCCGCCCCTCGCCGGGCCGCCGTCCGGCACCCCGGACGGCGGCCTCCGTGAGGTTTCGACGGGCCCCCGTGTCGCGACGCACAGCGACACGGGGGCCCGTTTGTTATGAAGCGGCGGCTTCTCGCCTCTTACGCGGGGGACGCGGGCGCTCTACCCTGATCACGACCTCGTGGTTACTCGCCAGTTAAGCAAGTGGGACCGGGCGCCACGGGGTGAGCATCGCGGGACGGATGCCGCAACCGCGCGGGACAGGTCCGGCTCGCGCTGGACGCGTGCCCCACGCGGGCGCGCGACTCGCGTGGGGCGGACGACGGAGCACACGCGGGAACAGCGGCACCCCGGGGAACTCCCGGGAGCCCGGGGCGAAACGGAACAGCGGGCCGGCAGGGAAGAGGGAACAGGGAAGAGGAACAAGGCGACGCGGTGCGGCACACCGGCACCAGCGGCCACCGCTCGGCACCGAGAGCGCCGCCGACCAGGACACCGACGACCCAGACCGACACATACCAACCCGGCATGAACCCAGCAGGATCCAGCAGCCACACGTAGCCACCAGCAGCGACCAGCAGCCGGTCGTGAAGCACCGCCGCAGGCCCGGAGGATGTCGTGAGCGACACACAGACCCAGATCGAGAACCGACCGCCCTCCGTGGCGAACCTCTTCATCGACCGCGTGGCGGCGACCCCGGACGGGGAGGCGTACCGCTACCCGGTGCCCTCGGCCGGCGGCGAGGGGCCCGATGGGTGGAAGTCGCTGAGCTGGGCCCAGGCCGCCGAGCGCGTGTACGCGATCGCGGCCGGACTCATCGACCTGGGCGTGCGGCCGGAGGAGCGGGTCGCGCTCGCCTCCAACACCCGGGTGGAGTGGATCCTCGCCGACCTCGGCGTGATGTGCGCGGGTGCCGCCACCACCACGGTCTACCCGTCCACCAACGTGGACGAGTCGTCGTTCATCCTCGCCGACTCCGAGAGCCGGGTGCTGATCGCGGAGGACGCGGAGCAGCTGGCCAAGGCCCGGGAACGCCGCGACGAGCTGCCGCACCTCGCCCATGTGGTCGTCATCGACCCCGAGGGTGCCGACCCCGCCGAGGGCGACCCCGAGGGCTGGGTGCTCACCCTCGCCGAGCTGGAGGCCCGGGGCGCGGAGTACCTGGCGAACCACCCCGACGCGGTCGAGGAGCGGGTCGCCGCCATCACCTCCGACCAGCTGGCCACCCTGATCTACACCTCCGGCACCACCGGCCGACCCAAGGGCGTGCGGCTGCCGCACGACAACTGGTCGTACATGGCCAAGGCCACCGTGGCGACCGGACTGATCACCAAGGACGACATCCAGTACCTCTGGTTGCCGCTGGCGCACGTCTTCGGCAAGGTCCTCACCTCCGGCCAGATCGAGGTCGGTCATGTCACCGCCGTGGACAGCCGGGTCGACAAGATCATCGAGAACCTGCCGGTGGTCCAGCCGACGTACATGGCCGCCGTGCCGCGCATCTTCGAGAAGGTCTACAACGGTGTCGCCGCCAAGGCGCGGGCCGGTGGAGCGGCCAAGTACAAGATCTTCCAGTGGGCGGCCGGGATCGCCCGCGAGTACGCGACGGTCTCGCAGGACAGCTTCCGGCGCACGGGCACGGCCTCCGTCCCGTTCGCGCTCGGTGCCAAGCACAAGGTCGCGGACACCCTCGTCTTCGCCAAGATCCGCGAGGCGTTCGGCGGCCGGTTGCGCGCCTGCGTCTCCGGTTCCGCCGCGCTCGCCCCCGACATCGGTTACTTCTTCGCGGGCGCCGGCATCCACATCCTGGAGGGATACGGCCTCACCGAGACCAGTGCCGCCTCCTTCGTCAACCCGGGCGAGGCGTACCGCACCGGCACCGTCGGCAAGCCGCTCCCCGGCACCGAGGTGCGGATCGCCGACGACGGCGAGATCCTGCTGCGCGGCCCCGGGGTGATGCAGGGCTACCACGGGCAGCCGGAGACGACCGCCGAGGTGCTGGAGGAGGACGGCTGGTTCCACACCGGGGACATCGGCGAGCTGTCCGTGGACGGCTACCTCCGGATCACCGACCGCAAGAAGGACCTGATCAAGACGTCCGGCGGCAAGTACATCGCCCCGGCCGAGATCGAGGGCCGGTTCAAGGCGGTCTGCCCGTTCGTCTCCAACATCCTGGTGCACGGCGCGGCCCGCAACTACTGCACCGCCCTCATCGCGCTCGACGAGCCGACCATCCTCGGCTGGGCCGCCGAGAACGGCCTGGCCGGAAAGCCGTACGCCGAGGTGGTGGCCTCCCCGCAGACCGTCGAGCTCATCGATGGCTACGTGCAGCGGCTGAACGAGAAGCTGCAACGCTGGCAGACCATCAAGAAGTTCCGTCTGCTGCCCCGCGATCTGGACGTCGAGCACGGCGAGCTGACGCCCAGTCTGAAGCTGAAGCGGCCCGTCGTCGAGCGCGAGTACAAGGACCTCATCGACGACATGTACATGGGGGCCCGCGAGGCGTAACCGCGGAAACTCGCCAGGGCGCGGCTACATCCGCACGGCGCCCGGCGCAGCAGCGTGTCACAGCACCCCGCGGGCCCGGCTTCCGGGCCCGCAGGACCGCCGTGACAGGGGCCTTCGGACTGGTCGCGGCGTGCGGCCGGTCCGCGTTCTTCTCCGCTCACTTCGGCAACTCGCCGCTTATGGGCATGGTCCATCTGTCAGTCTGTCGTTGTCGTCAGGGCGTCCAGCGAGAACAGACAGCAACGAGAACAGCCAGAGCGAGAACAGGTCAGGAGCTGCACCGTGGGGTCCATTCCCTTGCAGCGGGACATCGTTCAGCGTCCCGGTATCACCGTCGGCCGTGCGGATGAACGGCCGGTGGCCCGTACATCTCTGCCCGGAAACCTCCTTGCCCCTTCCGCCGGTCGCCGGTTCGTGCGGGCCGCGCTCACCGAGTGGACCGAGCTCGGACTGCCCGCGGCCGCGGGCCTGGGTGAGCGTCTGGCCGACGACGCCTCGGTCGTCGCCAGCGAACTGGTCACCAACGCGGTCGTCCATGCCGGGACCGACGTGGAGCTGCTGTGCCGACTGGAGGAGGCCACCGAGGACGAGGCCGCGGCCCTGGTGCTGGAGGTCTCCGACCGCCACCCCGCCCGAGCCGTGCGCGGTGAACACCCGCAGGACGGCGGCCCGGCGGACGACGGCTCCACCGGCGGTACCGCGCCCACCGACCCGGCCGAGTACGGTCGCGGGCTCCAGCTCGTCGGCACCCTCGCCGAGCGCTGGGGCATCACCTACCGCACCGGTCTCAAGACAGTCTGGGCCCGGCTTCCCGTCGACGACTGGAACCCCTTCCCCGAACCGCCCGCCGAGACCGGATTCCAGCAGGGGCTGCGCGCCGCCGAACTGCTCGCCCCCACCGCCCGGCGTGCCCTGCGCGACGACGCGGACTGGGCCGGCCGGGGCGCGCTGTCATTCCTCGCCGAGGCGTCGGACCTGCTCGCCGGTCAGCTCGACGAGGACATCGTCGCGGCGCTCTCCGGGCAATTACTGGTTCCCAGGCTCGCCGACTGGTGCGCGATATGGCTGGAGCCGGAGAACGGAGGCCCGGCGGCCGTGCCCCGGCTCGCCAGCGTCTGGCATCGGGACGAGGCCGAGACCGGGCCTCTGCGCGCGGTGCTCGAACAGGACGCCATCCGGCTGCCCGAACGGGTCGGCACCGGTCCCGTCTGCCTGCCCTGGCCCTGGAGCGAGGAGGGGGAGAAAGAAGAGGAAGCGGAGCCCGAGGCGCACACCGGCTCCGCCCTCGCCTACCGCATCGCGTCGGGCGGCCGCACCCTCGGCGCCGTCCTCCTCGGCCGGGAGGGGGAGGGGCGCGTTCCCGACGAGGTGACCGCGCTGATCGAGGACTTCGTGCGCCGGGTGGGGCTCGCCGTCGGTGCCGCTCGCGCCTACACCCGGCAGGCCACCATCAGCCGCATCCTGCAGCGGGCGCTGCTCCCCGGCAAGGTCGCCGACATACCCGGTGTGACCAGCGCGCTGGTCTACGAACCCAGCGACGACGGGGTCGTCGGCGGCGACTTCTACGACATCTTCCCGTGCCCCGGCGACCGCTGGTGCTTCGTCCTGGGCGACGTCCAGGGCAGCGGCCCCGAGGCCGCCGTCGTCACCGGCCTCGCCCGGCCCTGGCTGCGGCTGCTGGCCCGGGAGGGCTTCGGCGTCGGCGAGGTGCTGGACCGGCTCAACCGGCTGCTCCTCGACGACGCGATGGAGGCCGCCGAGGCCGCCGCCCTCATGGTGGCCGCGGCCGGGGGCCAGCAGACCGCGGACACCGGGCAGTCCCGCTTCCTCTCCCTGCTGTACGGGGAGCTCGTACCGCTGCCGGACGGCGGTG
The DNA here is from genome assembly GCF_044548345.1 of Streptomyces sp. NPDC052042. NCBI lineage: Bacteria > Bacillati > Actinomycetota > Actinomycetes > Kitasatosporales > Streptomycetaceae > Streptomyces > Streptomyces sp. NPDC052042. The sequence goes on along the minus strand of NZ_JBIUBU010000001.1, from coordinate 781,473 downwards.
TGCGCTGCACCCTGGCCAGCGCCGGCCACCCGCTGCCCCTGCTGCTGAGACCCGACGGCGAGGTGCGCCCGGCCGCCGAGCCGCAGATGCTGCTCGGGCTCTTCGACGACGTCGCGTACGAGAGCCAGAGCTTCGACCTGGCGCCGGGCGACAGCCTGCTGTGCGTCACGGACGGAGTGACCGAGCGGCGGTCCGGGACGCTGATGTTCGACGACGGAGACGGCCTGGCCAAGGCGCTGGCCGACTGCGCGGGCCTGTCGGCGCACGGCATAGCGGACCGGATCAAACGGGCCGTGCACGAGTTCGCCGAGCGCCCGCCGGACGACGACCTGGCGCTGCTGGTGCTCCGGGCGGGGTGAGCGCGGGCCCCGTCGTCGTGGGCGTGCGTCGTGGGCATGGCCGGGCGGTCCCGGCCGACGGGTGACAATGGACGGTATGCCTTCCGTACTGCCCGATGGTGAACGCGTGCCCGACGACGGGGCGCTGCCCCGCCATGCCCTGGAAGGCGCCGCCGGCCGCCCGCTCGGCTTCTACCTCCACGTGCCCTACTGTGCGACCCGCTGCGGCTACTGCGACTTCAACACCTACACCGCGACCGAGCTGCGTGGTTCCGGCGGCGCCCTGGCCTCCCGGGAGAACTACGCCGCCCATCTGATCGGCGAGGTCCGCCAGGCCCGCAAGGTCCTCGGCGACGACCCGCGCCGGGTCCGCACGGTCTTCGTCGGGGGTGGGACACCGACCCTGCTGCCCGCCGCCGATCTGGTCCGGATGCTGAGCGCGATCCGCGACGAGTTCGGTCTCGCGGACGATGCCGAGATCACCACCGAGGCCAACCCGGAATCCGTCGGTCCGGCGTATCTCGCCGAACTGCGTGAGGGTGGCTTCAATCGGATCTCGTTCGGCATGCAGAGCGCCCGGAAGCACGTACTGGAGATCCTGGACCGCACGCACACCCCCGGACGGCCGGAGGCGTGTGTCGCCGAGGCGCACGCGGCGGGCTTCGACCACGTCAACCTCGACCTGATCTACGGCACGCCCGGCGAGTCCGACGACGACTGGCAGGCCTCGCTGGAGGCGGCGATCGGGGCCGGTCCGGACCATGTGTCGGCGTACGCGCTGATCGTCGAGGAGGGCACCGGCCTGGCCCGGCGCATCCGGCGCGGTGAGATCCCGATGACCGACGACGACGTCCACGCGGACCGGTACCTGATCGCGGAAGAGGCGCTGTCCGGGGCGGGCTTCTCCTGGTACGAGGTGTCGAACTGGGCCCGTACGCCGGAGGGCCGCTGCCTGCACAACGAGCTGTACTGGCGCGGGGCCGACTGGTGGGGCGCCGGCCCCGGGGCGCACAGCCACGTCGGCGGTGTGCGCTGGTGGAACGTGAAGCATCCGGGGGCGTACGCGCAGGCGCTGGCCGAGGGGCGCTCGCCCGGCGCCGGGCGCGAGCTCCTCTCCGCCGAGGACCGGCGCGTCGAGCGGATCCTGCTGGAACTGCGCCTCGCGGACGGCTGCCCGTTGTCCCTGCTGAAGCCGGCCGGGCTGGCCGCGGCGGAACGGGCGGTCGAGGACGGGCTGCTGTGGCGTGAGCCGTACGGGCAGGGGCGCGCGGTGCTCACCCTGCGCGGGCGGCTGCTGGCCGATGCGGTGGTGCGGGACCTGGTGGACTGAGAGGGCGGGTGGCCGGGCGCGGGTGCGCCCCGGTGGGCCGCGCCTCCGAATCCGGCCCTACAGGGACCGGGGGCCGTCCGCCCGTTCCGTGACCGGGCTCGGCCCCTCAAACGCCGGATTCGGGGGCCGTCACGAAGTCGATCAGATGTTCCACCGAGCCCAGCAGAGTCGGCTCCAGGTCCCGGTACGAGCGCACCGAGGACAGGATGCGCTGCCAGGCGGCGCCGGTGTTCTCCTCCCAGCCCAGTGCCCGGCACACCCCGGTCTTCCAGTCCTGGCCGCGCGGCACCACCGGCCAGGAGGCGATGCCCACGGACGACGGCTTCACCGCCTCCCACACGTCGATGTAGGGGTGGCCGACCACCAGGACGTTCGCGTCCGACACCTGTTCCGCGATCCGGGACTCCTTGGAGCCGGGGACCAGGTGGTCCACCAGGACGCCGAGCCGGGCGTCCGGGCCGGGGGAGAACTCGCGCACGACGGCGGGAAGGTCGTCGACGCCCTCCAGGTACTCGACGACCACGCCCTCGATCCGCAGATCGTCGCCCCAGACCCGCTCGACCAGTTCGGCGTCGTGCCGGCCCTCCACATAGATCCGCCCCGCGCGGGCGACCCGGGCGCGCGCCCCGGGGACCGCGAGCGAACCGGAGGCCGTGCGCGCGGGGCGTGCCGGGGCCGCCGCCTTCGGCCGCACCAGCGTGACCACGGTGCCCTCCAGCAGGAAGCCGCGCGGTTCCATCGGGAAGACCCGGTGCTTGCCGAAACGGTCCTCCAGGGTCACCGTCGGCCCCTGGGCCGTCTTCTCGCAGCGGATGACCGCGCCGCAGAACCCGGTGGAGACCTCCTCCACGACCAGATCGGTTTCGGCGGGGACCTCGGGGACGGGGGCGGACCTCTTCCACGGCGGGGTCAGGTCCGGCTGGTAGCTGCGCATCGCACGACGATAGGACGGGAACGGCTCACGACACGCCGAAGGCCCCGCCTTCCCGCCATCCTTCAGACGCCCGCCGGCCCTCCGTGCAGCGCCGCCAGCCGGTCGCGCTGGTCCCGGACGAACGCGGCGTCCACCACCGCCCCGTGCCCCGGCACGTACACAGCGTCCTCGCCGCCCAGTGCCAGCAGCCGGTCCAACGCGGCCGGCCAGCGGGCCGGGACCGCGTCCGGGCCGGCCTGCGGTTCGCCGGACTCCTCGACCAGGTCGCCGCAGAACACCACGGTGGGGGAGCCGGGGACCACTGCCACCAGATCGTGGCCGCTGTGCGCGGGACCCAGATTCGCCAACAGCACCCGACGGCCGCCGCCCAGATCGAGCGTCAGCTCGTCGCGCACCTCGTGACGCGGCGCCACCAGCGCCGCGGCGGCCTCGGCCGCGTCGGGCCCGGGCACCCCGTGGCGCACCGCGTCGTCGCGCAGGGCGGCCGCCCCGTCCCCGCTGCCGAGCAGGTCCGTCAGGCCGGCCGCGCCGTACACCCGGACGTCCCCGGCCTCCCGGGTGCCCGGGAACGCCGCGGTGCCCAGGACATGATCGAAATGGGGGTGGCTGAGTGCGATATGCGTCACCTCCCGGCCGAGCAGGGCCCGTGCCCCGTCCCGGATCCCGGCGCCCTCGCGGAGCGTGGACCCGGTGTCGAGGAGCAGCACGCCCCGCGCACCCGCCACCAGCGCGGTCGTCGCGTCCCAGCCGGGAAGGCGGCGCCGGCCCATACCGTGACCGATCCGCTCCCAGCCGAACTCTTCCCAAGAGGTGTCCATACCGGGACGCTATCGGCAACGGCCCGCGTGGTCTCGCGACCGCGTGGCCGGTCACCCTTGCTAGGCCCCCAGTCGACCGCCGTACACTGACCGGGGGGTGGCTGGCACTCGGGCCGACAGAGTGCCAGGAGGACCCCTGGGGAAGGAACCGGGCACGGCCCCGGAACCGTCGATGAAACCACCTGGAGGTGCGCGCAATGCTCAGCGAACGCAGACTCGAAGTGCTGCGCGCCATCGTTCAGGACTACGTGGGGACCGAGGAGCCCGTCGGTTCCAAGGCACTCACCGAGCGGCACAAGCTCGGGGTCTCCCCGGCGACCGTTCGCAACGACATGGCGGTCCTGGAGGACGAGGGCTTCATCGCCCAGCCCCATACCAGCGCCGGCCGTATCCCCACGGACAAGGGCTACCGGCTCTTCGTCGACAGGCTCGCGGGCGTCAAGCCCCTCTCGTCGCCGGAGCGCCGCGCCATCCACAACCTCCTCGACGGCGCGGTCGACCTCGACGACGTCGTGAGCCGCACCGTCCGGCTGCTCGCCCAGCTGACCCGGCAGGTCGCCATCGTGCAGTACCCCTCGTTGACCCGGTCGACGGTGCGGCACGTGGAACTGCTCTCGCTGGCCCCCGCCCGGCTGATGCTCGTGCTGATCACGGACACCGGCAGGGTCGAACAGCGCATGATCGACTGCCCCGGCCCGCTCGGCGAGGCCGTGCTGGCCGATCTGCGGGCCCGCCTCAACAGCCGGGTCGTCGGACGCCGTTTCTCGGACGTCCCGCAGTTGGTGCAGGACCTGCCGGAATCCTTCGAGAGCGAGGACCGGGGGGCCGTGTCCGCCGTGCTCTCCACCCTGCTCGAAACCCTGGTCGAGGACACGGAGGAGCGCCTGATGATCGGCGGCACCTCCAATCTCACCCGCTTCGGACACGACTTCCCCGTGATGATCCGGCCGGTGCTGGAGGCGCTGGAGGAGCAGGTCGTGCTGCTGAAGCTGCTCGGCGAGGCCACGGACTCGGGCATGACCGTACGTATCGGACACGAGAACCCTCATGAGGGGCTCACCTCCGCGTCCGTCGTCACGGTCGGCTACGGTTCGGGCGACGAGGCCGTCGCCAAACTCGGCGTGGTCGGACCGACCCGCATGGACTACCCCGGAACGATGGGAGCGGTACGCGCAGTGGCACGTTACGTCGGACAGATCCTGGCGGAGTCGTAAGTGGCCACGGACTACTACGCCGTACTCGGCGTACGCCGCGACGCGTCCCAGGACGAGATCAAGAAGGCGTTCCGGAAGCTCGCCCGCGAGCTTCATCCGGACGTGAATCCCGATCCGAAGACCCAGGAGCGGTTCAAGGAGATCAACGCCGCCTACGAGGTGTTGTCGGATCCGCAGAAGAAGCAGGTCTACGACCTCGGCGGCGACCCGCTCTCCGCCTCCGGCGGCGGTGGCGGCGCGGGCGGCTTCGGACAGGGCGGCTTCGGCAACTTCTCCGACATCATGGACGCGTTCTTCGGCACGTCGGCGCAGCGCGGGCCCCGTTCGCGCACCCGGCGCGGCCAGGACGCGATGATCCGGCTGGAGATCGACCTCGCCGAAGCGGCGTTCGGCACCACCAAGGACATCCAGGTCGACACGGCCGTCGTCTGCACCACGTGCAGCGGCGAGGGCGCCGCACCCGGCACCTCCGCCCAGACCTGTGACATGTGCCGCGGACGCGGCGAGGTCTCGCAGGTCACCCGGTCCTTCCTCGGCCAGGTCATGACCTCGCGGCCCTGCCCGCAGTGCCAGGGCTTCGGCACGGTCGTGCCGACCCCGTGCCCGGAATGCGCCGGGGACGGCCGCGTCCGGTCGCGCCGCACGCTCACCGTGAAGATCCCCGCGGGCGTCGACAACGGCACCCGCATCCAACTCGCGGGCGAGGGAGAGGTCGGCCCCGGCGGCGGCCCGGCCGGTGACCTGTACGTGGAGATCCACGAACTGCCGCACCCGGTGTTCCAGCGCCGCGGCGACGATCTGCACTGCACCGTCACCATCCCCATGACGGCGGGCGCGCTCGGCACGAAGGTTCCGCTGGAGACGCTCGACGGCCTGGAGGAGGTCGACATCCGGCCCGGTACCCAGTCCGGCCAGTCGGTCCCGCTGCACGGACGCGGCATCACCCATCTGAGGGGCGGCGGACGCGGCGACCTGATCGTGCACGTCGAGGTGATGACCCCCACGAAGCTCGACGCGGAGCAGGAGCGACTGCTGCGCGACCTGGCGAAGATGCGCGGCGAGGAACGGCCCACCGGCCAGTTCCAGCCGGGCCAGCAGGGCCTGTTCTCCCGGCTGAAGGACGCCTTCAACGGCCGCTGACGGGGCTGGGGCGCACGGGGTCGTTCCGTGCGCCCCTTCGTGCCCTTCCGCGGTCTTCGTGTGCCGTTCTCCCGCCGCCGGAGAACGGCGCACGGCCGCGTCCCCGTGCACGCCGGGGCGCACAAGTCGTGACACGATGCGGTCATGTCATCCGTGTTGACCGGTCTCTGCCGGTATCCGATCGTGCAGGCGCCGATGGCGGGAGGCGCGTCCCGCCCGGAGCTCGCCGCCGCCGTCTCGGAAGCGGGCGGGCTGGGCTTCCTCGCCGCCGGATACAAGACGGCCGACGGCATGTACAACGAGATCAAGCGGCTGCGCACGCTGACGGGCCGGCCCTTCGGCGTCAATCTCTTCATGCCGCAGCCCGCCGTCGCCGACCCGAGCGCCGTCGACGTGTACCGGCAGCAGCTCGCGGGCGAGGGCTCCTGGTACGAGACCCCGCTCGGCGACCCGGACTCCGCCGGGGGCGACGACGGCTACGAGGCCAAGCTCGCCGTACTCCTGGACGCCCCCGTCCCGGCCGTCTCGTTCACCTTCGGCTGCCCGACCCGCGACACCCTCGACGCGCTCGCCGGCGTCGGCACGTACACCATCGTGACGGTGACCACGCCCGAGGAGGCCCAGGCGGCCCAGTGGGCGGGCGCCGACGCGGTCTGCGTGCAGGGCGTGGAAGCGGGCGGACACCAGTCCACCCATCGCGACGACCCGCTGAACGACGGCACCGGCATCGGCCTGCTCTCCCTGGTGGCCCAGGTGCGGGACACCGTGGAGTTGCCGATCGTCGCCGCGGGCGGGCTGATGCGCGGTTCCCAGATCGCCGCGGTACTCGCCGCGGGCGCCCAGGCGGCGCAGCTCGGCACGGCGTTCCTCGTCTGCCCGGAGTCGGGCGCGCACCCGCTGCACAAGCAGGCGCTGACCAACCCGCTGTTCGCGGGGACCGTCCTGACCCGGGCGTTCTCCGGCCGCCCCGCCCGCGGCCTGGTCAACCGCTTCATCCGCGAGCACGGCCCCTACGCCCCCGCCGCCTACCCCCAGATCCACTACCTGACCGCCGGACTGCGCAAGGCGGCGGCCGCGTCCGGGGACGCCCAGGGCATGGCGCTGTGGGCGGGGCAGGGCCACCGGATGGCCCGCGAGCTGCCCGCCGGACGGCTGATCGGCCTGCTCGCCGAGGAACTGGACGCCGCACGGACGGCGCTGAACGCAGGGAGCACGCGGTGACCGCACCGGTCTTCGTCGTCGAACAGGTCCCCGAAGGGCCCGAGTTCGTCCTGGACGGGCCCGAGGGGCGGCACGCCGTCGCGGTGAAGCGGCTGCGCCCCGGCGAGGGCGTCGTGCTGACGGACGGCCACGGCCACTGGGTGGAAGGCGTCGTGGGCGCGGCCGAGGGCAAGGACCGGCTCGTCGTCACCGGCCTGGCGGGCGTCCACGAGGAACCGCCGCCCGCCCCGCGGATCACCGTCGTCCAGGCCCTGCCCAAGGGCGACCGGGGCGAGGTCGCCGTGGAGACAATGACGGAGACCGGTGTCGACGCGATCGTGCCTTGGCAGGCATCGCGCTGCATCACCCAGTGGAAGGGCGACCGCGGCCTCAAGTCCCTGGCGAAATGGCGCACCACCGCCCGGGAGGCGGGCAAGCAGTCGCGCCGGGTGCGCTTCCCCGAGGTCGCCGACGCGCTGACGACCAAACAGGCCGCCGCGCTCCTGGCCGCGGCGGACTTTGCCGCCGTCCTGCACGAGGAACGCGACCACGACAGCGAACCGCTGGCCACCGTCCAACTCCCCGCCCAGGGCGAGATCGTGCTCGTCGTCGGCCCCGAGGGCGGGGTGTCGCCGGACGAACTGGCCGTCTTCGCCGCGGCGGGCGCCCGCACCTGCCGCCTCGGCACGAGCGTGCTGCGCACCTCGACGGCGGGCACGGCGGCGACGGCCCTGCTGATGGGGCGCACCGGCCGCTGGTCATGAGCGCCCTTCCGCGCGCCGGTGTCACCCCCGAAGAGGCCGCAAGCCGTCTATCGTCTCTCGGGCGAACGGTGGGAAGCTGCCCTTATGGGGACAACAAGGGCATACTCCCGCAAGGGAATCCGTCGCTTTCTGACCGTGTCCGTACTCACCAGCGCGGCGGTCGCGGGGCTGGCCGCCTGTGACCCGGCGGGCGGGCTGAACTCCGCGTCCATCGCCGTGACCACCGACCGCGCCGGCACCAGCGCCCTGGAGCGCAACGGCGTCGACGTGCGCTGGCTGAGCTGCTCGGCCGGTGTCGACGGCCTCGGCACGGCCAGGGCGGGGGACGCGTCGCCCGCCGCCCACGCACCCCGGACCGGGCACGTCGAGTGCACCGGAAGGACCGGGAGCGGGCAGGACATCTCGATCAGCGGCAGGGTGACGCAGGCGCTCCACGGGCGGTGCGTGCGGGGCGATCTCACCGCGAGGGCCGACGGCAGGGACGTGTTCCGGACGGACGTGCTCGGCGACTGCGACGCCAGGCCGACGTTCGGTGCGGTGTACCCGCCCGGGAACAGCGGCCAGGGCGGCGCCCGGCCCGCGGTGACCGTGACGGTCACGGTCACCGGCGCACCCTGGGACAAGTGACCGGAAAACGGCCTGCGCTCGACGCGCCGCGCCCCGCCACGCCGGTCCGCGACCGCCGCGGCACGCCGCCACAGGCGCCCGACGCACTCCGGCCAACCCGGTACCGCCGAGCACGACCGCGGCCTAGGGTGATCGGTGTGACGCAGTCTGCCTACCTCCGATACCCCCATGTCCAGGGCGATCTGATCGCCTTCACCGCCGAGGACGACGTCTGGCTGGCACCGCTCGACGGCGGCCGGGCCTGGCGCGTCAGCGCCGACAACCGGCCCGTCAGCCATCCGCGGATATCCCCCGACGGAACACGGGTCGCCTGGACGTCCACACGGGACGGGGCACCCGAGGTGCACATCGCCCCCCTCGACGGCGGCCCGTCCCAGCGGCTCACCTACTGGGGCGACGCCCGCACCTCCGTACGCGGCTGGACGCCGGAGGGCGACGTACTGGCCCTCAGCGCTCACGGGCAGGCATCGCCGAGACGCAGTTGGGCCTGGGCCGTCCCGGTCGACGGCGGGTCCGGACAGGCTCTGCCGTACGGGCCGGTCGGCTCCCTCGCGCACGGGCCCGGCGGACGGGTCCTGCTGCTCTCGGCCACCATGGGGCGCGAGGCCGCCACCTGGAAGCGCTACCGGGGCGGCACCGCGGGCAAGTTGTGGATCGCCCGGGAGGAAGCGGCCGACGGGGCCGCGGAGTTCATACGCGTCCACGAGGACCTCGACGGCAACATCGAGGCCCCGATGTGGGTGGGCGACCGCATCGCCTTCCTCTCCGACCACGAGGGCGTCGGAGCGGTCTACTCCTCTCTCCCCGACGGCTCCGATCTGCGCCGCCACACCGGCGTCGAGGGCTTCTACGCCCGCCACGCGACCACCGACGGCAGCCGCGTCTGCTACGCCTCGGCCGGTGAACTGTGGCTGCTGGACGACCTCGACGGGGCCGAGCCCCGCCGCCTCGACATCCGGCTCGGCGGCCAGCGCGCCGACCTCCAGCCCCACCCCCTGCACGCCGGCGGCCATCTCGAAAGCGCGTCCCCGGACCGCACCGGACGCGGCAGCGCGGTCGCCACGCGCGGCGCCGTCCACTGGGTCACCCACCGCGACGGCCCGGTCCGCGCGCTCGCCGTCGAACCCGGCGTACGGGCCCGGCTGCCCCGCACCTTCCAGGCCGACGGCGACCAGTACGTCGTCTGGGTCACCGACGCCGAGGGCGACGACGCACTGGAGTGCGCCCCCGCCACGGGCACCGCACCGGGCGCCGTGCCCCGCCGGCTCGCCGCGGGCCGCCTCGGCCGGGTCCTCGGCCTCGCCGCGGCACCGGACGGCAGCCGGTTCGCCGTCGCCGCGCACGACGGGCGGGTGCTGGTCGTCGAGCGCGAGAGCGGAGAGGTCCACGAGGTGGACCGCAGCGAACACGGCGACGCCTCCGGCCTCGTCTTCTCGCCCGACTCCGCCTGGCTCGCCTGGTCGCACCCCGGGCCCGATCCGCTCCGCCAGCTCAAGCTGGCCCATCTCGCCGACCTGTCGGTGGCCGAGGCCACCCCGCTGCGCTTCCGGGACTTCGCCCCCGCGTTCACCCCCGACGGCAAGCACCTCGCCTTCCTCTCCGAGCGCTCCTTCGACCCGGTCTACGACGCCCACGTCTTCGACCTGGCGTTCATCGGCGCCTGCCGCCCGTACCTGCTGACACTCGCCGCCACCACGCCCTCCCCGTTCGGACCGCAGCGCCACGGCCGCCCGACCGAGAAGGAGAAGGGCGGCGGGGACGGTGAGGACAACCCGACCGCGCTGCCCGTCACCCGCATCGACCTCGAAGGGCTCGCCGACCGGATCGTGCCCGTGCCGGTCGAGGCCGCCAGGTACTCCACGCTGCGCGCCGCGAAGGACGGGCTGCTGTGGCTGTGCCACCCGGTGACCGGGGTGCTCGGCACCAGCGGGGCCACCCCCGACTCCCGGGAGCCCGAGACCGTTCTGGAGCGGTACGACCTGGAGAAGCTGCGCTGCGAGGAACTCGCCTCCGACGTCAGCGGTTTCGCGGTCAGCGGCGACGGCCGGCGCCTGGTCCTGCACACCCGGGGCAAGCTGCGCGTCGTGCCGTCCGACAGCCGGGCCCCGGCCGCGGACGACGACCACGACGGCGACACGAGCATCACCGTCGACCTCACCCGGATCCGCCGCACGCTCGACCCGGCCGCCGAATGGCGCCAGATGTACGACGAGGCCGGGCGCATCATGCGGGACCACTTCTGGCGCCCCGACATGAGCGGCGTCGACTGGGACGCGGTCCTGGACCGCTACCGCCCGGTGCTGGAGCTCGTCGCCACCCACGACGACCTGGTGGACCTGCTGTGGGAGGTACAGGGCGAACTCGGCACCTCCCACGCCTATGTGACGCCCCCCGCCTGGTGGCGCGACGAGTCCGCCCGCCAGGGACTGCTCGGCGCGGACATCTCCCGTACGGACGAGGGCGCCTGGCGCATCGACCGCATCCTGCCGTCGGAGACCTCCGACCCCAGGGCCCGTTCGCCGCTCGCCGCCCCGGGGGTGGCGGTCCGCGTCGGGGACACCGTCCTGGCCGTCGACGGATACCCGGTCGACCCGGTGACCGGGCCGGGCCCGCTGCTCACCGGCTCGGCCGGCAAACCGGTCGAACTGACGGTCTCGCCCGTGGACGGCGGCGATCCGCGCCACGTCGTCGTCGTACCCGTCGCCGACGAGGAGGCGCTGCGCTACCACGCGTGGGTCGCCGACCGCCGGGCGTACGTCCACGAGCGGTCCGGCGGACGCCTGGGCTACCTCCACGTCCCCGACATGATCGGCTCGGGCTGGGCGCAGCTCCACCGCGACCTGCGCGTCGAGGTGGCCCGCGAGGGCCTGATCGTGGACGTCCGGGAGAACCGCGGCGGCCACACCTCGCAGCTGATCGTGGAGAAGCTCGGCCGACGCATCGTCGGCTGGGACGTGCCGCGCGGCATGCGGCCCACCAGCTACCCGGAGGACGCGCCGCGCGGGCCGGTGGTCGCCGTCGCCGACGAGTTCTCTGGCTCGGACGGCGACATCGTGAACGCCGCGATCAAGGCGCTGGGCATCGGCCCGGTGGTCGGCACGCGCACCTGGGGCGGTGTGATCGGCATCGACAGCCGGTACACCCTCGTCGACGGGACGCTGGTCACCCAGCCCAAGTACGCGTTCTGGTTCGAGAACTACGGCTGGGGCGTGGAGAACCACGGGGTCGACCCCGACGTCGAGGTCGTGATGACCCCGCAGGACCGCGCGGCGGGACGCGACCCGCAACTGGACGAGGCGATCCGGATCGCACTGGCGTCGCTGGCCGAGACACCGGCCAAGCGCGCGCCGGAACGGCCCGGGGCGTAGCGCCTCCGGGGCGGTCCGGATCATCCGGACCGCCCCGGCCCGTTCCGGCCGGAACCGTCCGTGCCCCACCGGGCCGGCGGGCGCTCCCGGCCGCCCCGTTACCATGCCGTACAGCGATCACCACCCCACAGCGACCAGCACCGACCGAGGAGCCGCGCCCATGGCGGGAGAACCGCAGCCCGACTGCCTGTTCTGCAAGATCGTTTCGGGTGACGTCCCGGCGACCATCGTCCGGGAGACCGAGACCACCGTGGCCTTCCGGGACATAAACCCCCAGGCACCCACCCACGTCCTCGTCATCCCGCGCCTCCACCACCCGGACGCAGCCTCCCTCGCCGCCGCCGCGCCGGAGATCGCAGCCGACATACTCCGCGAGGCGGGGCATGTCGCCGCCGACGAGAAGATCGTGGAGACCGGATACCGGATCGTCTTCAACACCGGGTCCGGCGCCGGACAGACCGTGTTCCACGCGCACGCCCATGTCCTGGGCGGCCGCGGCATGCAGTGGCCCCCCGGCTGAGGGCTGTCCCGTCACGCCGCCCGGCACTTGCGCTCGCACGGCGGCGGAGCGCCCTCGTACCGGACGTACGAGGGCGGCTCCGGCAACGCGACGAGCGACCGGGTCCGCCCTGCGAGAGCGGAGCCGAGAGCCCCGGGAAGTGCCGGACGCCGCGCAGCAGGCGGCAGTTCGAAGACACGGCCCCCGGGGCCGCCCTGGGCACCGGGAACACGGGAACGAGCGAGAACACACCATGTCCGTACGCGAATTCGTGGTCCTCGGCACCGCCAGCCAGGTCCCGACCCGACACCGCAACCACAACGGCTACCTGCTGCGCTGGGACGGCGAGGGCATCCTCTTCGACCCCGGCGAGGGCACCCAGCGCCAGATGCTGAGGGCCGGTGTCGCCGCGCACGACCTCGACCGGATCTGCGTCACGCACTTCCACGGCGACCACTCGCTCGGCCTGGCCGGGGTGATCCAGCGGATCAACCTCGACCAGGTGCCGCACCCGGTCACCGCGCACTACCCGGCGAGCGGCCGGCGCTTCTTCGAACGGCTGAGGTATGCGACCGCCTACCGCGAGACCGTCGAACTGACCGAGGCGCCGGTGGCCGCCGACGGCGTGCTCGCCGTCACGGACGCGTACACGCTCAGCGCCCACCGCCTCTCGCACCCCGTCGAGTCGTACGGCTACCGGCTCGTCGAGCCCGACGGCCGCCGCATGCTGCCCGACCGCCTCGCCGCGCACGGCATCGAGGGACCCGACATCGGCCGGATCCAGCGCGAGGGCGCCCTCGGCGGCGTCACGCTCGACGACGTCTCCGAGCACCGGCCCGGCCAGCGGTTCGCGTTCGTCATGGACACCCGGCTCTGCGACGGCGTCCACGTCCTGGCCGAGGGATGCGACCTGCTGGTCATCGAGTCGACCTTCCTCGACGAGGACGAACGGCTCGCCGCGGATCACGGCCATCTGACCGCCGGACAGGCGGCCCGGGTCGCCCGGGACGCGGGCGTGCGGCATCTCGTGCTGACCCACTTCTCCCAGCGGTACGACGACCCGGCCGTCTTCGAGACCCAGGCCCGCGCCGCCGGGTTCGAGGGCGGGCTGACCATCGCCCGGGACCTCGACCGGATCCCCGTGCCCACCCGGCACCACCCGTCATGACGGCCTTCGCGCCCCCGCGCGGCCGTGGCCTGCCCGGCACCGCCGTAGCCTGAGGGCGGCCCGGCAGTCGCCGGTCGACGAGCACCGTCCCTTTGTGAGCGAGAAACCGTGCACCACATCCCCAAGGCCGAACTCCACCTCCACATCGAGGGAACCCTCGAACCCGAGCTGGCCTTCGTACTCGCCGCACGCAACGGCGTGCGGCTGCCGTACGCGGACACCGAGGAGCTCCGCACCGCCTACCTCTTCGACGACCTGCAGAGCTTCCTCGACCTGTACTACGCACTGATGGCGGTGCTGCGGACCGAGCGGGACTTCGAGGAGCTCGCCGACGCCTACCTCGCCCGCGCCGCGGCCCAGGGCGTCCGGCACGCGGAGATCTTCTTCGACCCGCAGGCGCACACCGCCCGGGGCGTTTTGATCGGCACCATCGTCGAGGGACTCGGCCGGGCGCTGGACCGCAGCGAGGAGAAGCACGGCGTCTCCACCCAGCTGATCATGTGCTTCCTGCGCGACCGGTCCGCCGAGTCGGCCATGGAGACCCTGGAGTCCGCGAAGCCGTACCTGCACCGGATCAGCGCCGTCGGCCTCGACTCCGCGGAGGCCGGGCACCCGCCCGCCAAGTTCCGCGAGGTGTACGAGGCGGCCGGGGCGCTCGGCCTGCGCAAGGTCGCCCACGCCGGAGAGGAGGGCCCCGCCGCGTACGTCCGGGAGGCCCTGGACGTCCTCGGCGTCGAGCGGATCGACCACGGGCTGCGCTGCATGGAGGACCCGGAGCTGGTGGAGCGGCTGGTCGCGGAGCGTGTTCCGCTCACCCTCTGTCCGCTGTCCAACGTGCGGCTGCGCGCCGTCGACACCCTGGAGCAGCACCCGCTGCCGCAGATGATGGCGGCCGGGCTGCGCTGCACGGTGAACTCCGACGACCCCGCCTACTTCGGCGGCTACGTCGGGGACACCTTCCACGCCGTCCATGAGGCGCTCGGCCTGGACCGGGAGCAACTGCGCACGCTGGCGCGCAACTCCTTCGAGGCCGCCTTCCTCGACCAGGACGAGGAGCGCAGGGCGCGCTACCTGGCCGAGGTCGAGGCGTACGCGTTCGACTGAGCGGCCCCGCCCGACGGGCCGGCCGTCCGGAACGCGTCCCGGTCCGGAGGGCCGCCGCGCAGCGCGGGCGGACTGATCTCCGCGACGGCCTGCTCCGGCGCCCCCATCTCGGGCACCGGACCGGGCACCGCGCCGGTGCTGGCGGCGAGCAGCGCGGCCGGGGCACCGCCCCTGCGGCGCACCGCTCCCGGCAGCAGCGGGCGGCCACCGGTGTGCAGGGCGACGGCCGTGAACGGGACCGCGATCAGGAGCGTGAGGCAACCGAGCAGCAGGCCCATGACCGGGTACCCGGCCCGCTCGGACAGCACACTGCCGAGCACCGGCCCGCAGGCCACGCCGACGGACGAGGCGGAGCCCGCGAGGACCGCCCACCGGCCGCGCACGTCCAGGGACGCGGCCAGGCCGATCAGATACGACAGGACCACCGGGTAGAAGGTGTTCCACAGGACCTCACCGGTCGCGAACGAGCCGAGGCTCCCGGCCGACGAGCTGAGCACGATGCTCGCCGCGATGATCACCGTGCCCAGACCGATCGGCACCGCCCGGCCGAGCCTGGCCCCCAGCACCCCGGCGCCCGTCACCCCGAGCAGGCCCGCGCCGAGCGCGGCGGCGAACACCGCTCCGACGGTCACCTCGGAGAGCCCGACCTGGACCGTGCCGATCCGGCCGCTGACGCCCCACAGCGCGTTCTGCGCCATGGACCAGACGAGCATGCCGCCGGCCAGCACCAGGCCGGAGCGGCGGTGCGGCAGCCGACGGGCGACGGGGGCGGCGGGCTCGCCGCGGCCGGCTCCGCCGAGCCGGGCGGTGGCGGGCCAGACCAGCAGCGCGACCAGGGCGATGGAGGCGAACGGCAGCCGGTGGCCGCCGCCGAGGTGCGGGATCGTCAGATAGAGGGCGCCCGCCGTCGCGGAGACGCTCAGCAGACCGAGCGAGGAGGTCCGGTGCGGGTCCTGCCGTGCGGCGATGCCCGCCGCGGCCACCGCGACCGCCGTACCGGAACCGAGACCGCCGACCACCACGCCGACGACCACCAGAGGTACGGAGCCGGCCAGCGCCGCACAGCCGTAGCCCGTCGCCGCGAGCACCAGCCCGGCGCGGGCGGCCCTGCGCGGCCCCCAGGACTCGACCCGGCCGGCCAGGGTGAACCCGGCGATCGCCGAACTCAGCAGCAGGGCACTGCCCACCAGACCGGCCCGGGCGGTGCCCAGGCCCAGATGGGCGGAGAGCCGCCCGACGACGGTGGGGAGCAGATAGGCGGCGAGGTAGCCGGCGGTGAAGACGGCGACCAGGGGCCACGCGGCGCGAGGGCGCGGGGACATGGGCGTTCCTGAGGACACGAGGGCATGCCGAGGACGGCAGGGAGACGGAAAGGTGGTGCGGGGGGAGGTAAGGGGCACGTGTCGGCAAGAGGTGCCAACCGGGCTCGCGGGCCAATTTGTATCAACCGCCTCCGGCTCCCAGGAAGTCGCCAAGATGTGATACGGGTCACAAATTGGTTTGCGTTTCCGGCGGCCGGGTAGAAGTGCGCGTTTTCGCAGGTAGAAGCCAGGGTGGAGGTGTGGAAGCTCGGGAGGAAGCGGTGTGAACCCCTCCGGTCGATGGCCGGGATCAGGCACACTGGCGAGATCTGCCACGACCGGGGAGTGCAAGGTGAGCGCGGACATGCCGAACATCGACCCGCTGGACGGGATGCGCGCCCCGCAGGACCCCGACTGCGACGTCTTCCTCACCGGCACGGTCTTCCTCGACATCATCTTCACCGGCCTGGACAGCGCCCCGGTCCGGGGCACCGAGTCCTGGGCGCGCGGCATGGGCTCCAGCCCCGGCGGGGTCGCCAACATGGCCACCGCGCTGGCCCGGCTGGGGCTGCACACCTCGCTGGCCGCGGCGTTCGGCGACGACCACTACGGGGAGTACTGCTGGGACGCCCTGGCGTACGGCGAGGGCATCGACCTGTCCATGTCGCACACGGTCCCCGGCTGGCACTCGCCGGTGACCGTGTCGATGGCGTACGAGGGCGAGCGGACGATGGTCTCGCACGGTCACGAGGCACCGCCTCCCGCGATCGCCCCGGGCACGCGCGGGGCGGCGGGCTCCGCGAGCGTTCCCGGCCCCGCGGGAGCCGTCGGCGCCGCGCCGCCCGCCGGAGGAGCCGCGTTCCCGTGCTGCCCGCCCCGAGCCCGGGCCGCCGTCGCCTCGCTCGTCCCCGGGCGCGGCGAGCCGTGGGTCGCCGCGGCGGCCCGGAACGGTGCCCGGATCTTCGCCGACGTCGGCTGGGACGACTCCGGCCGCTGGGACCTGGACGCCCTGGCCGACCTGGAGCACTGCCGGGCGTTCCTGCCCAACGCCGAGGAGGCCATGCGCTACACGCGCACCGACTGCCCGCGCGCCGCCGCCCACGCCCTGGCCGAGCGGGTGCCGCTCGCCGTGGTCACCCTCGGTGCGGAAGGTGCGTACGCGGTGGACGCGGCGAGCGGGGCGAGTGCCGAGGTGCCCGCCATCGAGGTCGAGGCGCTGGACCCGACCGGGGCCGGTGACGTCTTCGTCGCCGGATTCGTCACCGGCACCCTGGCGGACTGGCCGCTGGCCGACCGGCTGGCCTTCGCCGGGCTGACCGCCGCGCTCTCCGTGCAGGAGTTCGGGGGTTCGCTGTCGGCCCCGGGCTGGGACGAGATCGCCGCCTGGTGGCAGCGGGTGCGCACCTTCCCCGACCAGGACCCGGCGGCGCTGAGGCGGTACGCGTTCCTGGAGGATCTGCTGCCGGCCGCCGCCCGGCCCTGGCCGCTGCGCCGGGCCGTACCGACGATCGGCTTCCGCCACCCGGCGTGAACACCGGTACACACGTTCGTGACGGGTACGAAAAAGCTCTCGGTGTTGTCCGAACCAGGCCGTAGGCTTGGTAATCGAGAGGTTGTCGATCGGCGAGAACCCCGCAGCGGGAGGTATGTGCAGGCCACAGCGCCGGCCCATGACGCAGACACCCATAGCCCAGACCCCCGCGCCCGAGCAGGCGCGAGCCCAGTTCACCGTTCCGGCCAAGCACCCGATGGTGACCGTACTGGGCTCCGGCGACTCCTTGTTGCGCGTGATCGAGAAGGCGTTCCCCGCAGCCGACATCCATGTGCGGGGCAATGAGGTCAGCGCCGTCGGAGAGCCGAGGGAAGTCGCTCTCGTCCAACGCCTGTTCAACGAAATGATGCTGGTGCTCCGCACCGGTCAGCCGATGACGGAGGACGCAGTGGAACGCTCGATCGCCATGCTCAGGGCGAGCGAGAGCGGTGAGGGCGACGCCCAGGAGACCCCGGCCGAGGTGCTCACGCAGAACATCCTCTCCAGCCGCGGTCGCACCATCCGCCCCAAGACGCTCACCCAGAAGCGGTACGTCGACGCCATCGACAAGCACACGGTCGTCTTCGGCATCGGTCCGGCGGGCACCGGAAAGACCTACCTCGCCATGGCGAAGGCGGTCCAGGCCCTCCAGTCCAAGCAGGTCAACCGGATCATCCTGACCCGTCCCGCGGTCGAGGCGGGCGAACGCCTCGGCTTCCTGCCGGGCACCCTCTACGAGAAGATCGACCCGTATCTGCGCCCGCTCTACGACGCGCTGCACGACATGCTCGACCCGGACTCGATCCCCCGGCTCATGGCGGCGGGCACGATCGAGGTCGCGCCGCTCGCCTACATGCGCGGCCGGACGCTGAACGACGCCTTCATCATTCTGGACGAGGCCCAGAACACCAATCCCGAGCAGATGAAGATGTTCCTCACCCGCCTCGGCTTCGACTCGAAGATCGTCATCACCGGTGACGTCACCCAGGTCGACCTGCCGAACGGCACCAAGAGCGGTCTGCGCCAGGTCCAGGACATCCTGGACGGCGTGGAGGATGTGTACTTCTCCCGGCTCACCTCCCACGACGTCGTCCGGCACAGGCTCGTCGGCCGTATCGTCGACGCGTACGAGAAGTACGACAGCCGAAACAGCCACCACGGGAAGTAGTCGCAGCGCGCCATGTCGATCGACGTCAACAACGAGTCCGGAACCGAGGTCGACGAGCGGGCGATCCTCGACATCGCCCGCTACGCGCTCGCGCGGATGCGGATCCACCCCCTCTCCGAGCTCTCGGTGATCGTGGTGGACGCCGATGCCATGGAGCACCTCCACATCCAGTGGATGGACCTGCCGGGGCCGACGGACGTCATGTCCTTCCCGATGGACGAACTCCGCCCGCCGTCGAAGGACACCGAGGAGCCCCCGCAGGGGCTGCTCGGTGACATCGTGCTCTGCCCCGAGGTCGCGAAGAGGCAGGGCGAAGAGGCACCGACCCAGCACTCCATGGACGAGGAGCTCCAGCTGCTCACCGTCCACGGGGTGCTGCACCTCCTCGGGTACGACCACGAGGAGCCGGACGAGAAGGCCGAGATGTTCGGCCTGCAGGCGGCGATCGTCGATGGCTGGCGCGCCGAGCAGGGGCTCGCGGGCCCCTCGCCCGCGCCGACGATCTCGTGAGCGTTCCCCTTGTCCTGGGCGCCGTCCTGCTGGTCGTCGTCGGCTGGCTGGCGGCCTGTGCGGAGGCGGGCATCGCCCGCGTGTCCAGCTTCCGGGCCGCCGAGGCGGTCCGCTCCGGGCGGCGCGGCAGCCGGAAGCTGGAGCAGGTCGCGGCGGACCCGACCCGCTACCTCAACGTCGCCCTGCTGGTGCGGGTCGCCGCCGAGATGTCGGCCGGCGTCCTCGTCACGTACGCCTGCCTCCAGGAGTTCCCGAAGACCTGGGAGGCGCTGGCCGTCGCCATGGCCGTGATGGTCCTCGTCTCCTACGTCGCCATCGGCGTCTCGCCGCGCACCATCGGCCGCCAGCACCCGCTGAACACCGCCACGGCCGCGGCGTACGTGCTGCTGCCACTGGCCAGGGTCATGGGCCCGGTCCCGCAGCTGCTGATCCTCATCGGGAACGCGCTGACGCCCGGCAAGGGCTTCCGCAAGGGGCCGTTCGCCAGCGAGGCCGAGCTGCGGGCGATGGTCGACCTCGCCGAGGCGGAGTCGCTGATCGAGGACGAGGAGCGGCGCATGGTCCACTCCGTCTTCGAACTGGGCGACACGCTCGTGCGCGAGGTCATGGTGCCGCGCACCGACCTGGTCTGCATCGAGCGTTACAAGACGATCCGGCAGGCGTTGACCCTGGCCCTGCGTTCCGGTTTCTCGCGCATCCCGGTCACCGGGGAGAACGAGGACGACATCGTCGGCATCGTGTACCTCAAGGACCTGGTCCGCAAGACGCACATCAACCGCGAGTCGGAGGCCGACCTGGTCTCCACGGCGATGCGGCCGGCGGTGTTCGTGCCCGACACGAAGAACGCCGGTGGCCTGCTGCGCGAGATGCAGCAGGAGCGCAACCACGTCGCCGTCGTGATCGACGAGTACGGCGGCACGGCGGGCATCGTCACCATCGAGGACATCCTTGAGGAGATCGTCGGCGAGATCACCGACGAGTACGACCGGGAACTCCCGCCCGTCCAGGAGCTGGAGAACGGCTGCTACCGGGTGACCGCCCGCCTCGACATCGGTGACCTGGGGGAGCTGTTCGACCTCGGCGAGTACGACGACGAGGACGTGGAGACGGTCGGCGGACTGCTGGCGAAGGCGCTGGGGCGGGTGCCGATCGCCGGTGCCTCCGCAGTGGTCGATCTGCCGGACGGGCGGCGGATCCGGCTGACCGCCGAGTCCACGGCGGGGCGCCGGAACAAGATCGTCACGGTGCTGGTGGAGCCCGTGGAGCCGGAGGGGGAGAAGAAGGAGTGACCCCGCAGCAGCTGAGGGACTTCTGCCTGGAGTTCAACGCGAGCGTCGAGGAGTTCCCCTTCGGCCCGGAGATCTCCGTCTTCAAGGTGCTCGGCAAGATGTTCGCGCTCAGCACGCTGGACGCGCGCCCGCTGGCGGTGAACCTCAAGTGCGACCCCGACGACGCGGTGCGGTTGCGGGAGGAGTACGAGGCGGTGGCGCCGGGCTGGCACATGAACAAGCGCCACTGGAACACCGTGACGGTCTCCGGGGTGCCGGACCGGCTGCTGCGTGAACTGATCGAGGACTCCTACGACCTGGTGGTGGCGGGACTGCCCAGGGCGCAGCGGCTGCGGCTGGACCGGGCGTAGGGAGCGCGGGAAGGGGCGTGTTGCGGGGCTCGTATGCTCGGCACATGACTGAGAGCACCGACCTGGGCCCCGAGGACCGCAAGATCATCACCCTGGCACGCAGCGCCCGTGCCCGCAACGGCGTGCCGGAGGGCGCGGCCGTCCGGGACGAGACCGGACGCACCTACGTCGCGGGCACGGTACGGCTGGAGTCGCTGAAGCTCAGCGCGCTCCGGACCGCCGTGGCGATGGCGGTGGCCAGTGGCGCCACATCGCTGGAGGCGGCGGCGGTCGTCTCCGAGGCCGAGACCCCGTCGGACGAGGACCGTGCCGCGGTACGGGACCTGGGCGGTCCGGCGACCCCGGTGCTGCTCGCCGGGCCCGACGGCGCACTGCGGGTCAGCGTGACGGCGGGCTGACGCCGCACCGGCGACGGGCTCGGGCGAGACCCTGGTGCCGCTCCCGGCTACGTCTGCCTCGCTGCGGCGCCCGGCACTTCCCCGAGCTCTCGGCTCCGCTCGGGCAGGGGAGACCCCATGGCTCGCCGTGTCGGGCGAAAGCCCACGTAGCCCTTCCCCGGGGCTCTCGACTTCGTTCGAGCGGGGGGAGACCCCATCCGAGGGCGATCTCGAACGGATCCCGTCCGAGCTGCTGCCTGGGCAGCGGGTGCGGCTGACTGAGCGGTGGGTCGGCGCCCCTGGCTGGAATGGGGCGGGAGCGAGCTGACCGCGAGCGCCCGAGACACCCGGGAGTCCGCCTCCTCCCGTACAACGCGCTGCCCCGGGTGGTGGCCGGGGTCCTGTTGGTGGCCGTCGCCGCCGGCAGGGCGGGCTTCTGGTTGCGGATCCGCCGGCGCCGGGCTCCCCGCATCCGGGCTCGCAGCGTCCGCGCTCTCAGCACCCGCGCCCTCGGCGCCTGAGCGCGGAGCGCCCGAGTCCCGGCCCCGGAGCCCTCGGCGCCCGCGCCGGGAACGCCCGCGCCGGCGGCACCCGACAGGCCCGCCGTGCCCCGTGGTGCGGCGGGGCCTCCGGGATCGGGGAGAATGGGCGCCATGAGCGTTCGACCTGACACAGAAGCCGCCGCACAGCAGGGCGCGGACCACGCACCCCATCGGGCCGGCTTCGCCTGCTTCGTGGGCCGCCCCAATGCGGGCAAGTCCACCCTCACGAACGCTCTGGTCGGCCGGAAGGTGGCGATCACCTCCAACCGGCCCCAGACCACCCGCCACACCGTGCGCGGCATCGTGCACCGCGAGGACGCGCAGCTCGTCCTGGTCGACACGCCCGGCCTGCACAAGCCGCGGACGCTGCTGGGCGAGCGGCTCAACGACATCGTGCGGACCACCTGGGCCGAGGTCGATGTCATCGGCTTCTGCCTGCCCGCCGACCAGAAGCTCGGCCCCGGCGACCGGTTCATCGCCAAGGAGCTCGCGGGCATCAAGAAGACCCCGAAGATCGCCATCGTCACCAAGACCGACCTCGTCGACTCCAAGCGGCTCGCCGAACAACTCCTCGCCGTCTCCCGCCTCGGCGAGGAACTCGGCTTCGAGTGGGCGCAGATCGTCCCGGTGTCGGCGGTCAAGGACAGCCAGGTCGGCCTGCTGGCCGATCTCATTGCCCCGCTGCTCCCGGAGAGCCCCCCGCTCTACCCGGAGGGCGACCTCACCGACGAGCCCGAGATGGTCATGGTCGCCGAGCTGATCCGGGAGGCCGCGCTCGAAGGCGTGCGCGACGAACTGCCGCACTCCATCGCCGTCGTCGTCGAGGAGATGCTGCCGCGCGAGGGCCGCCCGGCGGACCGGCCGCTGCTCGACATCCACGCCAACGTCTTCATCGAGCGCCCCAGCCAGAAGGGCATCATCATCGGCCCGAAGGGCAGGCGGCTGAAGGAAGTCGGTACGAAGTCCCGCAAGCACATCGAGGCTCTGCTCGGCACGCCCGTCTTCCTGGACCTGCATGTGAAGGTCGCCAAGGACTGGCAGCGCGACCCCAAGCAGCTCCGGAGGCTGGGCTTCTGACCCCACCCGCGGGCCGGGCCCCGGGGCGGTCGGCCACCGGCGCGGACGTCCGAACCGCACGTCCGGCCAGGACTCGCACCCTCGGTCGTCCGGGACGGCCGGACCGACCGCGGCTCAGGCGCAGGCCCCTCCGGGACCGGCCGACCGGGACCGGCCCCGCCCGAGAACCCGGCTCACGCGCCCTCCTTCAGGACACGTGACACCAGCGCGCGCTGCGCGTCGGTCAGCCGGGGGTCCGCGCAGTGCACCGTACGACCGTCCACCGTGATCCGGTACTGGAAACCGTCCGGCACCCCCCGGGGTGCGGCGCCGTGGTCCGCGGCGAGCGCGGATTCGGCCAGCGCCTCCCACTCCGCGGCATCGGCCCGGCCGGAGGTGTCGATCTGGCCTTGGCGTGCGATGCCGGCGAAGCCGCCGGTCCTGCTGACCTGAATCCGCATGCGGTCTGTCCTCCATCGCCGGGGCGGGCCGGGGCAGGGCCCGATTGTTCTACGTGGCCGGAACGCCCACCTCCGACCATGCCTTCAGCACCGCTTCGGTCGCGTCGCCCGCTCCGAAGCGGTCGCGGGCGGCGGCCACCGTCAGCCGGGCGAAGTCCGTGAAGTTCGCGTCCACGGCCAGTCGGCCACCCGTGAGCACATCGAACCAGATCTGCCCGGCCCGCTCCCAGGCGTTGCCGCCGAGTGCCGTCGCCAGCAGACAGAACGCGCGGTTGGGAATGCCGGAGTTGAGATGCACCCCGCCGTTGTCCTGGCTGGTGTGGATGTAGTCCTCCATCTTCCCCGGCTGGGGGTCCTTGCCGAGCACGTCGTCGTCGTAGGCCGTGCCCGGCTCCTTCATCGAACGCAGCGCCACGCCCTGGACCTCGGGGGCCAGCAGCCCGGCGCCGATCAGCCAGTCCGCCTGGTCCGCGCTCTGGCCCAGCGTGTACTGCTTCACCAGGGAGCCGAAGACGTCGGACATGGATTCGTTGAGCGCGCCGGACTGGCCGTAGTAGCTCAGATTGGCCGTGTACTGGGTCAGCCCGTGCGTCAATTCATGGGCGATCACATCGATCGGAAGAGTGAAGTCCAGGAAGATCTCGCCGTCGCCGTCGCCGAATACCATCTGCTCGCCGTCGAAGAAGGCGTTGTTGTACTTCTCGTCATAGTGCACCGAACCGATCAGCGGCAGTCCGTTGTCGTCGATCGAACGGCGGCCGTACACCTTGAACAGGAGATCGAAGGTGGCGCCAAGTCCCGCGTACGCGCGGTTGACGCTCGCGTCCTGGGTCGGTTCCTCGCCTTCGGCGCGGACCTTGGTGCCGGGCAGCCGGGTGCCGTTGCGGCAGTCGTACAGCGTTCGGTCCGGGGTGTCGGACACCTCGCCCCGGCGCGCGGAGGCGGACGAGGCGGTGACCGTCGTCAGATGGCGGCGGGTGCGGCGGGCGGCGTCGCTCTCCAGCGTGCGCCGGGCGCGGCCGGCGAGATCGGGGTTGTCCGAGCGGGAGAGCTTGTCGAGGACATGAGGCGGCACGATGGTGCAGAAGACGGGGCGGAACCCGTGCTGAGACTGAGACTGCATACCCTCGACTGTGGCAGTACGTAATGGCGTTGTCACCGGTTGCGACGATGATTGACGAAATGGAGTGATCGGCCGTGCCCAGGGGTTTTGGGCGCCCGATTCCGTGCAGTGCACGCGATTCCGTACAGTGCTCCTGATTTCGTACAGTGCTCCCGATCCCGCATAGTGATACGGGACGGACGCATCAGGCGCCTCTCGGTTAACCTCGACGCATCATGCGTTTCGGGCTGCTTCTTCTTAGCTGCCGCGGCGAGGGCCTGTAGTCGTAGGCCGACCCCCTCCCCGCGGAGTCTGGTGATGCAGCGATACGTCGGCCGTCCATTGGTTGGACCCCCGAGGAGCCGTACGCCATGACCACCGCACACTCAGGCCAGACGCCCGCCGCGACCGCGTTCGGACGCCCGACGCCGATCACCAACGCGACCCGGATGCAGAAGCCGTCCGGGATGCCGATCCACAAGTACGGCTCGTACGAGGCCGTCGACATCCCCGACCGCACCTGGCCGGACCAGCGGATCACCGCCGCGCCCCGCTGGCTCTCCACCGACCTGCGCGACGGCAACCAGGCCCTGATCGACCCGATGTCGCCGGCCCGCAAGCGCGCGATGTTCGACCTGCTCGTACGCATGGGCTACAAGGAGATCGAGGTCGGCTTCCCGTCCTCCGGGGAGACCGACTTCGCGTTCGTCCGCTCCATCATCGAAGAGGGCGCGATCCCCGAGGACGTGACGATCTCCGTCCTGACGCAGGCCCGCGAGGACCTGATCGAGCGGACCGTCGAGTCCCTGATCGGCGCCCGCCGCGCCACCGTGCACCTCTACAACGCCACGGCCCCCACCTTCCGCCGGGTCGTCTTCCGCGGCTCCAAGGACGACATCAAGCAGATCGCGGTGGACGGCACCCGGCTGGTCATGGAGTACGCCGAGAAGCTGCTGGGCCCGGAGACGGTCTTCGGCTACCAGTACAGCCCGGAGATCTTCACCGACACCGAGCTGGACTTCGCCCTGGAGGTCTGCGAGGCGGTCTGCGACGTCTGGCAGCCGGGAGAGGGGCGGGAGATCATCCTCAACCTGCCCGCCACCGTGGAGCGCTCCACCCCGTCCACGCACGCGGACCGGTTCGAGTGGATGTCCCGCAACCTGACCCGCCGCGAGCACATCTGCCTGTCCGTCCACCCGCACAACGACCGCGGCACCGCCGTCGCCGCCGCCGAACTGGCCCTCATGGCCGGCGCGGACCGGATCGAGGGCTGCCTGTTCGGCCAGGGCGAGCGCACCGGCAACGTCGACCTGGTCACCCTGGGCATGAACCTGTTCTCGCAGGGCGTCGACCCGCAGATCGACTTCTCGCAGATCGACGAGATCCGCCGCACCAGCGAGTACTGCAACCAGATGGAGGTCCACCCGCGCCACCCCTACGCGGGCGACCTCGTCTACACCGCCTTCTCCGGCTCCCACCAGGACGCCATCAAGAAGGGCTTCGACGCCATGGAGGCCGACGCGGCCGCCCAGGGCAGGACCGTCGACGAGATCGAGTGGGCCGTGCCGTACCTGCCGATCGACCCGAAGGACGTCGGCCGCAGCTACGAGGCCGTCATCCGGGTCAACTCGCAGTCCGGCAAGGGCGGCATCGCGTACGTCCTGAAGAACGACCACAAGCTGGACCTGCCGCGCCGGATGCAGATCGAGTTCTCCCGGATCATTCAGGCCAAGACCGACGCCGAGGGCGGTGAGGTCACCCCGGCGCAGATCTGGTCCGTGTTCCAGGACGAGTTCCTGCCCAACCCCGAGAACCCCTGGGGGCGCGTCCAGATCCGTTCCGGCCAGTCCACCACCGGCTCCGACGGCCGGGACACCATCACGGTCGAGGCGACCGTGGACGGCACCGACACCGTGCTGACCGGCACCGGAAACGGCCCGATCTCCGCGTTCTTCGAAGCGCTGCAGGCCATCGGCATCGACGCCCGCCTCCTGGACTACACCGAGCACACCATGAGCGAGGGCGCCAGCTCCCAGGCCGCCTCGTACATCGAGTGCGCCATCGACGGACGGGTGCTGTGGGGCATCGGCATCGACGCCAACACCACGCGCGCCTCGCTGAAGGCGGTCGTCTCGGCCGTCAACCGCGCCAGCCGCTGACCCGGCCCGCCCGCGGGCCATCGGAGCCGCACGGCTCAGGACCCCGTCCCCGTTTTGTCCGGGGCGGGGTTCGGCCATCTCCGGGGTTGTGACGATCGGGGTACTGACGGCACCTCTCGACTGTGGTTAACATCACGTCCACACGGCAATGTTGCCGGAGGGGGCACCTCCCGTGCCCTTAGGGCTGCGGGGGAGTTACGGAGGTGTGCGACGTGCGGTCAGCCCTGGGACAACGCGCCATAAAGCTGCGCATCTGCGGCATCCGTACCGTCTGGGACGCCATCGGCGACGGTGCGTTCTTCTGCCCCGGCTGCGGCGGTGACCGCAACTACCGCCGGCTCACCGGACGCCGCCGCTTCGCCGTGCTCGGCGTGCCGATGCTGCGCCGCGGTACCACCGGTCCCGTCGTCGAATGCGCCGCATGCCGGGGGCACTTCGACACCGACGTGCTCGACCACCCCACCACCGCCCGGCTTTCCACGATGCTCCGGGACGCCGTCCACACGGTCGCGCTCGGCGTCCTCGCGGCAGGCGGCGCCACCTCCCGGTCGGCCCTGCGGACCGCAGCCGCCACCGTGCGCGGCGCCGGCTTCGACGACTGCACGGAGGAGCAGCTCTCCACCGTCGTCGAGGTCCTCTCGGCCGACATCGGCCACGGCTCCGCCTTCGACCCGGCGGCCGAGGCGTGCGGCGCGGCCCTCGCCATCGAGCTGCACGAGGCGCTGGAGCCCCTCGCCCCGCATCTGGCCCCCGCCGGACGCGAGGCGATCCTCCTCCAGGGCGCCAGGATCGCCCTCGCCGACGGCCCCTACGACCCGTCCGAGCGTGAGGTGCTGAGCACGGTCGGCGGGGCGCTGCGGATCTGCGCCGAGGACACCGCCCGGCTGCTGGCCGCCGCGGCCCGCACCCCCTCCTGACCGGCCCGCACCCCCTCCTGACCGGCCCGGCCCGGTCCTTCGGACCAGGCCCCGGCGCGTCCGGCGGCGGCATTCCCGTCCGCGTTCGCGCGCCCGGGCCTGCGCGGGAGTTCGTACGGGGAGGGAGTGAGGGTCCGGCGGGCCCTCCCCGTGCCGGACAATGGACGCATGAGCTTGTTCCGGGACGACGGCGTGGTGCTGCGCACGCAGAAGCTGGGCGAGGCCGACCGGATCATCACGATCCTCACCCGCGGCCACGGCCGGGTACGGGCCGTGGCGCGCGGGGTGCGGCGCACGAAGTCCAAGTTCGGCGCCCGGCTGGAACCCTTCTCCCACGTCGACGTGCAGTTCTTCGCCCGGGGCGGCGAACTGGTCGGCCGGGGCCTGCCGCTCTGCACCCAGAGTGAGACGATCGCCCCGTACGGCGGCGGCATCGTCACCGACTACGCCCGCTACACGGCGGGCACCGCGATGCTGGAGACCGCCGAACGGTTCACCGACCACGAAGGCGAGCCCGCGGTCCAGCAATATCTGCTGCTCGTCGGCGGGCTGCGCACCCTCGCCCGCGGCGAACACGATCCGCGTCTCATCCTCGACGCCTTCCTGCTGCGCTCGCTCGCCGTCAACGGCTATGCGCCCAGCTTCGAGGACTGCGCGCGCTGCGGGATGCCCGGGCCGAACCGGTTCTTCTCCGTCGCCGCGGGCGGCGTCATATGCGGCGACTGCCGGGTGCCCGGCAGCGTCGTACCCTCGTCCGAGGCCGTCGCCCTGCTGAGCGCGCTGCTCACCGGCGACTGGGCGACGGCGGACGCGTGCGAGGCGCGTCATGTCAGGGAGGGGAGCGGGCTGGTGTCCGCGTACCTGCACTGGCATCTGGAGCGCGGGCTGCGCTCACTGCGGTACGTAGAGAAGTGACACAGGCGGATCAGGCACAGGGAGCGAGACAGTTCATGGCAGTACGAGGGATACTGGGCGGTCGCAGCCGGCGCGAGTACAAGACCCCGGAGCCGCACCCCTCCGGTGCCACGCCCCCGAAGATCCCTGGCGATCTGGTGCCCCGGCACGTGGCCATCGTGATGGACGGAAACGGCCGCTGGGCCAAGGAACGCGGCCTTCCCCGCACCGAGGGGCACAAGGTCGGCGAGGGCGTCGTCATGGACGTCCTCAAGGGCTGTATCGAGATGGGCGTCAAGAACCTCTCCCTCTACGCGTTCTCCACCGAGAACTGGAAGCGCTCCCCGGAGGAGGTGAAGTTCCTGATGAACTTCAACCGGGACGTGATCCGCCGCCGCCGCGACGAGATGGACGAGCTCGGCATCCGGATCCGCTGGGTGGGGCGCATGCCGAAACTGTGGAAGTCCGTCGTCCAGGAGCTCCAGGTCGCCCAGGAGCAGACGAAGGGCAACGACCGGATGACGCTGTACTTCTGCGTCAACTACGGCGGCCGGGCCGAGATCGCCGACGCCGCGCAGCGCATCGCGCAGGACGTCGCGGCCGGGAGGCTGGACCCGTCCAAGGTCAACGAGAAGACCTTCGCGAAGTACATCTACTACCCGGACATGCCGGACGTCGACCTCTTCGTCCGCCCCAGTGGGGAGCAGCGCACCTCCAACTACCTGATCTGGCAGAGCGCCTACGCCGAGATGGTCTTCCAGGACGTGCTGTGGCCCGACTTCGACCGCCGCGACCTGTGGCGGGCCTGCCTGGAGTACGCCCGGCGCGACCGGCGGTTCGGGGGAGCGGCGGAGACGGTTCCAGCGAAGGGCTGAGCGGGCGGCTGCCGGGGCCGGGAGCCGGAGTGGTGGCGAGCGCCGGTCCCACACGGCTGCCGCGCTGCCGTCCCGCCGACCGACCGTCCCATCGCCGGGCCGTCGTACCGGGCCGCTCCCGGGAGACCCCGGAGCTCTTCGTGCTGCTCGGCGGCGACCGGCGGGCGGCCGACGTCCCCCTGTTGCCCGAGCGGGGGCTGCGTGAGCCCGGCGATCCCGGCCAGCCGCGGGCGGTGCTCGACCGCCGTCTGCGCAGGCTCCGAGCTCCCGGGCGCAGACTCTGCGCGGATGGGGTCTGCCCGGTCGGCGGGGCAGGCGTCTACCGCCGTCCCCGCCGACCGGGCCTCACTCCTTCTCGTCGGCGCGCCTCGCGCACCCCGCGCAGGTCCCGAAGATCTCCACCGTGTGTGCCACGTTCACGTATCCGTGCTGCGCGGCAACCGACTCCGCCCACTGCTCCACGGCGGGACCCTCGACCTCGACGGCCTTGCCGCACGTCCGGCACACCAGATGGTGGTGGTGCTCGTCGGTCGAGCAGCGCCGGTACACGGACTCGCCGTCCGTGGTGCGCAGCACGTCCACCTCGCCGGCGTCGGCGAGGGACTGAAGGGTGCGGTAGACGGTGGTCAGCCCGACCGAGTCACCACGATGCTTGAGTACGTCGTGCAGTTCCTGGGCACTGCGGAACTCGTCCACCCCATCGAGCGCCGCCGCCACCGCAGCCCGCTGCCGGGTCGACCGGCCGCGTACCGGGGCCGCGTTCGTTCCACTGATCGGCGCCGTCGCCACAGCCGCCTCCTCGTGTCGCGCGTACCTGTTGTCGGGCCATTGTGCCAGTCCGGCCAGTCCGCCCGGGCCCCGTGGTCAGACGCGAAGTTCGTTCTCGGCGGGCCGTCCGGCCGGTACTTCAAGGGTGCACTCGCCGGACGCCTCCTCGCTCCGCCGGGCACGTCGCCGGGCCAGCGGGGTCGCGAGCAGCGTCAGGGCGACGAAGACCACGATGGCCAGCAGCACGATCGTCGCGCCCGGCGGGACGTCCTGGTAGTACGAGGTCACGGTGCCGGCCAGGGTCACCGCCGTACCGATGACGACCGACAGCACGAACGTCAGCCGGAACGACCGGGAGATCTGCTGCGCCGCCGCGACCGGCACCACCATCAGGGCGCTGACCAGCAGCAGCCCGACGACCCGCATGGCCACGGTGACGGTCACCGCCGCCGTGACGGCGACCAGCAGGTTCAGTGCGCGCACCGGCAGCCCGGTGACACGGGCGAACTCCTCGTCCTGACTGACCGCGAAGAGCTGCCGCCGCAGCCCCAGCGACACCAGCAGGACGAAGGCGGCCAGCAGGCAGATCGCGGTGATGTCCTCGGAGGAGACCGTGGCGAGCGAGCCGAAGAGGTACGAGGTGAGGTTGGCGTTGGAGCCGGTGCTGGAGAGGTTGATCAGCAGGACACCGCCCGCCATGCCGCCGTAGAACAGCATGGCCAGCGCGATGTCGCCGCGGGTGCGCCCGTACCAGCGGATCAGCTCCATCACCACGGAGCCGGCGACGGCGACCGCCGTGGCCATCCACACCGGGCTGGTGGACAGCAGGAAGCCGAGGCCGACACCGGTCATCGCGATGTGGCCGATGCCGTCGCCCATCAGGGCCTGGCGGCGCTGGACGAGGTAGACGCCGACGGAGGGGGCGATGACGCCGACCAGGACGGCGGCGAGCAGGGCCCGCTGCATGAAGGGGGGATCGAGGAATTCCATGATCAGCTCAGCAGTCCGGTGCGGACGGGCTCGGTGGCCGCGTGGGGGTGTACATGGTCGTGTCCGGGCAGGGCGTGCTGGCCCACTGCCTTCGGAGGCGGACCGTCGTGCGTCACACAGCCGTCGCGCAGGACGACGGCGCGGTCGATCAGCGGCTCCAGCGGGCCGAGCTCATGCAGCACCAGCAGCACCGTGGTACCGGCCGCGACCTGTTCACGGAGCGTCGTGGCGAGGATCTCCTGGCTGCCCAGGTCGACGCCGGCCATCGGCTCGTCCATGATCAGCAGTTCGGGTTCGGCGGCCAGCGCCCGGGCGATCAGCACGCGCTGGTGCTGCCCGCCGGAGAGCGCGTTCACCGAGTCCCCGGCCCGGTCGGCCAGCCCCACCAGTTCGATGGCCCGGTCGACGGCGACCCGGTCGGCTTTGCGGAACGGGCCCAGCCGCCTGCGGGAGAGCCGACCCGACGAGACGACCTCGCGGATCGTGGCCGGCACGCCGCCCGAGGCGGTGGTGCGCTGGGGCACGTAGCCGACGCGGGACCAGGTGCGGAAGCGGCGCAGCGGGGTGCCGAACAGCTCGACGGAGCCGCCGGTGAGCGGCACCTGGCCGATGACGGAACGCACGGCGGTCGACTTGCCCGAGCCGTTGGCGCCGAGCAGGGCGACGACCTCGCCGCGGTGGACCGTCAGGTCGACACCGCGCAGCACCGCACGCGCGCCGAGCGTGGCCGTGGCGCCCCGGAGGGCTATCACGGGGTCGATCGTGGTGCTCCCGGGCTCGGACATGAGAGCCTCCGATGCTGCTGTGGCGGGTGGTGTGGCGTGGACCGCGCGTGCGGTGGGTGCGGCCCGGGGCGCGGGGGCTGCCGGGCCCGCGGATGCGGCGCGGCTCGCGCGGCTCGCGGGGGTGGTAGGGGGCGTCGGGGTCACTTCGCGCCGAGCGCCTTTTGCAGGGCGGCGAGGTTGGACCGCATGACGCCGATGTAGTCGTCGCCCTTGGACTTGTCCGTGATTCCCTCCAGCGGGTCCAGGACGTCGGTCTTCAGCCCGGTGTCCCGGGCGAGGGTCTTCGCGGTCCGGTCGCTGGCGAGCGTCTCGAAGAACACGGTGGTGACCTTGTTCTTCTTCGCGATGGCGTGGATCTCGGCGATCCGGGCGGGGCTGGGCTCCGCCTCGGGGTCGACCCCGGCGATGCCCTCCTGGGTGAGGCCGTAGCGCTCGGCGAGGTAGCCGAAGGCGGAGTGGGTGGTGATGAAGGTCCTGGTCGCGGTGGACTTCAGGCCCGTCTCGTACGCGGTGTTCAGGGCGTCGATCTTGCCGACCAGGGCGTCCGTGTTCGTGCGGTAGTCCGCGGCGTGACCGGGGTCGGCCTTCTCCAGCGACTTCCCGACGCCCTTGGCGACCTCGGCGTACTTCACCGGGTCCAGCCAGATGTGGGGGTCGGCCCCGGCCTCGTCGCCGTGGTCGTGGTCGTGGCCGTGCTCGTCGGCGTGCTCGTGGCCGTCGCCGGTCTCGGTGCCGTGGCGCTCCAGCGTCGTGAGCTTCGAGGCATCGACGGTGTGCTTGGCGCCGGACTGCAGAACGGCGTCGTCGACGGCGGGCTGGATGCCCTTGAGGTAGAGGATGTAGTCGGCGTCGGCGAGCCCGCCGATCTGCCTGGGGGTGAGCTCCAGGTCGTGCGGCTCGACGCCCGGCTTGGTCAGCGTCGTGACCGAGACATGCTTCCCGCCGATCTGCTCGGCGAGGAACTGCATCGGATAGAACGAGGCCACCACGTTCAGCTTGCCGTCGTCCTTGTGGCCGGCGGCGTTCGAGGAGGAGCAGGCCGTGAGGGCGGTGAGGCCGAGGGCGACCGCTCCGGCGAGGGTGACAGTGGGTATGAGGCGGCTGACGTTCATGACAGTCATTTTCAATGAAATTGGAAACGATTGTCAACAAGGATGATGAGATGGCCGCGCACTCGGCCGGACCGGGGCCGATTTGATCGGAGGGGCCTGCCCGCCGGTAATCTGTACCATTCGACGTTCATCCTCGTAATGAAGAGAGCACCGTGGCCGCCGACAAGATCGACTCCATCGTCAGCCTGAGCAAGCGCCGTGGCTTCGTCTATCCCTGCAGTGAGATCTACGGCGGTCAGCGGGCCGCCTGGGACTACGGGCCGCTGGGCGTCGAGCTGAAGGAGAACCTCAAGCGCCAGTGGTGGCGCTACATGGTCACCTCGCGCGAGGACGTGGTCGGAATCGACTCGTCGGTCATCCTGGCCACCGAGGTGTGGGTCGCCTCCGGCCACGTCGCCACGTTCACCGACCCGCTGACCGAGTGCACCTCCTGCCACAAGCGCTTCCGTGCCGACCACCTGGAGGAGGCGTACGAGGAGAAGCACGGCCATCTTCCCGCGAACGGCCTGGCGGACCTCAACTGCCCCCACTGCGGCAACAAGGGCACGTTCACCGAGCCCAAGCAGTTCTCCGGGCTGCTCTCCACCCACCTCGGCCCGACCCAGGACTCCGGCTCGGTCGCCTACCTGCGCCCCGAGACCGCCCAGGGCATCTTCACCAACTTCGCCCAGGTGCAGCAGACCTCGCGCCGCAAGCCGCCGTTCGGCATCGCCCAGATGGGCAAGTCCTTCCGGAACGAGATCACCCCGGGCAACTTCATCTTCCGCACCCGCGAGTTCGAGCAGATGGAGATGGAGTTCTTCGTCAAGCCGGGCGAGGACGAGAAGTGGCACGAGTACTGGATGGAGCAGCGCTGGAACTGGTACACCGGCCTGGGCCTGCGCGAGGAGAACATGCGGTGGTACGAGCACCCGCAGGAGAAGCTCTCGCACTACTCCAAGCGCACCGCCGACATCGAGTACCGCTTCCGCTTCGGCGGCAGCGAGTGGGGTGAGCTGGAGGGCGTCGCCAACCGCACGGACTACGACCTCAAGGCGCACTCCAAGGCGTCAGGCACCGACCTGTCGTACTTCGACCAGGAGGCCGGCGAGCGCTGGACCCCGTACGTCATCGAGCCGGCGGCCGGTCTCGGGCGCGCGATGCTCGCCTTCCTCCTCGACGCCTACATCGAGGACGAGGCGCCCAACGCCAAGGGCGTCATGGAGAAGCGCACCGTGATGCGCCTCGACCCGCGCCTCGCGCCGGTCAAGGTCGCCGTCCTGCCACTGTCCCGCAACGCGCAGCTCTCGCCGAAGGCCAAGGGCCTCGCCGCCGACCTGCGGCAGAACTGGAACATCGAGTTCGACGACGCGGGCGCCATCGGCCGCCGCTACCGCCGCCAGGACGAGATCGGCACGCCGTTCTGCGTCACCGTCGACTTCGACACCCTCGACGACAACGCGGTGACCGTTCGCGAGCGCGACACCATGAAGCAGGAGCGCGTCTCCCTGGACCAGATCCAGGCGTACCTCGCCGCCCGCCTGATCGGCTGCTGACGCCGGTCACGCGCTGCCGTTACGCACCACCGGTTGACACCGGTGGTGCGGTACCACTGGCCGGAGCCCCCGGTTCCCCCGCATCCGGTGCGGAGGACCGGGGGCTCCGGCGTACGCCGTCCGGTTCTGGGCCGACGCGGCTTGGCAAAACCGGGTGCGGCGGCCTGCGGGACCGGGATACGGTGACTGCATGTCTTCGTTCTTCCAGATCTACGAATGAGAGCGTGGCGGGTCCGGGTACCCGCCGCCTGCCGGAACGGTCAAGGGGCGCCTCAGACCCCTTCCCCTCTTTCGCCCTTCATCACGAATGGGAGAACGCCGTGGCCAAGAGCCGCAACAACCTTCTCGGCGTGGGCGGGCAGCGCAAGAAGCTGTCCCGCGCCGACCAGCAGGGCGTGAGCCCCGCACACCGGGCCGACCGCAAGGCGGCCACCGACCAGAAGCAGGACCTGCTGCGCAAGATGCGTGAGCGCACGCAGCGGGCACCGGAATCCGCGGAGGCGGTGGTCCCGTCCGCCGCTCAGGACGAGCCGACGTCTCCGGATGCCGCCACGCAGCCCGACACGGACGAGCGGGACGACGCGGCACGGAGCTGACGCCCCCTCACCATCCGTACGACCGACCGTGGGCCCGGACCAGCCAAGGCGATCCGGGCCCACGCCCCTGTCCGCGCCCGGCTCCTTCGCCCCGGCGCCCTGCGCCGTGGCGCCGCGCCGCTCACGCCACCCGGCGCGGGAGCAGCAGGCCCGGCAGAACGGTCAGCACCACCGCGGCCGACTGCACCAGCGACACCACCGCCGACACGCCCCGCATCCCCGAACCGGGGAGCAGGGGCCGGCGGCCGGGGTGTCCTTCAGGCCCTGGATGCCGTGGAGGGCTGACTTCCGGTGGTGGCGGTCGTCCGCGCCTCCAGGAACACGGCGGTCCTGTGTGCCGTCTCCCGCGCCCAGCGGCCGCTGGTCAGCGCCCCCACCAGCAGGACGCTCAGCCCGCATCCGGTGATGATCCACCAGGCGGGTCTGCCCGCGTCCACGAAGGCGGTCGCGTACGCGGAGCCGTGCGGCGACCCGGTCCCGGCCACGCCCGACGCGAGCACCGCGCCGATCACGGCGACCCCGAGCGTGCCGCCGACCTGCCTGCTGGTCGAGGCGACCGCCGCCGCCACACCGGCCTGGGCGCGGGGCATCCCGGAGACGGCGGTGTTGGTGATCGGCGCGTTCACCATGCCGAAGCCGAGACCGAACAGGACGTACCCGGTGAAGAGCAGGGTGTTGTCCGTCTCCGCTTCGAACGCGGCGAACATCAGCCCGCACGCCGTCATGGCCGTCCCGGCCACGAGCAGCGGCAGCCGCGGTCCCCGACTGCCGACGAGCCGTCCCGACAGCGGGGCGCAGACGAAGGTCAGGGCCGCCATCGGCAGCATGTACAGACCGGCGTGCAGCGCGCTCAGTCCGCGTACGTTCTGCAGGTACAGCGTGTTGAGGAACAGGAAGCCGCTCAGCGCGGCGAATGAGCAGACCGCGATGACGGTGGCTCCGCTGAACGGGGCGCTGCGGAAGAACCGCAGGTCGATGAGGGGCTCGGCGCGTCGGGGCTCGTAGAGCAGCAGCCCCGCGAGGGCGGCGACGGCGAGCGCGGTGAGCGCCAGGATGTGTGGCGAGGACCACCCCGCGGACGGCGTCTCGATGATGACGTATGTCAGCGAGCCGAGCAGGGCGATCACCAGCAACTGCCCCACCGGGTCCGGGCGGCGCGGCTTCGGGGCGCGGGACTCGGGGACGTAGCGCCAGGTGAGCAGCAGCGCGAGGAGTCCGACGGGCAGATTGATCCAGAAGATGGACCGCCAGCCGACCGAGTCCACCAGCAGCCCGCCGACCAGCGGTCCCGCCGCCATGGAGATGCCGACCACGCCGCCCCACGCACCGATGGCGCGGGCCCGCTCGCGCGGGTCGGTGAAGGTGTTGGTGATGATCGACATCGCGACCGGGTTCAGCATCGAACCGCCCACCGCCTGGACCATCCGGAACGCCACCAGCGACTCCAGGTTCGGCGCCAGGGAACAGAGCAGCGAGCCGAGGGTGAAGAGCACCAGCCCGGTCTGGAACACCCTGCGGCGGCCGATCCGGTCGGCGGTGGACCCCGCGAGCATCAGGAGCGAGGCGAGGACCAGCGTGTAGGCGTCGATCGTCCACTGCATGCCGGCGACGGAGGCGTGCAGCTCCTTCTGGATGGAGGGGAGCGCGACATTCAGGACGGTGTTGTCGAGACTGACGATCAGCAGACTCATGCAGCAGATCGCCAGTACCAGTTGCCGTCGGCGTGGGCTGAGCTCGGGCATACATCGATAGTACGGTTAACTAATGAACCGTGCCGAGCGATCGGCCGGATCGGGGCGGCCCCGCGCCGTACACGGCGGGGGTGGTGGACCGTTCGGAGCCGTGCGCGGCGGCGGGCCGCTCCGCGCCGACCACGGCGGCGAAGTGCTCCCCGCCGTACGCGACAATGGAGCAATGACCACGCTCGCCCCCTCGCTCCCGCAGCTCCGGATCGGCCCGCACTCGGTGCAGCCGCCGGTGGTGCTGGCTCCCATGGCCGGCATCACCAACGCCCCGTTCCGCACCCTGTGCCGGGAGTTCTCCGGGGGCAAGGGGCTGTTCGTCAGCGAGATGATCACCACTCGGGCGCTGGTCGAGCGCAATGAGAAGACCATGCAGCTCATCCACTTCGACCCGAGCGAGAACCCGCGCTCGATCCAGCTCTACGGAGTGGACCCGGTCACCGTCGGCAAGGCCGTCCGCATGATCGTCGACGAGGACCTCGCCGACCACATCGATCTGAACTTCGGCTGCCCGGTCCCCAAGGTGACCCGCAAGGGCGGCGGCTCGGCGCTCCCGTACAAGCGGCCGCTGCTGCGCGCGATCCTCAACCAGGCGGTCTCCAACGCGGGCGATCTGCCGGTCACCATCAAGATGCGCAAGGGCATCGACGACGACCACCTCACCTATCTCGACGCGGGCCGCATCGCCGTCGAGGAGGGCGTCAAGGCGGTCGCGCTGCACGGCAGGACGACCGCCCAGCACTACGGCGGCACCGCGGACTGGGACGCCATCGCCCGGCTCAAGGAGCACGTCCCGGAGATTCCCGTGCTCGGCAACGGCGACATCTGGTGCGCGGACGACGCCCGGCGGATGATGCGCGAGACCGGCTGCGACGGCGTGGTGGTGGGCCGCGGCTGTCTGGGCCGCCCCTGGCTCTTCGGCGACCTGGTGAGCGCGTTCGAGGGCACGGGGACGAAGCAGGAGCCCCGGTTGCGTGAGGTCGCCGATGTGATGCTGCGGCACGCGACGCTGCTGGGGGAGTGGCTCGGTGACGAGGCGCGGGGTGTGATCGACTTCCGCAAGCACGTCGCCTGGTACCTCAAGGGCTTCTCGGTCGGCTCGGAGATGCGCAGGAAGCTGGCGGTCACCTCGTCGCTGGACGAACTGGGCGCACAGCTGAACGAGCTCGACCTCGACCAGTCTTGGCCGGAGGGGGCGGACGGGCCGCGCGGGCGCACCTCGGGCAACAACCGAGTGGCACTTCCGGACGGTTGGCTGAAGGACCCGTACGACTGCGCGGGCGTGGGCGCGGACGCGGAACTGGACACCTCGGGCGGCTGAGGGAGGCTCGGGCTGCCGGCTCCCACGTTCTGGTGACCGGCTGCCGGGCCGCGCGCACCGGCGACCGGCTGGGGCAGGGCCGCGTGTTCCGGTGACCGGCTGCCGGTGACCCGGTTTCTGGTGACCGGCGGGGCCGGAGTCCGGCCTGCGGCGCCTCGCGAGCAGGGTCTGGCGTCTGCTTTCCGGCGTCCGTGTTCCGGCGTCCGGGTACCGCCGGCGTCCATGTTCCGGCGTCCGTCGCCGCACGCCGTGCGGTCGACGGCGGCCCGTCCCCGGTTGGTCATGGGCCCGGGGCGGGCGCCCCCGCGCTGCGGAGTCCCCGTCGTCCGCGCCACGGGGTTGGGGACCGTTCGTCCTTCGTGCCCGGCGGCCTTGTCACGCGCGGATCGGACGGCCTGGTGCGCCTCTCCGGCACCGGTTGCCGCTTCCGTACTCGGGCTCCCCTCGGGGCGCACGCGGCACTTCCTACGCAAGGCACCGCGTGCCGCAACCGGGGGTGCACTCATCTGAGCGTTCGAACCAGCCAGATTTCGCGTGATTTGGCTAGAAGTGCATCCAGGTATGCGCGCGACGACCGCCGGTGCAAGCTAATTGATCACAATGAGCTGCACCCTATGAGCTACGAGTGACTGTTGATCGTTTTTCGGGTGTCCAGATGGTGACATCTGAGCGCCGCGCATAGAGTGATTCTCGCCACCTTGAGAGTTGAGTCGCTCAAATGAGCGCAATTTTGAGGGATGCATTTCTCAAATGATGGCACTCGGTGCCATGGGCTCCCACTTTGATCGATCGACGCTTCCCTTGCGTAGAGTGGTCAAATGGGGAAATATTGATAGCGGTGAGTGTTGGTTCATTCAAGAAGTGAACGCTCTTCTTCTCCTGGGAGATCGGCGGTCCCACTTTCGATCTGCTGGCGGACGAGTGGCTGAGCCCTCATGACGCGCATGTGGGCGTACCCAGGCACCTTCGATCTGGGTATGTTCCTCGCCGTCAGGGCAGCCACCGCGTCTTCGAGGAGTCGAGACCCGTGTCGGAAAACAAAGATCCCCACGTATCCACCCCGGAATCCCGGGTGTCTCAGGGGCAGAAGTTCGTTTACGACTTCACCGAGGGCAACAAGGATCTGAAGGACCTCCTCGGTGGGAAGGGCGCCAACCTCGCCGAGATGACCAATCTCGGTCTCCCCGTCCCTCCGGGTTTCACCATCACCACCGAGGCGTGCAAGGTCTACCTGGAGAGCGGTGAGGAGCCGGCGGAGCTCCGTGAGGAGGTCGGCGCACACCTCGAAGCCCTCGAAGCGCGGATGGACAAGAAGCTCGGCCAGGCGGACGATCCGCTGCTGGTCTCGGTCCGTTCCGGTGCGAAGTTCTCCATGCCCGGCATGATGGACACGGTCCTCAACATCGGCCTCTCCGACGAGTCCGTGGTCGGTCTCGCCGCGCAGGCCGGTGACGAGCGGTTCGCGTGGGACTCCTACCGGCGCCTCATCCAGATGTTCGGCAAGACCGTGCTCGGTGTCGACGGCGACCTCTTCGAGGAGGCGCTGGAGGCGGCGAAGGAGGCCAAGGGCGTCACGGTCGACGTGGATCTCGACGCGGCCGATCTGAAGGAACTGGTCGGGCGGTTCAAGGGCATCGTCTCCCGGGAGGCCGGACGCGACTTCCCGCAGGACGCGCGCGAGCAGATGGACCTGGCCATAAGGGCGGTCTTCGACTCGTGGAACACCGAGCGGGCCAAGCTCTACCGCCGCCAGGAACGCATCCCCGGTGACCTCGGCACGGCCGTCAACGTCTGCTCGATGGTCTTCGGCAACCTCGGCCCCGACTCCGGCACGGGCGTCGCGTTCACCCGCGACCCGGCCAGTGGTCACCAGGGCGTCTACGGCGACTACCTGCAGAACGCGCAGGGCGAGGACGTCGTCGCCGGCATCCGCAACACCGTGCCGCTCGCCGATCTGGAGTCGATCGACAAGGAGTCGTACGACCAGCTGATGCAGATCATGGAGAAGCTCGAAACGCACTACAAGGACCTGTGCGACATCGAGTTCACCATCGAGCGCGGCCGGCTGTGGATGCTCCAGACCCGGGTCGGCAAGCGCACCGCCGGTGCCGCCTTCCGGATCGCGACCCAGCTCGTCGACCAGGGCCTGATCGACGAGGCCGAGGCGCTCCAGCGGGTCAACGGGGCCCAGCTCGCGCAGCTGATGTTCCCGCGCTTCGACGAGGAGGCGGAGACCGAGCTGCTCGGCCGGGGCATCGCCGCCTCGCCGGGCGCCGCGGTCGGCAAGGCCGTGTTCGACTCGTACACCGCGGTGAAGTGGTCCCGGTCCGGCGAGAAGGTCATCCTGATCCGCCGCGAGACCAACCCCGATGATCTCGACGGCATGATCGCGGCCGAGGGCATCCTGACCTCGCGCGGCGGCAAGACCTCGCACGCCGCCGTCGTCGCCCGGGGCATGGGCAAGACCTGTGTCTGCGGTGCCGAGGAGCTGGAGGTCGACACCAAGCGCCGTCGGATGACGGTGGGCGGCCGGGTCGTCGAGGAGGGGGACGTCGTCTCCATCGACGGCTCCACCGGCAAGGTGTACCTGGGCGAGGTGCCCGTCGTGCCCTCCCCGGTGGTCGAGTACTTCGAGGGCCGGATGCACGCCGGCGCCGACGACGCCGACGAACTGGTCTCCGCCGTGCACCGCATCATGGCGTACGCGGACCGGGTGCGCCGACTGCGGGTGCGGGCCAACGCCGACAGCGCCGAGGACGCGCTGCGGGCCCGCCGCTTCGGTGCCCAGGGCATCGGCCTGTGCCGCACCGAGCACATGTTCCTCGGGGAACGGCGCGGGCTGGTCGAGAAGCTGATCCTCGCGGACACCGACGACGAGCGCGAGGCCGCGCTGGCCGAGCTGCTCCCGCTCCAGAGGGCCGATTTCGTGGAGCTGTTCGAGGCGATGGACGGGCTGCCCGTCACCGTACGGCTGCTGGACCCGCCGCTGCACGAGTTCCTGCCGGACATCACCGAGCTGTCGGTGCGGGTCGCGCTCGCCGAGGCCCGTCAGGACGCCAACGAGAACGATCTGCGCCTGCTCCAGGCGGTGCACAAGCTGCACGAGCAGAACCCGATGCTCGGTCTGCGCGGGGTCCGCCTCGGCCTTGTCATCCCGGGGCTGTTCGCCATGCAGGTACGGGCGATCGCCGAAGCCGCGGCGGATCGCAAGAACGCCAAGGGCGACCCGCGCGCCGAGATCATGATCCCGCTCGTCGGCACGGTCCAGGAGCTGGAGATCGTCCGTGAGGAGGCCGACCAGGTCATCGCTGAGGTCGAGGCGGCCACCGGCACCCAGCTGAAGCTGACCATCGGCACCATGATCGAACTGCCGCGTGCCGCGCTCACCGCCGGGCAGATCGCCGAGGCCGCGCAGTTCTTCTCCTTCGGCACGAACGACCTGACCCAGACGGTGTGGGGCTTCTCCCGCGACGATGTGGAGGCGTCGTTCTTCACCGCGTACCTGGAGAAGGGCATCTTCGGGGTGTCGCCGTTCGAGACGATCGACAGGGACGGCGTCGGCTCGCTGGTCCGCAGTGCCGCCGAGGCGGGCCGGGCCACTCGTCCGGACCTGAAACTGGGCGTCTGCGGTGAGCACGGCGGCGACCCGGAATCGGTGCACTTCTTCCACGAGGTGGGCCTGGACTACGTTTCCTGCTCCCCGTTCCGCATCCCCGTCGCCCGCCTCGAAGCGGGCCGGGCGGCGGCGGAGGCCCTCGGCAGCGACAGCCGCTGACGCGGCCCGCCCGGACCCGGGGCCGCCGCAGGCCGGTTCGTACCCTCAGCGGTCCGGCGCGGCGGTCCCGGGACTTCCGTGGGCGGCGGCCCCTGTGCGCGGGGCCGCCGCTTCGTTTCGTTCCGGCGAATTGGCTGTGCGATTCTGTGCTATTCGATTGTGCAATCCGCAGAGTTTGTTCAGCGAACAAAGACGTGGTCGCAACGGGTCGGCACGCCGTAACCGTGATGTGGTAACGGGGCGGACCGCCGCAAGGGCCGGATGGCCCTAACCGAGCGGGCGCGCGCGATGGACCGGGATACGG
The DNA here is from genome assembly GCF_044548345.1 of Streptomyces sp. NPDC052042. Taxonomy (NCBI): domain Bacteria; kingdom Bacillati; phylum Actinomycetota; class Actinomycetes; order Kitasatosporales; family Streptomycetaceae; genus Streptomyces; species Streptomyces sp. NPDC052042. The sequence goes on along the minus strand of NZ_JBIUBU010000001.1, from coordinate 739,509 downwards.
CCCGTGGATCCCCACCCACGGACCGCACCCCGGCTTACCCCCGTCGGGTGCGGAGCCGCACCGTCGCCGACCGCCGCCGAACGAGCAAAACCCCCCACGGCCTTCACTCGCTCTTCCGGTGGCTCCGGATACGCACCCGACGCCGTACAGCTTTCCGGTGGCGACGTGAGGAGGCGAGACGTTTCACCTCTGGCCGAAACCCCGTGGTGACGTGGGGTTATGGGTCGCATACCCTGGGATGGGGGTAATTGCACGTGCAACAGGTGGGGGCCCGGTGCTGCGTATCCACATGTCCGGAGTGGACCTGTCAAAGGTGCGGATGGCCACTCGGCCGGACGCGCTGTGGGAAACCATTCTGAGTTTCCACCGGCTGCGGGACCGGCGCGGTTCGACGGTGTTCGGGGAATGGCGCAAGGAAACCCGGCCACGGTTGAATAATGAAGTACGCCTGTTGGCAGCCGTGATTCCGCCGCGCGGCTATTTCCCGGACTTCCTGACACCTTCGCAGGAAAGCAGCGAGCCGTACACCCTCGACGCGGGAATAGAGGCGCTGCGCGACACCCCGTCCGAGCGGATACGCGCCGAACTGGCCCTGCTGGGCTCGGGGCGACGTGTGCCGGGCCGCGTTCCGGGCGGGCGGATCGAGCCGCTCGGCCGACTCGCGGACGCCCTGCGCGCCTACCACCGCGCCGCGATCGAACCGTACTGGCCGCACATCCGGTCCAGCATCGAGGCGGACCGGGCCGTCCGGGGCCGCGCCCTCCTGGACGGCGGGACCGAGGAACTGCTCGCCTCCCTCCCGCCCATGATCCGCTGGCGGCCTCCCGTGCTGGAGGCCGACTACCCCTTCGACCGTGAGATCCGTCTGAACGGCAGGGGATTGCTGCTCCAGCCCTCCTATTTCTGCCGCGTCACACCGGTCGTCTACCGGGACCAGCGGCTCCCGCCTGTCCTCGTCTACCCGGTCACCCACTCTCGCGCCCCGGTCTTCGCCGAATCGGGGCCCTGGCTCGGCCGGCTCCTCGGCAACACCCGCTCGACCGTGCTGCGGGCCATCGGCAACGGCTGCACGACCAGCGAACTCGCCCTCCGCGCCGGTATATCGCTCGCCTCCGCGAGCCAGCACGCCTGCGTGCTGCGCGAGGCCGGTCTGATCCACACGCTGCGGCACGGCAGCGCGGTCCTGCACACGCTCACCCCGCTGGGCGGATCGCTGCTCCGGGGCGGCGCGCCGCTCGCCATGTCCTGACCGCGGCCCGCCGCCGCTCGTCCGCTCGCGGGGGCGCGGGCCGCGTTCCGGTGGGCGCCCGCCGGTACCGGCGGGCGTCGGGCCGGGCTTCGGCAGGTGCTAGCCGGACCGCGGCGGCCGTACGCCGTGCGTCGGCGGCGACCGACGGGCCCCACGGACGCCTGCCACGCGTCGGCGGGGATGTGCCGGACACCCACGGACGCTTGTCGCATGCCGGCAGGTGTGCGCCCGGCTCCGGTGCCCGCTCGCGGGGGCGGGGAGGACCGGTCGCCGCCTTCCGTCGACCAGTGGAAAATTTTCTTCACCGACAGCGATGAGTTCCGTGGGGTCGCGCGGTCTACCTGTCGTAAAGCGTTCGAACATCCGAGAGAGTGGAACGAACATGTCTCAGTTGATCTTCGTGAACCTGCCGGTCAAGAACCTCGAAACGGCCAAGACGTTCTTCGGCAAGCTCGGCTACTCGTGCAACCCGCAGTTCACCGACGAGCACACCGCCTGCGTGGTCATCAGCGACTCGATCTTCGTCATGCTCCTCACGGAGTCCCGGTTCAAGGACTTCACCAAGAAGGGGATCGCCGACGCCTCCGCGACCACCGAGGTGATCCTGGCGCTGAGCGCGGAGAGCCGCGAGAAGGTCGACGAGATCGCCGATACCGCGCTCGCCTCCGGGGGATCGCCCGCCAACGAACCGATGGACTTCGGCCACATGTACGGCCGCTCCTTCCAGGACCCGGACGGGCACATCTGGGAGGTCATGTGGATGGACCCGGCCGCCATCGGAGCGCAGCAGGGATGAGTTCGGGCCGGGCCGAGCCGCCCGCCGGGGCACCGGCGGGCCGGTGAGGCCCAGATCCCGCTCAGCTTTTCCGCGTACCGGCCGAAGTGGTTGGACGGGGGCGCGACCGCGTCCTTAGGGTCGCGATCATGCCCGACATAGCACTCACCACCCTGGTCGCCCTCTGCCTCGCCGCAGCCGCCGCGGGCTGGATCGACGCGGTGGTCGGCGGTGGTGGACTGCTTCTGCTGCCCGCCCTGCTGCTGGGCCTCCCGCACGTCCCCGCCGCGCAGGTCCTCGGCACCAACAAGGCGGTCGCGATCGTCGGCACGACGGGCGCCGCCGCGACATATCTGCGCAAGACGCCGGTCGAACTCCGGACGGCCCTGCGGATCGGGCTCGCGGCCCTGGCCGGATCGATGACCGGGGCGTTCTTCGCCGCCGGGATCCGCAGCGAGGTGCTGCGTCCCGTGATCATGGTGGTGCTGCTGGGGGTCGCGGCGTTCGTGCTGCTGCGGCCGTCGTTCGGGGCGGTCGCGGACGGCGGCGAGAACACGTGGCGGCAGGTCAGCCGCGCCCGTACCGTCACGGCGATCCTGCTGGTCGGTGGGGGCATCGGCTTCTACGACGGGCTGTTCGGCCCCGGCACCGGAACGTTTCTGGTGCTGGCCCTGACCGCCGTGCTCCACCTCGACCTGGTGACCGCGTCCGCCAACGCCAAGATCGTCAATGTCTGCACCAACGGCGGGGCGCTGGCGATGTTCGCGTACCAGGGCAACGTCATGTGGCGACTGGGGGCGCTGATGGCGGTGTTCAACCTGGTGGGCGGTCTCGTCGGGGCGCGGATGGCGCTCAGCAGGGGCAGCGGTTTCGTCCGCGTCGTGCTGCTGGTCGTCGTGTTCTCACTGGTCGCGAAGCTGGGGTTCGACCAGTGGGCGGCGTGAGGCGTGCTGCGCCACCGGCGCCGCACAGGGGTGTCGCCGCCTCTCAGCGCACTTCCGTGAGATGGGCGTACGCCACCACGTTGCCCTGGTAGCCGGTCTTCTTCGAGAACCCGCCGCCGCAGGTGATCAGCCGGACCGAGGCGTAGGGAGAATCGCCGTACACCCGTTCGTCGGGGAAGGCGTCACTGTCGTAGACCTCGATCGCGTCGAGTGAGAAGACGGCAGTGCGCCCGTCCCGGCGGACCACCTCCACCTCACTCCCCTTCTGGAGGGCGCCCAGGTCGTAGAAGACCGACCGCCCGCGCGCGTTGTCGACGTGACCGGCGACGATCGCGCTGCCCTTGGAGCCCGGGGGAGTGCCACCCCCGTACCAGCCCACGAGGTTGCGGTCCTCGGCGGGCGGCACGTCGAGACTTCCGTCGGCGCCGAGCCCGAGCCGCGTCATCGGGGCGTCGACACGGATGCTCGGGATCCGGATGCGCACCGGGGCCGAGGGCTTCAGCGGTTCGGCGACGGGCGACCCCGGCTGCGGTGCCGGGCCGGCGGCGAACGCCTGCGCGGTGGTCGGCTGGGGCGGGATCAGCCGGCTTTCGGCACCGTGGCGGATCAGCCAGACACCGGCCAGTGCCGCGAGGACCAGCAGCCAGCCCTTGCCCTTCTCGGACACGGTCGTCCTCCGGATGATGAGACGAAGACGGTACGGGTGCGCGGGACGTGGGGACGGGCATGGGTGCGGCCCCGTCCCGGTGGCGCGCGACCACCGGGGCGGGACCGGGCGGTACGGGACGTGAATCCGTCTCCGTCAGCCGGCTCCCTGCGTGCCGCTCGCCCGACGACGCAGGAGCCAGGCTCCGCCGGCGGCGGCTCCGGCGACTACGCCGGCGCCCGCCGCGATCTGGGTGGTGTCGGACCGGACACTGCCGCCGACACCAGTTTTGACGTGCCCGCGCGGACCCTCGGGCCCGGACGAAGAGCCGTCGCGTCCCGATGACGCGTCGTCGCGCCCGGACGAGCCTCCGTCCCCGTTCGAGTTCCGGTCGCCGCGGTCGTTCGAGCCCTCGTTCCTGGCGGTCGTACCGAGCCCGGGGACGGCGTTGAGTCCGCCGACGGAGTCCAGCAGCGAGGGGACGTTGACGCCGCCCAAGGGCGTGTTGTGTCCCGTTCCCGCCGGTCCGTCCCCGCCGCCCTGCTCCCCGGGGACGCCGCCGACGGATGTCGCGGCCACCGGGCCGGACCGCGCCGTGGCGCCGGTGGTGTCCGCGTACGCGGGCCCCCCGGCGGCGAGGAGGCCGAGTGCGGCTGGTGCGGCTATGGAGACCGCGACGGTGGCGGCACCGGTCACTGGGCGAGCAGGACGCATGGGGGTTCCTCCGGCGATGTGCGCGAGCGGCTGTCCCGCGAGTGGCCGAACAGCCGGGCGGCTGAGCAGCTCTTTCGCGAGCAGCGGTGTCCTGACTCCGAGCTAACGGGCGGCGCGCCCGCCATGCCTGCTGACGTCAAGTCAGTTTCCACTCGGACGGCACGGCGTGGCCCTCTTGCCAAACCGCATCCGTGCAGGTCGCAGCGGTGATCGAGCGAAGTGGCGGCGGTTCCGTGAAGATCGCTGCCAAATGGGTGACATCACCGGAAGCGGAGTGGTGCACATCACATGCATGACCTCGTGGGTGCCGGGCACACGTCAGACACCCCCCACGGGACGGCGCATACGACCGCCCCCCGCCCCGCCGGTCCGCCGGGCTTCTCCCCTCCGGCCAGGCGGGGCGGTTCCGTGTCCGGGGTGGTGTCCCGTCTCCCGGTGCCGCCCGCCCGTGCGCGCCGTGCTCCGCGTCCGGCGGGCCCCCAACGCCTCCGCGTGGCGCCCTGTCCTCGGAGGCGTGGCCTCAGACGGTGTCCCAGGGCGCGGCGTCGTACGCCCGCCGGATCCGCTTCATCAGGTCCTCGTCCACCGTGAACCCGACGTCGTCGATGTGCCGGACCGGCACGATGCCCTGCGAGTTGGTGAGGAACGCGGACCGGAACGCGTCGAGCCCGTCCAGTGTCACCGGTCGCCGTACGGACTCCAGGCCCGCGCCGGGCAGTTCCTGTTCCAGCACTGCCATGGTGATGCCGATCAGCGCGGGGGCGGCGGGCCAGACCACCGAAGTGCCGTCCCAGAAACCGACGTTGTGGATCGCCCCCTCCGTCACCGTGCCGTCCGGCATGGTCAGCAGCGCCTCGTCGCAACCGGCGCGCGCGGCGCGCCGCGCCCAGTAGGTCTGGCCGAACTCGCCGGGGCGTTTGATGTGCGGCACGGTCCGGGCGTACGGAACGGACAACAGGCGGTGCGGTTCCAGCTGCTTCCGGGCCGGTTCGCGCACCGTGACCATGACGGTCGTCCCGGTGCCGTCCGGCGGCAGGAAGCCGTGCACCCGGACCGAGGCGTCCCGGACCCCGGCACCGTCCAGTGCGTGCCGGATCAGCGCGCGGACCCGCTCCCCGTCCAGCGGGCGCTCGAACAGCTCCCGGTTGGCGGAGTCCAGCCGGGCCAGGTGCAGGGCGAGCCCCCGCACCTTCGCGTCCCTGACCTGCATGGCCGTGAAATGCCCGTAGCCGAGGAAAGCCGGAATCCGTAGATCCGCCTCGGTCGCCGGACGGCCGTCGAACTCGGCGTAGGGGAAAGGGGCGGAATCGGAAGTCGTCATGCGGTCCACCGTATGCGGGAAGCGCGATCCGACAGCCGGTCATGAGTCGTCAGGAAAGGCGGCGGACGGGCCGACCCGGCCTCGGGCCCGGTTGACCATGAGTCGTTTCGCGTGGATCTCACGGCAGTCGGCCCGCAGAGGAACCGACCCGCCGGCGCACGGAGGTGCCGTCCTTCCGGTCCGTCCTGCGCGTCCACGGACGTGCCGTCCTGCCGGTGCGGGGCTGCCGGTGTACGGACCGTCAGCGCACGGACCGCCGGTGCGGGGCTACCGGTCCACAGGCGTGCCGTCCAACCGGTCGTCCGCGTCCAGTGCCTGTGCGATGCCGGACTCCTGCGGGCCCAGGAAGCGCGGCCGCGGCTTGAACGTGGCCTCCAGCGCCGCCTTCCCCGCCGCGAACACCTCCCGCGTCCCGCCGTAGTACCAGGTCGCGTCGTGCACGGCGTCGACGCCGACCCCGTACGCGTCGATGCCGGCACTCCGGCACAGCGCGATCGCCCGGCGGATGTGGAACCCCTGGGTCACCAGCACCGCACGGTCGACCCCGAAGATCTTCTTGGCCCTTACACACGAGTCCCAGGTGTCGAAACCGGCGAAGTCGCTCACGATCCGCCCGTCCGGCACCCCGTGCGCGCGCAGGTATGTGCGCATGGCGTCGGGTTCGTCGTACTCCACGCGGCCGTTGTCACCGGTCACGAGCACGACCTTCACCTTCCCGTCCCGGTACAGCTCGGCTGCCGCGTCCAGCCGGTGCGCCAGATACGGCGAGGGCCTGCCCTTCCACAGCCCGGCCCCGAAGACCACGGCGACCTGTCGCGCGGGCACGTCCGCGGTGGTCCTCACCCGGGCGTCGGCGACGGTGTGTATCCAGGTCGCGGGGGCCAGGGCCGCCACGCACGTGAGCATCACCGCCTGGACGAGGCGCCGCTGCCCCCGCCGGGTCCGCGGCCACCGGGGCCACGCCCGGCCGAGCCGCACGGTCCGCAACCGCCCGAGCCACCGTGCCGGCCGTCCCGGTCGTCTCTCCCGCATCGGCGTCCCCCCCCGTGTCCGAGCCCCGTCGCTGATGTTCCGTGCGAGTCGTGATGTCTCACATGATCACGTCTCACATGATCGGACGGGAAACGGGGGAGAAGGGTTCACCGCAGCCCGATTCCGTGGGCTTCGTCACTGTTCCCGCCCTGTCGGCCCGGCCGTCTACTGTCGGACACATGGACGGTATGAACGGCATGGGCGACATGGTGCATACGGACGGCACGGACGGCACGGACGACCCGGCCCGTACGCACGATCCGGACCGCGACGCCCGCCCGGACGGCTCCGACTGCCCGGACGACACGTGGGAGTTCCCCGGCGTGGGCACGGGGGCGGGCGGCGCGTCCGGCCGGGACGCGACCCCCTACCGCACGGGCGACGCCGAGCGCTGGGACGCCGAGCCGGACAAACGGCCCGGCCGCACCGCCTTCCAGCGCGACCGCGCCCGGGTGCTGCACTCCGCCGCGCTGCGCCGCCTCGCGGGAAAGACCCAGGTCGTCACCCCCGGCACCCGCAGCCGGGCCTGGGACGCCAGCCCCCGCACCCGGCTCACCCACTCCTTGGAATGCGCCCAGGTCGGCCGTGAGCTCGGGGCGGCGCTCGGCTGCGACCCCGATCTCGTCGAGGCGGCCTGCCTCGCCCACGACCTCGGCCACCCGCCGTTCGGGCACAACGGGGAGCAGGCGCTCAACGACTTCGCGTCGGACTGCGGCGGCTTCGAGGGGAACGCCCAGTCGCTGCGCCTGCTCACCCGGCTGGAGCCGAAGCGGTTCGTGCCCGACACCCGGACCGGGGCGCCGGTCAGCGTCGGACTCAATCTGACCCGTGCCTCCCTGGACGCCGCCACCAAGTACCCGTGGCCGCGTGGCGGACGGCCCGGCGACCCCGACACACCGAAGTTCGGGGTGTACGCGGACGACCTGCCGGTCTTCGAGTGGTTCCGCCAGGGGGCCCCGGCGCACCGCACATGCTTCGAGGCCCAGGTCATGGACTGGTCCGACGACGTCGCGTACTCGGTGCACGACTTCGAGGACGGGCTGCACGCCGGCCACATCGACCCCAACTGCCTGTACGCCGAACCGGAGCGCGACGCGATCTGGGCGGTCGCCATCGGCCGCTACGTCCCGGCGGACACCGCCCCGGACGAACTGGCCGAAGCCCTGGACCGGCTCATCGCCCAGGACTGGTGGCCGCACGGCTACGACGGATCGGCCGTCGCCCAGGCCCGGCTGAAGGACGCGACGAGCCAGCTGATCGGCCGGTTCTGCCTCGCCGCCGAGAGCGCCACCCGGCAGGCGTACGGGACGGGGCGGCTCGGCCGGTACACGGCCGAACTCGTCGTCCCCCGCGAGGCACGCAACGAGTGCGCCGTGCTCAAGGCGGTCGCGGCCCGGTACGTCATGCAGCGCGCCGAGCAGGAGGCGATCCGCGCCGAGCAGCGCGTCGTCCTCGCCGAGCTGGCCGCCGCGCTCACCGCGCGCGCCCCCGAGGGGCTGGAGCCGCAGTTCCGGGCGCTGTTCGACGCCGCCCCCGACGACCGGGCGCGCAAGCGGGTCCTCGTCGACCAGATCGCCGCCCTGACCGACGCCTCGGCGCGCTCCCTGCACGCTTCGCTCGCCCGACCGGGCGGCTGAGCGGAGACGGCGGGCGGCCGACCCGGAGACCACCGGAGGCCGGCCGCGGCCGACCGGGCGGGCGGACCGGGGCACCTCGGACACTCCCGGCACGGGCCGGGTGACTCTCGGCCATGACCTGATCGGGGTACACCCCCTTTCGCCATCACGCGGCGTGCGGGACGCTCTCAGTCGGGCCCCGCGCAGCCGGGGAGGGCCTGTCCGGCTGATCACGGCCGGGGCGCGGCGTCCGGCACGGCACCTCGCGGCGTTGCCGAAACGACCGGACAGCTCCGCTACGAGGACGCCCCGGCGCCTTGCCACGCACCGCACCGGACGCCGCGCCCTGTCCGACCCAGATCCGCCGGACAGGCCCTATCGAGGAGGCAACAAGTGGTCGACGCACATCAGACCTTCGTCATCGTCGGCGGAGGACTGGCCGGAGCCAAGGCGGCCGAAACGCTGCGGGCCGAGGGGTTCAGCGGCCGGGTGATCCTTCTCGGAGACGAACGCGACCATCCCTATGAACGGCCTCCGCTCTCCAAGGGCTACCTGATCGGCAAGGAGGCGCGGGACAGCGTCTTCGTCCACGAGACCGCCTGGTACGCGGCCGCCGAGATCGAACTCCACCTGGGTCAGCCCGTCACCGCCCTCGACCGGGTCGACCGCTCCGTGCGCCTCGGCGACGACACCGTCGTCCACTACGACAAGCTGCTGCTCACCACGGGCGCCGAGCCGCGCCGCCTGCCCGTCCCCGGCACGGATCTGGCCGGCGTCCACCACCTGCGCCGCCTCGCCCACGCCGACCGGCTGCGCAACGTCCTGACCTCCCTCGGCCGCGACAACGGCCATCTGGTGATCGCCGGGGCCGGCTGGATCGGTCTGGAGGTCGCGGCGGCGGCGCGCGGCTACGGGGCCGAGGTCACCATCGTGGAACCGGAGCCGACCCCGCTGCACCACGTGGTCGGCCCCGAGATCGGGCAGATCTTCACCGAACTGCACCAGGACCACGGGGTCCGCTTCCGCTTCGGGGTCCGGCTCACCGAGATCGTCGGCCAGGACGGCGTCGTCCTCGCCGTCCGCACCGACGACGGCGAGGAGCACCCCGCCCACGACGTGCTCGCCGCGATCGGCGCCGCCCCGCGCACCGCCCTCGCGGAGACCGCCGGGCTCGCCATGGCGGCGCGCAAGGACGGCGGCGGCATCGCCGTCGACGCCTCCCTGCGCACCAGCGACCCGCACATCTTCGCGGCGGGGGACGTGGCCAACGTGGCCCATCCGCTGTTCGGCGGGCGGCTGCGCGTGGAGCACTGGGCGAACGCGCTGAACGGCGGCCCGGCCGCGGCCCGTGCCATGCTCGGCCAGGACGTGAGTTACGACCGGGTGCCGTACTTCTTCTCCGACCAGTACGACCTCGGCCTCGAATACTCGGGCTGGGCGCCGCCGGGCAGCTACGACCAGGTGGTCATCCGGGGCGACGCGGGGAGGCGCGAGTTCATCGCCTTCTGGCTGAAGGACCAGCGGGTGCTGGCCGGGATGAACGTCAACGTGTGGGACGTGACCGAGAGTGTGCAGGGCCTGATCCGGTCGGGCCGGCAGATCGACCCGGACGCGCTGGCCGACCCGTCGGTGCCGCTGGCCTCCCTGAGCTGAGGCGGCCGGCGTTCCCATGCCGAGCCGGGCAGGCCGCGCGACGGACGAGCCACCGCCGGCCGGGCACGGCCGGGGCACGGCGAAGCGGGCCGGTCGGCCCGGCCGGGTGCGGGTGCGGGAGGGGCGGAACACGGGACGGGCCGCCCTTCGCCCCGGGCGTCCCGGATCACAGCGGCGGGGCGGCGAGGCCGTCGTACCCCGATCGTAGAATTCACCACGTGGCAGGCAGGATCAATGACGAGGACGTGAAGGCGGTTCGGGACGCGGTCCCGATCGACGCCGTTGTTTCCGAGTATCTCCAGCTGCGCAACGCGGGCGGCGGCAACCTCAAGGGGCTCTGCCCGTTCCATGACGAGAAGTCCCCCTCCTTCCAGGTCAGCCCGAGCAAGGGCCTGTTCCACTGCTTCGGCTGCCAGGAGGGCGGCGACACGATCGCCTTCGTGATGAAGATCGACCATCTCTCGTTCTCCGAGACGGTCGAGCGGCTCGCCGCCAAGGCGGGCATCACCCTGCGGTACGAGGAGGGCGGGTACAACCCCTCCCACCAGCGCGGCGAACGCATCCGGCTCGTCGAGGCGCACAAGGCGGCCGCCGATTTCTACCGCGAGCAGCTGAATGGACCCGAAGCCGAGATCGGCCGGAAGTTCCTCGCCGAGCGCGGCTTCGACCAGGCCACCGCCGCCCACTTCGGCATCGGCTACAGCCCGGCGGGCTGGGACCACCTGACCCGCCATCTGCGCGGCAAGGGCTTCAGCGACAAGGAGCTGATCGCCTCCGGCCTCTCCCAGGACGGCAGGCGCGGCCCCATCGACCGCTTCCGCGGCCGGCTCATGTGGCCGATCAGCGACACCTCCGGCGACATCGTCGGCTTCGGCGCCCGCAAGCTGCGCGAGGACGACAACGGACCGAAGTACCTCAACACCCCCGAGACGGCGATCTACCGGAAGTCCCAGGTGCTCTACGGCATCGACCTGGCGAAGAAGGAGATCGCCAAGACCAGCCGGGCCGTCGTCGTCGAGGGCTACACCGACGTCATGGCTTGCCATCTCGCCGGGGTCACCACCGCCATCGCCACCTGCGGCACCGCCTTCGGCGGGGACCACATCAAGATCCTGCGCCGGCTGCTGATGGACAACGGCAGCGCCCGGGTGATCTTCACCTTCGACGGCGACGCCGCCGGGCAGAAGGCCGCGCTGCGCGCTTTCGAGGACGACCAGAAGTTCGCCGCCGAGACGTACATCGCGATCGCGCCGGACAACATGGACCCCTGCGACCTGCGCCTGGTCAAGGGTGACGAGGCCGTCCGCGACCTGGTCGAACCGCGCACCCCGCTCTTCGAGTTCGCGCTGCGCCAGATCGTGAACCGGTACGACCTGGAGACCCCGGCGGGGCGTGCGGCGGCGCTGGACGAGGCGGCGCCCGTCGTCGCCCGGATCAAGAACAGCTCCTCCCAGCACGAGGTGGCCGTCCAACTGGCCGGCATGCTCGGCATCCTGGACACCCAGTTCGTGGTCAAGCGGGTCGCCCAGCTCGCCCGCTGGGCCCGCGAACGGGGCGACCGGCGCGGCCCCGCCCCGGCCCCCTCCCGCGACGGCGCCCGGCACGACCGGATCCAGTCGCCCGCCGCCCCCTCGGGTCCCGCCCTCCACCTGCGCAGCCCCGCCCACCGCACCGAACGCGAACTGCTCAAGCTCGCCCTCCAGAAGCCCTCACTCGTCTCACCAGCCTTCGACGCCTATGGGGCCGACGAGTTCACCGCCCCGCCCTACGCCGCGATCCGGCAGTGCATCGCGGACGCGGGCGGCGCCGAGACGGGCGTCCCGGAGACCCGCGACTATCTGGCCCGGGTGCTGGACGCGGCCCCCGACGACGTGGTGCGCAACCTCGTCACCGAACTGGCGGTGGAGGTCTTCCACGGCAAGACCATCGACGAGAACTACGCCGGAATGCAGCTCGTCCACGTTCGGCTGCGCGCCGTCGACCGCCGGATCGACGAGGTCCAGGGCAGCCTGGCCCGCCTCGGCAGCCATGTGGCCCCGGAGCAACTCGCGGCCGCGCAGAACGAGGTCTGGGTCCTCCAGCAGTACGCCGAGACCCTGCGCAACCACGGCGCCGACGCGCTCTGACGCGCCCCGCTCCGGCGCGCCCCGCTCCGGCCGGCGTCCGCGTACCGCACGCGCCCGCCGGCCTGCCCGGTCCGCCGTGCCCCGCCCGGACGCGCACCCGCTCGGCGGGGAGCCGGACTTCTCTCCCCGGCCCCCGGGCCCCACCGCCCCCCACGGGGCTCACGCGGTCCCGCACCGCCCCATTCCCTCCCTCCATCCACGTAACCGCCCGGTCACGGAACGGACTCAGAAAGTCCCCGCACGCCCCTCGTGGCAGTGGTGTGTCTTACCCCACACTGGAGGCGGTGCCCGAGTCATCGGAGCGCGGGCCGGTCCCCCCGAGAGCGGTGGTGCCGTCCCGTGGTCCGGCAGTGATCACCTGGAGGTCGCCCTGTGCAGACCCGGACCGTGACCACGGCTGAGCGCGTCTCGGCCATCCCCGCGCAGAACCGGGCCGTGCTCCACCCCGAGGCCGCGACGGAGCAGCGGGTCCCGCCCGAGCCGCCCTGGACGCCCGAGGCGCCCGGCCCGTGCGAACCCCCGGAGGCGTCCAGGACCACCGGGACACCGGGGACGCCGGAGCCCGCCGAGTCGTCCGGTCCGCCCGAGGCGTTCACGGGCGAGCCGCCGAGGATCCCCGAAGCCCCGGAGCCGCGCGGCCGTCCGGAGAGCACCGGCCCCTCCGCCGACCTCTTCCGCCAGTACCTGCGGGAGATCGGCCGCATCCCGCTGCTCACCGCCGCCGACGAGGTGGAGCTCGCCCGCCGGATCGAGGCCGGCCTCTTCGCGGAGGAACGGCTCGCGAGAACCCCGGACCCGGACACCCGGCTGGCCGTCGACCTCGACCGGCTGGTGGTCATGGGGCGGATGGCCAAGCGCCGCCTCATCGAGGCAAACCTCCGCCTGGTCGTCTCCGTCGCCAGACGGTACGTCGGCCGCGGGCTGACCATGCTCGACCTGGTCCAGGAGGGAAACCTCGGACTGATCAGGGCGGTGGAGAAGTTCGACTACACCCGGGGCTACAAGTTCTCCACGTACGCGACCTGGTGGATCCGCCAGTCCATGTCCCGCGCCCTCGCCGACCAGGCGCGGACCATCCGGGTCCCGGTCCACGTCGTGGAGCTGATCAACCGGGTCGTACGGGTCCAGCGGCGGATGCTCCAGGAACACGGCCGGGAACCCACCTCCGAGGAGGTCGCCGACGAGCTCGACCTCACCCCTGAGCGGGTCGGCGAGATCCTGCGCCTGGCCCAGGAACCCGTCTCGCTGCACGCCCCCGTCGGCGAGGAGGAGGACATCGCCCTCGGCGATCTGATCGAGGACGGCGATGCCGCGTCCCCGGTCGATTCCGCCGCGTTCCTACTGCTGCGCGAGCACCTGGGGGCGGTGCTGACCACGCTCGGGGAACGCGAGCGGAAAGTGGTCCAGCTGCGCTACGGGCTGGTCGACGGGCGGCCCCGTACCCTTGAGGAGATCGGCCGGATCTTCGGCGTGACGCGCGAACGCATCCGCCAGATCGAGTCCAAGACCCTCGGCAAACTGCGGGACCACACCTTCGCCGACCAGCTCCGCGGCTATCTCGACTGACGGTGAGGACGGGCCGTGGCACCGGCGGGGCGGACGAGGCACGGCGGAGCCGGCCGGTCCTCCGTGGACCGGCCGGCTCCGCCACCGGCTGCCCGGCCTACCCGTCCGCGTCCGGCACACCCCGCCCGACGTGGCCGGCCCCGGTCTAGTCGACTTCGGCGACCGCCTGTGCGAACTGCGCCGAGTACAGCCGGGCGTACACGTCACCGGCCGCCAACAGCTCCTCGTGCGTGCCCTGTTCGACGATCGAGCCGTTCTCCATCACCAGGATCACATCGGCGTCCCGGATGGTGGAGAGCCGGTGCGCGATCACGAAGCTGGTGCGCCCGTGCGCCAGGCGCGCCATCGCCTTCTGGATCAACACCTCGGTACGGGTGTCGACGGAGCTGGTCGCCTCGTCGAGCACCAGGATCACCGGATCGGACAGGAACGCCCGCGCGATGGTGATCAGCTGCTTCTCGCCCGCGCTGACCCCGGAGCCCTCGTCGTCGATCACCGTGTCGTAACCGTCCGGCAGGGTGCGGATGAAACGGTCGGCGTGGGCCGCCTTCGCCGCCTCCTCGATCTCCTCCCGGGTGACCTCGCGCGTGGCGCCGTACGCGATGTTCTCGGCTATCGTCCCGCCGAACAGCCAGGTGTCCTGGAGGACCATGCCGATGCCCGACCGCAGTTCGTCGCGCTTCATCCTCGCCACGTCGACGCCGTCGAGGGTGATCCGGCCGCCCGTCACCTCGTAGAACCGCATCAGCAGGTTGACCAGAGTGGTCTTGCCGGCGCCGGTCGGGCCGACGATCGCGACCGTGTGCCCGGGCTCGACGTTCAGCGACAGGTCCTCGATGAGCGGCTTCTCCGGGTCGTAGCGGAACGACACCTTCTCCAGCGAGACGCTGCCGCGCAGTTCCTTCGGCCGCTCGGCCTCGCCGGATGCCGGGTCGGGGTTCTGCTCCTCGGCGTCCAGCAGCTCGAAGATCCGCTCGGCCGACGCGACGCCCGACTGCACCAGGTTCGCCATCGAGGCGACCTGGGTCAGCGGCATCGAGAACTGCCGCGAGTACTGGATGAACGCCTGCACGTCGCCGATCGACAGCGAGCCCGAGGCGACCCGCAGACCGCCGACGACGGCGATCAGCACATAGTTCAGGTTCGACACGAACATCATCAGCGGCTGCATGATCCCGCTGTTGAACTGCGCCTTGAACCCGGCCTCGTACAGGGCCTCGTTCTGCTCGGCGAAGGCCTTCGCGGACTCCTCCTGCCGCCCGAAGACCTTCACCAGGGTGTGCCCGGTGTACATCTCCTCGATGTGGGCGTTGAGCTTGCCGGTCACCTTCCACTGCTGCACGAACTGCGGCTGCGAACGCTTGCCGACCTTCGCCGCGACGACCACCGAGAGCGGCACCGTCACCAGCGCGACCAGTGCCAGCAGCGGCGAGATCCAGAACATCATGACCAGCACGCCGACGATGGTGAGCAGGGAGTTGACGAGCTGGCCCAACGTCTGCTGCATCGTCTGCGAGATGTTGTCGACGTCGTTCGTCGCCCGGCTGAGCACCTCGCCGCGCTGTGCCTGGTCGAAGTACGACAGCGGCAGCCGTGACAGCTTCGCCTGGATGTCCTCGCGCAGCCGGAACACGACCCGGTTGATGATCCGGATCGACAGCCGGCTCGACACCAGCATCAGCAGCCCGGCCGCGACATAGATCGCCAGCGCCACCAGCAGCACATCGCCGACCGCGCCGAAGTCGATGCCGCGGCCGGGGACGAAGTCCACCCCGGAGAGCATGTCGGCCAGCCCGCTGTCGTCCCGGCGCAGGCCCTCGACGACCTGCTCCTTCGTGGCGCCCTCGGGCATCCGCCGGCCGATGACCCCGGCGAAGACCAGGTCCGTGGCGCGGCCGAGGATCTTCGGCCCGACCACCGAGAGGCCGACGCTCAGCACCCCGGCCGCCAGCATCGCGTACAGGGAGGACTTCTCCGGCGCGAAGCGCTTCAGCAACCGCTTCGACGACCCCTTGAAGTTCATGGACCGATCGGTCGGCGCGCCGCCCGCCATCATCCGCCCGCCAGGCCCGGCCATTACGCGGCCTCCGCTTCCGTCAGCTGGGAGAGCACGATCTCCCGGTACGTCTCATTGCCGTCCATCAGTTCGCGGTGGGTGCCGGAACCGACGACTCTGCCCTCGTCGAGGACCAGGATCCGGTCCGCGTCGCGGATGGTGGACACCCGCTGTGCCACGATCACCACGGTCGCCCCTGCCGTCTCCCGCGTCAGCGCCGCGCGCAGGGCGGCGTCGGTCGCGTAGTCGAGAGCGGAGAACGAGTCGTCGAAGAGGTAGATCTCCGGCTGCCGCACCAGCGTCCTGGCGATCGCCAGGCGCTGCCGCTGCCCGCCGGAGACATTGGTGCCGCCCTGCGCGATCGGTGCTTCCAGCCCGTGTTCCAGCGCCTCGACGAACTCCTTGGCCTGCGCGACCTCCAGCGCGTGCCACAGCTCCTCGTCCGTCGCGTCCGGGTTCCCGTACCGCAGGTTCGACGCGACCGTCCCGGAGAACAGATACGGCTTCTGCGGGACGAGGCTCACGGTCCTCGCCAGCAGCGCCGGGTCCAGCGTCCGCACGTCCGTGTCGTCGACCAGCACCTGGCCGTCCGTCACGTCGAACAGCCGCGACACGAGTCCGAGCAGCGTCGACTTCCCGCTGCCCGTCGACCCGATGATCGCGGTGGTCTCGCCGGGGCGGGCCACCAGGTCCACCGAGCGCAGCACCGGTTCCTCGGCGCCCGGGTAGCGGAAGTCCGCGCCCCGGACCTCCAGATGACCGCGGGTGGGTAGCTCATGGACCGGGGCGACGGGCGGGACCACGCTGGACTCGGTTTCCAGGACCTCCTGGATGCGCTCGGCGCACACCTCGGCGCGCGGCACCATCATGAACATGAAGGTGGCCATCATCACCGACATGACGATCTGCATCAGATAGGCGAGGAACGCGGTCAGCGCGCCGATCTCCATACCGCCGCCATCGATGCGGTGGGCGCCGAACCAGACCACGGCGATCGACGACACGTTCACGACCGTCATCACCGTCGGGAACATCAGCGCCATCAGCCGCCCGGTGGACACCGACACGTCGGTCAGCTCGCTGTTGGCGACGCCGAAGCGTTTCGTCTCGTAGCCGTCGCGGACGAAGGCGCGGATGACCCGGTTGCCGGTGATCTGCTCCCGCAGGACCCGGTTCACGGTGTCGAGCCGCTCCTGCATGGTGCGGAACAAGGGGCGCATCCGCTTCACGATCAGGCTCACCGCGATACCGAGCACCGGCACCACCGCGAGCAGCACCGACGACAGCGGGACGTCCTGGCCGAGCGCCAGGACGATGCCGCCGACGCACATGATCGGCGCCGACACCATCAGCGTGAACGTCATCAGCACCAGCATCTGGATCTGCTGGACGTCATTGGTGGTCCGCGTGATCAGCGAGGGCGCGCCGAACCGTCCGACCTCCCGCGCGGAGAACGACTGGACCCGGTCGAAGACCGCCGCCCGGACGTCGCGGGCGAGGGCGGAGGCGGTACGGGAGCCGTAGTGGACGGCACCGATGTTGCAGGCCACCTGGACGACGCTGACGGCGATCATCACGCCGCCGAACTCCAGGATGTAGCCCGTGTCCCCCTTCACGACGCCGTTGTCGATGATGTCGGCGTTCAGGGTGGGCAGGTAGAGGGTGGCGCAGGTCTGCAGGAGCTGGAGCAGGACGAGCAGCACGATGGGCTTCTTGTACGGGCCGAGATGAGCCCGCAGGAGTTTTATGAGCACGCGTGTCTCTCGGAGTCGGCGGAGGTCGGGAGTCGACCCATTTTCCGGTACCCCGTACAGTGCTGCGAACGTTTTTATTCAAGACCGGGTAAAAAAACGGACCGAGTACATGTGGCGAAGGATGACTCCGGCGCATGTACCCGACCGTGCCGTTCCACGCGCCGACCACGCGCAGCCGTGCGCCGCGCGGATCGGGTCAGGTCGCCGGCGCGAACGCCCCCGGGTGGACCTGGTCCCGCGTCGCCACGTACTGCTGGCGGACCGCCTGACCGACCGCCAGCTCCTCTCCGGGCTCCAGCACCCGGGCCGCCGCGCCCTGCCAGGCCGGGGGAGTGTGCGGATCGGCCGTTCCCTGCGAGACGCCCAGTGCCCAGGCCGCCTGTCGGGCCGCGCCCAGTGCCGCGTACTCGGCCGGCTGGGGAACGACCACCTGCGTGCCGAACAGCGCGGGTGCGATGCCCTGCACGGCGGGCAGTTCGGCCGCCGCACCCAACAGGAAGACCCGCCGCACCTCGACGCCCCGGCCGCGCAGCACGTCGAGTGCGTCGGCCAGCGAGCACAGCATCCCCTCGAACGCCGCCCGCGCCAGGTGCTCCGGCTTCATCGACTCGCGCCGCAGCCCGCACAGCGTCCCCGCCGTGTGTGGCAGATGCGGGGTGCGCTCGCCCTCCAGATACGGCAGGAGCACCAGCCCGGAGGCGCCCGGCGTCGACTTCAGCGCCAGCGCGGACAGCTCCTCGATGCCCTCCACGCCCAGCATCTCGGCGGTTCCGCGCAACGCCCGCACCGCGTTCGACGTGTACACCACCGGCAGATGCATCCCGGTCGCGTCCGCGAGCGACGTGATCGTTCCGCTCGGGTCGGACAGCGCCTCGTGGTGCACCGCCATCACCGAACCCGAGGCGCCCAGCGACACCACGGCGTCACCGGCCCCGATCCCGAGCCCGAACGCCGCCGCCATCGTCTCGCCCGTCCCCGCGGAGATCAGCAGCCCCTCGGGGGTCGTCCCCGCTGTGTCGGAGGGGCCGAGCACCTCGGGCAGCGCCGCCGGGTGCCCCAGCGCGAGCTCGACCAGGTCGGCCCGGTACGTACTCGTGGCCGCCGACCAGAAGCCGGTGCCGGACGCGGCGCCCCGGTCGGTGGTCCGCCGGGCCGGCCGGCCCAGCAACTGCCACACCAGCCAGTCGTGCGACTGGAGGACCGCGGCCACCCGCTGCGCCGCCTCCGGCTCGTTCCGGGCCAGCCAGCGCAGCTTCGCCACGGGCTGCGCGGCCTGCGGGACCGCGCCGACCGCCTCGGCCCACGCCTGGCGTCCGCCCAGCCCGTCGATCAGGTCGGCCGCGGCGGCCTGCGCCCGTTTGTCGTTGCCGACCAGCGCCGGACGTACGAGGTTGCCCTGGTGGTCGAGCGGCACCAGCCCGTGCTGCTGGGCGGAGACGCCGATGGCCTGCACCCCTTCGAGCAGCCCTCCGCCGGCCGCCTCGCCCAGCGAGAGCAGCCACGCCTGCGGGTCGACCTCGACGGCCTTCGGCTCGACGGGGTGGGCGGCGTAACCCCGGCGCAGCACGGCACCCGTGTCCGTGTCACAGACGACGATGTGTGTGAAGGCGGAAGAGCTGTCCAAACCGGCGACTATCCCCATGCACAAGATTCTGCCGCACCGCCGGAGCTTTTCCGTACCCGTTCGATGACGCCCCCCCCGCGGGTGGCCCCGCCGCGTGCGGGTCGGCCGCCCACGGGGGTGCCGCGCGGGCCCGGCGGCGACGTGTCGCGGGCCCGGCCACGTGTCGCGGGCCGGTTATGTGTTGGAGGTGCCCCAGTCGTCCTCGCTGTTCCGGTCCCGGTTCCGCTCCCGCAGCGAGCGCACCCGGGTGGTCACCGAGGCGGGCACCTTCTCGCCCACCTTGTCGCCCACCGAGTGGTACGCCCGGCCCGCCAGTTCGCGGCCGGTCTGCACCGCGGACTCGGCGGTGTTGCGCACGGCCGGGTTCTGAGCGAACTCCCGTGCGGATTTCTTCAGCTGCTCGTAACGTTCGCGCCCGGCCCGTGTCCCGATCACGTATCCGAGGGCGAGTCCGGCGATGAACGCGAGCCGGTACCGCATGGCTGCCACCCTTCCTGGCTCAGTGCGCCGCTCGGCGCGACGTGGGCTGCCCTACCCCTGGGCACCCGAGATCACCCCGGGCGATACCGATTGGCAAAGCACCCCCCTGCTTGCGCTAATGTATGTGTCGCAGCGAGCACGCGCCGCCTGACAGCAGCCAGGTGGGCGGGGCTCGGTGCAGACATGGCAATCCCCTGTAGCTCAATTGGCAGAGCAGCCGGCTGTTAACCGGCAGGTTACTGGTTCGAGTCCAGTCGGGGGAGCGCGGTCCCCTGTAGCTCAATTGGCAGAGCATTCGGCTGTTAACCGGAGGGTTACTGGTTCGAGTCCAGTCGGGGGAGCAGATCGAAGGAGGACCCTACGGGGTCCTTTTTCGTGTGTGCGGGACCGTTTTGTGTGCCCGGGACCGTCCTGGTGGCTGTTCCGGCGGCCGTCTGTCCCGCCCGGTGACCGTCGCCCGATGGTCCGTGCAGTCGACCGGCCGACCGTGGCTGGCAACGCGGGCAGGGCACTCCGACGGCGAGGGCGGAGTGCTGGTGGACCCTTTCGCGGGTTCTGGAGCCCGGCAGGGGTGCGGGGCGCCGCGCGGCCACGCGAAGCCGACCATTCGAAGCGAGAGATCGTATGACCGGCTATGCTGCGGCAGACGGCGCGCACACTTGTACGCGACACGCCGAAAAGGGGCGGTAGCTCAGCCGGTTAGAGCAACGGACTCATAATCCGTCGGCCGTGGGTTCGAGTCCCACCCGCCCCACCGTGCAACCCCAGGCAGAATCGTTCTGACCTGGGGGAATGCGTTTTTGTGGGGTGTTTTGCGTGCAGCGGATGCCTCACGGAGGTGCAGTGAACGTGAGTCATCGCGGATCAATGAGGTCCCTTGGGCGGCTGTGGCCTGGTTTTTTGTGGTGACGCGTCGGTGGGAGCGTCGATTGACGGTCCCACCCGCCCATCGTGGACTGTTCTGCCAGCGTGGACTCCGGCCGTCCGAGGCCGACAGGCCCGCACCGAGAGCGGACGACAGTAGGTTCCGCACTGGGGATCCCGGGCTCTGGCCGTCATGAGTTTTCGCGACGGGGGTGTCGATCGCGTGGGTCAGACCGGGGCTGGAGGTCGAGCCAAGTTCCAGACGCCCCGGATGCGAAGGCTGCGCAAGCGCACAGTGCGCATGGCAACGACGAAGGCCGACGTGGGGCTTGTGTATCCGTGCTCACCGCTGGCCCGGCATCGCGCGTGGTGTGATGGGCCTGTCCCTTCCACGGGAGGTCTACGGGTGCCTAGGCGCTGGAGCGGATGTTTGCCCAGGCCAGCCCGTCTCAGAAGCAACCAAATGAAAATGGCCACTCCACCCAGTAAAGTCCCAGCTCAACAAGTATCGACCCCGCGCCTGCGGGGATGGTCCGACGGCGACACCTGGCCACCGTCCGGGTACCGGATCGACCCCGCGCCTGCGGGGATGGTCCGCGGCTGGCCGAGGCCGCCGCCTCGCTCCAGGCATCGACCCCGCGCCTGCGGGGATGGTCCGGCCTCTCGGTCCATCTGCCGCATTCGCTCCCGATCGACCCCGCGCCTGCGGGGATGGTCCGTCCAGCCCCAGGCCGGGGTGAGTGTTCGGGTCATCGACCCCGCGCCTGCGGGGATGGTCCGGTCGGATACCTCGACCGCGCCGCCGAGCTGGAATCGACCCCGCGCCTGCGGGGATGGTCCAGGGCGGCCCGGCCCCGCTCCCCGTCCGCGAACATCGACCCCGCGCCTGCGGGGATGGTCCGGGCCTCCACACCACCTCCACAATCCGGCACGCATCGACCCCGCGCCTGCGGGGATGGTCCGTCCATCTGTCGACGGATCATGAGGTCGACGTCATCGACCCCGCGCCCGCGGGGATGGTCCGGGGGGTTCACACCTCCGGTAGTGGTCTCGGTCATCGACCCCGCGCCCGCGGGGATGGTCCGGCGATCCTCGCCGACGTCAGCCGCCGCACCGGGTCGACCCCGCGCCCGCGGGGATGGTCCGGCGCCGTCGGAGAAGACCGCGAAGATCAAGGGGTCGACCCCGCGCTCGCGGGGATGGTCCGCCGGTCACGGTGGTACGCAGGGCGTCGTAACTGTCGACCCCGCGCCCGCGGGGATGGTCCGCCAGCAGCCGCACCGGCGACGCGTCGTCGTCAGTCGACCCCGCGCCCGCGGGGATGGTCCGGCCCGCGGTGACGTTCTCGCCGAGGAGGGCCTGGTCGACCCCGCGCCCGCGGGGATGGTCCGACCGGGTACGACCGTGACGGCAACGGGGTGCCGTCGACCCCGCGCCCGCGGGGATGGTCCGGATTCAACCTACTGCCGGGAGTAGGTTGAGCAGTCGACCCCGCGCCCGCGGGGGTGGTCCGGCCCGCGAGTACCGCAGCACCGGCAGTAGGCAGTCGACCCCGCGCCCGCGGGATGGTCCGGTCGACTTGCTGCGCGGGCCGGGGCGCGGGGAGAACGCCACCTTGGTCTACGACACGTTGAGCGCCGTGCCTGCCGGGGCAACCGTCTATTGCTGCGGCCTTGCAGGCTGCGCCTGTGGGGATTGTGGCTTTGCACCCAGACATCTGAGTGTTTCCGCAGCTGAGCCATGTTGTCAGTGGGGGCCTTTACGCTCTGGTACTCAGTTCTGGATGAGCGTGCGGGGACATGGTGGATCTTCAGGAGTTGAGTGGGCGTTACGAGCCGTTTGTGGTGAGAGCGTTGGGGACGATGTGGGGAAAGTCGCGGGAGCGGGCAGGGGGCAGTACGAGTCTTCTGATGGCGCACCTCTTGGATACCGCGGCGGTTGCGGAGTTGCTGTGGGACAGCTTCCTTGCGCGTTCGACACGGTCGGTGCTGGATGAGATAGCTGGTGGGCCGGGGCGGGGGCGACGGTTTTTTGCCTGGTTGTGCGGGGTTCACGATTGCGGGAAGGCGACGCCGGCGCATCAGCGTTTGTGGCCGGAGGGTGCGGAGGCTGTGCGTCGGTCAGGGCTGACGTGGGTTGAGACGGCTGCTGTGGCGGGGGCGAAGCAGCAGAAACGGTGGCGTCACGACTGGGCCGGCGGGCTGATGGCGCGAGAGTTACTGGCCGATGCTGGGTGGGATGCGGAGCAGTTGGACTGGGTGTGGCCGTTGGTGGCCGGCCACCATGGTGCGTTTCCCTCGCTTCGGGATGTGCAGGAGCCTCGTTCGGCGAAGGGGCAGTTGCGGGGGAGGGGGGTGTGGCGTCCGGTTCAGCAAGCTTTGCTTGACGTGTTCACCCGGGAGGTCGGGTTCGGGACCCTCTATGAGGTGGAGCCGGTGGTGGTTCCGTCCAGGGCACTCCAACTGCAGCTCAGTGGACTGGTAGTCATGGCGGACTGGATCGCGAGTGACGAGCGTTTCTTCGTAGGCATCGACGATCTGCGGCAGGTGAGTCTGGATACCTCCCGCCAGCGGGCGGCGTCGGCGTGGAAGGCTCTGGGGCTGCAGGGCGGTTGGGGGGCTCTGGACGTGCCAGGGCCCGAGGCGTTCCGAGACCGTTTCAGGTATGAGCCCCGGCCCTCACAGGCGATGGTGGTCGAGACGGCTCGCCGAATGGGCGGTCCGGGGCTTGTGGTGGTCGAAGCGCCGATGGGCGAGGGAAAGACGGAGGCAGCTCAGGCCGCGGCGGAAGTCCTGGCGGCCAGGTTCGGAGCGGACGGCGTGTTCGTGGGAATGCCGACCCAGGCGACCAGCGACCCCATGTTCACCCGCACGCGTCGGTGGGTGAAGGCAATCGAAGAGCAACTTGCTTCCCGGGTAGTACTGCTGCACGGCAAGAGGTCGTTCAACAGGGAGTGGAAAGCTCTGCTGGAGAACACGGGGGCGTATGCGGACGAGGCGTTCTGCGGAGTGGACGAGTTCGGATTGGATGACGACCCGTACGGCATCGAGCCCGAGATGCGCGGCGTGCCGGAGCGGCAGGCGCCTGCTGAGTGGTTTCTGGGGGCGAAGCGTGGACTGCTGGCCCCATTCGTGGTCGGTACGGTCGATCAGCTCCTGTACGCGGCTACCCGTACACGGCATGTGATGCTGCGGATGGCCGGCTTGGCCGGCAAGGTCGTGATTCTGGACGAAGTGCACGCGTGTGACATCTACATGAGCCAGTTTCTGCGGGAGGCGCTGCGCTGGCTGGGCCAGGCCGGAGTGCCCGTGCTCGTCCTGTCCGCGACTCTTGCCCCCGCGCAGCGCCAAGCCTTGGTCGAGGCATACCTGGTCGGTGCAGCGTCGCGTGAGGAGCTCCGGTTGGAGGTGCCGAGACCGCCGGGGTACCCGAGTGTCACGGCGGCGTGGTTGCCCGCCTCGGGGAAGCCACAGTTCCACGTGGATGCTACGGACAGCTGGCGCGAGGACCTCGGTGTGGCGGTTCGAGTGGTGCCCGAGGCAGTGCCCGGTGCTCGGTCCTCCCGTGTGGAGCGGGAGCGGTTGCAGGGTGAGGCGGATGCGAGGGTGGGAGACCTGTTGGCGGGCGAACTCGTCGACGGAGGGACCGCGCTCGTCATTCGTAACTCTGTTGCGCGGGCGCAGAGTCTCTACGAGGAGCTGCGCGGGCGGTTCGGTGATGACGAAGTGCGCCTTCTGCATGCCCGTTTCACGGTTGCCAGGCGTGCCGATCTGACGGAGGAGAGCCTGCGTCTGCTGGGTCCACAGACGCTGAGACCTCGGGGTGACCGGTTGATCCTGGTGGCAACTCAGCTTGCCGAGCAGTCCTTCGACGTCGATGTCGACATGCTGGTCACGGATCTGGCCCCCGTCGATCTTCTGCTGCAGCGTGTAGGACGCCTGCATCGGCATGAGAACACATGGCGCCCGGACAAGCTGCGCGTGCCACAGGTGTTCGTTACCGGGTTCGAGCCGCGTGAAGGCCGTGAACCGGCATTCGTGTTTGCCAGCGAGATGATCTACGGGCGTCATCTGCTACTGCGAACCGCTGCTGTGCTGCCTGGCGCAGGCGAACTGTGGTCGGTCCCGGGAGACGTTCCTGGGCTGGTCGAGGCGGTGTACGGGGCGGACGCGTCGCTGCTGCCCGATGTGTGGCAGGAGGCCGGTGAGACTGCCTGCCGGGAGCAGGAGGACCGGGACCGGGCCCGTGCCGAGGAGGCACAGCAGTTCTTGCTGACTCCGCACGGTGAGCACGAAAGGCGGACGCTGGCGGGACTGCACTACGGCGGATCGACCGCGGGCAGCGACGAGGGTTCGTTGCAGGCGGCGGTTCGCGACGGTGATGAGTCCATCGAGGTCGTCTTGGTGATACGGGAGAAGGACGATGCGGTCTTCCGGACGCTGGCAGGGCGAGCCTTGAACATCAACGGCGATGTGGCACCGGATGTGCTGTACGAGGTGTTGGGCTCGGTGGTGCGGCTTCCCCCGAAGCTCACCCAATCCGCTTCGGAGTTGGGGCCGTTGCCCGGCTGGCATGGGCATCCGTGGTTGCGTCGGAGTCGTGCGCTGGTGCTGGACGCTTCGCGCACTGCTCAACTGGGCGACCTCACAGTGTCGTACGACGACGAGTTCGGGCTCCGCCAGGTGCAGAGGGCTCGATGACCGGTGTGCGGCTGCAGTTGGGCTCAAGGGTGTGGGGCGAGCCGCCGGGCTGACGCCCGGCGGCTCAGTGCCCCGCGTGGCGCGGGGACGACGTGATTCCCGTCCTGCCGCGCAAACAGAGAAGGGGACCATCCCCGCAGTCCGACCGTGCCGGCCCGGTGGATGCGAGGTCAATGGCCGGATTGTTGCACCTGATTGTGGAGGAAGTGTGTGCGCACCTCAATGTCGCTGCTAGCTTTAAACAGAGAAGGTTCCATTGAGGGGGACTGATGACACATGACTTTTCCCTGACGGATGATCCCTGGTTGCTCTTATCGCCGGCCGCGGGGGGACCGGCTCGGGAATGCTCGCTGCGTACCGCGTTGTTGGAGGCGCACGAGTTCGGCGACTTGGTGGTGGAGCTTCCCACTCAGAGGCCGGCCGTGTTCCGGCAGGTTCTGCTGCCCGTGATCCTCGACGCCCTGGGACGTCCGGCCGACGAGCGCGAGTGGATGAACTGGTTCTCGGCGGGACAGTGGTCGCAGGCACAACGGCGAAGGCTTGAGGAGTACCTGGAGGCTTACCGTGGGCTGTTCGACCTGTTCAGTCCGGTGCAGCCCTTCGGACAGGTAGCCGAGCTGTGTACGACGAAGGGGGAGACGAAGAATGTCGGGCTGATCGTCGCGACCGCCGCCACGGGCAACAACGTACCGTTGTTCGCTTCGCGTACGGAGGGCGATGCCTTCTCGCTGACTCCGGCGCAGGCAGCGCACTGGCTGCTGCACACGCAGTGCTGGGACACCGCAGCGATCAAAACGGGTGCCGTGGGCGACCTGAAAGCCAAGGCGGGAAAGACCACCGGGAATCCGACAGGACCGCTCGGGCAGATGGGCGTCACCCTGCTGGTCGGCAGGACGTTGTTTGAGACACTTCTGTTGAACCTCCCGGTCGGGGCGCCGCCGACATCGACGGACGGGCCGCAGTGGAAGAGGCGGGAGCCCGCGGATCCGCGCTCGGTCGGCACTCCCCAATGGCAGGAGCGGTCGCCTGAAGGGCTCCTGGACCTGTGGACCTGGCAATCCCGCAGGATCCGGCTCTTTCCGGAAGTGATCGACGAAGGCCTGCGGGTGACGCGCGTACTGGTCGCTGCGGGGGACCGGATGTCTCACACACCCGAAACCGAGCCGCACACCATGTGGCGCGTCGAGCCGACCGGCGGCCGGAGCGCGAGGAGAAGTAGAGGCGGTACCGCGCCGCCCCGCCGTCCTCTGCGCCTCCAACCAGGGAAGGCTGCGTGGCGCGGGCTGGATGCGCTCCTGGCACCCGAGCGGCAGTCCCGGGAGGCCGGGGAGAAGACGAGCGGGTTCGTCACGAGCAAGCTTCTGGACCAGGCCGGTTCCCTGGGGCCTGACCTCGGGGAGGCCTATCCGCTCCGTGTGGAACTCTCAGGCGTTGCGTACGGCAATCAGTCGGCTGTCATCGACGACGTGATGTTCGACGCGTTGCCCCTCCCGCTGGCCGCACTCGAAGCGGACAGCGACGTCCGCTCTGCGCTTCTCGAAGTAGCGGAACAGGCAGAAAGTTTGGCCACGGCCGTCAATCATCTCTCGGCTGATCTGCGGCGTGCCCTGGGCACCGAACCGATCCCCTGGGACAAGGGGCAGCGCCCCGGAGAGCTCGTCCTGCATGCTCTGGACCCTCTGGTGCGACGGTTGTTGACCGGATTGAGGGGGGTGGAGGATCTGGAGCGGATCGAGGCGGGTCAGCTTGCCTGGGAACAGCTTGCCTGGCGTCGGAGCTGGGAGGTCGCCGACCGCCTCCTGCAGGCGGTGCCGGTCGGAGCGTTCGTAGGGAGAAGCGTCTCCCAGGGGGAGGGGAAGCCCGAGCGCACGCATCGGGTCTCGCTGGCCGAGGCATTCTTCCTCAAGCGCCGTGCGGAGATCCTGCACAGGGCCGACGCCGTTCGGCGGAATGGCCACAGTCCTGACGGCCAGTAGGCGACGAGATGCCTTGTGAGGCGCCTCGTATCCGCCATGCCCTGGCCGGAGCCATCCGGCATTCCCTCCGGGGCACCGCAGCACGCCCTTTGTAACACAGCGTCCCTCATCACGTCTGGACACGGACATGACCGAAGAAGACCTCACGAAGCAGAGAATCTGGCGCCGCCACATTGCCGCAGACGGCAGCTGGCGTCGCAAGAACGGCACTGCGGCGGAGAAGCGCCCGCCCGGGGAGGACCTCGCGACTCTGCGGCGAGGCCTGGGCCGCCCCGCAGGGACCGTGCTGGAGATGTTCCCGTTCTACACCTGCCCGGTCGACGACTTCGCCGCCCGCCGCGGGGAGGTCTCGACCGAGCAGGAAGCCGAGCACATTGCGCTCGCTCTCTACGGGCTGCACCAGCAGAGTCAGGGCCGGCCGATGCACCGCGACGGAGTCGGCCTCGGCCGAGCCATGCTTGAACTCCGGCGCCACGACCGCACCAGTGACGAGGCGATCGACTCCCGCTTCCAGCAGGCGTTCTCCGCAACATCGACGGCAGCGCTCCAGTTGCGCCTGCGAGGCCTGGTCGCTCAGCTCAAGGACATCCAGCAGCCCCTCGACTACGACCGGCTGGTCTCCGACATCCACGACTGGAACCGGCCCGAGTCACGCTCCCGCGTGCGCCGCCGCTGGGGCCTGGACTACTACGGATGGACCCAGGGGGCAACGGCTCCGCGATCCGGCCGCTGACCCTCGCCACACCTGCGTCCGCCCTGCCGCAGATGTTCTCCTCCCGCTTGCGCGCCCGCACGCGTGCCGGCCGCAGACCGTCCGACCACCGCTCACTCACACGACCTGGAGCAACCCGATGACCCAGTGCCTCTACATCGACGTGCACGTCATTCAGACCGTTCCGCCCGCCAACCTCAACCGAGACGACCAGGGCAACCCCAAGGAAGCCATCTACGGAGGTGTCCGCCGCTCCCGCGTATCCTCCCAGGCGTGGAAGCGGGCGTCCCGCCAGCACTTCGACGCCCAGGCTCCCGAGCCCGACCGCGCCACCCGTACCAAGCGCATCACTCATGAACTGGCCACCCGGATCTCGCGGAACGCCAGCCTGGACCGCGACGACGCCGACCGGGTCGCCACCGCCCTGCTCGCCCAGCTCGGCCTGAGCCAGGGCAAGAAGGCCAGCGACACCGCCTACCTTCTCTTCTACGGCAACGCTCAGCTCGACGCCGTGGCCGCCCTCGTGACGGACCGCGCCGCCGACCTCGCAGCACTGGACGAGAAGGCCCTGACCGAAGCAGCCAAGGAACTGCCCGTCGCAGAGAGCTTCAGGACCGGACACCCCGTGGGCGTGGCCCTGTTCGGCCGCATGGTCGCCGACATTCCCAAGCTCAATGTCGACGCCGCCGTACAGGTGGCCCACGCGATCTCCACCCACGAGACGCAGCTCGAGTTCGACTACTTCACCGCCGTCGACGACCAGAACGAACAGGACGAGACCGGTGCCGGGATGATCGGCACCATCGGCTTCAACTCCGCCACCCTCTACCGCTACGCCACCGTCGGGTTCGCCCAGCTCGCCGACAACCTGGGCGGTGACACCGAAGCCGCCCTCGACGCCCTCGACCGGTTCGTCGACAGCTTCGCTCTGTCCGCCCCCACCGGCTACCAGAACTCCTTCGCCCATCGCACCCGGCCCAGCCTCGTCGCGGTCGTCGTGCGCACCGACCAGCCCGTCAACCTGGTCTCCGCCTTCGAAGAGCCCGTCGCGACGGAAGCCGGCATCCAGGCGAACTCCGCCCGTCGCCTCGCCGAGGAGCACATCACCGCCACACAGGTATGGGGTGACACCCCCCTCTACGGAGCGGCCAGCTACACCTTCACCACCCGCGAACCCCGCACCAAGGACACCGCCGAAACCCTCACTCAAGCCTTCGGTGAACCCGTCACCTTTGCCGACCTGCGCACCACCCTGCGCACCCGCATCACCACCGCCCTGGGGGAAGAGGCGTGACACCCCCCGACCACACCTCCGTCCTCTTGCTGCGACTCGCCGCCCCGCTCCAGTCGTGGGGCGACCGCAGCACCTTCAACCGCCGTGAAACCCGGCCCGAACCCACAAAATCCGGAGTCGTGGGACTCCTCGCCGCCGCTGCCGGACGCCCCCGTCACGCAGCCCTGGACGACCTCGCCGGGCTCGGGCTCGGTATCCGCATCGATCAGCCCGGCAGCATCCTGCGTGACTACCACACTGTCAGCGACTACCGAGGCCAGCCGCTCCTTTCCGCCGCTGTGACCGCTAAGGGTGTGCAGAAACCCACCTCACCCGCTAAACACACACACATCACCCAGCGCTTCTACCTCCAGGACGCCGTCTTCCTCACAGCCGTGGAAGGTCCCCAAGAGCTCATCGCCACCCTCGAACACGCCGTACGTCACCCTGCCTTCCCCCTTGCTCTCGGCCGTCGATCCTGCGTACCCGCTCAGCCCCTGGTCTTGGGGCAGCGCACCGGATCGCTTGAGGATGTTCTGCGTGCGGAGCCCTGGCAGGCCGCCCGCGCGGTACGCAAGCGGTGGGGGCGCGAGAACGGCGATGCCGCGCACATCGACCTTCCCGCCACTCTCGACGACCCGGCAGGAGACGAAGTCCGCGACGACGTCCCCCTGTCCTTCGCCCCCACGAGCCGGACCTTTACCACCCGCCGTACCCGGCACACCTACCTCGAAGCCCCCACCGGCCTCACACCCGACCCCGCACGGCCTCGGACCGCCGGCGGCCACGACCCCTTCGCCCTTCTCGGCTGGTGACCGATATGCCCTATCTCTCGCGTATCCGCATCAACCCGCTGCGAGTCGAAAGCCGCAAACTCCTCGCCAGCCCGCGCGCCATGCACGCCGCAGTCCAAGGAGGCCTGCCCGGCCTGCCCGACCAGGAACGCACCCTGTGGCGGCTCGACCCGGACAACCCCTACCGCCCCCAACTGTTCGTCCTCACCACCGACAAACCGGACTGGACCCACCTGGTCGAACAGGCAGGATGGCCCGGCGCCGACGGTGAGCACTACGCGGTGCGCGACTACGCCCCGCTCCTGCAACAACTGGCACCAGGCCGCAGCTTCGCCTTCCGTCTCACCGCCAACCCCGTCCAGAACACCAACCGGCCCGACAAACCCACCACGCGTCAACAGGAACGCATCGAAGCGGGTTACCGGCGCGGCTTCCGCATCGGCCACCGTACCGCCGCAGCCCAGCTCAATTGGTTCCTCACCCGCACCGCACGCTGGGGTTTCGACGTACCCGTCGCCCCTCACCTGGACGGAACCCATGACACGGACGACGAACCACCTCGCGACATCCGCATCACAGCCCGCCAACGCCACTCCTTCGGTAAAGGGCCCGGCACCGCGAAGGAAGCCCACGTCGTCATGAACTCCGTGACCTTCGAAGGGCGCCTGCGCGTCACCGAGCCCGCCCTCCTCACCGAGCGCCTCCTCGCCGGCATCGGCCCTTCCAAGGCTTACGGATGCGGACTGCTCACCCTCGCCCCGCTCCCCGAAAGGGAATGAACAGCCGTGTCCGATATCTGGTGGAAGGCCGACCCCCAGGACCTGCACCGCCTTGTCGACCGTGTCTCCAGCGTCTACGTCGAGCGAAGCCATCTGGACCGCGACGAGAACGCCGTCGTCATCATCAACAAGCAGCAAACCGTCCGGGTACCCGCGGCCATGGTGGCCGTCATGCTCCTCGGGCCCGGCACTCGCGCCACTCACGGCGCCATCCGTCTGCTTGCGGACTCCGGCACCACCGTGTGCTGGGTCGGCGAACAAGGCGTCCGCATGTACGCAGCTGGCCTCGGCCCCAGCCGGGGTGCCGGCCTTCTCCACCGTCAGGCCTGGCTTGTCACCCGCCCCAAGGAACGCCTTGCCGTTGCCCGTGCCATGTACAGCATGCGTTTCCCCGGCGAGGACGTCTCCACCCTCACCATGCAGCAACTCCGCGGCCGCGAAGGGACACGCATTCGCAAGTACTACCGCGCCCAGGCGGACCGCACCGGAGTCCCCTGGAACGGCCGCGTCTACAAAGCCGGGGACGCATTCGCAGCAGGCGACGACCTCAACCGCCTTCTGTCCGCTGCCAACGCCGCGCTCTACGGCATCTGCCACGCCGTCATCGTCGGACTCGGCGCCAGCCCAGGACTCGGCTTCGTCCACACCGGTAAAGCCACATCCTTCGTCCTGGACATCGCCGACCTGTACAAGGCGGAATACACTATCCCGCTCGCCTTCGACCTCGCCGCACAAGGCCTCACGGAAGAACGCGACGCACGGCTCGGGCTCCGCGACCTCATCGCCCGCGACAAACTCCTCAGCCGCATCGTCACCGACGTCAAAAACCTGCTCACTCCTGAAGGAACGGACTTCGACGACTCCGAAGCCAACCTCCTGTGGGACGAGCACCTGGGCTCCGTTCCGGGCGGCACCAACTACGCCCACCACGCTGACCTGTCGGCACACGGGATGACCGACAGTCACATCGCCGTTATCGGGCCCGAAATCGACGACCCCGAAGCCACGTCATGACCGTCATCATCCTCATCGCCGCCCCAGAAGGCCTCCGCGGGCACCTCACCCGCTGGATGGTCGAGGCCAGCGCCGGCGTATTCGTCGGCAACCCCAGCCGTCGCGTCCGTGACCGCCTCTGGGAGCTCTTGGCCACCCGCATCGGTGACGGCCAGGCCATCCTCATCGAACCCGCCGCCAACGAACAGGGCTGGGCCGTCCGCACCGCGGGCCGCGACCGCTGGCAGCCCGTCGACCTTGACGGACTGATCCTCTCGGCCCGCCCCAAAAAGCAACTAAACGAAAACAGCCCTCCCGCTCGATAAAGCCCCA
Source organism: Streptomyces sp. NPDC052042 (assembly GCF_044548345.1). Lineage (NCBI taxonomy): Bacteria > Bacillati > Actinomycetota > Actinomycetes > Kitasatosporales > Streptomycetaceae > Streptomyces > Streptomyces sp. NPDC052042. Next base: position 707,529 of record NZ_JBIUBU010000001.1, on the reverse strand, counting down.
GCTCAACAAGTGTCGACCCCGCGCCCGCGGGGATGGTCCGGCGATGGAGGACGCCGAGCGCGCCCGCCAGCTGTCGACCCCGCGCCCGCGGGGATGGTCCGTCCATCGTTGCCCGACTCGGTGAAGCCGCCGCGTCGACCCCGCGCCCGCGGGGATGGTCCGCACGTGCACGGCCTATTGAAGGGCCGCCGCATGTCGACCCCGCGCCCGCGGGGATGGTCCCCCGGACGGGTTCCGGCCGGGCGTCCGCGTGCAGTCGACCCCGCGCCCGCGGGGATGGTCCGGCCCAGTTGTCCAACTTCCACAGCACCATCGAGTCGACCCCGCGCCCGCGGGGATGGTCCGACGGCCCTGGAGGGGTTCCGTCGGATCGAGTCGTCGACCCCGCGCCCGCGGGGATGGTCCGGCAGTGCGGGAGCAGGTCCGCGCGGCCGAGGTGTCGACCCCGTGCCCGCGGGGATGGTCCGCTATTGGGCGGCTCCGTGCCGACTACCTTGCCGTCGACCCCGCGCCCGCGGGGATGGTCCTCGTCGTCGTCACGGTTGCTCCCTGGTAATGGCGTCGACCCCGCGCCCGCGGGGATGGTCCGGAGGCGATGATGCCAACGACGATGATCGGGGCGTCGACCCCGCGCCCGCGGGGATGGTCCGGCGGCATTCCCGATCAACTCCGGCGCGGTGCGGTCGACCCCGCGCCCGCGGGGATGGTCCCTACGACGTGCCCGGCGATGACCTCCCGGCCTAGTCGACCCCGCGCCCGCGGGGATGGTCCGACGCTGGAGAAGATCGGCGACACCCTCCTCAAGTCGACCCCGCGCCCGCGGGGATGGTCCGATCAAAGGCATCTCGGGCGTGAACTTGGTGATGTCGACCCCGCGCCCGCGGGGATGGTCCGCAGGTCGCCGGGCTGTAGATCGGCTTTGGCTAGTCGACCCCGCGCCCGCGGGGATGGTCCGCGCAAGGGCCGTACCCGTACCTCCCGCGTCAGGTCGACCCCGCGCCCGCGGGGATGGTCCGGCTCCACTGGGCCGTGAGCGCTGTGCGGACGGGTCGACCCCGCGCCCGCGGGGATGGTCCGCGGAGTTCGCACGCGGTGCCGACGGGGGCCGTGTCGACCCCGCGCCCGCGGGGATGGTCCCACGTCCGGGGGTGAGAGAGCACCGGCCCCACCGTCGACCCCGCGCCCGCGGGGATGGTCCGACCGCCGAAACCGTCGCGCGAATACACCGACAGCCGACCCTGCGCCCGCGGGGATGGTCCGGACCGATCGGCCTCGCTGTGGTGGGCCGTGAGCAGGGTCGCGGCCCGCCACCCGGGGCCTGCTCCCCGAGTCCGACCGCGACGCGTCCGGCCACCGGTGTTATGGGATCGTGGTCAGCGACGTGATCGCGGAGGACTTCCGGTGACAGGCGGACCGTGGGGCCGTTCCTGTGACAGAGACCGAGGAACGCACGCGCGGCCGGATCCCACGGGTCGGTTCCCGTCCCGCCGGGCGGTCGCGGCCGCCGTCGGACTTCTCGCGGAGGGCTCCGCCGCCCTCGACGTCGCCGGCCGCACAATCGTTGTTGACGGAGGAATGACCGCGTGATCAGAACGCTCTCCAGCACCACGGCCTACTCCAACCCGTGGATGACCGTGCTCGAAGACCAGGTTGTGCATCCCTCCGGGCACGAAGGGATCTACGGCTACGTGGACAAGCCCGACTTCGCCCTCATCATTCCGCGGACCGACACCGGATTCTGGCTGATCGAGGAGTTCAGATACCCCGTCCGTGCCCGGAGGTGGTCTTTCCCACAAGGATCGTGGCCCTCTGGAGTCTCCGGTACGGCCGATGATCTGGCGCGCGCGGAGCTCGCCGAAGAGACCGGGTTGTCCGCCGACCGACTTGAGTGGCTGGGGCGTCTCGATACGGCGCACGGGATGACCAACCAGGGCACTCAGGTGTTCGTCGCAGAGGGCTTGCACGCCGGTGAGCCGAACCGTGAGAAGACCGAACGGGACATGGTCCACCGGCACGTCACCGACGCCGAACTGACGCGCATGATCCAGGAAGGACGTTTCGTCGACAGCGCGAGCCTGGCCTCCTATCTTCTGTACCTCCACCAGACGGGTTCGCACTGTGGCGATGACGGAGGGGCCCGGCACGTCTGACCTCCACGCCACCTCGCGACCGTCGGCGCGGGCCGCGGTCACCGGCTGGCTGCGTCTGTCCTTTGGCCTCGGCGCGACGGATACCGGCGCAACCACACCGCCGGGTGATGACGGCCTCGACCTGTGAAGGACCGGGCGTCGGCAGAGCTGGTGTCCGGCAGACCTGGTGTGAATCCGGCAGACCTGGTGTGAAGCCATCATGAGGAACCGGACACGAGGACCGGAGGCCGGCTGCCGGGAGCGACCGGGGGACGATCGGGGGCGACAGGCAGCGCTACGGCTGGTCGGGCAGCGGGCCCGCCGCGGGCAGGGCCTGCTCGCACCAGATGGTCTTGCCTTGACGGGCGTGGCGGGTGCCCCAGCGCTGGCTGAGCTGGGCGACCAGCATCAGGCCGCGTCCGCCCTCGTCGAAGACGGCGGCCCGGCGCAGATGCGGGGCAGTGCTACTGGTGTCGGAGACCTCGCAGATGACCGTCCGGTCGTAGATCAGCCGCAGCTGGAGGGGAGGCAGGCCGTATCGGATGGCGTTGGTGATCAGCTCACTCACCACCAGCTCGGTCACAAATCCGATCTCATCGAGACCCCACGCCGCCAGCCTCTGGGCGATCCGGGCGCGGGCCCGGGCGACTTCGGCCGGTTCCGCGGCGATGTCCCAGGTGGCGACCCGCGCCTTGTCCAGGCGATGCGGCCGCACCAGCAGCAGTGCCGCGTCGTCGGCCGGGGGCTCGGACAGCAGCGCTCTGAGCGCGTCATCGCACAACGTTTCGAGTGAGTCGCACGGTTCGGTCAGCGCCCGGCGCAGTTCTTCCAGCCCCGCGTTCAGGTCCTGCTTCCTGGACTCGACCAGGCCGTCGGTGTAGAAGGCGAGCAGACTGCCCTCCGGCACCTCCACCTCCGCCGACTCGAACGGCACGCCCCCGACACCGAGCGGCGGCCCGACGGGCAGGTCGAGGAAACCGGCGCTGCCGTCCGGGGTCACCATGATGGGCGCCGGATGGCCGGCACAGGCCAGGGCGCAACGTCCGGCCACCGGGTCGTACACCGCGTACAGGCAGGTGGTTCCGAGGGCGGCGTCACCTCCGTGTACCAGGGCGGTAGCGTCGTCGGCGCCCGATTCCGCGGACAGTCGGCTCACCAGGTCGTCCAATCGGGTGAGCAGCTCCTCGGGGGTGGGATCGACATCGGCGAGGGTACGTACGGCCGTACGCAGCCTGCCCATGGTGGCGGCGGCGTGGATACCGTGTCCGACCACGTCCCCGACCACCAGCGCGACCCGGGCGCCGGACAGCCCGATCACGTCGAACCAGTCGCCGCCCACCCCGGCGCGGGGCGTCGCGGGCAGATATCGGGAGGCGGCCGACACCGCCGAATGCTCGGGCAGTTGTTGCGGCAGCAGACTGCTTTGCAGGGTGCGAGCGATCTCGTACTGGCTCTCCAGCACAGCGGCTTTCTCGATGCTCGCAGAGGCCAGCTGGGCGAGCTGGACGAGGATCGCCTCGTCGTCGGCCGTGAATTCGCCGCCGTCCTCCTTGTCCGAGAGCTGGATCAGACCCAGGTTGCGACCGTCGGAGGTGATGAGCGGGACGGCCAGCCAGCCGCGCAGCGGCGGATGCTCCTTGGCGTAGGGGCCGAAGCCCCGCCAGGCCGGATGGGCTTCCAGTTGGTCCTGGGTCATCCGCATCGGCCGGTTTTCCCTGCACACCAGGACATAGACCCCTTCTCCGACCGGGGGCGCGTCGAAGGAGCGGTATTCGGCGTACTTGTCCGACAGGGATACCGCGTTGATCGCTTGGGCCCAGTGGAGGTTCATGGTCATGCTGGTGATCGACTGGTGCGCGCCCACCAGCGCTCTGGCCTCCTCGGTGACCGTCTGGAGGGCGTAGTCCAATGACGGCGCGGTATTGATCCGCAGACTGGCCCGGGCCAGGTCCTGCAACTGCTGGGACCGTCTGCGCTCGACCACCGCGGCGGCTGCGGTCTGCGCATAGAGTCGATCGCGTTCTGCTGCGTCCAGCCGCAACCGGGTCTCGCTCATCACCGAGGCGCTCAGTTGCTCCAGCGCGTGCTTCTGTTCCGCGTTCCACGGCCGTGGCGTGGTGTCGATGACGCACAGCACGCCGATCGGCAGCTCCTCCAGGAGCAGCGGTACACCCAGGTATGCGCGCATGCCGGTGGCGGCGATCGCGATGTTGGCCCGGCGCCGGGAGTCGTCCCGGACGTCATCGATGACCAGCGGCCGGCCCGACGCCACCACCTCGGAGCAGAAGCCCCAATCGAGTCGCTCCTGCTCTCCGTGCCGCGGTACGGCTGTGCCGGTCCCGCTCCGGATGAACTGCCGGTGCGCCCCGGCCAGGCTGATCAGCGCCATGCTGGTGTCCAGTAGCCGGGCAGCCAGGCTTGTGGACCGGGCGAAGGCTTCCCCGGCCAGCTCGTCGACCGCGCGGACGGCGTCCACCGCGGCCAGCCGCGCGGGGTCACACAGCACCATGGCGGGGCTCGCTGAGGTGTCCGTCCTATGGAACTCGGCCATGGTCCCTCCGCGCCCGCTGTGCGAATACGCACCCCGCTTGGAGCTGTGGCTCAGGATCTTCGCCCGGGGCCGCCAGGGCTCCCGCAGGTCTCGCGTGCGTCCTCGTGGCTTCCACAGGGGCCGGTCGTTCTCATCGGGGAGTTCCTTCGCCTCACTTCAAAGTACGCCCGGCGGTCGCGGCGGCAAACTCCGCCGGGGACGCCGGACCGCAGTTCTGCTGTGGTGTCGCCGTCGGGGCGGCCGGGGCCGTGGGCCTCGGCCCTCCGGTAGTGGTGTGTCCGAGGTCAGCCGGCAGAGCAGGTGGAGGCCCCGGCCTCGCAGGGGACACACCCCACCTCATCGACCACGAGGAGCGTCGTGGCCGCAGGGGCCGTGGCCGTTCGCAAGCTCGTCACGGCCCGGGGTACGGCCCGGACCCGGTGGCCGGCTTCCGGGCCTCCTCGGGCCCTGGAACCTCGTGTCCGGGCTCCCTGAGCGAACTCATTGAGACTTAGTATCTAAGGAGATTAGAATTCGCACGCCTTCGTGTAGCCGGTCGCCCATTCGGGGCGGCGGCGAAGGCGCCGCCGTACTCCGCTGTGTGCCCAGCTCCTGTCGGCGGCCGAGGGAGAAGGAGCCCCGCAGTGGCCTCGCACCGCCGCCCGAAGCAGGCCGGGTCGTGCCGTACCGGTGTCCTCACCGCCACCGCCGCGGCGGCCGTGGCCCTCTCGTCCCAGGCGGCCTCCGCCGACCCGCTGCCCGACCCCAGGAAGAAGGGCGTGGAGGCACAGGTGGACCGTCTCTACGAGGAGGCGACCCAGGCCACCGAGAAGTACAACGGGGCGAAGGAGAAGGCCGACGAGCTCAAGAAGCAGGTGGCGGCCCTTCGGGAGACCGCCGCCCGCAAACAGGCCGAGCTCAACAGAATCCGGGACGGGATCGGCGCGGTCGCCGCCGGTCAGTACCGTTCGGGCGGACTCGACCCCGCGGTTCAGCTCTTCCTGTCCGACGACCCCGACACCTACCTGGACAAGGCGTCCGCCCTCAGCCGGCTCGGTGACCGGCAGGCCACCGCCCTCCAGCAGTTCCTCTCCCAGCAGCGGGCGCTCCAGCAGCAGCGCGGGGAGGCGTCCGAGAAGCTGGGCGAACTCGCTGCCGTGCAGAAGGGGCTGGGCACCCGGAAGAACGAGATCCAGGGCAAACTGCGCGAGGCGCAACGGCTCCTCAACACCCTGTCGGCGAAGGAGCGGGCACGGATCGCCGAGAAGGAGGACCGGGCGAACCGGGCGGGTGCGCGGGCCGACCTCGGGAACGAGGTGAGCGCCACAGGGCGCACCGGGTCCGCCTTCGACGCGGCCAAGAGCCGGGTCGGTATGCCGTACGTCTGGGGCGCGAGCGGGCCGAGTTCCTTCGACTGTTCCGGTCTCACGTCTTGGGCGTTCCGTCAGGCCGGCGTGACCATACCCCGGACCTCGCAGGCACAGGCGAACATCGGGACGCGCATCAATTCCCTGGGCGCCCTCAAGCCCGGCGATCTGATCATCATGCGCACCGACCTGAGTCATGTCGGCTTCTACGCGGGCAACGGGCAGATTCTGCATTCTCCCAAGCCGGGCGCGCAGGTGCGTTACGAATCCATCGCCCGCAGCGGTATGCCCTTCATGTGGGGCGTCCGCGTCAGCTGACCCTCGCACACGCGCACGGAGGGGGCCGGCCCCGGGCGGTGCTCGCCGTGCGCGGTCCGGCGTGCGTCGCTGTCCCGCGTCGACGCCCAGGACGGGCCCCTCGCCCAGGGCGGGCCCCTCGCCGGACCGCCTGCCGGGCCGGGGCGCGACCACCGACCGTCTGCCCCGCCCCGGTCCGAGTCCTGTCCGGCACCGGATCGACCCGCCCCGGTCCGATTCCGATCCGGCACCGGCTCGCCCCGGTTCGGGCCCGCTCCGGTCCGGCACCGGCCCGACGACGCGGCAGGGGCGGCACCCATGAGGCGCCCGCCACCCACGCCTACTATGAAACCGCATGCGAGGGACCACGGGATCGGCGGAAAGGACACGGCCCATGCGTCGGCTGGGGGAGCTTGAAGCGGAGATCATGGACCGCTTCTGGAGATGGAACCGCCCCGCCACCGTGCGCGAGGTCGTCGACGACATCAACCTCCACCGGAGCGTCGCCTACACCACCGTGACCACGGTGACCACCATCCTCTTCCACAAGGGCCACCTCGCCCGCGACCGTGACGGACGGGTCTGGCTCTACCGGGCCACCGCCACCCGGGAGGCGTACTCCGCCGCGCTCATGGAGGACGGCCTGGAAGCCAGTGAGGACCGGCCCGCCGCCCTCGCCCGGTTCGTGGAGAACCTCGACGACGACGAGATCGCGGCACTCCGCCAGGCCCTGCTCGACGTCGGGCGACGGGCGCAACGGTGAACACGGCCCCGGCCCTCCTCGGGTACGCGGCCGTCGTGGGCGTCGCCGCCCCATCTGATGACGCGCAGCACCTGGCCGCACCGGGCACCCGTGCTGGCCGCGGCCGTGTGGCTCGCCCTGACGGTGTCCTTCACCCTTTCGGCGGCGCTCGCCGCCTCCCAGCTCGCGACGCCCACCGAACACCTCCACGCCGGACTCATGGGGCTGCTCCACGCCTGTGGTCTCGGCACGGGCACGCCCCATCCGAACCCCACCGTGGCGGACCGGCTGGCCCTGGCGATGCCCCTCGCCGTCGTCACCGCCTTCGTCGGTGCGTTCGTCCTCCACCTCGCCCGCACGGGTCTCGTCCGGGCACGCCACCGCGACCGGCTCGACAAGGTGGGGACGCGCTGCGACCGCCTGCGCGCCACCGTGCTCCCGCACCCCACCCCGGGCGCGTACTGCCTGCCGGGACTCCGCCCGCGCATCGTCGTGAGCGACGCGGCCGTACGCCTGCTCACCCAGGACCAGCTCGATGCGGTCCTGGAGCACGAGCGGGCCCATGTCGCCGGACGCCACCATCTGCTGCTCGCGGTCACGGAGGCGTTCGCCGCCGTCTTCCCCTGGGTGCCGCTGGCACGCCGCGCCCGTCAGGAGATGGCGGTACTGCTGGAGATGGCCGCGGACGACCGGGCCCTGCGGAGGCATTCCCACGAAGTGCTCGCGACCGCGATGTACGAGATGGCCGCCGGCCGGGCGCCCGAGGGCGCGTTCGGTGCGGGCGGGGCGACGGCTCTGCTCCGGATGAGGCGCATCCTGGGCCCGCGCCGGGTCCCGCATCCGGTTTTCCGGGGCTCGGTGGCGTCGGCCGCGCTCACCGCCCCGCTGCTGCCACTGCTGGTCGCCTGCCCTCCCGGTGTCTGATCCGCCCCGCTGTGACGACCGGGTGCGTCCCGGCCGGGGAAACCCGGCCGGGACACACCCGCCCTGCGGTGGGTCGGCCCCCGGCAGCGGTTACTTCAGGTAGCCGAGGACGGTCATCATCCCGGACTCGGCGTGGTACACGTTGTGGCAGTGGACCATCCACAGCCCGGGGTTGTCGGCGTCGAAGTCGACGGCGAGCCGCCGGCCCGGCAGCACGATCGAGGTGTCCTTGCGCGCGCCGCCGTCGGCGAGCGCGAAGGTGTGACCGTGCAGATGCATGGGGTGCCACATCGTCGTGGCGTTCACGAACGAGAGGCGGACGCGCTCGCCGGAGCGGACCGGGTAGCGCTGCGCGGGGTCGTACTTCCTGCCGTTGACGGCCCAGTCGTACTTCGCCATCGAGCCGGTGAGCCGGAACTCGATCGTCCGGTCCGGGCGTTCCGTCCCCAGCCGCACGGATGCGTCCGCCGTCAGCTGACCTCCGTGCAGGACGCGGCGTTTCAGCTCCTCGGGGCGTACGGAGGCGGCGGGCGCGGCGCCGCCGCCGGTGCGCAGGACCGCGAGGGCGGTGCTGTTCTTGCCCTCGGCGAGGGCGGTGAGGGGGAACGCGCCGTCCCGGGCGGTGACGAGGGCGTCGATACGTTCGCCCATGCCCAGGAGCAGCGCGTCGGCCCGCGTGTGCTGGACGGGGAAGCCGTCGGCGTGCGTGACGGTGAGCCTGTGTCCGCCGAGCGCGACCCGGAACGCGGTGTCGCCGCCGGCGTTGATGATCCGGAGCCTGATCCGGTCGCCCGGCTTCGCCGTGAAGGTCGAGGGGGAATCCGGTGTGCGCCCGTTGATCAGGTAGTGCGGGTAGCCGACGTCCCCGGCGTCGTCGCCCAGCAGATCGCTGCTCGCCCCCATCAGCATCCGGGACGGGCCGGACGGCGCGGGGGACGGCGCCCGCCTCGCGTTCGCGGTCCTCACCGACGTGCCCGATGCCATCGACATGTTCGACATGTCGTGGCCCTCCATGCCGTCCGAGCCGCCGTGCTCCATCCCTCCGGAACCGTCGTGGCCCATGCCTCCGGAGCCCCCGTGGTCCATGCCGCCCATGCCCTGGGAGAGCTCGGCGAGCACGGCGTCAGGGGTGGAACCGTCGACCCCGTCGACCCAGTCGTCGAGGACGATCACCCACTCCCTGTCGTACTTCAGGGGCTCCCTGGGGTCCTCGACGATGAGCGGGGCGTACAGACCGCGGTCCTGCTGGACGCCGGAGTGGGGGTGGAACCAGTACGTGCCGGGGTGGGGGACGGCGAAGCGGTAGTCGAAGGAGGAGCCGGCCGCGATGGCGCGCTGGGTGACGCCCGGCACTCCGTCCATGTCGTTGCGGAGGGCGAGCCCGTGCCAGTGGACGCTCGTGGCCTGGGGCAGGTTGTTGGCGAGGGTGAGCGCGAGGGTGTCGCCCGCGGTGACCCTGACCTCCTTGCCGGGGAGGTCGTCCCCGTACGCCCAGGAGCGGACCGTGCGTCCGCCGCCGAGGTCCAGCCGGGTCTCGACGGCGGTGAGCCTCACCTTCCGCTCGGGGCCGTGCGGGCGGCGGGCCTCGGCCGCCGCGACCTCCTTGCCGTCGGGGGCGAGGTAGTCGGATGCCGACGGGGCGGCGCCCCCGCCGGAGGAGTGGTCCATGCCGCTCGTCGCATCCGAGCAGGCGGTCAGCAGGCCGCTACCGGCGACGGCGAGTCCGGTGCCGAGGACGGTACGACGGGTGATTCCGGTCATGACTGTGGAACCTCTTGAGATGGTCGTCGCGAGAAGACGCGTGAAGGACTGAGGAAGGCGGTTCCGCTCGCGGGGGAGCGGCCGGGCTTCCTATATGCGCAACAGCGACAGACGGCTCAGGAGGGAGCCGGGCGGCTCGGGCGGCGGGATCGCGCGGAGCGCGTACGCGAACCACTGCGTCACCGGCGGCCCGGCGGTGCGGACGGGCCGCCCGAGGGCGGCGCGCGCGACCAGGAGGGCACCGACGCCCGCGCCGAGCACGGCGAGGCACACGGCGGTGGTGGCCCCCGCTCCGTGAGCGGGCGAGGGATCCGTCGTGTGGTGGGGCTCGGCGACGACCGGCTGATGCGCCGGTGTGGCGGAGGCGTGGGACGAGGTCGTGATGTGGCCGCCGGAGAGCTTCGGGACCGCGTGTTCCTCCGGATGGCCGAGCGCGTGCATCAGCACGATGCCGAAGAGCAGCGCGACGGCGAGCAGGCACCGGCTCAGCCACGTCGCGGGCTTCCGGCACACTGCCACGTCGGTCTCCGTTCCCCGTCCGGCACGGGGAGGGCCGAACGCACTCCATGGTAGGGGGAGGGGGTATCGAGTCGGCGCGGGGTGCCGGCGCGGGGTGCGCAGGACGGGGCGGAGGGCGACCCGGCGCGGTTGGGGGCGGCTGAAAGCCCGTCGGCGCACCGGCCGGGGGAGGGCATGAGGCGTCACCCGGGGCAACGTTCCGGCAGCGTGCGGCATTTAGTGCCATTGGTCGAATGAAGCCCGCTATGAGTTGTTGGTCGCAAGGGGGCGTCGTAGTGTCGGTAGTGCCGCTGCAGAAGCAAGGAGCGGCGCCACAAGTCCTCCGAAGGAGGCGAAGATGAAGGTCTCGAACATCTTCGACCACAGGGACAGGGACCGCGGACGCGGTCATGGGCGCGGACGGGGCCGTGGACGCGGTCGCGGACGCGGATACGGTGACTACGGCAGGCGCCACCGCGGACGCTGGTGGGGTTACTGACCCGGTTCCCTGATCCATCCCCGATTCGAGGCGGGCTCGCGCACTGGCGCGGGTCGGCCTCCCGTTTTTGGGTCCGTGTCTATGGAGTCGGTCCATAGCCCCAGTGTTCGTGCGACGTGACGCTCATGCTGCTGCGTGGTTCCGCGGGCCGTTCGGTGCCCGACGAAGGCCCTTCCCCCCATGACGGACCCTCCCTCGGTGACGGCCTCTCCGGGCGCGAGGCCGGTTTCGCGGACGCCGACGGGGTGTCGGACGTACCGGTCCGCACCGACCCGGTCGGCATCTGGCTGGCGTTCCGGCGTTTTTGGCCGTTGACGCGGGGGGATCGCGGGTGGTTCGTACTCGTTTTCGTGTGCGCCGTGCTGTCCGCCGTCGCGGAGACGGTGACGGTGCTGCTGTTCGCGGAGCTGACCGACACGGCCCTGGGGCAGGGTTCGGTCGCCGCGTTCTGGCGGCCGGCGGGGCTGTGGCTGGCGGTCGCGATCGTGGGAGCCGTGACGGGATATCTGGGCAACTCACTGGCGGCTTGGGCCGCGGAGCGCTTCGTACTGCGCCTGCGGGCACGGGTCTTCGGCCATCTGCAGACGCTGCCGCCCCACTTCTACCAGGCCAACCGGCGCGGTGACCTGGTAGAACGGCTGACGGGCGACGTGGAGGCGATCGAGGCGCTGGTGGTGTCCGGGATCGTGCAGGCGGCCTCGGCCCTGTTCAGCACCGTCTTCTACGCGGCGGCGGCGCTGTGGCTGCGCTGGGACCTGGCCCTGGCCACCTTTTTCATGGTCCCGCTGTTCTGGTTCACCACCCGCCGGTTCGCCGGGCCGCTGCGCGCGGTGTCGCGGCGCGGGCGGGCAGCGGACGGGGCCATCACCGCGGTGGTCGAGGAGACCCTGGTCAACGTCGTCCTGACCCAGGCGTACAACAGGCAGCGCGACGAGGAGGAACGGCTGCTCGGCAGGGCCCGCGTCCGGTTGAGGACGGCGGTGCGGGCGGTGCGGCTGACCGAGTTCTACGAACAACTCGTCGAGGTCCTGGAGACGTTGTGCGTCCTGACGATCATCGGCCTCGGGGCGTGGGAGATCTCCCAGGGGCGGATGACGCTCGGACAGCTCCTGGCGTTCGCCGCGTTCATCGGCTACCTCTACCCGCCCATCCGCTCCCTGGGCCAGCTCGGCCTGACCGCCACCGCCGCGACCGCCGGAGCCGAGCGCCTGCTGGAGATCCTCGACACCCCGCCCACCGTCACCGACCCCGATCCCGACCGAGTCCCGCCCGCCGTGTCCCCGGGCCGGGCCCGCGGCGAGTTGACGGTGCGCGGGGTCTGGTTCCGCTACCCGGGCGTCGACCAACCCGTACTGCGGGACCTCTCGTTCACCGCGAGCCCCGGCGAACTCGTCGTCATCACCGGCCCCAGCGGCGCGGGCAAATCGACGCTCGCCGCGCTGCTCCTGCGGTTCTACGACCCCGACACCGGCACCGTCCGCCTCGACGGCGTCCCCGCCGACCGCATGCCCCTGGCCCATCTGCGTGCCAACATCACCCTGTTGCCCCAGGAAACACTCGTCCTGCACGACACCATCGAGAGGAACATCGCCTGCGGGCTCGACGGCGAGCCCCGCCGCGCCGACATCGTCGCCGCCGCACACGCCGCCGACGCCGACCGGTTCATCCGGGCCCTGCCCGACGGCTACGGCACCGTCATCTCCCCCGGCACCTCCCGCCTCTCCGGCGGCCAGCTCCAGCGCATCGCCATCGCCCGCGCCATGCTCCGCGACGCCCCCGTCCTCCTCCTCGACGAACCCACCACCGGCCTCGACACCCTGGCCGCACGACGCATCATCACCCCCCTCAAGCGCCTCGCCCACGGCCGAACCACCCTCGTCATCACCCATGACCTCACCCTCGCCCCCGACGCCGACCGCATCCTGGTCCTCGACGAGGGGCGCCTGATCGAATCGGGCACCCACGCCCAGCTCCTCCACCACGACGGGCTCTACACCACGCTCTTCCGGCACCACGCACGTCCCCGTGAGGAGGGACCCGGACCGGCCGGTGCATGACGGTCGATACCATCCGCTGTGACCGAAACAGCCCCGAAGGACGAGGTGGCGGACGACGGCCCCGCCCGCCGTCGCCGCATACTCGCCGACCTCACCCCCCTGCGCACCTCTCCCGACTACCGGCGGCTCTGGTTCGGCAACACGGTCTCCTGGATCGGGCAGGGGATGACGGCGCTCGCCGTGTCGCTCCAGGTCTACGACATCACCGGGTCCGCCTTCTCGGTCGGGCTCATCGGCTTCTGCTCGTTCCTGCCGCTGGTCGTCTTCGGCCTGTACGGAGGGGCCGTCGCCGACACCTTCGACCGGCGCAAGCTGGGGCTGGCCAGTGCGGTGGGTTCCTTCGTGCTCTCCGTCGTGCTGCTCGCCGCCGCCCTGGCCGACGTGGAGCAGGTGGGGCTGCTGTACGCGATCGTCGCGTTGCAGGCGGCCTGTTTCGCGGTCAACGCACCGGCCCGCAGCTCGATGATCGCCCGTCTGCTGCCGGCCGAGCAGCTGCCCGCGGCCAACGCGCTCAACTCCATCACCAGCACCACCGGCACCCTCGTGGGGCCGATGCTCGGCGGGCTCCTCGTCGGCTGGTGGGGCTACCGGGCCGCGTACAGCGTGGACGTCGTCACCTTCACCGCCTCGTTGTACGCGATGTGGCGGCTGCCCTCGATGCGGCCGGAACGGAAGGAGGGGCCGGGCGCGGGCAGGGCGTCCGTCGCGGACGGGCTGCGGTTCCTGGGGGCCAGGCCCAATCTGCGGATGACGTTCCTCACCGATCTGTGCGCCATGGTGCTGGCCCACCCCCGGGCGCTGTTCCCCGTCGTCGCCGTGGTCTGGTTCGGCGGCGACGCGAAGACCACCGGTCTGCTGGTCGCGGCCCCGGCGCTGGGGGCGCTGCTCGGCGGGGTGTTCTCGGGGTGGCTGGGGCGCGTACGCCGCCACGGCCTCGCCGTGCTCCTCGCCGTCGCCTCCTGGGGCACCGCCATCGCGCTGTTCGGGTTGACCCGTCAGCTCTGGCTCGGGCTGCTCTTCCTGGTGCTCGCCGGGTGCGCGGACACCACCTCGATGGTCTTCCGGAACACCATGCTCCAGGCAGCGGTGCCGGACGAGATGCGCGGACGGCTGCAGGGCGTGTTCATCGTGGTCGTGGCGGGCGGGCCGCGGCTGGGCGACTTCCTCGCCGGTTCCGTCTCCGACCTGGCCTCCCCCGCTGTGGCGGTGACCGGGGGTGGGCTCGCCTGTGTCCTGGCCGTGTCGCTGCTGGGGCTGCGGTGGCGCGGATTCGCCCGGTACGACGCGAAGGACCCGCAGCCGTGACCAGGCCCGGCACCGGGCGCCCGACCCCCGCGGCTGGCCCGTGCGGGGGCCGCGCCCCAAGCCCCCGCCGGCGGCCGGTCAGGGGCGCAGCGACCGCTTCATGATCTTGCCCAGATCATTGCGGGGCAGCGCGTCCAGGTAGCGGACCAGGCGCGGGCGCTTGTGCGGGGCCAGCTGGGCGGCGACATGGTCCGCGAGCTCGCCCTGTGCCGGAGGAGCGGCGGGATCGGACGGCACCACCCACGCGACGATCCGCTCGCCCAGGTCCGGGTCCGGCTCCCCGGTGACGGCGGCCTCGCGGACGCCGGGGTGGTCGAGGAGGGCGTTCTCGATCTCGCCCGCGCCGATCTTGTAGCCGCCGCTCTTGATCAGGTCGGTGGCCTTGCGGCCGACGATCCGCACATAGCCGTCGGCGTCCCGGGTGGCCATGTCGCCGGTGCGGAACCAGCCATCGGCGGTGAACGCGGCGGCCGTGGCGTCGGGGCGGTTGAGGTAGCCGGTGAAGAGGTTCGGGCCGCGCACCTGGATCTCGCCGATGGTGTCCGGACCGCCGCCCGTGAGGATGGTGCCGTCCTCGTCGGCCAGGCGCAGCTCGACACCGGCCAGGGGCGTGCCGACCGTGCCGGGGCGCGGTTCGCCGTCGGCCCGGACCCCGGTGTTCATCAGGGTCTCCGTCATGCCGTAGCGCTCGACCACCCGGCGGCCGGTCGCCGCCGCGATCCGCTCGTGGTCGTGGACCGGCAGCGCCGCCGAACCGGACACCAGCAGCCGGGCCCCGGCCAGCGCCTTCGCCAGCCCGGCCGCCGCGGGGCCGGAACCGTCCAGGGCCTCGGCCAGCCGGTGGTACATCGTCGGCACGCCGAAGAGCATCGTGCCGCCGGACGACAGCTCCCGGGCCACCCCGTCGGTGGTGAACCGGCCCAGGTGGCGCACCTCCCCTCCCCGGCGCAGCGGCCCGAGCACACCCAGGATCAGCCCGTGCACATGGAACAGCGGCAGGGCATGGACGAGCACGTCCTCGCCGGTCCACCGCCAGGCGTCCGCCAGCGCGTCCAGCGACGCGGCGATCGCCCGCCGGGGCAGGACCGCGCCCTTGGGCGGGCCCGTGGTGCCGGAGGTGTAGACGATCAGCGCGGGGGACTCGGAAGGCGGCTCCGGGAACGGGTTGGCACCGCCGTCGCCCGTACCGCCGGGCTCCTCGCCGGCGCCGGGGTCCGCGCCGACGTCGATACGGGTCGGCCCGTCCAGCGCGGGCGGGAGCACGTCGTCCGCCCCGGCCAGCACCACGCCGGGCTTGCTGTCGGCCATGATGTGCGCGAGTTCGCGCGTCCCCGTCCTCGGGTTGAGCGGCACCGCGGGCACCCCGGCCCGCAGCGCCGCCACGACCGCGACCACGGTCTCCACGGTGGGCGTGGCCCAGACGGCGACCTGTCCGGCGCCGGTGAGCCGTGCGGCGAGCCTGTCCGAGGCGGCGACCAGCCGTTCGTACGTCAGTGAATGCGTGCCGAACCGGACGGCCTCGCGTACGGAGGCGTCGGCGGGCAGCGGCAGAAGAGGCGTCATCTGCCCGACCCTAAGGGCTGCCCCGCGATCCGTGGCGGGCTTCGCGCCTCGCCGGCCGCCGGAAGGTTCGGGCGCCGCCCCGTCGCCCGTCGAGGGCTGGAGGAGCGCTCCCTAGGGAGCGTTCCCATGGGCCCGGGGAGCCCCCGGGGTCTCCGGGAGCGGTCCTCACCCCGGTCGCACGTTCCGCATGCGACCGTACGCGTACACGCATCCCGCCAGTGCCAGGTCCGACAGCAGCATGAAGCCGATCGAGTACGACCCCTTCGCCGTGTAGACCGCCCCCATCACCAGGGGCGGCACGAAACCGCCCAGGCCCCCGGTCGCACCGACGATCCCGGTCACGCTGCCCACCCTCGCCTGCGGGGTCACCTGCGCGACGAGCGCGAAGACGCTGCCGCTCGCCAGGCCCAGGCCCGCCGCCATGACCAGCAGCGCGGTCGTGCCGACCGGGATCAGCACCGGGTCGAACGACTGGAGGATCGCCGCCAACGCGGCCGGACCGAGCGCCCCCGCCGTGACCAGGGCCGGGTGGACGCGGTCCGAGAGCCAGCCGCCGATGGGCCGGAAGACCACCGTGACCAGGGCGAACCCGGCGGCCTTCGTGCCGGCGTCGGTGGGTGTGAGGCCGTACCAGGTCTTCAGGTACGTGGGGAGGTAGACCCCGAACGCGACGATGCCGCCGAAGCCGATCGCGTACAGCGCCGACAGTTCCCAGGTGACCCGCAATCGCGCCGCCGCCCCCAGTCGGCGGGTCAGGGAGGCGGTCGGCACCTGCCGGTCCGGGCGTGGCGTCCGGCAGTGGTCCGGGCGTGGCGGTGATGAATCCCCCGAAACGCCCTGTAGCGGCTCAATCGCGACAGATCTTGGGACAATTGCCGTATGGACCGTCTGGACAGGGAGATCCTCGGCATCCTCCAGGAGGACGCCCGGATCTCGTATCGCGATCTGGGCGCACGGATCGGGCTCAGCGCCAACGCCGCCGCGGACCGGGTCCGTCGACTGCGGCGCGACGGTGTGATCCGCGGTTTCACCGTGATCATCGATCCGGCCGCCGATACCCGAACGGGCCTTGTCGTCTTCATCGACGTGACCCTGCGGATCGACACGGCGAACGAGACGTTCGAACGCGCCGTGCTCGCCCTTCCCGGCATCACCGAGGTGGTGCACGTGACCGGCGGCCACGACTACCTGGTCCGCGCCACCGTCGCCGACACCGCCGCCCTGGACGGACTGCTGCGCAGGCTCAAGCGGGAGGCCGGCGTCGCGCACTCCAACACCCGGATCGCGCTCAGGGCGGCGCCCTCCCGGTGACGGCCGCGTCCGGAGCCGGCGCCCGCCCGTCCCGGAGCCGGATCGCGCGCGGCGGCGCCCCCGCGACGGTCGCGCCCCTGCGACGACGGCCGCGCCCGGAACCGCACCCGCCGGATCCGACGGCCGTCCTCAGAGCGGCGCCTGCCAGACGACGGTCGACGAGCGCGAGCCGTCCTCCTCGCGGCCGTCGTCGGCCACCGCCAGCCGCACCGCGGGACGCCCGTCCGGCTGCACGGCCGTCGCGTCCACCTCGACCTCGATCACCGACACCCCCGTACGGCGGTGCGCGGCGGCCAGCGCGCTCCGCAGCACGGCGAGCAGCTCTCGTTCCACCGGCTCCCGCACCAGCGCGTCGACCGCGCCGTCGAAGTGCACCGACGGCTGGAAGCCGAGGACGGCGGCGGCGCCCCCGGTCTCCCGCAGCACCCGGCCGCGGAAGGTGGTGGGGACCTCCGCCGGTGGCTGCTGGAGGGCGAAGATCGCCGTCCGCACCTCCTGGATGGTGGAGTCCAGTTCGTCCACGGCGTGGTCGAGCAGCGCGCTCGTCTCCGGCGAGGGAGACCGGCGTCGGGTCGACTCCAGCATCATCTCCGTCGCGAACAGCCGCTGGACGACCAGATCGTGCAGATCGCGGGCGATCCGGTCCCGGTCCTCGTACACCGCGAGCTGCTCCCGGTCGTGCTGTGCGTCCGCCAGGACCAGGGCGAGCGCGGCCTGCGAGGCGAACTGCGTGGCCAGTTGGCGGTCCAGCGCCGTGTACGGGTGACCGCTGCGCCGCCGGGGCAGGGCGAGGGTGCCGATCAGCCGCCCGCCGCTCTGCAGCGGCAGCATCATGCTGGGCCCGAACCGCGACCGGACGTGTGTCGTCATCCGCGGATCGGTCGCCGAGTCGTCGATGAACACCGGCTCACCGCCCAGTAGTTGGACCAGTACGGCGGAGCCGGGCTCGATGGTCGTGCCGACGATGCCGGCCGGATCGTCGAGGGTGGACGCGGTGACGATCTCCATGCCGCCCTCCGCGGTCGGCTGAAGGATCACCCCGGCGTCGGCGTCGGCGAGCGTCCGGGCCGCCTCGGCGACGGTCATCAGCGCGTCGGCCGCGGTGTCGCCGGTCAGCAGGGTGGTGGTGACGGCGGCTGCCCCCTCGATCCAGCGCTCCCGCTGCCGGGCCTCCTCGTACAGCCGCGCGTTGCCGATCGCGGCCCCGGCCCGCGAGGCCAGCATCCGCAGCAACGCCATGTCCGTGTCGGTGAAGCGGCCACCGGTGCGCTTCTCGGCGAGGTAGAGGTTGCCGAACACCCGGTCCTGGACGCGCAGCGGCGCCCCGAGGAAGGAGCGCATCACCGGGTGGCCGGGCGGTACGCCGCCGGAACGCGGGTCGGCGGGCAGATCGTCGGAGCGCAGCGGGCCCGGTTCGGCGATGAGGGCGCCCAGCATCCCCGTATGGCCGTCCGGGGGATCGCCGATGCGGCGGCGCTGGGCGTCGTCGATGCCCGAGGTGAACAGCTCGCTGATGGTGCCGAGTTCGGGGTCGAGCACGCCGAGCGCGCCGTACCTGGCATCGGCCAGGGTGGTCGCGGTGTCCACGATCTGCTGGAGGGTGGCACGCAGTTCGAGGTCGTTGCCGAGGTTCAGCACCGCTTCCAGGAGCGTCGGGGAGGGGGACGGGGAGCCTGACGGGCCGTCGGCCGCCGCCGTCCCCGGCTTCCCGCCCGAGGAGGGCGCACCCGGCCCCGGGCCCGGGGCGTTCACCTCGGGCCCTGTCCGGTCCGGGGCCGATCCGGGTGCGTCCGGCCTGTTCGGACCCGGACTGTTCGGACCCGGCCCATGTGCGTCCGGCCCGGTCGCGCCCGGCCCGTACGGGGCCTGACCGGTCGCGCCCCGACCGGTCGATTCCTCGGTCATACATGCACCCCCCTGCGGTGATCAGCAGGCGATCGGCTCAAGGACCAGCGGCTCGATGCTCCCGTCCAGCATCGCACCCAGTCCCAGGACGGAGCACACGTCGGGCCGCTCCGCGATGTGCACGGGCACGCCCGTCGCCGCCCGCAGCATCTGGTCGAGTCCGGGCAGCAGCGCGCTGCCGCCGACCATCATGATCCCGCGGTCGGTGAGGTCGGCCACCAGATCGGGCGGGCACTCGCGCAGCACCTTGCCGAGACCGTCGAGCACCGAGGTCAGCGGGGCATGGATCGCCTGCCGGATCGACGCGGTGTCCACCCGTACCGAGCGGGCCAGCCCGGTCGCCACGTCCCGGCCGTGGATCTCGGTCATCAAGGGGCCCCGCCCCGTCAAACCGGCGCCGCTGAGCGCCAGTTGGAGCGGTCGCACGGACTGGCTAGGCAGCATCAGCTCGTGGTGCTGGCGCAGATGCTGGATCACCGCGTGGTCGATGGCGTCACCGCCGACCGGTACGCGCGCGGCGGTCACGATCGAACCCAGCGAGAGCACCGCGATCTGGGTGGTCGCCGCCCCGCACACCATGATCATGGTGGCGGTCGGCTGTTCGACGGGCAGCCCACAGCCGACGGCCGCCGCGATCAGGGTGTCGACCAGCTCCACCCGCCTCGCGCCCAGCCCGACCAGGGTCTCCACGGTGGCCCGCTGGGCGAGCGGGTCGCTGTCGTGCGGGGTGCAGGCGGCGGCCCGCAATCGCGGCTTGCGGCGCAGTTGGCGGCGGAGCTTCTCGCCGAGCAGCTGACGGAGCATCCGCTGGGCCATATCGATGTCGATGACGGTTCCGCCGCTGACCGGGCGGGCCACCCGGATGTAGTCGGGGGTGCGGCCCGTCATCTGCTCGGCCAGCTCTCCGACGGCGATCAGCGAGCCGGTGCGGGTGTTCACGGCGGCGGCACTCGGTTCGTCGACGACGAGCCCCAGCCCCTTGACGTACACGCGGGTCCGGGCGGCTCCGAGGTCGACGGCGACATGGCAACGGCGCAACTGCTCAAGGCTGACGGTCACGGCGGGTTCTCCCGGGGAGCACGGTGTGTGTGGGGGGATGCCGACGGTGGCCGGCCCTCCTCGCATCGTGCGCCGTTCGGAGTCATACCGCGCGTCGAGTGGGCCGTAGGGGGTACGGGGCCGGTGGAGTGACCGGGCGGGCGCGGCGGGCGGGGCTCACCTCGGCAGCAGTCGCTGGAACAGCCCCCAGGTGAATTCGGCGACATGCCGCTCATCCGTTCCGGGCGCGGTGATCGCGAGCGCCCACCGGGTCGGCGCCGCGCCCTCCATCGGGCGGGCCGGCGCGAAGGCCCGCGCCACCTCGTCCACCGTGGCCGACCAGGGGCGCAGATCCCCGATCGCGCGCAGTTCGGGGCCGGCCGCTCCCGCCGCCCTGACCAGCCACTCGTTCCACACCGCCCCGCCCGGCGCGACCGTCACCTCGAACCGCAGATCCGGCCAGAGCGGCACCGGCCACCGCAGCACATCGCACTCCAGGTCGCCGAGCACGCGGGGCGCCGACGACTCGGGCTCGCCCAGCACCGAACGGTAGCGGCGCAGCGCGCCCCGCCCCCGGGGCGCCCGCACCATGGCCTGCCAACGGCGGTTCGCCTCCCGCATCTCGGCGATCGAGGCGCCCAGCTCCCGCCGGGCATCCTCGACGAGTCCGGGCTGGTGGTCGGCCATCCGGCGCAACAGCACGAGCTGGAACTCGCGGGGGCCGAACGGCAGCGGTGCGTTCATGGGGTCAACGGTCCCACGGCCGCACGGGTCCGACGGCCCGCGGCTTCGCGGACCCCGGCGGTCCAGGGCCGCACGGGACCTGCGGTCCAGGACCGCACGGGCCCGGTGGCCCGCCCGCTCACGGGTCCGACGGCCCACGGGCTTGGCGGACCCCGGCACCGCCTCGGGCCGGACGGCGGCACCGCCGGGCCCGAGGCGGAGCCGGGCGGTGCCCCGCTGGGCCGCCACTACCTCCGGTAGTCGCCGCGGTCCCGGTGCTCACCGGGAACCGCCCTTCGGCCCCGCCTCGCCCAGCATCCGCCGCAGCAGGTCCCGCAGCACCGTCCGGTCCGCGTCCGAGAGTTCGGCCAGCGGCTCCCGCGCGAAGGTGAGCGAATCGCGGAGTTCCCGGGCCGTGCGCACGCCCCGCTCCGTCGGGACGGCCAGCTTCACCCGGCGGTCGGCCGGATCCGGCCGGCGCTCCACCAGGCCGCGCGACTCCAGCCGGTCGACGATGCCCGTGACGTTCGACGGCTCGCACTTCAGCTTCTGGGCGATCCGGCGCATCGGCATCGGCTCCAGTGCGAGCAGCCCGAGCACACGGGCCTGGGCACCGGTGAGCGAGTGGGCAGCCGCGGCCTCGTCGTACTCCTCGTAGTAGCGCGCCACGACGGTGCCGATGAGCTCGACGACTTCGAGGGTCAGAGGGTCTGAACGGGTGGTGGCCATGACACACAGGATAGTGAGTTGCTTGACAACATGAAATATTCAGGAGCATCGTTGTTTCATGTTCTGAAGTATTTCCTCCCGTGGCCCCCGGATCCCTCTCGTGGTCCGCCGGCCCCGGGGCGAAGCTTCCCCCGTTCCGTGAGGCATTGAGGAGTTCCCGAGCCCATGTCCGCAGCACTTCCCACGATCGGCCGTGAATGGCATCTCGTCGCCCGCCCCCACGGCTGGCCGAAGGCCGAGGATCTCGCGCTGAGGGAGGCCCCGGTCGCCGCTCCCGGTGAGGGCCGCGTCCTGGTGCGCAACCTGTACTTCTCGGTCGACCCGTACATGAGGGGGCGGATGAACGACGGGAAGTCGTACACCTTGCCCTTCGCGCTCGACCGGCCCATGGACGGCGGCGCGGTCGGTGAGGTCATCGCCTCCAACGCGGCGGGCCTCGCGGTCGGCGACCATGTGCTGCACGGTCTGGGCTGGCGGGAGTACGCCGAGGTCCCGGCGGAGCACGCGGTGAAGGTCGACCCGGCGCTCGCCCCGCTCTCCGCCTATCTCGGCGTGCTCGGCATGACCGGGCTCACCGCATACGCGGGGCTCTTCGAGGTCGCCTCGTTCAAGGCCGGCGACGCCGTGTTCGTGTCCGGCGCGGCCGGTGCGGTGGGCGGCCAGGTCGGGCAGATGGCGAAGATCAAGGGCGCCTCCCGGGTCATCGGCTCGGCCGGTTCCGACGAGAAGGTCCGGTTCCTGGTGGAGGAGTACGGCTTCGACGCGGCCTTCAACTACAAGAACGGTCCTGTCGACGAGCAGTTGCGCCAGGCCGCTCCCGACGGCATCGACGTCTACTTCGACAACGTCGGCGGGGAGCACCTGGAGGCGGCGCTCTCCTCCCTCCGCGAACACGGGCGGGTCACCGTCTGCGGCATGATCGCCCAGTACAACGCCACCGAGCCGACCCCCGCGCCGCGCAACCTCGCCCTGGTCATCGGCAAGCGGCTGCGCATCCAGGGGATGCTCGTGCGCGACCACGCGGAGCTTCAGCCGAAGTTCGTCGAGGACGTCGCCGGTTGGCTGGCCTCGGGCGAGCTGAAGTACCGCGAGACCTTGGTGGAGGGCATCGAGAGCGGCTTCGACGCCTTCCTCGGTCTGATGCGCGGGGAGAACACCGGAAAGATGATCGTCTCCCTCGTCTGACGTGCGCTCAGGCGCACCCGGTAGTCTCAGTCACAGGCCGCCGCGATCGTGGGCGCGAGTCGCGGCGCACAGCAGGAGGAATCCTCAGCATGACCATGTCCGACATCGACGTTCTGTACACCGCCGTCGCCACCGCGGAGAACGGCCGCGACGGCCGGGTCTCCTCCGACGACGGGAAGCTCGACGTCGTCGTCAACCCGCCCGTTTCCATGGGCGGGAGCGGCGCGGGCACCAACCCGGAGCAGCTGTTCGCGGCCGGGTACGGCGCCTGCTTCCAGGGCGCCCTCGGCGTCGTGGCCCGCAAGGAGAAGGCCGACATCTCCGGCTCCACGGTGACCGCCGCGGTGTCCATCGGCAAGACCGCCGAGGGCGGCTTCGGCCTGGAGGTCGAGATCACCGCTTCCATCCCCAACGTCGACGCCGCGACGGCTCGTTCGCTCGTCGAGAAGGCCCACCAGGTGTGCCCGTACTCGAACGCGACGCGCGGCAACATCAAGGTGTCCCTGGCGGTCGCCTGACCGCACGGCGAGACCCGGTGGCCGAAGCGTACGGAGAGGCCGTACGGCGGACCACGCGGTGGAACGAACGGTGGCCGCACTCCCGAGCGGGGTGCGGCCACCGGCCGTGTCCGGGGCCCGAGGGCGACGTGGGCGGCGCGGACGAGGAGGAGAGCGAGGACGGGGGAGCGGGCCCCGGCGCGG
Source organism: Streptomyces sp. NPDC052042 (assembly GCF_044548345.1). Lineage (NCBI taxonomy): Bacteria > Bacillati > Actinomycetota > Actinomycetes > Kitasatosporales > Streptomycetaceae > Streptomyces > Streptomyces sp. NPDC052042. The sequence goes on along the minus strand of NZ_JBIUBU010000001.1, from coordinate 684,265 downwards.
GCACGGCCCCCGCCCCGTACACCCCCCGACCGGGGCTGACGGAGAGGGGCCGCCCCGCTGCCCGGCATCAGGCGCTGTGCACCTCCAGCGCGGCCCTGACCGCCGACTCCAGGGCCCCCTCGATCCAGGCGGGCTTCACCGAGGTGTGGCAGCCCGCGAAGTGCAGCGGCCCCTCGACGGAACGCATGTGGGCGAGCAGTTCGGTGTGCTGGCCGGGGAGCAGCACCGACGCCTCGCCGTACGCGTACGGGTCGCGCATCCACGACTGGGTGGCGCCGACGCCGGTGTAGAAGACCTCGACGCGTTGCCCGTACAGGTCCTGGACACCGCCGAGGGCGTGCGGGTAGCGCTCGTCGTCGTCCAGAGAGTCCCACTTCAGCGCGTCGTCGGACCAGCTGTAGGAGGCGAGGACCACGCCGCCCCTGCTGCCCTCGACCGGATGGGACGGCTGGAAGACGAAGCGGTTGGGGTTGTCGGTGACCGATCCGCCGCCGATGACGTGCGCCGCCTCGGGCTGGTTGCGGGCGGTCGCCCGGTATGCCGCGTAGTGCACCCGCTGGTTGGGCGGGAGGTGGCCGGGCGGCACGGACGGGTGGGCGCCCAGCAGCGAGCCGTCGGCCGGAGCCCTGCCCAGCCGGTAGGCGTCGTACAGACCGGGCCTGATCCGCTCCAGCTCCCTCTTCCAGTCCTTCTCCTCGAACTCCCACCAGCGGCGGCTGAATTCGAGCAGCACCTTGGTCGCCGTGTCGTAGTGGACCTCGGTGATCGCGCGCCGCTTGCCGTACGACGGCAGGGGGCTGACGGGGATGTGGCGCAGCCCGGAGAAGGGCACGGTGATGACCGCCCGGTCGCCGGTGAACGTCTCGCGCACCAGCGGTCTGCCGTCGCGGCCCTCGGAGATCGTCTCGATCCGGACACCGTTCGCCCCATGGCTGATCCGGGTGGCCCGGCGGTCCAGCCGCACCAGGTCCCTGACCTTCTCGTACATCGCGTCCGCGAGCGTGGCGGTGCCGCCCGGCAGTTCGAAGAACGCGGTGTCCGGGCTGATCAGCGACGCCCCGATGAAGCTGTGCACGAAGGAGAGGTGGAGCCGCGAGGTGAGGTTCTCGACGGTGCCGACGAGGTCGATGGTGCGCTCGTCGAGCTTGGCCGCCTCGGTCAGGAAACGGAACATCGACCAGTGCCCGTAGCGCTGGACGACCCGTGCCCAGCCCTCGACGAGGGCGTGGCCCTGCTTGCCCTCGAACTCCCCGCGCACGGGCGCGAACGCCTCCCGCAGGATCATGGCGGCGGGCTTGTCCTCGAACCGCGCCGGGATGCCGAACGACCGGTTGATCGCACGCGGCCGGGCCGCGTAGTCCGCCTTGCGCATCCGGACGCCGTTGACATGGATCCAGGTGTGGTTGGCCGGGCGGCCCTCCGCGTCGACGTCGACCAGGTGGAAGCGGCGGCGCTTCAGCCCGAGGCCGTCGATGAGCCCGGTGACCAGCGGGTGGCTGTCCGGGATGCGCATCGCGCCGGCCTCGGCGTACTGCCTCGGGTCGGCGAACGGGGCCTTCGCGCGCTCGTGGCCGCCCCGGCGGAACGTTTTGATGCGTCCGCCGACACGGTTGCCGTTGGCCTCGATCACGGTGACGGTGTGCCCGGCCTCGCGGAGCAGTCGGGCGGCGGTCAGCCCGGCCGGGCCCGCGCCGACGACCAGCACCTTCTTGGGGGGCTTCCGGCCGCGCGGCAGGCCCTTGGTCAGCAGGACGTCCTTGTAGTACGGGACCAGCGACCGGTCGTCCTCGCCGCGTACCAGGATGGCGCGGGCCACGTTCAGGCAGGTGTTCCAGTCCGATCCGGCCGCCGAGGGCGCGAGTGCGGCGTCGGACGCGGCGCCGACGGCGTCGGGGGCGGTGGCCCGCGCGGGACCGGCGGCGGCCGTGGCGAGGACGGCGGCACCGGCCGCGGCGCCCGCGATCACGGAACGGCGGGAGGGCGGTTCAAAGGACGGGTCGCGGGAGGTCTGGGCGCGGGTCGGATCGGACGACGTGCCGCAGGAGGGGCCGGTTGGTTCGGAAGTCATGCGTCCACCCTGGTCCGCCCGCGCCGCGTCCCTCGCGCGAACGCGCGTGCAGAGCCCCGGGAATCACCCGTAGGGGTTGCTCAACTCCCTTTTATTGTCCGTCAGTTGAAGCATCGTGCTATGGCGGTGGATGCTCTTCGCCGGCCGGTTCCGCCGGACGCAGCAGCGCCAGGAAGTCCCGGAAGGCGGCGGGCATGTCCACCTCGTCCGGATCCAGCAGCCACTGGTACTGGAGACCGTCCATCACCGCGACCATCAGGGGCGCCGCGCGCTCGGGCGTCAGTCCGCCCGGCAGCCGCTCGCCGTACTCCGCGCGCAGGGCCGTCGCGATGGCCGTGCGGGCCCGGACGTAGCGGCGCGTGAAGAAGTCCCGGGCCGGGTGATCGTCCGTCACGCTCTCGCCCAGCAACGCCGAGAACGTCTGGATGATCCCGGGCCGCATCGCGTTGTACTGCACGAGCGCGTCCAGCAGATCGGTCCGCCAGACGTCGCCGCTCCGCGCGACGTCGACGGGATCCCACTGGTCGCGCGCCTCCAGCACGGCGACGAGCAGTGCCTCCTTGGTGGGGAAGTGGTGCAGCAGCCCCTGCTGGCTGAGGCCGACCCGCTCGGCGACGGCGCTCAGCGAGGCACCGCGATAGCCGCGCTCGGCGATCACCTCGAACGCGGCGCGGAGAATCTCCGCCCGCCGCCCCGTACTTCTGGCCCGCCCCATCGTTCCGGCCCCTTTCGGTGCTGCGTCCCGGTGCGTTCGTCCCGGTATCCACCGGAATGTTTCCGCCCCGGCGTGTCGGTCCGGCCCGAGGACCGTACGCCACTTCCGTACGTAACGGAAATGTAACGAAACCTACTGCTCGATCGGTCAGGGGGTGACCATGGGGGACGGCACTGTCAGGAAAACGACGAGGAGGCACGGCCGTGGCAGACGCGTCCGCCCCCACCCACCCCGACGAGGCCCGCGAGGCCGCGGTCGAGAAGGCGCTGGCCGCGCTCGGTCTCGACGACAAGGCCCGGCTGCTGGCCGGGCAGGACATGTGGTCGCTGCCCGCGCTCCCCGCCGTCGGCCTGCGCTCCCTGGTGATGTCCGACGGGCCCATCGGCGTCCGAGGGGTGGCCTGGAGCGCGGACGACCCGTCCGTCGCACTGCCCTCACCCACCGCTCTCGCCGCGACCTGGGACCCGGCCCTCGCCCGCCGGGCCGGCCGGCTGCTCGCCCAGGAGGCCCGCCGCAAGGGGGTGCACGTCCTCCTCGCCCCGACCGTGAACCTCCACCGGTCCCCGCTCGGCGGACGCCACTTCGAGGCGTACAGCGAGGACCCGTACCTCACCGGCGAGATCGGCACCGGCTACGTGCGCGGCGTACAGGACGGCGGCGTCGGTACCACCGTCAAGCACTTCGTCGCCAACGACGCCGAGACCGACCGCTTCACCGTCGACAACATCGTCTCCCCGCGCGCCCTGCGCGAGATCTACCTTGCCCCGTTCGAACGGATCGTCAAGCACGCCCGTCCCTGGGGCATCATGTCCGCCTACAACCGGGTCAACGGCCCCACCATGACCGAGCACCGCTACCTCCAGAACACGGTGCTGCGCGGCGAATGGGGCTTCGACGGCTTCGTCGTCTCCGACTGGCTGGCCGCCCGCTCCACCGTCGGCGCCGCCCTCGGTGGGCTCGATGTCGCCATGCCGGGACCGAAGACCGTGTACGGGAAGGCGCTGGCCGACGCCGTGCGGGCCGGCGAGGTCGCGGAGTCCGTCGTCGACGGGGCGGTGCGCAACGTGCTGCGGCTCGCCGCCCGCGTCGGCGTCCTGGACGGCGCGCCGCCCGCCGTCCACCCGGCCGACCACCCCGAACCCGTCGACGGCGAAGCGCTGGCCCGTGAGATCGCCCGCCGCTCCTTCGTCCTGGTGCGCAACGAGCCCGTCCAGAACAGCGGTCGCACCGCGCTGCCCATCGACCCGGCGGCCGTCCGCCGGGTGGCGCTCAGCGGGGCGCTCGCCCGGGACGCCCGGGTCCTCGGCGGCGGCTCCGCCCAGGTCTTCCCGCACCATGTCGTCTCGCCGCTGGACGGCCTCGCCGCCGCCCTCCCCGAAAGCGTCCTCGACTACCGCGTCGGCGCCGACCCGAACGACGAACTCGTCCCCGCCCAGAAGGGCTTCGAGCTCAGGGCCGTCTGCCACGACGCCTCCGGTGCCGTCCTCGGCGCGGCCCCGTTGCACGACGGCACCGTCCAGTGGATCGGCGACGACCTCCCCGAGGGCGTCGACCGGCGGACGCTGCACAGCGTCGAGATCACCGGCACCTTCGTCCCGCGCGAGAGCGGCGAGCACGTCTTCGGCACCCGCGGCACCGGGGCCCTCGCCCTCACCGTCGCGGGCGAGACCCTGTACGACGAGGTCCACCGGGTCACCGGCTCCGCCGACCCCGGCGAGTCGTTCTTCGGCAACCCCCTGGAACGCGGCCGGATCACGCTCACCGCCGGCGAGCCCGTCGAGATCTCGCTGCGACAGGTCCCCGAAACCCTGGGCAACGACGCGGCCATCCCCGGGGTCTCGTTCTCGCTCTGCCACCTCGGCCCGCGCCGCGACCCGGCGGAACTGATCGCCGAGGCCGTCGAGTCGGCCCGCGCGGCGGACACCGCGGTCGTCGTCGTGGGCACCACCGAGCGCGTCGAGTCCGAGGGATTCGACCGCACCTCCCTGAAGCTGCCCGGCCACCAGGACGACCTGGTCAGGGCCGTCGCCGCGGCCAACCCGAGCACGGTCGTCATCGTCAACTCCGGTTCCCCGGTGGAGCTCCCGTGGCGTGACGAGGTCGCCGCCGTGCTGCTCGGCTGGTTCCCCGGCCAGGAGGCCGGGCACGCCCTGGCCGACGTACTGCTCGGCGTCGAGGAACCGGGCGGACGCCTCCCCACCACCTGGCCGGCCGCGCTCGCCGACGCCCCGGTCTCCCGCACCATCCCCACCGACGGCGAACTCCACTACGACGAGGGCGTCTTCGTCGGCTACCGGGCCTGGGAACGGGCCGGCACCGCGCCCGCGTACCCGTTCGGCCACGGGCTCGGCTACACCACCTGGCGGTACGAGGGCCTCGACGTCCGGCCCGGGAGCGCCACCGTCCGCCTCCGCAACACCGGCACCCGCCCCGGCGCCGAGACCGTCCAGATCTACCTCGCCCCCCGCTGCCCCGTCGGCGAACGCCCCGCCCGCCGGCTGGCCGGTTTCGCGCGCGTCGAGGCCGCGCCGGGCGAGTCCGCCGAGGTGGTGGTCCCGATCGATCGGCGCGCGTACGAGATCTGGGACGAGGAGGCGCACGGCTGGGAGTTCGTCCCGGGCCGGTACGAGGTGCAGGCGGCCCACTCGCCGGCCGACGTGCGTCTGACGGCGGCCGTGGACATCGACGCGTAGCGGATCCGTTCCGGTACGCCCCGTGCTCCGGTGGCCCGGTGCGCGGGGCCGCCGGCCCGCGGCGCGTCGTCGGGCGACGACGGGCCCCGGAGCGGCACCCGGCCGGCTCCGGGGCTCAGCGCACCCCGAACCCGTACACCGTCGTCGAGACGAACTCCTCGCCCGGCCGCAGCACCGTGCTCGGGAACCCGGGACGGTTCGGGGAATCCGGGAAGTGCTGGGTCTCCAGCGCGATTCCGGCGCACGGCCCGAACGGCCGCCCGTCGAAGTGGTCCGCCGTGTAGAGCTGGAGCCCCGGTTCCGTGGTGGTGACGGTCAGGATCCGACCCGACCTCGGGTCATGCAGCTCGGCCGCCGGACCCGCGTCGGCCCCGTCCGGCCCGTCCAGTACGAAGTTGTGGTCGTAGCCGGGCCCGAGCGGCCTCGGCTCGCGGAAGTCGAACCGCGTCCCGTCCACCGGCAGGAAAGCGCCCGTCGGCAGGGACTCGCCGTCCACGGGCGTGATCCGCCCGGCCGCGATCCGCAGTACCTGGCCCAGCGCGCCGCTGCCCTCCGGGCCCGGGTCCGTACGTGCCCCCGCCGTCGCGTCCGCGCCGGTATCCGCGTCCACGCCCGCGGGCGTACCCGGCCCCGTGCCCGCACCGCCGTCCGCGTCCACGCCCGCGAGGTTCCAGTACGTGTGGTTCGTCAGGTTCAGCACGGTCGGGGCGTCGGTCGTCGCCCGGTACGCGATCCGCAGCGCCCCGCCCTCGTCCAGGGTGTACGCCGCCGAGACCGTCAGACGCCCCGGGAAGCCCTCCTCGCCGTCCTCGGAGACCAAGGACAGCTCGACCCCCTCCGCGACCTCCCGCGCCCGCCACACGCGCTTGTCGAAGCCCCGGGCGCCGCCGTGCACATGGTTGCGCCCCTCGTTGCGTGTGAGCCGGTGCGTGCGCCCGTCCAGCTCGAAACGCGCCCCGCCGATCCGGTTCGCGTACCGCCCGACCAGCGCGCCGAGGTACGGGCCGGGGAAGGCCACGTACCCGGCGAGATCCGGCAGCCCCAGCGCCACCTGCGCCCGCACCCCGTCCCGTCCGGGCACCTCCACCGACTGCACGATGCCGCCGTACGTCAGCACCCGCACCCGCGTGCCGTCCCGCTCCAGCGTCCAGCGGTGCACGACGGCGCCGTCCGCCAGGGTGCCGAACTCCTCCGCACGGACCACCGTGCTCGAACTCGTGTCCATGATCGTCAACCTTAGAGGGCCTGAGCGAGCCTTCGAGGGCCCGCGCGAAGGAGGCCGCCCCACGCGCCCGCCCGGGGCTCACGCCGGGGGACGCGCCGCGGTGACGTTCCGGTACGCGATCTCCGCCAGCCGGGCCTGACCGTCGCGCCCCGGATGGAACCAGTCCCACTGGCTGAGCTGCTCGCCGGTGAACGGGTAAGAGAAGACCGCCCCGCCGTCGTAGCGGCAGCGCGCGTCCTTCGCGCAGACGTCTTCCAGCACCTCGTTGTACGCCATGACGCGCTGCCGCACCGAGGCCCGCCGGGCCGCGGCCGCCGCGCCCAGGTCGTCCGGGTCGCTCAGCATCGAGCGGCAGATCCCGAGCTGCCAGATCCGTTTGCCCAGCGGGTTCTCCCGCCCGGTCGACCAGAGCCGCATCAGGTCCGGCACGCTCGACACGTACACCTGTGCCTTGGGCGCCTCGGCGCGCAGCCGACCCATGGCCGTCTCGAACGAGAACCGGAAATCGGCCACCGGCGTCATGTGCCGGACCTGATCCCGGCAGGCGTCGTTCGCGCCGATCATCACCGTCACCAGATCCGGCTTCTCCTGCGCGGCCAGGGCCATCTGCTCCGGCAGCTGCACGATCCTGGCCCCCGTCTCGGCGTGGTTCCAACTGCGCTCGGCGGCCCCGGACCCGCCGAGCAGCCGCACGGCGAGACTGCGCACCCCGCTGTCCGTGCCAGTGGCCCAGGACACCTCCGGACAGTCCGTCAGTACCGAACAGGCGTCGAAGCCGCGCGTGATGGAATCCCCGACGGCGGCCACCGACTTCGGGCTGCGGTTCCAGGCCGGGCCGGCCGCCTTCCGCTGCTCGGCCGCGGACCCCTTCGTGGTGGTGTCCCCGTCGGAGTCGCAGCCGGAGAGCGCGGCGGAGCCCAGCACCGAGACCGCCACCAGGACGGCGGCCGCGGTCTGCGGACGACGGCGGACGGAACGGTCCTGCATGCTGTGGTCCCCTCGGTTGTGCCCCGGCGGTGCCCGGTGGCCCCGGGCGCGGGGCCCGAGAGCTCCGCCGGAGGCCGGGCGAACGATGTGCCCAGGACCGACCGTACGTCACCCTTGGGGCGCCGTGTCGCGGTAGCTTTTCCTCGTCGAACCAGCGGTGCGTCCCCTCGCCCGGCTCCACTCGGGTGGCTTTCCGTAAATCACATCACGTCACATACTGTCCCTTTTCAGGAGATTCACCCCGATGCTGTTTACTGATGACAACCTCGGGATTCGGCTGAGAAAAGACGGTACGGGCGCGAGGCCGCTGGGGAAGGCGAACTTCGTCCCACACTGGAGGTCCCGGTGACGACACGTGGAGTCCTGTACGTTCACTCCGCACCGCGCGCGCTCTGTCCCCATGTCGAATGGGCGGTGGCCGGTGTCCTCGGGGTACGCGTACAGCTTGACTGGATCCGACAACCGGCCGCGCCCGGCACCTGGCGGTCCGAGTTCTCCTGGCAGGCCCGGGCGGGCACCGCGTCGAAGCTGGCCTCCGCGCTGCGCGGCTGGGATCTGCTGCGCTTCGAGGTGACGGCGGAGCCGAGCCCCACGTCGGAGGGCGAGCGCTACAGCTCCACGCCCGAACTCGGCATCTTCCATGCCGTCACCGGCATGCACGGTGACATCCTCGTGCCCGAGGACCGGCTGCGCGCGGCACTGGCGCGGTCCACGCGGGGGGAGACGGACCTGAAGGACGAGATCGCCAAGCTGCTCGGCAAGCCGTGGGACGACGAACTGGAGCCCTTCCGGCACGCGGGCGAGGGCGCGCCGGTGCGGTGGCTGCACCAGGTGGTGTGAACGCCCGGTGCTCCGGGGGCGGCGCCTCCGGAGCACCCGTGAGGGGCCGTTTCGCCCGAACGCCCGTGCAGTTTTGCCAAAGCCTGTGAAACGGAAGAGCCCGCCTCCCCGTGGGGGGAGGCGGGCTCCGTCGTACTCCCGGCCAGAGGCCGGACGCCCTTCCGGTCAGACGCTGCGGAACGCCAGGACGACGTTGTGGCCGCCGAACCCGAACGAGTTGTTGATCGCGGCGATGGTCCCCTCGGGCAGCGGTCGCGGCTCGTCGCGCACGATGTCCGCGTCCACCTCCTCGTCGAGATGGTCCACGTTGATCGTCGGGGGTGCCATGCGGTGGTGCAGCGCCAGGACCGTCGCGACGGTCTCGACACCGCCCGCGCCACCGAGGAGGTGACCCGTCATCGACTTCGTCGCGGAGATCGCGATGTGGTCGAGGTCGTCGCCGAGGATCTTGCGCAGCGCCTTCAGCTCCGCGATGTCGCCCTGCGGCGTCGAGGTGGCGTGCGCGTTGAGGTGCACGAGCTCGGCCGGCTTGAGGTCCGTCTGGTCCAGCAGGTTCTGCAGCGCGGCGGCGATGCCGCGACCGCTCGGCTCGGGCTGCGCGATGTGGTGGGCGTCCGCGGACAAGCCCTGGCCCAGCACCTCGCAGTAGACCTTGGCGCCGCGCGCGGCGGCGTGCTCCGCGGACTCCAGGACGACGACGCCAGCGCCCTCGCCGAGCACGAAGCCGTCACGGCCCGTGTCGTACGGACGCGACGCCTTCTGCGGGTCGTCGTTGTTCTTGGACATCGCCATCATGTTGGCGAACGCGGCGATCGGCAGCGGGTGGACCGCCGCCTCGGTGCCACCGGCGAGAACCACGTCGGCGCGGCCGGTGCGGATCATCTCGATGGCGTACCCGACCGCCTCGGCGCCGGAGGCGCAGGCGGAGACCGGCGTGTGCACACCGGCCTGGGCGTTGACCTCCAGGCCGACATTGGCCGCCGGGCCGTTCGGCATGAGCATGGGCACGGTGTGCGGGGAGACGCGGCGTACGCCCTTCTCCTTCAGCACGTCGTACTGGTCGAGCAGGGTGGTCACGCCGCCGATGCCGGAGGCGATGACCGTACCCAGCCGCTCGGGCCGGATCGAGCCGTCCTCACCGGCCTTGCCGGTGAAGCCGGCGTCCGCCCACGCCTCGCGGGCCGCGATCAGCGCGAACTGCGCCGAGCGGTCCAGCTTGCGGGCGAGCGGGCGGGGCAGGACGTCGCCCGGGTCCACGGCCGCGGTGGCCGCGATCCGGACGGGAAGTTCAGCGAAACGTTCGCCCTCGAGAGGCTTGACGCCGGAACGGCCGGCCATCAGACCTTCCCAGGTCGACGCCGAGTCGCCACCCAGCGGAGTGGTTGCGCCGATACCGGTGACGACCACGGTGCGATTGGTCGAGTTCACTGGAAAATCTTCTCCACGTGTAGGGGGTCGTGAATCAGCGGCGCCACCGCCGGGTGGCGACACAGGTGGCGGGCTGTCAGCCCTGGTGCTTCAGGATGTAGTCGGCAGCGTCACCGACCGTCTTGAGGTTCTTGACGTCCTCGTCGGGGATCTTGACGTCGAAGCGCTCCTCGGCGGCGACGACGACCTCGACCATGGACAGCGAGTCGACGTCCAGGTCGTCGGTGAAGGACTTGTCCAGCTGGACGTCCTCGACCGGGATTCCGGCGATCTCGTTGACGATCTCGGCGAGACCGTTGACGATCTCTTCCTGGGTGGCGGCCATGTTGGCGCTCCTTCGGTGTTTATCTGCAGGGTTCGGACGTCCGGGCCGAATGGCCTGGTGTGTCTAGGGGAGGGTAACGACCGTCGCGGCGTACACGAGACCCGCCCCGAAGCCGATGATGAGCGCGGTGTCGCCGCTCTTGGCCTGACCCGTCGCCAGAAGCCGCTCCATGGCGAGCGGAATCGAGGCGGCGGACGTGTTGCCGGTGGTCTCCACGTCACGGGCGACCGTAACGTGCTCCGGCAGCTTGAGGGTCTTCACCATCGAGTCGATGATCCGCATGTTGGCCTGGTGCGGAATGAAGACGTCCAGGTCTTGCGGGGCGATCCCGGCCGCGTCCAGCGCCTGCTGGGCGACCTTCGCCATCTCGAACACGGCCCAGCGGAACACCGCCTGGCCCTCCTGCGTGATGGCGGGGAACTTGATGTTGCCCTGGGAGTCCAGCGGAAGCTCGGACATGTCGCCGGTGTGGAACCTGTCCCACGACACGGTCTGCTTGATCGTTCCGGCCTTGTCGCCCTCGGAGCCCCACACGGTCGGGCCGATGGCGGGTACGTCGGACGGGCCGACGACGACGGCGCCCGCGCCGTCACCGAACAGGAAGGCCGTCGCCCGGTCCTCCAGGTCCGTCAGATCGCTCAGCCGCTCCACGCCGATGACGACGACGTACTGCGCCGAGCCCTCGACGACCATGCCCTTGGCGAGCGTCAGGCCGTAGCCGAAGCCGGCGCAGCCCGCCGAGATGTCGAACGCGGCGGCCTTGTCGGTGCCCAGCTTGTCGGCGATCTCGGTGGCGATCGCGGGCGTCTGTGCGAAGTGCGAAACGGTGGAGACGACCACGGCGCCGATCTGGTCGGGGCTGACCCCGGCGTCCGCGAGGGCCTTCCCGGCCGCCTCCACGGACATCGCGGAGACCGTCTCCTCGTCGTCGGCCCAGTGGCGGGTGACGATGCCGGAGCGCGAACGGATCCACTCGTCGGACGAGTCGATCTTCTCGAGGATCACCTCGTTGGGCACGACACGGGTCGGACGGTAGCCGCCGACGCCCATGATCCGCGCGTACGGGGCGCCCTGGGCGGGCTTGATCTTCGACATGCTCTCGGGCTCCTTAGGCTCCCGCGTGCTCGATGATGAGCGCGCGGGCCGCTTCGAGGTCGTCGGGGGTCTTCAGCGCGAGCGTCTGCACACCGGGCAGCGCGCGCTTGGCGAGACCTGTGAGCGTGCCACCCGGGCACGCCTCGATGAGCGCCGTCACGCCCATCTCCCTGAAGGTCTCCATGCACAGGTCCCAGCGGACCGGGTTCGCCACCTGGCCCACCAGCCGGGAGACGACCTCGTCACCGGTCGCCACGGACTTCCCGTCGGCGTTCGAGACGTACGTCACGGACGGGTCGCTGATCTTCAGTTCCAGGGAGGCCTCGCGCAGCCGCTCGACGGCCGGGGCCATGTGATGCGTGTGGAAGGCGCCGGCGACCTTCAGGGGCACCACCCGGCGCACCCCCTCGGGCTTGTCCTCGGCCAGCGCGGCGATCTGCTCGGCGGTGCCGGCGGCGACGATCTGGCCGCCCCCGTTGACGTTCGCCGCGGTCAGCCCGAGCTTCTCCAGGTGCGGCAAGGTGACCTCGGGGGCGCCGCCCAGCAGCGCCGCCATGCCGGTCTCGGTGATCGCCGCGGCCTCGGCCATCGCGAGCCCGCGGGCCCGGACGAGCCGGAGCGCCGCCTCGTCGCCGATGACCCCGGCGAAGGCCGCCGCCGTGATCTCACCCACGCTGTGACCTGCGACGATGTCGGGCGACGCGTCGAGCGCGGCGGCGGAGAGCAGGCCGGCGGCGACCAGCAGCGGCTGCGCCACCGCGGTGTCGCGGATCTCCTCCGCGTCGGCCTTCGTGCCGTAGTGGGCGAGGTCGAGCCCGATGGCCTCGGACCAAGCCGCGACACGGTCGGCGGCACCGGGGAGATCGAGCCAGGGGGTCAGGAAGCCGGGCGTCTGAGCGCCTTGGCCGGGAGCGACGAGTACGAGCACCCTCACACTCTCTCTTGTGAACGGTTCGCCGCGCCCGTGGGGACAGGGACGAAGAACCGTAGGGGGAATTGTTGACGTCCGACAAAATTCTAGGACGGCACATCCCCGGCAGCCAGGCGCCCCAGGATCAGGGCGATTCGCAGAGTGAACGCGGAGCGGACATCCGAGGGTGACCATCCGGTGACGTCAGTCACACGTCGGAGCCGGTAGCGCACGGTGTTGGGGTGGACGAAGAGCATCCGGGCCGCGCCCTCCAGACTGCTCGCCTGCTCCAGATACACACTCAGCGTCTCCAGGAGCGCGGACCCCGCTTCCTCCAGTGGTCTGTAGATCTCCTCCACCAACTGGTCCCGGGCGGCGGGGTCTCCCGCCATCGCGCGCTCCGGCAGGAGGTCGTCGGCGAGCACCGGGCGCGGCGCGTCCTGCCAGGCCCGGCACGCCTTCAGCCCGGCCGCCGCGGCCCGCGCGGACCGGGTGGCCGCCAACAGGTCGGGGACCACCGGACCGGCGACCACGGGCCCCGCGGCGTACGGGCCGATCAGCGCCTTGGCGACCTGCAACGGGTTGTCGCTGCCGCCCGCGATGACCACCAGGCGGTTGCCGAGCACCCCGGTCAGGACCTGGAGCTTGGCGTGCCGGGCGGCCCGCCGGATCGCCTCCACCGTCAGTTCGCTGTCGCCGTCCGGAGCGGTGCCGAGCACCACGCAGACGTGCTCGGGCGAGTTCCAGCCGAGCGCGGCGGCGCGCGACACGGCGCCCTCGTCGGCCTCGCCGGACAGCACCGCGTTCACGACGAGCGATTCCAGCCGCGCGTCCCAGGCGCCGCGGGCCTCGGCGGCCTGCGCATACACCTGCGCGGTCGCGAAGGCGATCTCCCGCGCGTAGACGAGCAGCGCCTCGCGCAGCGCCGACTCGTCACCGGGCGCGGCGACCTCCTCGATCGCGGCCTCCATGACCTCGATCGTGGTGCGCACCATCTCGACGGTCTGCCGCAGGGTGATCGCCCTGGTCAGCTCGCGCGGCGCCGTGCCGAACACATCGGTGGAGATCGCCTGCGGGGTCTCCGGATGCCGGAACCACTCGGTGAACGCGGCGATCCCGGCCTGGGCCACCAGGCCGATCCAGGACCGGTTCTCCGGTGGCATCGCCCGGTACCACGGCAGCGTCTCGTCCATGCGGGCGATGGCGTTGGCGGCCAGACGGCCGGAGGACTGCTCCAGCCGCTTCAGGGTCGCGGCGTGCGGGTGGGCGTCGGGCGCAGCGGGCTGCTCAGGATCGGGTCGGGACACGCACACAAGACTGCCTTATCCGGCCACGTACTGGGTGGGCCGGGGCGGTGGCGGGTCGTACGGCGGGGCCGCGAGGCCGCGGACGGGCCGCGCAGCCGGGCCCGTACCGAGTTGTGGACGGAGGGGCGGAGCGCGCCCCGTGCCGGGCTACCGTGGGCGGGTGATCTCCGTACAGCGTTCCGAGGACCGGTTCAGGGGCGGGGACGAGGCGGCCGGCATCGAGACCCGGCACGCCTTCTCCTTCGGCCACTTCTACGACCCCGACAACCTGCGGTTCGGCCCGGTCATGGCCTGCAACGAGGAACGGCTGGCCCCCGGCGCGGGCTTCGACGAGCACCCGCACAGCCACACGGAAATCGTCACCTGGGTCGTCGAGGGCGAGCTGACCCACCGCGACTCGACCGGCCGCGCCACGGTGGTGGAGACCGGCGGCCTCCAGCACCTGAGCGCCGCGGCGGGCGTCCGTCATGTCGAACGCAACGACGGCGCCGAACCGCTGACGTTCATCCAGATGTGGCTGGCCCCGCTGGAACCGGGCGGCGATCCCGCGTACACCATCGTCCCGGACCTGGCCGCCGACACCCCGTACGCCCTTCCGGCGGCGGGCGCCGTCCTGCACGTGCGCCGACCGGCCCCGGGGGAGCGCACGCCGGTCCCGGACGCGCCGCGGGTGTACGTCCATGTGGTGGCCGGTGAGGTCCGCATCGGCGACGAGGCGCTGCGTCCCGGCGACGCGGCCCGGATCACGGGCGAGACCGGTCCGGAATTGACGGCGACGGCAGGCCCGGCCGAGGTGCTGATCTGGGAGCTGTCGGAGCCATCGGCCTGAGCGGCCCGTCCGGCGGCCTGCCTCCCACCGCGACGTGAGAGCGGTCACAGTCCCCCCGGGAACCGCGGGTGACGGGCCAGAACTCCCCAACTACGAGGCTTTGTGACCCAGTTGGTGACAAGCCCTCATGCGATCGCGCGAAGAACGGGGGCGACATGCTGCGCGTGCATTTCACGGATGCCGATCTCGCGAAGGTACGGGTCGCGCCGGGTCCGGACCCGCTCTGGGAAACGGTTCTCGGGGTGCAACTGCTGTCACAGCGCGCGCCGAGGTCCTTCGGCGAGTGGCGGCAGCGGGCCCGTGCGGAGCTGCGGCGCGGGGGTGCCGACGGCCCGGCCCGGCTGGTGGGCGCCGCCGCGCCTCCGGCGAGCTACTTCCCGGACTTTCTGACCCCGGTCGAGGCCCACCGCGGCCTCGCCGCCGGCCTGGACGCCCTGCGGGCCACCCCGTCGGCCCGGCTGGACCGGGAGCTGGCGCGGACCGCGAGCACCCGGCGGCTGCCGCGCTGGTTCGCCGGTCTCGCCGCAGGTGAGCGGGGCCACCTGGACGAGCTGAGCGACGCGCTCCGGCGGGTGCACGACACCATCGTCCGCCCCGACTGGACGCGCGCCGCCGCGACCGTCGAGGCCGACCGGATGGTCCGCGCCCGCGCCCTGCGTGACGGCGGTGTCCCCGGACTGCTGGAGTCGCTGCGTCCGGTGCTGGACTGGCGGCCCCCGACGCTGTACGTGCGCTATCCGGAGGCCCGTGACATCCACCTCGACGGCCGGGGCCTCTGCCTGATCCCGTCGTTCTTCTGTCACGGCAGCCCGGTCGCGCTCGGTGACCCCGCGCTGCCGCAGGTGCTCGTCTATCCGATCGCGCGGACGGAGGGCCCCGACGCGTCACCGGTCGGCGCGGACCGGCGGCTCAAGCAGCTCGCCGGACTCCTCGGCCGGACCCGGGCCCGTGTCCTGATGACACTTCAGAATGCCGCGACCACAACCGAGTTGGCACGCGTTCTGCACATCTCGGCGGCCTCGGCGAGCGAACACGTCCGCGCCCTGCGGGAAGCCGGACTCGTGCACGGCAACCGGGTGGGCGGGTACGTCATCCACAGCCTCACCCCGCTCGGCGTGGCCCTGTTGCACGGCGACCGGTGACCCGGCCGGACCGCGCCGCGGAACGACCCGAATCCCCCTTCGAAGCACGACCGAACCCCGCCCGACCGGTGGAATTCGCCCCTGCCCGAACGCCGTCGCCGCCCGGTGCGCACCGCCCCGATGCTGGTACGGCAGCCGGGGCGACCGGAAACGGAGAACGGCCCCGACGCGCCAGGCACGAGCAACACATGTCCGTCGCACCGCCGTTCAGCAGGGTGGCGCGACACGGGGGAAGGAATTCCGCTCATGACCACAACCACCACGACCACGACCCCGACGGAGAAGCGTCCGTCCGCCTCGCGCCGCCGGGTGCGGCTGGCCGCAGCCGCGATCACCGCGCTCGCCACAGCCGGCGTCCTCGTCCCGGCCGGCACCGCTTCGGCGCAGCTCGCGCCGCCTCGGCCCGGCAACTACCCGGCCAAGAAGTCGCTGTCCGCGTACAAGTTCCAGACGCAGTCGACGTACTACTACTGCGGTCCGGCCGCCACCCGTCTCGCGTTGACCCAGCGGAACAAGACCGTCAGCCAGAAGACCCTGGCGAAGGACCTGAAGGTCGAGCAGAACGGCAAGCAGACCGACAACATCGGCCTGGTGACCAAGACCCTCAACAAGCGCGGGAAGACCTCCTGGTACGAGAACAAGTGGATCCCGGGCAACACCGCCACCTCGGCCCAGGTCAAGCGCCTCAAGGCCGACATCCGCCTGGACATCAACAAGGGCTACGCCATCGTCGCCAACGTCTACGGCACGGCGTATGACACGGCAGGTAAGAAGCACGCGTACAACCAGGGCCACTACCTCACCGTGGTCGGCTACACCAACAACGGCGACAAGGCTGTCATCGAGGACATCGCGATCGGCTCCTCGAAGCGGCACAAGTACACGATGACCACCAAGAAACTGGCGACGTGGATCGCGACGCGGGGCTACTCGGCGTAAGCCGGCCCGCCCGGTCCGCATAGCACGAGGGAGCGGTGGGGCCCGGGACGACAGCACGTCGTCCCGGGCCCCTTCGTGGTGCCTCGGGACGGTGTCTTGTTCAGCGGAGCCCGTCGACGAAGGTCCGCCAGGCGGCGGCCCCGATGGTGAGGACGGGGCCGTCGGGGTTCTTGCTGTCGCGGACGGGGACGGCGTAGGGGAGGCCGTCGGCCACCTCCACGCAGTCGCCGCCGTTGGTGCCGCTGTATGTCGACTTGCGCCACTGTGCTCCGGTCAGGCCGTGACTGGTCCGCATAGCGATCCTCCAACGCGCGAACGAACAGGGCGCCCCTGGTCGTGACTCTTCGTACGGAAGATTTCCGTTGCTCTCCAACCAGAATAGGGCGGACGCCTCCATCGCTTGTCGAGCGTTTCAGGACGAGGCTTGAAACCGCCTCAAGCGGATGGTGCCACGGGCGAGAGCTGATCTCCCGTTCGTCGGTGTCGCTGTCGCCTCTGTGGCTGCACTGGTCGCCACGACCGTTCCCGTCGCGGCCGCGTCCCCCCCCCCGGCCGTCGGCGCCTTGATCAACCGTACGGCCTGTAACGAGCGTGGCTACCTGGCGATCTACAATAATGACGGTCGTGAAACGCTCTGTTCCGCCAACGCCGGATCCATGCCCGTTGCCATTTACGGCGTCAACTGGGTCGAATCGGGGAACAACGTCGTGACCCTCGAATACCAGAAGGATATGAACGACCCGAAGCTCGACACCGTCAACCTTCAAAAGTAGAGCGTGTGGAACCCCGGCCATGCTGTCATCAAGGACATCGCGGTCAAGTCCTCCAGTCATCGCCGGTGCACGGCGAACACGAAGAAGCCGACGACACGGATCGCGATGAGGGTTACTCGATGCTGTGCGACCCTCGCTTTCCCGTGTACCACGGGGAGCGGAAGGGGGCTCGGGGCAGCCGCCGGTCGTCCACTGCCAGGCATCGGCTCCGCGGAAGCTGAAACTGAGATGCCGAACTCTTTTGAAGGCTCGTACCCCTTGTACGGAGCAGGTGTTGACTTTGGCGCCAATCCGCTTTGCGTGTGTTCGCTGCTGGGAAGCTGAGATAGTGTCATATACCGTGTTTACACAGGGGAAGACGAGTGGGGGTAGCGTCCATGTCTCATCTGTCGGGCTGGCAGGAACTGTTCGATCTGACGACGCTTTCGGGAACGACGGAGGGGGTGAAGCTCGGATGACTCTTGCCTCCCTGGCCTCCTCGACGCCAGACGCAGCAGGTGTCGGAATCGGGAGCCTGAAGCACAGTGGCGGCCCGTGGACGAATGCTTCGGGTACCGCCAGTGCATTGCGGGCGAGTACGGAGAAGAGCCGCAGTGGTCTCGGCCTCGGTCATGAAGGCGTTGTGTCGGGTGCGGCCGGATTTGCCTCTGCGTCTTCGCTCAAGAACATTCTGAAGTCCTGGGAGGAGCGTCTCGCGGAGGTGAAGGACGAGTGCGACTACCTCGAAGGCGCTTTACTGAAGGTCGCTAAGGAAATGGGTGAAACCGACATTGGGGTGGGGAAGTCCCTCAAGGCCACCCAGGCGGGACGTGAGCATCGATGACCACCGCTGGACTCACTTGGCTGCAGTTACGGGACTTGAAGTCGTCCGAGTTCGATGACGCGGCGGACGGCTGGAACGAGGTTTCCGGAAGGTCGGGCGCCAGTCGCACAGAGGTTGATCGTGCGATGTCAGCGAAGCTGCGCGAGACCCAGGCGAGCGAGTCGGCTGAGGCGGCGATCGGGCGTCTGAAGCGGCTGAGTCGTAACTTCCAGTACCTGCACACCGAGTGTGGCCTCATTCGTACGGCCCTCAACGGCCTGGTGTCCGAACTGGCCGAGCCGCAACGCCAACTGAAACAGGCCCTTGAAGACGCCGCTGCGCTGAAGTTCTGCGTTCACGAGGACGGTTCCGTCAGCTACCCGGCATCCGTGGCCGAGGTGCTCACCGGAGAGCAGGAGGCCCCTGGCGGCAAGGTGCGGGGCAGTGCGCGTCTTCCGCTCGAACCACCCGGATGGGACGGGAATGCGCGTTCGCCGCTCAAGCCGCTCAACCCGAACGAGGAGAAGGCACAGGCCATCGCGGACCGGGTTGCGAGGGCTGTTCGTGCTGCTGCTGAGATTGACGGCAGGTACGCACGGACGCTGGACAAGCTCAAGGCGGCCAAGGGTCTTGATGTCACGAAGGCGATGCTGGAGGACGTCTTTCGTGACACGGATGCAGTGCGCACGGCTGCAGACAAGTACCTGGATGCAGGTATTCCGCAGGGCAAGGCCCCGTCCGAGAACAAGGCTTGGTGGGATGGCCTCAGCGACGAGCAGCGGCAGGAGTACTTAGAGATCGCTCCGGACCTAGTCGGCAGTCTCGATGGTGTTCCGGCGGTAGCGCGTGACGAAGCCAACCGCAACTACCTGCCGGTGCTCATCGAATCGTTGGCAGGACAGGATAGTGATGAGGCGCGTACGAAGCTGGATGCGCTGCGGATGATCGACGAAAGACTGAAAAAACCCAGTCACCCCCGGATGTTCTTGCTGGGTATCGGGGACGAAGGAAACGGCCGCGCGATCGTCTCCTACGGAAATCCTGACATGTCACGGAACGTATCGGCGTACGTTCCCGGCTTGGGGACAAGACTGAACAAGGATTTTGTCGAGGACACGATGAAGCGCGCTCAGGATACGGCCCTTGGCGCTCAGGACATTGATCCGTCCAGCGCGTCGATCGTCTGGCTTGGCTACGACGCTCCGCAAAGTGTTGATGTCATGAGCACCGGCAGTGCAGAGAAAGGCGCACCCGCCTACAACAATTTCATGGCTGGGCTGGAAGCCACCAACGAGAACAGCGACCGTCACCTGACCGCCATAGGCCACTCCTATGGATCTCTCACGGTGGGAACCGCAGCCAAGCAGGCCGACGGAATTCCAGGAGTGGAAGACGTCATCTTGCTGGGTAGTCCCGGAGTCGGCTTCGACAAGGCGCAAGATTTCAGTGTCGGCAAGGAGCATGTGTTCGTCGGCTCCGCAGAGAACGACCCGGTCACCCATCTACCGACGAAGGGTGAAGTTCTTCTCGCCGGCCCCCTGGGGGCCTTCTTGTACGGCGATGTCTTTGACAGGGGCGGTGACGATATCTACTTCGGTAAGGACCCGGCCAGTGAGGCTTTCGGGGCGCAGCGATTCAAAGTTGACCCCGGGCCCAAGGCTATTCTTGAGATGGGTGGCTTCGATGCCCACTCTCAGTACTTCACGCCTGAGAAGGACATGGTGTCTGCGGCGAATATTGCTGCGATCGTCGCAGGGAATCCCGAAGACGTGATCAAGGAAGAGTACAGGTGAAGCGCGTTAGGCACGCTGTTCGGACGTTGCTTTCGGCGGCGCTGGCAGGTGTTTTGCTGGCCGGGTGCGGAATCCTGAAGGGCGGGCGGGAGAGCGGGAGGTATACGGCAGCTATGGATATGCAGGGTGCGGCTGACCGGGCGGATGCGATGCTGGATGCGACAATGAAGGCTGTCGTGCCCGAGATCCAGTGGGCTCATTACGTCACGACTGTCGGCAGCTGCGACGTGTCCCGCCGCCAGAAGGTCATGACGATCATTTCCGAGCAGCGGCGTGGCAACTTTCTGGGCGTGATCGAACGCTTCTGGAAGAAGAGCGGTTACAAGATCACTGCGGTGAGGCAGAGCAAGGAGCGCCCAGCCATCTTCGCTCAGTCGCGCGATGGGTTCGGGATCAGTCTGGTCTTCGGGTACCACGGGCAGGCCACTTTCGAGGTTGCCACTCCGTGCGTGCAGGAATCTGAGGTTTCCGATCCCAAGGTCAAGCCCAATGGCCTTGAGTACCCCTTGGGTGAGATTCCTGTGCCCAACGTGCGCTCCGACTTCTGGTCTGCGGAAGCCGCCGTTCCTATGCCCTCACCGAAGGTTGACGCGTCGGGCTGAGAGTTGCAGGGCGGTCCTGCGGGACAGACGGTTCCGCCCTCCCATTCCTACGCCGCGAAGAAGCCGATCAGCATCGGAGACGGCTTATGCGGAGCCATCCCGATGGTCCCGGCAGCGGAGGGTTCGGGGCGGCGGGATGACGTGAAACCGATGCTCATGGGCGTCCCAGTAGCGGCGCCCGCTGTCCGATGCCCGCGCTTCCCCGTGCACCACGGGGAGTGGAAGGGGGCTCGGGGCGACCACTGGTCGCCCCGAGCCCCCTTCTTCGTGTGTTCTTGCGGGACGGTCAGCGGAGCCCGTCGACGAAGGTCCGCCAGGCGGCGGCCCCGATGGTGAGGACGGGGCCGTCGGGGTTCTTGCTGTCGCGGACGGGTACGGCGCAGGGGAGGCCGTCGGCCACCTCCACGCAGTCGCCGCCGGTGTTCCCGCTGTACGTCGACTTGCGCCAGGTCGCGCCGCCGGTGACGGTGCACTCGACGCATTCGCCGCCGGTGCTTCCGCTGTAGCTGGACTTACGCCACCGCGCGTTCTTCAGGTCGGGCCGGGTCTCCATAACGCTCCTCCATCACGCGGGCGATCAGGGCCGCCGAAGCCTCGACGGAGAGGGCTGCGGCCTGCAAGTGAGCGTAACGGAGCGCGGCCTCCCTGACGGTGTCAGGGTTGGCGGTCATATGGCCGGAGACGATGTCCTCCGTGTAGACGATGTCGGGGTCGTCGTTGAAGCGCATCGTGGTGAACGATCCGTCCAGACTTGCGTGTTCACCGGCCGCGAAGGGCAGCACCTGGATCCGCATCCAGCGGTGGCCGACGAGGTCCAACAGCCGCTGGAGTTGCTTCCGCATCACCTCACGACCTCCTATCGGCCGGTGCAGCACGGCCTCGTCGAGCACGACCCAGGTGAGCGGCGGCCGGTCCCGTTCCAGGATGCGCTGGCGCTCCAGCCGGGCCGCCACCTGGTTGTCGAGGTCGTTCGGCATGCCGGTGGCCAGGACGGCCCGCGCGTAGTCGCCCGACTGCAACAGCCCGTACACCAACTGCGCCTGGTACGTGGAGATGTACGCGGCGCACGACTCCATCTCGGCGTATGGCTGGAACCAGGTGGGCAGTTGGCTGCGCAGGACCAGTCCGATCAGCCGGGAGAACACCCCATCCGTGCCGAGCGCCGCGTCCACCCGCTCCGAGAAGTCGCGGGTGGGGACCTTCTTCGTCGTCTCGACCTGACCGATCAGCGACCCCGTGCAGAAGATGATGTCGCCGAGCTGCCCCTGCTTGAGGTTGTTGGCCTCTCTCAGCCGGCGCAACTCCGATCCGTAGTAGTCCAACGGGGAAGCGCAGGGGTCGAGTTTCTGGATGTTGGCCACGGCGAGGGGCACCTCCGGCGTTCAACGGCTCACGGCGTTCGTTTCCGTAGGTAGCCGACCGTAGTCACACCTTTGCACTCTGGTGACATGAATCACGCAACTGACCCCCGAACCGGGGACCCGCTGGAGCCGACCTACCGCGCCGAGTTCGCGATGGGTGAGCACTCGGCCCGGCATCTGCGACGCATTCTGCGCCTCTACCTCACCAACTGGGGGCTTCTCGACGTGGCCGACGCGGCGGAGCTGGCGCTCACCGAGCTGATCGCCAATGTCGTACGGCATGTGCCCGGCCGCCGCTGCCAGACGTTCATCTTCCTGCTCCCCCACGGGGGCGTGCGCGTCGAGGTCGCGGACGGCTGCGCCGAACTGCCGTGCGTGACGGACGGTGACGTACTCGACGAGGACGGGCGCGGGATGCTCCTCGTCGATGCCGTCACCGACCGCTGGGGCGCGGAACTGCGCCGCGACGGCGCGGGGAAGACGGTGTGGTTCGAGTGCCGGTGGTCGGTGAAGAAGGGGGAGGGGGACAGGCTGGAGGCCGCGTCCCTCAGCGGCCCGCGCGCAGTTCCGCGAGCACCGCGTCCGTGAACGCGGGCCACACCTCCACCGCCCACGGGCCGAAGGCCCGGTCGGTGAGGGCGACGCACGCCGCGCCCGCGACCGGGTCGACCCACAGGAAGGTGCCGGACTGACCGAAGTGCCCGAAGGCCGCGGGCGAGGACGAACTACCCGTCCAGTGCGGGGACTTGTGGTCCCGGATCTCGAATCCGAGGCCCCAGTCGTTGGGGTTCTGGTGGCCGTATCCCGGCAGCACACCCTTCAGGCCGGGGTGCTGGACGGTCTGTGCGGCCAGCACCGTGCGCGGGTCGAGGAGGCGGGGCGCCTGGAGCTCCGCCGCGAACCGTATGAGGTCGTCGACGGTCGAGACGCCGTCCTTGGCGGGCGAGCCGTCCACCGTCGTCGACGTCATCCCCAGCGGCTCCAGCACCGCCTCGCGGACGTACTCCGGGAACGGGATGTCGGCGGCCTTGGCGATGTGGTCGCCCAGCACCTCGAAGCCCGCGTTGGAGTAGAGCCGTCGGGTCCCGGGCGCGGCCATGATCCGGTGCTCGTCGAACGCGAGACCGCTGGTGTGCGCGAGCAGGTGCCGCACGGTCGACCCCTCGGGCCCGGCCGGCTCGTCCAGCTCGACCGCGCCCTCCTCGTACGCCACGAGCGCCGCGTACGCCGCGATCGGCTTGGTGACCGAGGCGAGCGGGAAACGGTGCGCGGTCGGGCCGTGCGTGCCGACGGCGGTGCCGTCCGCTCGTACGACGGCAGCCGCCGCGGTGGGGACGGGCCAGTTGTCGATCATCGCCAGGCTCTGCATGCCTATGAGCGTAACGGGCGGGTGTTCGGTACCTCGCGGCCCGTGGTCCCCGGTGCTGGAGAGGGTCGAGGCGAGGGAAACCGGCGGGGCTGGCCGGGCCGTCCCGGTGTGACGGCCCGGAGCAGGCTCGTACCGGCGCCGCAACCCGTCCCCGCCCGCGCTTGCTTCGAGTGCACTCCAGGGTTTTAGCGTGGAGGGCATGACGGTGATGGAGACCACTTCCACGAGGACGGACGTCCGCGTCTCGGCTCCCAAGGCGCACCCGCGCCCCGACGGGCAGGATCACTACACGATCGGCGAGGTCGCCGCCTTCACGGGGCTCACCGCCCACACCCTGCGCTGGTACGAGCGGATCGGGCTGATGACCCACGTCGACCGGTCGCACACCGGGCAGCGCCGGTTCACCAACCGGGACCTGGACTGGCTGGCATTCGTCGGCAAGCTGCGGCTGACCGGGATGCCGGTTGCCGACATGGTCCGGTACGCGGAGCTGCTGCGTGAGGGCGAGCACACCTTCGAGGAGCGGCGGGAGCTGCTGGAGGCGACCCGCCGCGACGTCAAGGCGCGGATCGCGGAGCTCCAGGACACGCTCGCCGTTCTCGACCACAAGATCGACTTCTATGCGGGTGCCCAACCGGCACCGGAAAGGCCCTGTGCCTGATGACTGACGACAAGATCGCCACGGTGGAGCTCGGCAACGGAGGCCCCCGGGTCGGCGTGCAGGGGCTCGGCTGCATGGGGATGAGCGAGTTCTACGGGGAGACCGACGAGACCGCCGCCCGCGAGACGCTGGAGACGGCCCTGGCGGCGGGCGTCACGCTGTTCGACACCGCCGACGTCTACGGGGGCGGTGCCAACGAGGAGTTCCTGGCCCCGTTCGTGGCGGCGCACCGGGGCGAGATCGTCCTCGCCACGAAGTACGCCATCGAGCGGCGGGCCGACGACCCGAACTACCGGGGCGTGCGCAACGACCCCGCGTATATCCGGCAGGCCGTGGAGGACAGCCTGCGTCGGCTCGGCACCGATGTCATCGACCTCTACTACATGCACCGCCGCGACCCCCTCGTCCCCCTGGCCGAGTCCGTCGGAGCGATGGCCGAGCTGGTCCAGCAGGGCAAGGTCAAGCACCTCGGGCTGAGCGAGGTGACCGGACCCGAGCTGCGCGAGGCGCACGCGGTGCACCCGATCGCCGCCCTCCAATCGGAGTGGTCGCTCTTCAGCCGGGACGTGGAGCGCAGCGCCGTGCCCGCCGCCGTCGAGCTGGGCGTGGCCCTCGTGCCGTACTCGCCGCTCGGCCGCGGCTTTTTGACCGGGGCGTTCACGGACGCGGCCAAGGACCTGTCGGACGGCGACTTCCGCAGGCACCAGCCCCGCTTCACCGGCAACAACGCCAAGGTGAACGCCGCGCTGCTGGCGCCCGTGCGCGAGATCGCCGAGGTGCACGGGGCCACGCCCGCGCAGATCGCCCTCGCCTGGGTGCAGCGGCGTGCCCAGGTGCACGGTCTGACCGTCGTCCCGATCCCCGGCACCCGCAAGAGCAGCCGGCTGCTGGAGAACGTGGCCGCCACCCGGATCACGCTGACGGACCGGGAACTGGCCCTGCTGGAGCCGATCGCCGGACAGGTGGCGGGCGACCGCTACCCGGACATGAGCAGTACGGCCACGGCCCGCGAGCGCTAGCCGGTTCGGGTCGGTTCGGGCCCGTTTCGGGCCCGTTTCGCTCAGGTGGAACGGTGGGCGGCGGGGGGCGTCCCGGCGGGCGCGGGCGCGGCGGAGGACGCCGGTCCGCCGGTTGCAGACGGTCGACCTCCGGTTGCAGGCGGTCCACCGGCACCCTCTACTGGTCGTCGAGCGAGACCGCCCAACGCCCGGCGCCGATCCGATCCGATTCGATCCGCGCCGGGCTCCCCGAACCGTGAGTGGCCGTGCCGCGCGGTGCCGTCCGGCACGGCCACCTCCCCAGGGAGTTGAGTGCCCCCATGTCGGCCCAGAACGGCTTCACGTACAAACGGCTCTCCATCGACGACGCCGCCGCCCTCTTCATCGACCACCAGACCGGTCTGATCTCCCTCGTCCAGGACTTCGGGCCGGACCAGTTCAAGAACGACGTCCTCGCGCTCGCGGACTGCGCCAAGTACTTCAACCTGCCCTCGGTGCTGACCACGAGCTTCGAGGACGGCCCCAACGGCCCGATGGTCTCGGAACTGCGCGAGATCTTGCCCGACGCCGCATACGTTCCCCGGCCGGGGAACATCAACGCCTGGGACAACGAGGACTTCGTCCGGGCGGTCGAGCAGACCGGGCGCCGCCAGTTGATCATCTCCGGTGTCGTCACGGACGTCTGCGTGACCTTCCCCGTCCTCTCCGCGCTCGAAGCCGGATACGAGGTCTTCGTGGTGACCGATGCCTCCGGGACCTTCACCGGACAGGTGCGCGACGCTGCCCTGATCCGCATGGCGCACGCGGGGGCCCAGCTGATGAACTGGTTCAGCGTCGCCTGCGAACTGCAGCGCGACTGGCGGCGTGACATCGAGGGGCTGGGTAACCTGCTCGCCGAGCA
Organism: Streptomyces sp. NPDC052042; assembly: GCF_044548345.1. Classification (NCBI taxonomy): domain Bacteria; kingdom Bacillati; phylum Actinomycetota; class Actinomycetes; order Kitasatosporales; family Streptomycetaceae; genus Streptomyces; species Streptomyces sp. NPDC052042. The sequence continues at coordinate 658,502 of NZ_JBIUBU010000001.1, read as the reverse complement.
CATCCCGAACTACCGGAATCTCATGGTCAGTTACGCGGCGGCCAAGGGCTCAAGCTGAAGGGGCCGGAGCCGAAGGGGCTGGAACAGAGAGGCCGGAGCCGAAGGGGCTGGAACAGAGAGGCCAGAGCCGAAGGGGCTGGAACAGAAGGGCCAGAGCGGAGGGCAGGTGCTGGGGGAGTCGAGGCCGAGAAGGCCGGGGGCGGGCCGCGCCCCGGCGGACCGGGACAGCCGCTCAGCCGGGCGAGCCGGGGCGGCCTGGTGCCGCGGCACTAGAGTGGCCGACATGAGCGAAGTCCCCGGGCTCCGAACCCTGTTGCCGAAGACGCCGGGCGCAGGCGAGGACGACTGGCTTCCCGTCCACACCGGAGAGTCGGGAGCGGACGTCTTCCGCAGCGCGGACGGCGGTCGGTACGCCAAGTGCGTGGCCGCCTCGGACGCCGCCGAACTGCGGGCGGAGCGCGACCGGATCGCCTGGCTGGGGGACCAGGGAGTTCCGGGGCCGCGGGTACTGGACTGCCGCTCCGGCGACGCGGGCGCGTGCCTGGTGACCAGCACCGTCCCCGGGGTACCCGCCGACGAACTGTCCGCCGCCGAACTGCGGGCCTCCTGGGGTCACATCGCGGACGCGGTCCGCGCCCTGCACACGGTGCCCGTGCGCCGGTGCCCGTTCCGCCGGGACCTGGACCGGATGATCGCCCTGGCGCACGACGTGGTGAGCCGTGGCGCGGTGAATCCGGAATTCCTCCCCGTCGAACAACAGCACACGCCCGCCGGTGAGTTGCTGGACCGTCTCATCCCGCAGACCGCCCGCCGCCGCGAGCAGGAGACCGCCGACACGGTCGTCTGCCACGGGGACCTGTGCCTGCCCAACATCGTCCTGGACCCCCGGACGCTGGACGTGTCGGGCTTCATCGATCTGGGCCGCCTCGGCCTGGCCGACCGCTACGCCGACCTGTCGCTCCTGCTCGCCAACGCGCGGGAGACCTGGGCGGACGAGGAGGACGCGCGCGCCGCGGACGCGGCGTTCGCCGAGCGGTACGGAATCACCCTCGACCACGACCGCCGGCGCTTCTACCTTCACCTCGACCCGCTCACCTGGGGGTAGCCGCACCGGGCCGTCCGGAGATCCCGGAGCCCGGTGCGGGATTCCGGGGCTCGGCGCGGGGGTTCCGTGGCCGGTACGGGCATCCAGGGCGGGGCGGGTCCGGACGTCCTTTGGCGGCCCCAGCTCCTCACCCCTCGCCCGGCACCACCAGCCCCGCCTCGTACGCGAAGATCACCGCCTGCGCGCGGTCCCGCAGGTCCAGCTTGGCCAGCACCCGCCCGATGTGGGTCTTGACCGTCTGCTCGGCCAGCACCAGTCGTGCCGCGATCTCCTGATTGGACAGCCCCCGCGCGATCAGCTCCAGCACCTCCGTCTCGCGCGGGGTCAGCCCCTTCAGCCGCAGCGCCTGTCCGCTCCGGGTCGCGCCGGAGGGACCTTGCCGGGCGAAGTCCGCGATCAGCCGCCGCGTCACCGACGGTGCCAGCAGCGCCTCGCCCGACGCCACCACCCGCACCGCCGCGATCAGGTCCGAGGGCGGCGCATCCTTGAGCAGGAAACCGGACGCCCCGGCGCGCAACGCCTCGTACACGTAGTCGTCCACGTCGAACGTGGTGAGCATCAGCACCTTCGGCCGGTGCTCCACCCCCGCCGGAGGGTTCAGCAGCGCGCGGGCCGCCGCCAGGCCGTCCATCTCGGGCATCCGGACGTCCATCAGGACCACGTCCGGGCGCACGTCCCGGCTGACGTCGACGGCCCGGCGCCCGTCCGGCGCCTCACCGACCACCTCGATGTCGCTCTGCGCCGCGAGCAGTGCCGCGAACCCGGCTCGCACCATGGCCTGGTCGTCGACGATGATCACGCGGATGGTCACGGTTCCTCCGAGGGCGGGGTCAAGGCGGCGTCAGGGTGGGGCGGGCGTCAGTCCACCGAGTGCTTCAGCGGCAGGCGGGCGGCCACCCGGTAACCGCCGTCGGGCAGCGGACCGGTGTCCAGTGTGCCGTCGGTCAACCGTACGCGTTCGCGCATGCCGACCAGACCGTTCCCGGTGCCGGTCGTCTCCAGCGGCGAACCGGCCTGCTGGGCAGGGCCGTTGACCACCAGGACGGTCAGGTGCTCGCCGTCGGACGCCACCGACACCCGGGTCCGCGCACCAGGCGCATGCCGCACCACATTGGCCAGGGCCTCCTGCACGATCCGGTACGCGGACAGGTCCACCGCCTGCGGCAGGTCCGGCAGGTCGGCGGCCAGCGACAGTTCGGCCGGAAGCCCTGTCCGTACCGTCGCCTCCACGAGCTGCTGGACCCGGTCGAGCCCCGGCTGCGGGGCCCGCTCGCCGTCCGTGCCGTCGCTGCGCAGCACCGCCAGCAGCCGCCGCATCTCCGTCAGCGACTCCCGCGCGCTCGCCGCGATCGCGCCGAACTCCTCGCGCGCCTCCTCGGGCAGCCCGCTGATCCGGTAGGGCGCGGAGTCGGCCTGGACCGTGATCACGGACATGTGGTGCGCGACCACGTCGTGCAGTTCGCGGGCGATCCGGGCGCGTTCTTCCAGCAGCGTCCGCCGAGCCCGTTCCGCCTCGCTGATGATCTCCTGCTCGACGAGCCGTTGCCGCGCGATGCCCCGTTCCCGTATCACCGCGCCGATCAACGCGCCGATCACCGCGACCACCGCGCCGAATATGGAGAGCAGCGTCGCGCTCCCGTTGCTGCGGTGCGGGTTGATCAGCTGGAGGACCAGGCCCGCCGCTGTCGTCACTGCCCAGACGGAGGCCACGGTCCGCCGGGGCTCGCGCAGGGCCAGCGCCAGCATCAGGAAGAGGTGGCCGAACAGGGTCGGCGGAGGCCACGGCCAGACGTCGTCCGGGTGGGCCGGGAACCTGAGCAGGATCAGCGCCCCCAGGATGTCGGCGGGCAGGATGATCCACCACGCCTGCAACGGCCGGTGCGCCAGCATCAGCAGCGGCGTCACCTGGGCGACGGCCAGGAGCCCCGCGATCCCGCTGGGTACCTCGAACTGATCCGTCAGGACCCTGATCGTGGCCGGGAAGAAGATCGCGAAGAGGGCGAGGACCACCAGGTACGGCAGCCATCGCTGCCAATGCCTGGGCGCGTCCGCCAGGAGAGGTGTCGGGGGGTGGGACGGATGGGCGAGGACCTGGGCGAGCTGCCGTACGTTGCGGCGCGCGGCACTCACCAGGCCATCGACGGCGGGCGGCGGGGGCAGTGCCGATCGGGGCGGTACGCGCGGTGGCTCGGGCAGGCGGCACGCCGCCCCGGACGGGTCGTACGGTGCTTCGGACGGGGCGGTCGGTGCCTCGGACGGTACGTGTGGATTGTCGAGCGGGGCGGTCGGTGCCTCGGACAGGGCGGTCGGTGCCTCGGACGGTGCGCGTCGATCGTGGAGCGGGTCGTGCGATGCCTTGGACGGAACGTGCGGTTCCTCGGACGGGATGTGCGGCGGGGGAGTGGTCATGGCCGCATCAGCGTAGGCAGCGGACCCGTCCGAGGGCGTCATACCGGGGTTTCGATCCGCTGCCGCCCCGTCTCGTACGGGGGTATGACGGGGAACGACGGACGGACCGGGCGGCGCCTTCGGGGCCGGGGGTGCGGGCGTGAGGGCGAGCAGGAAGCGGCCGACTGGAAGTCGGCAGTGGGGCGGGCGGCGTGGATGGCGTGGACGGCTGCCCGGGGGTGCCCGGCGCGCAGCAGCTCGGTGGCGGTGACCGCGGCGGGGTGTCGAAGGGCTCGATCGTGATGAACCGCATCCGTGGATGTAGGCGAGGAGGCCGGGCCGTTCGGTGTCCCCGGCGGTCAGGGAGAGCGCCGGGGCGTCAAGGGCGCCCCGGCACCCTGCGGCTGCGGATCTACAGGTGCTGCTGGATCCACCAGGAGAAGATTGAGTACCTGGGGCAACAGGGACCGACGGCAGGTTTCACACGTCGATGGTCCTCGGATCCTGACGGCTGGGAGCTGTACGTCGGGCTCATGACGGGTGGTAGTCGCTCACCTCGATCGTACGGTCGAGGTACACGGTGTCGGCGAGGCGCCGGTCATGTGTGATCAGGAGCAGCGTGCCGGTGAAGCTGTCCAGAGCTTGCTCCAGTTGCTCCACAGCCTCGATGTCCAGGTGGTTGGTGGGCTCGTCCAGAACCAGGCAGTTGACTCCGCGGGCCTGTAGGAGCGCCAGGCCGGCACGGGTGCGCTCGCCTGGCGACAGCGACGATGAGGGGCGCCGTGCGCTGTCCTGCGTCAGCCGGAACTTGGCCAGGAGCGTGCGTGTTTCGGTGGTGTCCAGGTCTGCTGCCTCGCTGACGATCTCTACCGTGGACGTGAACGCAACGGTGTTGAGTTCTAAAGCTCCGCGAGCAGTTGGGCCTTCTTCACGCTGAACTCCTCGTCCGTGACCAGACCCGCCTGGTGGAGCTCCCCGAGGTGGCGGATCCGCTCCGCGATGTCCGCGGGATCGCGCCGCCCCGCGCCGGCCAGGATGGTGTCGGGGGCCATGTGCGCGGGCTGCTTCCTGCGGACGGATGCCAGCACCGCCGCGGCGAACGGCAGCGACTCGTGCACCGGACCGTAGCCGAGGCCGAACACCACCGCGGCCGGGTCCTGATCGGCGCGGGTGGGCCGGGCGGCCGTGGGCAGGGCGGTGTCCGACGCCGCGCCCGGGCTGAGACCGGCCATCGGATCGGCGGCCGGGCACGCGCCCGTGGCCGTGACCGCGGCGGACCCCAGGGCGGGACCCGGCACCGGGACCGTGCCTTCCGCTGCCCTCGGCAGCAGCCGCAGATAGCCGTCGATGGCGTCCGGCGAACGCCACTCGACACCGCTCAGCTCCGCCACCGGAAACGTCTGGTCGCCGGCCTTCCACTTCGCCGTGGAGGCACCCGTCCAGAACCAGCGGAAGGAGACCCGCTCGCCGTCGAAACCGGCCCGGCCGTCGTACGCCTTGAACCGCATCGGCGCCTCCGGGGCGGCGATCAGGAACCGGTCGGCGGGCTCCGAGGCGTCCGGGCCGAGCAGGGCACGCAGCTCGTCCGCGTAGTACTCGGCGAGCGTCTCGGACTCGGCGGGGAGCACCAGCCGGTACGGGTCGTGGCTGTCCTTGAGCTGTCCGGCGGCGGCCTCCAGCAACGGGTCGGCGCCCGGTCTGGGCACGGCACGCAGGACCACCGTTCCCCGCTTGCCGGGAGCCAGCGTCACCGATGACAGCGCCGCGAGTGGTACGCGGCGCTCACGCAAGCTCTGAAAGAGCTTCGGTGTGCGAATCCCCCGTTCGAAGCGGATGAGCACGGCGTCGGTGTCGAACTCCCAGGTGGCATGAATTCCGGCCAGCACATCACCCATGTGCCTCATCGTATGCGGCACTTGCCCCCCGCGTCCCCCCTGGTGCATGCCCCGAAATGTGGCCGGATACGGGGCGATAATCCCGTCAGGCCACGTGGTCGAGGGCGACGCCCTCACGGCAGGTGCGGTCGGACGCCGCGCAGCTCACCGAGGCGTAGGCGCCCACACCGATGGCCGCGAAGTTGTCCAGGCTCTCGGTGCCCGGCTCGAAATAGCCGCTGTGCCCGACCGCGTTGCCCGCCGCGACGACACGGGCGCCGAACGCGGGGTCGACCGGGTCGGCCCCGTGACCGAGCCCGCCGAATTCCAGGTTCGGCACGTCCTCGATCCAGTCGCCGCGGTCCCGCGTCGCCCACACCCTGGCCCCGGTTCGCAACTGGTCGGCGCGCTCCGCCCGCATGCCGGGACTGCCCGCGACCGCGATGTCGGCGACCCTGGCGGGCAGTTCGTGCGCGGCGACACCGCAGAGCACCGAGCCGTAGCTGTGGCAGAACAGAGAGACCGGAGCGTCGCCCGGCAACACGTTCACCAGCGCGTTCAGGCGCACCGCGCCGCGTTCGGCGAGGTGGCCCAGGGCTGCGTCCACGCCGATGCCGACGGGCGTGGTGTAGTCGGCCCAGGCGATGACGGCGGTACGGGTGCCGGGGCGGGCTGCGCGCTCCGCCGCGTACAGCGACTTCGCCATGCCGACCGGGGCGGTGTTCGCCTTCGGTGCGGACCGTTCCAGGGTCAGCAGGTTGGTGTCGACGCCGGGGACGACCACGGAGATCCGCTCGGCCCGGTCGAGGTCGCCGAAGACCTCCGCGGCACGCCCCTTCCCGGACGGATCGAAGGCGAGGATGTGCCGTCCGTGCGCGAGCATCGATCGGAAGCGGTCCATCCTGCGGAGGGCCTCGGCGCGGCCGCCGGGGGAGAGCCGGTCGTCGTGCGCGCGCTTCCGCTCGACCGACCGCGCCTCTTCCAGGGCCTGCCGGTTGGCGTGGTAGCGCAGGGTGACGGGGACGCCGTTCAGGTTGCCCACGACCAGCGGGTACCTGTCGGCGAGGGCGGTGCGCTGCTCGGCCGTGAGCGCGGCGAAGAACCGGGCCACGCGCTGCGGCGGCGCGTCGGGGTCCGGCAGCGGGTGGCCGCCCAGACGTCCCCGGGCCCAGGCGGCGAGCGCGGCGGCGCGTGGCTCGCCGGGGCTGTGATGTCGTACGGCGGTCCAGCCCGTGGTCGCCAGCATCACGAACACCACCGCGACAGCGAGCAGCGCGCGCCACGCGGCGAGGGTGGGAGAGGAGTCGAAGGAAGTCACTCCGGCCCACATTAGGAGACGCCCCATCGCAGCCGTGCGGAGGGTGACACACATCACGCGGCTGTCGGGAATTCAAGTCCCCACGTCTCACGCTGTGTTGGTGCGGCGCGCACGCTGAGGTGCGAGAGGAGCCCCGGAAGAGGCTCCGGAGCGTCGCATACGGCCATCGGGGCGGGGGCCGTTGTGAAGTCGGTCATGCCGCGCGCTGAGGCGTACGGCACATCGGCGCATCGACCGGCGCATCGGGCCGGCACGTGGGACGGGGGCCCATGGCGTCGGTGGGAGCGGCGGCCGGGCCCCGTACGCGTGTGCGGTCATCCCGGTTCGCGGCAGGCTCCGGCCCCGGTCCCGTTCCCCGCGCCGGTCCCGTTCCCCGCGCCGTTCCGGTTGCCGGCGCCCGACCGCCAGTCCCCCGCCAGCGCCGGACCGAGCTGGTCCAGGTACCTCTCGGTCAGCACGCGCCATGACTCCACGCCGGCGTCCCGTTCCCGGCCCCAGAGCTGCCCCGTCACCCGCATCACTCCGCAGAACGCGGCGACGGCGATCCTCGGCCGGGGGTCCTCCTCCACGTCGAGACCCTCGCGCTCGGCGATCAGCAGCGCGATCTGGTTCTCCAGGTCGATGCTGCGCCGCAGGTGGGTGGCGAGCAGGGACGGCGTCGACTCGATCATCCGGTACGTGCGCATGTGGAGTTCGACCGTGGCGATCGCCTCGATCGTGTCCCCCAGGCTGTTCCAGGCGCAGAGGACCGCGCGCCGTATGGCCTCGAACGGCGTCTCCGAGGCGGGGCGTCGGCGCAGCTCCGAGAGGAAGTGGGACTCCACCATCTCCTGGATCGCGAAGGCGACGTCCTCCTTGCTGGCGAAGTAGCGGAAGAAGGTGCGCTGGGAGACCTCCACGGCGTCGACGATCTCGTCGACGGTCGTCTGCTCGTACCCCTGCGTAATGAAGAGGTCGAGGGCGGCGAGCAGCAGGGCGTCCCGGGTGCGGCGCTTCTTCTGCTCCCGCAGTCCGGTCGGGCGCTCGCCCTGTCCGGCCGGACTTCCCGTGAGGCCGCCCGGACCCTCCGTCCGGCCGCCCGGACTCGCCGTGAGGTCGGCTGGGCGCTCACGCGGCCCGGCCGGGTGCGCCGTCCGCTGCCCGTCGGTCACTGAACTCGTCCTCTTCCTGCTGCTTTTGGCAGCTCAGCGTACCTGTGGGCAACATGACAGTTACCGACTAGTGAAATGGTTTGTCAACTGTCAGCGACTGACATTACTGTCCCGGGCATGACTAGTCAGACCACCGTCGAAAAGGCGTCGCGGGAGCCGAAGGACACCTCCGGTCCCGCACCTGCCAAGGGGCTGCGCGGCCACCCCTGGCTGACGCTCTTCTCCGTGGCCATCGGCGTGATGATGGTCGCGCTCGACGGCACGATCGTCGCGATCGCCAACCCCGCCATCCAGCACGACCTGAACGCCTCGCTCGCCGACGTCCAGTGGATCACCAACGGGTACCTGCTCGCCCTCGCGGTCTCCCTGATCACGGCCGGCAAGCTCGGTGACCGGTTCGGTCACCGCCAGACCTTTCTGATCGGTGTCGTGGGCTTCGCCGCGGCATCGGGGGCCATCGGCCTCTCCGGCAGCGTCGCCCTGGTGATCGTGTTCCGGGTGCTCCAGGGCCTCTTCGGCGCCCTCCTGATGCCCGCCGCGCTCGGCCTGCTGCGCGCCACTTTCCCGGCCGAGAAGCTGAACATGGCGATCGGCATCTGGGGCATGGTGATCGGTGCCTCGACCGCGGGCGGTCCGATCCTCGGCGGCGTGCTCGTCGAGAAGGTCAACTGGCAGTCCGTCTTCTTCATCAACGTGCCGGTCGGTGCCATCGCGCTCCTGCTGGGCCTGGTGATCCTCAGGGACCACCGCGCGCAGAACGCGCCCCGCTCGTTCGACATCGGCGGGATCGTGCTGCTCTCGGGGGCGATGTTCTGCCTGATCTGGGCGCTCATCAAGGGCTCCGCCTGGGGCTGGGGCGACTACAGGACGCTCGGCTTCCTGGGCGGCGCCGTGGCCTTGTTCGTGGTCTTCGCCTTCTGGCAGAAGAACGTCCGCGAGCCGCTGATCCCGCTGGCGATGTTCCGGTCGGTGCCGCTGTCCGCGGGCACGGTCCTGATGGTGCTGATGGCCTTCGCCTTCATGGGCGGACTGTTCTTCGTCACGTTCTACCTCCAGAACGTGCACGGTCTGAGCCCGGTCGCCAGCGGTCTGCACCTGCTGCCGCTGACCGGCATGATGATCGTCGCGTCGCCGGTCGCGGGCTTCATGATCACCAAGTTCGGCCCGCGGGTTCCGCTGGTCGGCGGCATGGTGTGCACGGCGATCGCCATGTTCGGCATGTCCCGGCTGGAGGTCGGCACCGGCACGCTGACCATGTCGATCTGGTTCGGCCTGCTCGGTCTCGGCCTCGCCCCGGTGATGGTGGGGGCCACCGAGGTCATCGTGGGCAACGCGCCGATGGAGCTGTCCGGTGTCGCCGGCGGTCTGCAGCAGTCCGCCATGCAGGTCGGCGGCAGCCTCGGTACGGCGGTGCTGGGCGCGATCATGGCCTCCCAGGTGAACTCGCACCTGGGCGACAACTGGCAGGCCGCACAGCTTCCGCCCCTCAGCCCGCAGCAGCTGGACCAGGCGTCCTCAGCCGTCGAGGTCGGCCTCGCACCCGTGTCCGGCAACATGCCGCCGGAGATCGCGCAGAAGATCACCGGCGTCGCCCATGACACGTTCGTGTCGGGCATGAGCACGGCATTCACGGTCGCCGGCTTCGTCGCGGTGGCCGCCGCCGCGGTCGCCACGCTCGCCAAGCGCGGTCAGAACGCCGAGGCGGGTGCGGGCATGGGCCACATCTGACCGTCCCTCCCGGCACCCCCGGGACCCGTCGGTGCGCCCACGGCCCCGACGCGTCAACACGCCACGTACAACAGCCCCGCCGGCCGCTCCGGCGGGGCTGTCGCCTATCAGGGTGGTGTGCCCCGAGGCCCCTTTCCCGGGGGCTGCCCCGCGAGCCAGGGTGCGGTGCAACCAACCGATTCGCACGACCACGGGGGTCGATGTCCATGCGTACGACGCGTACGACCGTTCTCGTCACCGCTCTTGCCGCTGCCGTCCTGATCCCGCAGGCGGACGCCCACCCCGCCACACCGCAGGCGGACTCCGTGCGTTCCGCACTTCCGCGGACCGCCGCCGCCCAGCCAGGACAGGCCCGGTCCGCCGCCCGGTCCGCGCCCGTCCGGCTCGGCGCCTGCGACAGCGGCCAGCTCTGCCTCTGGGAGAAGCCGGACTTCACCGGCGCCCGGCAGATCCACGAGCTGTCCACCGTCGGCATCGAGAGCTGTGTCCCGCTCCGGGCGGGCTCCAGGGGGCAAGCGCTCGTCAACCGCACGGGCCGCCCGGTCACCACGTACCAGTCGGCGGAATGCGCCGAGACCGGGGAGTTCGAGACCTATCCGGGCGGCGGCACCTGGGTGCCCCGTTCCCCGTACCAGGTCCGGGCGTTCAAGGTCTGGGAGAACTGACCGGGCCCACGAGGTCCTGACGCCCGCGCCCGGGGGACCGGGTGCCGAGGCGGGGCGAACCGGCCGGGGCCGCGAGGTGCCGGTGCCGGGCGGCCCAGGGCGCTTTCGGGCGGTCCAGGGCGGTTCCCGCACCGGGGCCCGGGAACCCGGCGACCGGATCCGGGCGTCGCGTCCGCCGGCGCGGTGACCGGCCGGACACGGGCGAGGGGCGGCGCGGACCATTTCGGTCCACGCCGCCCCTCGCCGTGGTCCGCGGGCCGGATCCGCGTCCCTGGTACGTCCTACGCGTCGCCGCCGGCCGTGCCCGGCGCAGCCGCGGCGACCTCCAGCAGCTCGTACCGGTCGATGGCCGTCTTCAGCAGCGACCGGTCGATCCGGCCCTGCTTCGCCAGCTCCGTCAGCACCGCGAGCACGATCGACTGGGCGTCGATGTGGAAGAACCGGCGGGCCGCGCCACGCGTGTCCGCGAAGCCGAAGCCGTCAGCGCCGAGCGACTGGTACGCACCGGGCACCCACCGCGCGATCTGGTCCGGCACCGAACGCATCCAGTCCGAAACCGCCACGAACGGTCCCTCGGAGCCGGAGAGCTTCCGCGTCACGTACGGGACGCGCTGCTCCTCCTCCGGGTGCAGCAGGTTGTACCGCTCGGCCTCCACGGCCTCGCGGCGCAGCTCGTTCCAGGAGGTCGCCGACCAGACGTCCGCCCGGACGTTCCACTCCTCCGCGAGGATCCGCTGCGCCTCGACCGCCCACGGCACGGCCACGCCGGACGCCAGGATCTGGGCCGGAATCTCGCCCCGCTCGGCGGCCTTGTAGCGGTAGACGCCCTTGAGGATGCCCTCCACGTCCACGTTCTCCGGCTCGGCCGGGTGCTGGATCGGCTCGTTGTAGACGGTGAGGTAGTAGAAGACGTCCTCGCTGTTCTCGCCGTACATCCGGCGCAGACCGTCCTTGACGATGTGCGCGATCTCGTAGCCGAACGCCGGGTCGTATGCCACACAGGCCGGGTTGGTCGAGGCCAGCAGCTGGGAGTGGCCGTCGGCGTGCTGGAGCCCCTCACCGGTCAGCGTCGTACGACCGGCGGTCGCGCCCAGCACGAAACCGCGCGCGAGCTGGTCGGCCATCTGCCAGAACTGGTCGCCGGTGCGCTGGAAACCGAACATCGAGTAGAAGACGTACACCGGGATCAGCGGCTCGCCGTGCGTGGCGTACGCCGAGCCCGCCGCGATCAGCGACGCCGTGCAGCCGGCCTCGGAGATGCCGTCGTGCAGCATCTGGCCCGTCGGCGACTCCTTGTACGCGAGCAGCAGATCGCGGTCCACCGACTCGTACTGCTGGCCCAGCGGGTTGTAGATCTTCGCGCTCGGGAAGAAGGCGTCCATGCCGAAGGTGCGGTACTCGTCGGGCGCGATCAGCACGAAACGCTTGCCGATCTCCTTGTCCCGCATGAGGTCCTTCAGGATGCGGACGAACGCCATGGTCGAGGCGATCGACTGCTGACCCGACCCCTTCTTCGCGGTCGCGTACGTCTTGTCCTCGGGCAGGACCAGCGGCTTCGCCCGTACCACGCGCGTCGGGACATAACCGCCCAGACCCTTGCGGCGGTCGTGCATGTACTGGATCTCCTCCGAGCCGCGGCCCGGGTGGTAGTAGGGCGGGTAGCCCTCTTCCAGCTGCTTGTCGCTGATCGGGAGGTGCAGCCGGTCGCGGAAGCCCTTGAGGTCGTCGACCGTGAGCTTCTTCATCTGGTGGGTGGCGTTGCGGCCCTCGAAGTTCGGCCCCAGCGTCCAGCCCTTGACCGTCTGGGCCAGGATCACCGTCGGCTGGCCCTTGTGGGCCTTGGCCGCCGCGTACGCCGCGTAGATCTTGCGGTGGTCGTGGCCGCCGCGGCCCAGGTGCAGGATCTGGTCGTCGGACATGTCCTTGACCATCTCGCGCAGCCGCGCGTCGTCCCCGAAGAAGTGCTCGCGGATGTACGAGCCGGACTCGGTGGCGTAGGTCTGGAACTGGCCGTCCGGCGTGGTGTTCAGCCTGTTGACCAGGATGCCCGTGCGGTCCTGGGCGAGCAGCGGGTCCCAGGAGCGGTCCCAGACCAGCTTGATGACGTTCCATCCGGCACCGCGGAACTGCGACTCCAGCTCCTGGATGATCTTGCCGTTGCCGCGCACCGGGCCGTCGAGCCGCTGGAGGTTGCAGTTGACCACGAAGGTCAGGTTGTCCAGGCCCTCACGGGCGGCGATGGAGAGCTGGCCAAGCGACTCCGGCTCGTCCATCTCGCCGTCGCCCAGATACGCCCATACGTGGGACTGCGAGGTGTCGGCGATGCCGCGCGCCTCCATGTACCGGTTCATCCGCGCCTGGTAGATCGCGGCGAGCGGGCCCAGGCCCATCGAGACGGTCGGGAACTCCCAGAAGTCCGGCATCAGCCGGGGGTGCGGGTAGCTGGACAGTCCGTCCGGCGCCTTCGACTTCTCCTGCCGGAAGCCGTCGAGCTGGGTCTCGCTCAGCCGGTCGAGCAGGAAGGCGCGGGCGTAGATGCCCGGGGACGCGTGGCCCTGGAAGAAGATCTGGTCGCCGCCCCGGCCGTCGTCCTTGCCCCGGAAGAAGTGGTTGAAGCCCACGTCGTAGAGCGAGGCGGAGGAGGCGAAGGTGGCGATGTGGCCGCCGACCCCGATGCCCGGACGCTGGGCGCGCGAAACCATCACGGCCGCGTTCCAGCGGGTCGCGTTGAGGATCTTGCGCTCGATCTCCTCGTCGCCGGGGAAGAACGGCTCGTCCTTCGTGGCGATCGTGTTCACGTAGTCCGTGCTGCGCATCTCGGGCACGGCGACGCGCTTCTCGCGCGCGCGCTCGATGAGCCGGAGCATCAGATAACGGGCCCGCTCACGGCCTCGCTCGTCGACGGCGGCGTCGAGCGAGTCGAGCCACTCCTGGGTCTCCTCGGGATCGAAGTCCGGGACCTGGCTCGGCAGGCCGCCAATGATGATCGGGTTGCGATCGGATCCGGAAGCCACGCTGTTCCTTCGCTGTTCGGTACTGCTCTACGGGGCCGGTCACGGGAGAACGTGCCCCCGGGAGGTCGTGCCTGTACGCCATCACCATCGTGTACCGCAAGGGCGCGGACGTCATCTCTACCGCGGGGTAACCCCCGCGTTTACGAGACATCGCGTCCACGGCGCGTGGACGGGTCGGCGCAAACGCAAACCATACGCCCAAGCCGCCCAGGCGTTCCCAAAGGATGTTCGAATCCGATTGGTGGACCGAAACGGCATAAGCTGTGGAAGGACACAAAGGGTGTGGACGGTGACGCCGGGCCCCGCAGGGAGGCCGCCGAGACCGCGGAGACGTGGTACGGAACGTCCTCGTTCAGGCGGTCTCGCACGCTGGGTACTTGCGCGATCCGCCACTCCCGTGTGGACTACGGCCAATGCCTCGCGCACGCGCGTGGCTGAAGCATTTTCCGAAACATGATCAGGAGGCAACCCGTGAGCGCGACCGCGGACCACGCGGAGGAGCGGACCAACCCGGCAGCACGCCTGGGGTTCGAGCCCGGACAGGTGGTCCAGGAGATCGGCTACGACGACGACGTCGAGCAGGAGCTCCGTGAGGGCATTGAGGCCGCGATCGGTCAGGATCTCGTCGACGAGGATTACGACGACGTCGCCGATGCCGTGCTGCTGTGGTTCCGCGACGAGGACGGCGACCTTACGGACGCGCTGGTGGATGCCATTGGTCTGATCGAGGACGGCGGCACGGTCTGGCTGATGACGCCGAAGACCGGCCGTGACGGATACGTCGAACCGAGCGACATCAACGAGGCCGCGCAGACCGCCGGTCTCTCCCAGACCAAGAGCATCAGCGCGGGCAAGGACTGGACGGGCAGCCGCCTGGTCACACCGAAGGCGGCCCGCAGCAGGCGCTGACGGCGCTCGACGCGATACGAGGCACGAAGGTCCCCGGTCGGCAGCAGCCGCAGGGGACCTTCGTCGTGCGCGCGCCTGCCGGGGACGAACCGGCCGCACGGCCCGGGGGGCATCGCCGCTCCGGGACCACCGCGGCCGGCCGCCCGGGATCCGGCCCCCGGGACCCGGCACGGACTCGGTCCGATGCCAGGCGGCTTTCGGCCACACGACGCGCCAAGGGCACCCGGGGTCCCGCGAAGCCTGCGTGGGTGCCGCACGGGCCCACGCGGGTCCTGCGTAGGCTGGGGCCACCCGGACAGCCCAGCCCGGTGAACGTAGCGAAGGGACGCGTCTCATGGCGATCGAGGTCGGCACCCAGGCCCCGGATTTCGAGCTCAAGGACAACCACGGCCGGACGGTGAAGCTCTCCGACTTCCGTGGCGAGAAGAACGTCGTGCTGCTGTTCTACCCGTTCGCCTTCACCGGCGTCTGCACGGGTGAACTCTGCGCGCTCCGCGACGAGCTGCCGAAGTTCGTGAACGACGACACGCAGCTGCTCGCGGTCTCCAACGACTCCATCCACACGCTGCGTGTCTTCGCGGAGCAGGAGGGCCTCGAATACCCGCTGGTCTCGGACTTCTGGCCGCACGGCGAGACCTCGCGCGCGTACGGCGTCTTCGACGAGGAGAAGGGCTGCGCGGTGCGCGGCACCTTCATCATCGACAAGGAGGGCGTGGTGCGCTGGACCGTGATCAACGGCCTGCCCGACGCGCGCGACCTCAACGACTACGTCAAGGCGCTCGACGCGCTCTGACCCACCCGGGCGCCCTGGCCCGCCGGGGTGCCCTGATCCACCCGGGCCCCTGATCCGCCGGGGCGCTCCGGGCCGCCGGAGTGCCCCGGCCGGCCCGACCGGTGACCGATTGTTTCCCCTCCGAACCGGCCAAAAGCCTGCTTCTGGCGGGAACCGGTCACTAGGATCCACTCGTTGATCGGATGCCAAGCAACGTGGAGGCGTCGGCGCCAGCCGACCCTTCGGAAAACCAATGGGAGGACTCGTGGGAGTCAGCCTCAGCAAGGGCGGTAACGTCTCGCTGACCAAGGCCGCGCCCAACCTGACCGCCGTGTTCGTCGGTCTGGGCTGGGATGCCCGCACCACCACCGGTGGTGACTTCGACCTCGACGCCAGCGCCCTGCTGACGAACGCCCAGGGCAAGGTCGGCAACGACAGCAACTTCGTCTTCTTCAACAACCTCAAGAGCCCTGACGGCTCCGTCGAGCACACCGGTGACAACCTCACCGGTGAGGGCGAGGGTGACGACGAGGTCATCAAGGTCAACCTCGCCGCCGTTCCGGCCGACGTCGACAAGATCGTCTTCCCGGTCTCGATCTACGAGGCCGAGTCCCGTCAGCAGAGCTTCGGCCAGGTGCGCAACGCGTACATCCGCGTGGTCAACCAGGCCGACAACAGCGAGCTGGCGCGCTACGACCTGAGCGAGGACGCGTCCACGGAGACCGCCATGGTCTTCGGCGAGCTGTACCGCCACGGGGCGGAGTGGAAGTTCCGCGCCATCGGTCAGGGGTACGCCTCCGGCCTGCGCGGCATCGCGCAGGACTTCGGCGTCAACGTCTGAGACTCCTGCATCCGGGATTCCGGCATCCGCGATGTCGGTGTCCGGAGTCCCGACCCCCGGGACCTCGCACACCGGAACGTCGGTGTCCGGGGTCCCGGTTTCGGCTGCGGCCTCCGGCGCCCGATTCCGGGCCTCCGGCGTCCAGGGTGAGGGCCCGGACGCCGAGGTGAGCGCTCGGGTGTCCGAGGCATCGGCAATCGAGCAGGCGGCGAACCGGCCGGTTCGCCGGAAATCGGCTGGTCCGCCGGAAACGGCAGGCCCGCGCGGACGGGCTGAGAGCTCGATCCTGGTTCGACAACGCTCGAACCAGGATCGACAAGACGATTCATCGACTCTTCGACTCGGGGAGGACCACACCATGGGCGTCACACTCGCCAAGGGAGGCAACGTCTCCCTCTCCAAGGCCGCACCCGATCTCACGCAGGTGCTGGTCGGGCTCGGCTGGGACGCACGATCCACCACGGGCGCCGACTTCGACCTCGACGCCAGCGCGCTGCTGTGCCAGTCGGGCCGGGTGCTCGGCGATGAATGGTTCGTGTTCTACAACAACCTCACGAGCCCCGACGGCTCCGTGGAACACACCGGCGACAACCTCACGGGCGAGGGCGAGGGCGACGACGAGTCGATCATCGTGAACCTCGCCCAGGTCCCGGCGCACTGCGACAAGATCATTTTCCCGGTCTCCATTCACGAGGCGGATGTCCGGGGGCAGACGTTCGGCCAGGTCGGCAACGCGTTCATTCGCGTGGTCAACCAGGCGGACGGCCGGGAGCTCGCGCGGTACGACCTCACCGAGGACGCGTCGACCGAGACCGCGATGATCTTCGGCGAGCTGTACCGGTACAACGGCGAATGGAAGTTCCGTGCGGTGGGTCAGGGGTATGCCTCTGGCTTGCGCGGGATCGCTCTAGACTTTGGGGTCAACGTTTCGTAAAGCCGCGCACGGCGCGGGGGAGACCCGTTACACACACGATGGGGTAGCCAGTGCTTCTGAAAACCTTCGGCTGGTCGTTCGCGGTTACCGCGCTCGGCCTTGTCGCAGCGGTCTTCTACGGGGGGTGGGAAGCCTTCGGCGTGGTGGCGATCCTGTCCATCCTGGAGATCTCGCTGTCCTTCGACAACGCGGTGGTCAACGCCGGAATCCTGAAGAAGATGAACGCCTTCTGGCAGAAGATCTTCCTCTCGATCGGTGTGCTCATCGCGGTCTTCGGTATGCGACTGGTGTTCCCCGTCGTGATCGTGGCCGTCACCGCCAAGATGGGGCCCATCGAGGCGGTCAACCTTTCGTTCAACGAGCCCGAGCGCTACCAGGAACTGGTCACGGACGCCCACCCGGCGATCGCCGCCTTTGGTGGCATGTTCCTGCTGATGATCTTCCTCGACTTCGTCTTCGAGGAGCGCGACATCCAGTGGCTGCGCTGGCTTGAGCGCCCCCTTGCCAAGCTGGGCAAGGTCGACATGCTGTCGGTCTGCGTCGCGCTGATCGTGCTGCTGGTCTCGGCCATGACCTTCGCGGGCGACGCGCGCCAGCATGGCGGCGGTCACGTCGACAAGGCGGAGACCGTTCTGCTCGCCGGGGTCGCGGGGCTGATCACGTACCTCATCGTCGGCGGTCTCTCCAGCTTCTTCGAGAACCGGCTGGAGGAAGAGGAGGAACGGGAGCACGAGGCCGAGGAGGAGGCCAGGAAGAGCGGGAAGAAGGTCTCCGCGATCGCGCTCTCCGGCAAGGCCGCGTTCTTCATGTTCCTCTACCTCGAGGTGCTCGACGCGTCCTTCTCGTTCGACGGCGTCATCGGCGCCTTCGCCATCACCAACGAGATCGTGCTGATGGCCCTGGGGCTCGGTATCGGCGCCATGTACGTCCGTTCGCTCACGGTCTACCTGGTCCGCCAGGGCACCCTCGACGACTACGTCTACCTGGAGCACGGCGCCCACTACGCCATCGGCGCGCTGGCCGTCATCCTCCTCGTCACCATCCAGTACGAGATCAACGAGATCATCACCGGCCTGGTCGGTGTGGTGTTGATCGCCTGGTCCTTCTGGTCCTCGGTGCGGCGCAACAAGGCGCTGGCCGCCGCGGGCGGGGGCGACGAGGCGGGGTCCAGGACGGAAGTCCCGTCCGGAGTGTGACCCTGAGCGGAAACCCTGCCCCGGTGCGACCCGGCGGATAATGTCCGTCCGGGGTGTGACCCGGCGGGGAATGAGGAACGCTCTCAGCGGGGCGGTCCGCGTGGCAACGGTTCTCCGGGAACATCCCGGAACCGGCCCGGCGGCCCGCCCCGCAGTGATGCGGGCGGCCGGTGCGAGGCACGGGGCGGCCGCCTGGCCGGGGCACTTCGACGAGAGAACCGAGAGACGTGGGGGTTGGCGATGGGGTTTCTGGACAACCTGTGGCCGGGGCGGCAGGCGCAGTTCGAGTCGGGCAACGCGCTGACCAGCTCGATCGTGCTCTCCAAACGGAACGCGACGGTCTCGCTGACCAAGAACGGCGCCTTGACCGGCAATCTGCGGGTCAACCTCTCCTGGCGGATGCGCACGTCCGACATCGAGGGCAGAGGGCGGCAGGGCGGCAGTCTGCTGCGGCCCCTGAAGATGTTCCAGCCCGACGTTGTCCAGGCGCACACCCAGGGGATGGTCAACGTGGACCTGGACCTGGGCTGCATGTATGAGTTCAAGGACGGCACCAAGGGTGTGGTCCAGCCGCTGGGCGACCTCCTGGGCGATCTGAACGCGCCGCCGTACATACGGCTCAGCGGGGACGACCGCTTCGGAGCGCCGTCGGGCGAGACCGTCTACCTCAACCTCGACCAGCGCGAGCACTTCAAGCGGCTGCTGTTCTTCGTCTACATCTACGACCAGACGCCGGCCTTCGACCGCACGCACGCCAAATTGACGCTCTACCCCGGCAACGGCCCGCAGATCGAGATCGAACTCGACGAGCACGCCCCGGAGGCGCGCTCCTGCGCGGTGTTCACGGTGGACAACAGCAAGGACGAGTTCGTCGTGCGGCGCGAGGTGAAGTTCGTGTACGGCTTCCAGTCGGAGCTGGACCGGATGTACGGCTGGGGCATGCAGTGGGGACGCGGCTACAAGTCCCGTGGCTGAGGGCCGCGTGTCCCGCGACCGGGGCTGCGTGCCCCGCCACCGGGACCGCGTTTCCTGTGGCCGGGGCCGCGGGTCCTGCGGGGCCCGTGGTTGAGGGCGGCGCTCCGGGTGCGGCCGTTCGGCCGGTTTGTGCCGACTGCGCCCAGCGCCGGGTGCGTGCCGCTCCGGAGGCGCCTCACTGCCGTATGAACTGAGGCCCTTGCGGAGGCAGCACGAAGTTCGGGTCGGCGGCGGGTGCCGCGGCCGGGGCGGGCTGCGGATAGCCGTAGGCGTCCTGGGCCGCGGGCGGCTGCGGGTACCCGTAAGCGGGTGCGGGGCCGACCGGCTGCGGGGCCGGGTGGGCTGCCGACGGCTGCGGGTAGCCGTATCCGGGTTGCCCGTGCTGGACCGTGAGCCGTGCGTCGGGGCCGGGCGCCGGGGCAGGTGGGAACGCGGGCACGGGCGGCGGGAAGGCGGGGGCGGCCGGCGTCGCTGTCGGGGAGGGCTCCGGCGCGGGGGGCGGCACGGGCAGGGGCGCCGGTGCGGGCTCCGCCTCGGGCTCCGTCTCGTCGACCGAGATGCCGAAGGCGGTCGCCAGACCGACCAGGCCGGTCGGATAGCCCTGTCCCACGGCCCGGAACTTCCAGCCGTCGCCGCGCCGGTAGAGCTCGCCGCAGATGATCGCCGTCTCCTCGCCGGTTTCCGGCCGCACGTCGAAGACGGCGATCGGCTCCGCGCTGGCGCCCGCCGTGTCGTACAGCAGGATCCGCAGGTCGTGCACCTGGGCGAAGGTGGCGCCGTCGGAGGACGCGGCGATGAGCACCTGGTCGACCGAGGGGTCGAGCGTGCTCAGATCGGCCTCGACACCGTCCGTGAGGCCCTCGGGAGCACTGCGTTTCGGTAGCCGTCGCACCAGGCCGGAGGGGTGCCGGGGCTGGTTGTAGAAGACGAAGTCCTCGTCCGAGCGCACGCGTCCGTCGGCTCCCAGCAGCAAGGCCGAGGCATCCACATCCGGAACCCCGGCCCCCGGTGTCCAGCGCAGCACCGCCCGTACGGCCGGGGCGTCCAGAGGGACGTTCGAGCCTTTCATCATCGCGTGCGTCATGCCCGTCATCCTGCCTTCTGGCCGCCCGCGCGGACAACGCGGGGGTCGCGCCGGATCTCTCGGAGACGGCATGGGACCAGGTCGTTCGCCGTACGCGGCGGGGTCGGTAAATGGACGAGTCACCCGAAGTTCACGCCTGCGGGGAACCTTCGATGCTCGTTCGTACGTACTATTACCGGCCATGTGTTGGTTGGCCAGTCGGGTAGCACGGGGGAATAGATGCGTCATTTCGGGCATGTAGCGCCCGCGGTGCGAGAACGGTTGTTCTTCCGGGAGCCTTGCGTGTTCGGGGCGGACTCGCCCGCCCATGTGCTCTCGGCCGCTCTCGGGGCGACTCTGTACAGCCCGGCGACGAGACCGAGGCTCGCCGACGACGTCATCAAGCAGGTCGCGCGCGGAGTCGTGTCGATGGTGCTGTGCCTGGAAGACTCGATCGACGATTCCGAGGTCGTCGGCGCCGAGGAGAACCTGATCAGGCAGTTCACCGAGCTCGAAGCACGCGATGCCGAGTCGCCCCTGCTCTTCATTCGGGTCCGGGAGCCCCGCCAGGTCGTCGACCTGGCGCGTCGGCTCGGCAGCGCCGTCCGGTTGTTGTCTGGTTTTGTACTTCCGAAATTCACGGAAGAGCGTGGTGTTCCCTTCCTGGAAGCCCTCTTGCAGGCCGAAAAGGCATGCGGACGGCGCCTGTTCGCGATGCCGGTCCTCGAATCGCCCGAGCTGCTCCACCTGGAGACACGCGAGGAAACGCTTCAGGGCATAGCCCGCACCGTCGACAAGTACCGCGAGCGGGTGCTCGCACTGCGCCTCGGCGTCACCGACTTCTGCTCGGCGTACGGGCTCCGCAGGCCGCCCGACATGACGGCGTACGACGTGCAGATCGTCGGCGCTGTCATCGCCGACGTCGTCAACGTGCTCGGCCGCGCGGACGGCACGGGGTTCACGATCACCGGGCCGGTGTGGGAGTACTTCCGGCTCCAGGAGCGCATGTTCAAACCCCAGCTCCGCCGCAGCCCGTTCCTGGAGGGGCGGGCCGAAGAACTGCGCACGGCGCTGATCGAGCACGACCTGGACGGCCTGCTGCGCGAGATCGAGCTCGACCGTGCCAACGGCCTCCTCGGCAAGACCTGCATCCACCCGTCGCACGTCACTCCCGTGCACGCCCTGTCCGTGGTCAGTCACGAGGAGTTCAGCGACGCCCGGGACATCCTGAGCCCCGAGCGCGACGGCGGCGGTGTCATGCGCTCCGCGTACACGAACAAGATGAACGAGGTGAAGCCGCACCGCGCCTGGGCCGAGCGGACCCTCCAACGCGCCGAGGTCTTCGGCGTGGCACGGGAGGACGTCGGCTTCGTGGAACTGCTGGCGGCGGGGGTCGCGGAATGAGCGCCCCGGGCGAGGAGCGGACGACGGACATGGTGTGGTCGGGCAGCTGGGTGACGCGGCGGCTGGGCGTCGGACTCGTCGGCGACGGGAGACCCGGCGGCGACAGGGAACTGCGGGAACTGCTGGGCCTCGCCCTGCGCCGCAACCCCAAACGGGCCCATCTGCTCGTGTCGAACGTGCTCGGCAAGCATGTGCCGCAGAAGCCCTCCGTGGTCTACGGCGCCGGGTTCGAGCTGGGCCGGCGGGTGCGCGGACTCCTCGGCGAGGCCGAGGCGCGCCGGGCGGTCGTGCTCGGATACGCGGAGACGGCCACCGGCCTCGGGCACGCGGTCGCGGACGGGCTGGGCTCGGCCCCGTACCTCCACTCGACGCGCCGCCCCGTCGACGGTGTGGCGCGCGCGGGCGGCTTCGAGGAGGCACACTCGCACGCCACCTCCCACCTGCTGCTCCCGGAGGACCCGGACCTGCTGGCGGGCGGGCAGGTCGGCCACCCGGGGACGGCCCCGGCCACCGGCACCGGAGCGCCGCTGGTACTGGTGGACGACGAGTTCTCCACCGGCAACACCGTGCTCAACACCATCCGCGCCCTGCACGAGCGCTACCCGCGCGGCCGGTACGTCATCGTGGCGCTGGTGGACATGCGCGCCCCGGCCGACCAGGTGCGGCTGGCCGAGTTCGCCGCGGAGATCGGCGCACGCATCGACCTGGTGTCGCGGTGCTCGGGCACGGTCACGCTCCCGGAAGGCGTCCTGGAGAAGGGCCGGGCGCTGGTCGCCGCGCAGGAGGAGACCGATGCGGCAGGCCGGGGGGCGGCTTCCGCCCCAGGCCCGGAGGCGGTCGCCGAGCCGGGGCGCGCCTCCTTCACCCGCGTGGACCTCCAATGGCCGATCGGGGTGCCCGACGGCGGACGCCACGGCTTCACCCCCGCCCACCGGGCCGTTCTGGAACAGGCCCTCCCCGCCATGGCCGCCCGTGTCGCCACCGCGCTGGGCGACGCCCGACGTGTGCTCGTCCTCGGTTTCGAGGAGCTGATGTACGCCCCCCTCCGGCTGGCCGCGGCGCTGGAGGAACGCATGGACGCCGAGGTGCGCTACTCGACGACCACACGATCCCCCGTCCTGGCCGTGGACGACCCGGGCTACGCGATACGCAGCCGGCTGGTCTTCCCGGCGCATGACAACCCGGCGGACGGACCCGGCGACCGGTACGCGTACAACGTCGCGGGCGCCGGATTCGACGCCGTGGTCGTCACCGTCGACTCCACCGCTGACACCCCCGAACTCCACGCCGTCGACGGGCTGTTGGCGCGGCTCGCCGCACACACCCGCCACGTCCTGCTCGCCGCCGTCCCCTCGTACGTCCCGTCGGGCGCCTCCTCGCGCATCCCGTCGGGCGCCTCTTCGCGCATCCCGTCGGGCGCCCGCTCGAACGACTCCAACCAGCAGGAGCCTTCCGCCATGCTGCCCGAGCCTCTCCGAGGCCCCGCCTTCTCCTCCTATGCGCCGGACGAGGTCGGCTGGCTGCTCCAGGACCTCTCGCATGTCGAACTGGAGGCGCCGGTCGAGGAGCGCGAGGAGGCGATACAGAGCGGCGGTGCGCACTACGCCGAGTCGCTGCCCGTCGAGTACCAGCCGTCCGCCCGGTACCAGAGCCTGTTCGGTGCGGCCCTGGAACTGTCGGCCGCCCGTGTCGCCCGTGCCGTCGGCACCGTCACGGAGACGGTCCTCGCCGAGCGCGCTCCGCGTCCCGTCCTCGTCTCGCTCGTCAGGGCCGGAACCCCCGTCGGCGTACTCATGCGCCGCTGGGCCCACCACCGCCACGGCCTCGACCTGCCGCACTACGCCGTCTCCATCGTGCGCGGTCGGGGTATCGACGCCAACGCCCTGCGCTGGCTGGCTGCCCACCACGACCCGGCCGACGTCGTCTTCGTCGACGGCTGGACCGGAAAGGGAGCGATCACCCGCGAACTCGCCGCAGCCCTGGCCGAGTTCGACGGCTCGGAGGGGGGCGGACGCTTCAACCCGGAGATCGCGGTCCTGGCCGACCCGGGCGGCTGCGTACGCACCTACGGCACCCGCGAGGACTTCCTGATCCCCTCGGCCTGCCTCAACTCCACCGTGTCCGGGCTTGTTTCGCGTACGGTCCTGCGTTCCGACCTGGTGGGGCCGGATGACTTCCACGGCGCCAAGTTCTACCGGGAACTCGCGGACAGCGATGTGTCCGGCCACTTCCTCGACGCCGTCGCCGACCGCTTCGACGAGGTCGCCGACGCCGTGGACGCGGAGGTCACGGCGCTCCTTTCGGCGGACCGCACCCCCACCTGGGAGGGCTGGGCCGCGGTGGAACGCGTCAGCGAGGAGTACGGCATCCACGACGTGAACCTGGTCAAGCCGGGCGTCGGTGAAACCACCCGCGTCCTGCTGCGCCGCGTGCCGTGGAAGATCCTCGCCAAGCGCGGCGCGGGGGCGGACCTCGACCACATCCGGCTGCTGGCCGAACAGCGCGCGGTGCCGATCGAGGAGGTCGACGAACTCCCTTACACCTGCATGGGGTTGATCCATCCGAAGTACACCCGGGGCGCGACGGGTGCGGACGGCAGGGCGGTGGTGTCGAAGTGACCGCACCGGACACACGGGTCGCAGCGGGCGCACCGGGCATATCGGGCGCACCGGGTACTCCCAACGCATCGGGTACGCCCGGAACGTCGGGTGTGCCGGATGCCACGGGTGCTTCGGGCGCCTCGGGCACGCCGGGTGCTTCGGGGACGCCCGATACTTCCGACGCTCCGGGTGCGCCGGATGCGCGGCTCGCCTCCGCTGTCCCGGGGGCCTCGGCTACGCCGCTCGCCTCCGCTGTCCCGTCCGTCGCGGATGCCCCCGTCACACTGGTCGCCAGCGACCTCGACCGCACGCTGATCTACTCCGCGGCGGCGCTCCGGCTCGCCATGCCGGACGCCGAGGCCCCACGCCTGCTCTGCGTGGAGGTGTACCAGCACAAGCCGCTCTCCTACCTCACCGAGGCGGCGGCGGCGCTGCTCGGCGAACTGGCTCGCGCAGCGGTCTTCGTCCCCACGACCACCCGCACCCGCGAACAGTACGGGCGCATCCGCCTCCCCGGCCCCGCACCCCGGTACGCGATCTGTGCCAACGGGGGGCACCTTCTCGTCGATGGCGAGTCCGACCGCGACTGGCGGGCCCGGGTCTCCCGCAGGCTCGCCACCGAGGCCGCCTCGCTCGCCGAGGTCCGCGCCCGCCTGCTGGCCGCGGCCGATCCCGCCTGGGTACTGAAGGAACGCGTCGCCGAGGACCTCTTCGCGTACCTCGTCGTCGAACGCTCGCTGCTGCCGGACGGCTGGGTCGAGGAACTGGGGGAGTGGGCGGGTGGCCGCGGCTGGACGGTGTCGCTCCAGGGGCGCAAGATCTACGCCGTACCGGCCCCGCTCACCAAGAGCGCGGCCATGCACGAGGTGGCCCGACGCACGGGCGCCACGCGCACCCTCGCGGCCGGCGACAGCCTGCTCGACGCCGATCTGCTCCTCGCCGCCGATCACGCCTGGCGCCCGGCCCACGGCGAACTCGCCGATGCCGACTGGACCGCCCCGCACGTCCGGGTGACGGCCGAGGAGGGGGTGGCGGCGGGTGAGGCGATCCTGCGGCACTTCCTGCGCGCCTCCCGGACCCGTCCCGAACGGGCTGCTCGTCCCGAACGGACCCGTCTGAACGGGCTCGTCGGCCCTGGCCCGGAGCCTGCGTAACGACCGGAGCATGCGTACTGACCGGAAGGCGGGCATCCGCTCCGGAGCGGGAGCGGGCGTACCGACTGGGGGAGAGTGCCGATCGTGATCACCGACACGCGCGCGCGATGCACGCGGACTCGCGAGTGATCGTGGCTACAGTCACCGCGTTCTCACTCGTCGCCGACGGTGCGCCGGTCCGCCGGGCCCTCAGGTACGGCTCTTCGGAACGGCTCTTCGGAACGGAGGCGGGGGAACAGGGCGATTCGCGGGAACGAAGGCCGCGGAGGCCGATGGCGGAGAGCGGCGGGAGGGGGGAGACGGAGGGGGAAGGCCGACGGGGGAGATCGATAGGGGAGATCGACGGGGGAAGACCCGGGAATCGGTGGGACCGAACAGGAGAGCGCGATGACCAAGGGCAACGAAACCAAGATCACGGACGAGTTGTACGCGTACATGCTGGCGCACAACCCTCCGCTCGACGCGACGCAGCGGGAGCTCGTCGAGACCACGTACGCGCGTCTGCCCGAACACGCGGGCATGCAGTCAGCGGAGGAACAGGGCCCGCTGCTCGCCTTCCTCGTCCGACTGACCGGCGCCCGGCACATCGTGGAGGTCGGTACGTTCACCGGCTTCTCCGCCCTGTCGATGGCGCGCGCGCTGCCCGCCGACGGGCGGCTCATCGCCTGCGACATCTCGGAGGAGTGGACCGCCTACGGCCGTGAGGCATGGGAGCGGGCCGGGGTTGCCGACCGCATCGACCTCCGTATCGCGCCCGCGCTCGACACGCTGCGCGCGATGCCGGCGGAGCCGCACATCGACCTCGCCTACCTCGACGCGGACAAGGGCAACTACATCCCGTACTGGGAGGAACTGGTGCCCCGGATGCGGCCGGGCGGCCTCCTCGTCACCGACAACGTGCTCTTCCACGGCCTGGTGACCGATCCCCGGGCGACCGGCAGCGCGGCCGCGATCCGCGAGTTCAACGACCACGTGGCCGCGGACCCCCGGATGGAGAGCGTGATGCTGACCGTGGCCGACGGGCTGACCCTCTCCCGCAAGCGGTAGAAGTCGGCGAACCCGGCAGAAGCCGGCGAACGCGGTAGCAGGCATGAACGCGGTAGCAGGTACGAACGGGGAGCGGACGGGCACAGCGGCCGACTCCGGCTGCCCGGCGCCCGCCCCCTTCGTGCCTTCCGCTCTTCGCCTTCCGCTCCTCGCCCGTCGCTCGATGGACCGGTCATCCGCTGGCCGGTCGCCACTCGCCCATGGGCCGGATCGCTTGTTCGGGGTGTTGCCGGGGTGCGCTCAGCCGCAGCAACCGCCGCCGCAGCAGCCGCCACCTCCGCCCCCGGCACCCGCCGACGGGGCGGCGGACGTCGAAGACTTGGCGGACGACCCGCCCACGGCGACGGTGGAGAGCAGCTTCACGGTGTCGGAGTGCCCGGCGGGGCAGGAGGCCGGGTCCGAGGACTGGGCCATGGGGCGGCTGAGTTCGAACGTGTCTCCGCAGGAGCGGCAGCGGTACTCGTAACGAGGCATGCGCCCAGGCTATCCGTCATTGCCGATAGCAGAGAGACATGGGCCTCGTCCGGTGTTCCATCGGCACCGGACGGGCGAGGAGGGGCGAGGGACGGGCATGCGGGTGCGGGTCAGGGGCGATGGACCGGCATCGCTGCCGTCCTACGACTCGCCTGCAGTTCGCGCTCGACTTCCTCCGGGTGGCGGGCTCGCCAGTACGGGTTGTCGTGCGGGAGCCCGCCGCTGACCCGTCCGTACATACCGAAGATCATCAGCATCAGACCCACCACGAAGCTGAACAGCACGTTCTGGAGCCGGAAGGCGAGGAAGTTGAAGTCCGTGTCGAGCAGGGCGAGGTTGATGAAACCGCTGAGGATGAAGGCGATGCCCAGGATCATGTTGAGCGTCGAGGCGAAGTTGCCGCCGATCACCATTCCGACGAAGAGCAGCAGGCCCACACAGATGGACAGGACGCTGAGCGTTCCGTTGGTGTTGAGGCCCACGACGGTGGCGCCGCCGGTGCTGAAGAAGCCGATCCTGTCTATCAGCCCGAGGATTCCGAACACGAGCAGCACCAGCCCCATGAGCCCCGCCCCGACCCGGTAGACGCGGCTGAGCCGGTGGTCGACCGGCAGGTGCTTGTCGAGCTGGATCGCTCTTCGGTGGTGGCGTCGAGGAGTTCGGTGTCCGGTGGCGGGCAGTGCGTGGGTGCCCATATCGGCCTCCTTCAGGC
Organism: Streptomyces sp. NPDC052042; assembly: GCF_044548345.1. NCBI lineage: Bacteria > Bacillati > Actinomycetota > Actinomycetes > Kitasatosporales > Streptomycetaceae > Streptomyces > Streptomyces sp. NPDC052042. The sequence goes on along the minus strand of NZ_JBIUBU010000001.1, from coordinate 631,178 downwards.
GTACTCCCAGGATCCGCCTGCGGGCGCGCGGGCGCACACCCGGCGCCGTATGACCCGTCGACGCTCGGAGCCGCGCGGCCTTGGGCACAGGTGGTGATTGCGGGGCCGGTGCGCGTCATGCCCGAGGGCTCGGCGCACGTGGTGCCCAGGGGGCTCGGCGCACGTGGTGCCGGCGAGGTCTGCGCGCAGGCCCCGGGACCGGGAACAGTCGCGGGGCCGAGGGCCATAGGGCTCCGCGACCCGGGACATACCGCCTGGGGCACCGGGGTGACCAGAGGCCGAGCCGCCCGTTGGGACGGACGAGGCGTCCGTGTCCGGTTGAGGTCAGGCGCCCGCGCTGCCGCCCCGGGTGGGATCAGGCGCCCGCGCCGCCGAGCCCAGGTGTGGGATCAGGCGCCTGCGCTGCCGCCCCGGGTGGGATCAGGCGCCCGCGCCGCCGAGCTCAGGTGTGGGATCAGGCGCCTGCGCCGCCGCCCCGGGTGGGGTCAGGCGCCCGCGCCGCGTTCCTCACGGATCGCCGAGACCACCCGTGCGGCCGTGCTCCGTACCGCCTCGGTCTCGGTCAGGAAGTGCCAGTAGTCCGGGTGGCGCCCCTCAAGCCCGCCGATGGCGCGCTCCAGCCGGGCCACCGCGTCGTCCAGCGGGCGGGCGTGCCGGGGATCGGGGGTGTTGCGCCCGGCCATGGCCAGGCGCTGGGCGTCCCTGACCGCGAACCTGGTCCGCTCGATCTCCTGCTGCGGGTCCTTGGCCACCTCGTTCAGCCGGTTCAGCCGGTCGCCCGCCATGGACACCGCCTCGTCCGTGGCGTTCAGCAGGGCGCGTGCCGTGCTCAGGCGCGAGGTGGCATCGGCCCACCGCTGTTCGTCCCGTGCCCGGGCGGCTTCCTTCAGCTTCTCCTCGGCCTGCCGTACGTTGGACGCCGCCTGCTCGGGCACCGGTTGGAGGTCCTGCCAGCACGCAGCCGAGAAACGCCGCCGCAATTCGCTCAGCACCGGCTCCACCGAGGCCGCCCGGGTCGTCAGCGCCTGGGCGCGCGTACGCAAGGACACCAGCCGGTGGTCGATCTCCGCGGCCCGCGCGGGCAACCGGTCCGCCTCGGTACGCACCGCCTCGGCGTCCCGCAGCACCTGGTCGGCACGCTGCAAGGTCTCCTGGACGCCATGGCGCCCGGCACCCTCGTTGAGCTTGGTCAGCTCGGGGGCGAGGGCCGCCAACCGCGCCGCCAGGTCATCCGCTCGCAGTCCGGACGCCCGCACCGTGTCGAGAGCGTTGCTCGCACCGAGGAGCGCCTGTCGCGCCCGCTCCACGGCTGGTGCGAGCCGGGCGAGCTGCGTCTCCGCCTTGTCCAGGAGCGGCCCGAGGCCCCGCGCGAACCGGTCCAGCTCGCCCTTGACGCTCAACAGTTCGTCCTTGGCGGCGGTCAGCTCCGTCCTGGCCCGGGCCGCGACGGCCGGTTCCAGATCGTCCCGGTCCAGGTCATGAGCGTCGACTGCGGTGATGTACCGGTGGCTGACCTCGTCGATGCGCCGACCGAGGGCGTCGAAGTCGTCGACGGCCCTGCGCGCATCGGGCGAGCCGTCCACGGCGGTGATCGTCTCGATCGAGATGCGCAGATCGCGCTGGGCCGTGTCCAGCTCGTAGAACGCGGCGGCCGCCGCGTCCTTCGCGGCCTGGGCCTCGGCGCGCTGACTCTCGCCACGCCCGCCGAACCAGCGCCTCGTACCCCCGCCCGCGAACGCGGCGGGCAGTGCCGCCACGAGCAGTGGCACGGGGAGCAGCATCAACGCGAGAACGCCGCCCAGGGCTCCGGGGGTCCCGGCAGCCCGGGAGGTCGTGCGGACCCCGAGGACCTCGGGATCCCCGATCACGGCCACGGAATCCGGTGCGGCGGACCTTCTGGAGGCGAAACCCTCCGCGGCGGAACCACCAGTGCCGAGACCGCCGACGGAGCCCCCGGCCGACCCCCTGGCCGAACCTCCGGCCGTGAGACTGCCGACGACGTGACCCCCGGTGGCGAGGTTGCCGACAGTGACGTCCCCGATGGCGGAATCCCCACCCGCTCTCGCCCGCGTGTGTGTCGCCGTCACATCCCTCTCCCGTGCCGTTCCGCCCTGCCCGGTACATTGTCCCACCAGGTAAGGACGAACACACGGGCCGATCAGTTCACGGTTTCGACCGTGATGCGACCGTTGTTGCTGCGAGCCTCCACCACATGAGGGCTGTCCTCGCCGCGCGGCACGTCCACCGAGGTCCCGCCGTTGTGAGCGGTGGCACTCACCGCGTACTTCTCGGAACCGCTCGGCAGACCGATGGTGATGCTTCCGTTGTGACTCTGCGTCTTCACAAGGTCCGGTACGGAGGTGAAGGCGAGCCGGATTCCGCCGTTGTCCGACCGGGCCGACACGGACGAGGCCGAGACCCCTTCAGCATCGACGGCCCCGTTGTTGCTCTCCAGTTCGAGCGGCCCGCTGGATTCCCGGACGGTGACCTCGCCGTTGGTGTTGCGCAGCGTGAGCGGCGTGTCGAAGCCGGACGCGGTCACCCTCCCGTTGCGGCCCTTGACGACCACCGCCATTCCGCGCGGCACCTTCACCTGGTGTCGGGAGGCGCAGTCGCTGATCAGGGCCTTGCACTTCACCCGGAGCGTCAGCGTGCCGTCCCGCATCCTCCACTGCGGATCGGGCCCGGTCCCGGCGAACACCCAGCCGTCGATCTGCCGGGTCACCTCGACCTTCCGCACATCGGCCGGGACGAGTTCCAGCGTCGTGTTGCTGGAGTCGATGGTCAGCGTCTTCCCGGCCCCGCTGTCGAGAGCGAACGACCGGTGCTCGGCGGGCGCGTCACCGGGGTCCGGACTCCCGCATCCACTGGCGGCCAGCCCGAGGAGCACGGCCCCGCCGGATGCGATGAGAGCACGGGTGCGAAGAGCCATGATGATCCATCCCCCACGGTCACGACGGGCGGTTCCCGACGGCGTGCCGTCACCGTACGTAAGCCGCGGTGACCGGCGGAATCCGGTCGGCCACCGTGAGCGGGGTGGGGGTAACCCCCCGTTCCCGCCCTGACACCCGCGGCAAGAGGCCCGCGCCCCGTCGAGCCAGGACCGTTTGTGACCTCGCTCGGACGGCCATGTACCCTGTTGGTTCATCCACGGGTGCGTAGCTCAGGGGTAGAGCGCTGCTCTTACAAAGCAGATGTCGGCGGTTCGAAACCGTCCGCGCCCACCAGCACAAAGGCCCTCAGCCGATCCTGGGTTCTAACGGTCTTCGCAACACCCGCGATCTGTGGGAGTTGCGAAGACCCCTTGAATCCAAGGATCGTGAAGACGCCAGAGGGGCCTATGGCCAAGTGATCGATGTCCGACTTGCTTGGCCACTGGATGGCGTGCAGGATCCTCCAGCCGTGGCGCCGCAGGGAGTTCAACCGGCGACCTGTTGCGCGCTCTCCGATCAGGCCTAACGCCCAGCTTCGCCTTTCTGGGTCCGGCGACCAGCGGACGAACTGCCGCTTGAGTCTGTTGGGTTCCAGCTCTGCGAGCTTCCGACGTAACATCTCCTGGCCTGTTGGAGGCCAAGTCGCCTTGCGGAAAAGCCATCCACCTCCCGGTTTCGATGCCAGAGCACCACACGCCCGCCCGCTTGCCAAGATGTCGCATCTGGCCACCAAGGCGGCTGTTACAGGTTTCTCTACCTCATCAAGGCACCCGGCTGCGCTCCGCTCCGCTGGGCGCGCTTCCCGGCTCTGGCTGCGCCCGCGCTCCTGCCTTCGGCCCGCTCGGCGCTGCCGCCGCCGATGCGCGCCCACGTGGATAGGCCGGAGGGGCATGAGACGAGAATCAAGCCCGCGGCCTCAGGACTCGCCTCCGGCGGGGGCGCTCAGACTCCGGGATGGACGGGGCGCCGTTGGCGAGTGCCGGCCGGAGCGTGGCGAGCGTCGTGGGCTCCCATCCCGTCCGCCTTCGACCCAGGCAGAGCCGAGCAGTCGCGGCCCAGGGCGTCAAGGTCGTTCGTACAGTGGCGCGCTCCACCTTGACGCCCTGAACCACGACCGCTCCACGGTGTGTGGGTCGAAGGCGGACGGGATGGGAGCTGGGGCGAGTGGTGGGTTGAGGTGAGTGGCGAAGGTAGGCAGTCAGGCTGCTAAGGGTCCCGGACTCCGAGACGTCCGTTACTTGTCGGCTCGGTAGAGCTTGATGTCCTTGTTGACGAAGAGGTGGACGTAGCCGCACTGCCAGCAGATCAGCCCGGTGGCGCTCTCGTTGGCCCAGGCCAACTTCATGAACTCCATGCCGGTGCTGTTGAGCAGGACTTCCCGCTCTCGGAACAGGTCTCCTTGGCAGACTTGGCAGGTGAGCCAGACTTCCCCCAGTGCTGCATGTACCGGCTTTGCCATCGAGTGAACGCCCCCGTCCTTGCCGTGTTGACGGAGCGAGACTACAAGACGGTCCGAGCCCGCTCGCAGCCCAGGGAGTGCGCAGCAGGGTCTTCTTGCAATGGGGTGTGCTGTCTGGCGGCCGAAGATGCGGCGGAGGAGTACACGTGCGCCCCACCTCGCTCTTAAAGCGGTGGGCTGTGCTGCACAGCAGCGGAGCGCAGCAACCAGCCCGACTGCAACCGACCGTCCGTGCATTTGGAAGCCCGTCTGGCCAGCCCAGCGACCATCAGCGACCGCCCTGCCTGTAGTTCGCATCGAGGGGGCGTGTGAGTGCCTAGCTGCGTGACAACGCTGACGAACAGCCGCGGACAACCGCGCACGTCTGTGGACCACCGCAGCAGGTGAGAGACGTGGTAGCCCAGAGTCAACCGCGCGCCCAACTTACTTCGGGGCAAAGCGGTCGTGCGTGACCGTGGCGAACTGTTCGTTGCCGAGGGTGATGTCAGTGCCCGGCCTTACGATTCCCCTATGCGTAGAGGAGCGATCACACAGGAGTCCGTGCTCAAGACCCTTGTGGAACACGACGAATTGGGGCGTGACACCTTCTTGGCGAAGTACGGCTTTGGGGAGGCGCGATCCTACGTCCTGGTGCACGAAGGGCGGGAGTACGACCCCAAGGCGGTCGCCGGAGTGGCGCACAAGTGGGACCAGGGACGGGCCCTCGCGCCGGACGAGTTCAGCGGGGGTAAAGACCATGCCGCGGCGTGGCTCAAGCGGGCTGGTTGGTCAAGGCCATCAAGAAGCCGGATTGGGCCCGCGACGAGGTCATCCTCGCCTGCCACCTGGTGATGGGAAACGGCTGGAAGGGGCTGGACGCCCAGGACGGTCGGGTGGTGGAGCTGTCCGCCCTGCTCCAGCTACTTCCCATCCATGCTGAAGCGGACCGCAACGAGAAGTTCCGCAACTCCAATGGTGTCGCCCGCAAGACGTTCGACATCGCCACCCGGCACCCGGAGTACCAGGGGAAGCCCACCAACGGTGGCGCGCTGGATGTCGCGGTACTGCACGAGTTCCTTGCTCGGCCGGTGGAGATGACCGAGGCCGCGCGGCTTATACGTCAGGGCATCGCGACGGGCGAACTGCAGTCCCTCGCACCGACTGAGGACGAGGAGTTCGGCGACGACTACAGTGCGCCCGAAGGGCGATTGCTTGTGCGCCGACACAGAGCGCGTGAACGGAACAAGAGCCTGCGCAAGAAGAAGATCGCTTCTGTTCTTCAGCGCGGCGGACGACTCGCTTGCGAGGCATGTGGTTTCGACTTCGAGGCGGTCTACGGGGACCGCGGCGCTGGGTATATCGAGTGCCATCATGTCCTCCCGCTCCACGTAGCGGGGGGAGGGGCGGACCAAGCTCAGCGATCTCGCCCTCATTTGTGCCAACTGTCACCGCATGATCCACCGGCGCGCGCCATGGCCGACTCCTGGGGAGCTGCGGGACTCCATAGAGCAAAAGCATGCAGCTGACAGGCGTGCGGCGGAAGCCCTGGCACGACCGCGTAGGGCGGCTGACGAACAGATGCCTGACGCGTGATCTGACATCCGCAGATGACATCAACGTCGGTGTACAACGGCAGTCCCGGAGAACCGTGGACGGCAGCCGCAACCGAGCCCGACACGGTGCTCAGTCGCTTTCAGTCGGAACTTACAAAGCAGATGTCGGCGGTTCGAAACCGTCCGCGCCCACCAGTGAAAGTAGCTTCGGGCCCTGCTCAGATGGTTCTTCATCGCGGCAGGGCCCGAAGCGTTGACGGGGGCTCACGTGGGTTCGCATGGGTTGAGATCGGCGTCTAACCTCCTGAAAATCTCCTAATCGATCACGGAAACTGCCCAGGTGGATGGGCACACTGCCCAGGTGGATGGGCACAATGAAGGCGGGCTCCTTAGCGGCCACCTGGTCCGTGGGGGCGTCAGCCTGTGTTGCCCGTGCTCAGCCCCATCCAATGTCCTCCGTGACGGCGGGCATCCGATCTTGCTTTGCCGGGCAACGACTTCTGGCTCATCGGCGGCCGGCTCATCCGGTGGAACCACTTCACCGGGGACGGCGCGTCGGCGCCGGGAGAGACCAACGCGGACCGCGCGGCGGCTCGACTGTGCACTGAGGCGTTCGAGGCAGTGCGGCAACGTGCCGTCCCACACAGCGAATTCAAGCTCGACCAGGTGAAGGATTCAGCCGCACCACATGCCCGCTTCCCCGTCTTCCTCGGCCCAAGCAGCCCGTGAGTGCGTCGCACGACGCCTGCGTGGCCTGCGGGTCGATGCCGGCCTGACTGGGAAAGGGCTGGCCTCGCGGTGCGGCTGGATCCACCCGAAGACATCCCGGATGGAGCCGGATGGAGAACGCCCGCACTCCGCCGACGCCGGAGGGCATCCGCCGGTGGTGTCATGCATGCGGCGTGGAGGACCAGGCCGCAGACCGGCACCCCGGCCACCATCTCGCCATGGTGGTCTGGGCATGCGTAACGCCCCGTTGGTGACGGGGCGTTCGTTGTTGTGCGAGTGCCGGTTCAGGGGCAGATGGTCTTGCGGAGTGCCTCGTTCAATGCCTTGCCCTGCTCGTCCGTGAGCGGGCGCGCGTCGTTTCCGAACCGCTGTGCCGCAGCCCGGTCCGGCTTTTTGCTGCCCCTGCGCAGCGAGGCGCACTGGTTCCGGCCGGCGTCGATGGCCTTCCCCTCGTCCTCGACGATCCGCGGGTCAATGGCCTTGATCGCAGCGAGATAGGCGTCGCGGTCAGCTCCGGTCGGCGCGGGCGGAATGCCCGCGGCCTCTTCGATGGCGGCGCGGTCGACGGTCTCTGTCGGCGCTGGCTTCGTGGTGACGGCGTCCTCGCAGGCCGTGAGCGTTAACAGGGCGGCGGCGGTGACAGCGATCAGGGCGGCGCGTCTCATGTGCACTCTCCGTACATGGGTCTGTGCTTGGTGAGATAGGTGGTTGCCCCGAATGGTTGTGGTGAAATTGCGAAGACCCGCTGTGTGGGGCGGGTCTTCGCTTGTTCGGGAATGCCGGATATATCGCCACTGCGCGGCGGCCAGTATCAGCCGGCCGTCCGCCGCTCGCGGCAGCGGCACAAGGGCCCGCCGCAGCCGGGCCACATCGAGCCGGCCCGCGGCCAGAGCGTCGCAGAGCCCGCCGTGCCCGCGGATGTCCGATACCCGCGATCGGCCGGCGCCTCAAGCACCGCCCGACCGGCAGCGAGTACCCGTAGAGCCCGGGTAAGGACCCCGCCCGAGTGGCGGGCCCTCGCGCGGGCTCACGGCACGATCAGGGCGTCTGCTCGGGGGCGTGGCCCATGATCCTGGTGAAGGCCGCCGCTTCCTCGTCGTATCCGCGGATACCGGGGCGGAAGGTCCACGTTCCGGAGTCTTCGCGTACGAACTCGCCGACCGTCGCCGCCGTCGCCTCCAGGACACCGCTGAAGTCGTCCTCCTCCAGGACGTTGTAGCCCTCGCGCAGGCGCAGGCCACGGCTGAGCACGCCGGCGAATGTCCTGCGGCAGGCGTTCTGGTGGATGACGACGCCGACCACCACGCGCGCGTACCGGCTGTCGAGACGGTCGAGCTCCAGCGTCATCACCTCGTCCCAGCCCAGGCCCTTGCCGTCTTTGCTGTCCCGGTTGAGGTAGATGGTGCCGTCCGGGGAGCGGCTGTCCCAGTGCACCACGTAGGAGGGGTCTCCGTACGGGGCGGTCGCCAAGTAGGTTGCGGCGACGATGTCGAGGTGGCTGGCCGGCTCGCCACTGGGACTCGGATCCCACTTCAGCGCGACCTCGATCTTGCGGACATCCCTTCTGATGCCGTTCACCAGCCGTCCTCCCATGCACGCAGGTGATATCCCAACTTCGCTGTTGGGCAAGACTGTTCGTCCATCATGGCATGTCAGGGGGGTTCTCACACCAGCGCACTCCGCCGGACCAGGACCGGCGCCACGCTCGTGGCCTGGACGATACCGAGGGGCGGAGCCGAGGACACCGGAGGCAAAGCCGGGGGCACCAGGGCCATCCCGGTGCGGGTGGGAACCAGGCTTCTTGGCCGGGGAATCGATCTGGCCCGGCGGCGGTTCTTCTGTACTTCCGCGCCGGACAGCAGGGCGCGAAGGCCCTGTCGCTCGCGGCGTCGTGCGATGCGGCCGGGGGCAGTTCGTGGTGCGGGCGAGTCAGATGCCGTGCTCCGTGCGGTGGTTGACCGTGGTACGGGGCTGTTTCCTATGGTGATGGTCGGGTGTCTACCTTGGGGTCGGCCGGTTGGGACGGATGATGACCTCGCTGCCCAGCGGTCGGTATCCCGCCGCGAGGAAGGCCCGAAGGGATCGAGCGTTGCCCGGGGCGACAGCGGCGAAGACCGGCTCACCAGCGGGCACCAAGGTGAGCGCGTCGCGCAGCAGGGAGCGACCAAGCCCAGCCCCACCGCTGTCGGGACGGTTGAGTTCGACGCTCATCTCATGTCGTCCAGCCAGGCCGTCGGCCAGTGTGACAAGGCCGCGTCCATCTCCGTAGACACGGACGTCGGTACGCAGAGCCCGAGCGTGACGGACACGGGGGTGGTCATCGACATCAAGGCGTTCATGCAGGCGGTGAGGGGCCGGCGTGCCACGCGCAACGAGTATCGCGTCGACGCTGTCGATCCACCCATCGCGGCCTGCGAGGTATCGCAGGAAGTCAGGAGCCATTGATGCCCCGTAACCGTCGGGTCCTTGAGCCCGGACGTCGGAAGCGGACAGGGCGGTGGCGATCACGGCGTGCCCGGTGAAGGCGACCGAGCACTCCAACCCGCCCGGCAGCGGGGGAAGAACCGTCAGGCGGCCATCCGCGGGAGGGAAGCGTCCGTCGGCAGCATTGAGGAACATGCCCAGCAGCGGGTGAGACTCGGCCATGACGGTCCACTCTACGAGGGGCTGTTCGCCGTGACAGCGATACCCGCTGTCGGTCGTGCATGGCCCGGTCGTGCATGGCGCGGTCGCGCATGGTCCGGTCGTGCATGGCCCGGTCGTGCATGGCCCGGTCGTGCATGGCCCGGCCGCGGGCGGCCGGGCCATGGAGGACGGGGGCGGGTATCGGTGTGGCCGTCACCGCTCTCTGGTGTTGATGTTCACGTCGATGACGGCCCGTTCGATGGCGTTCTCGACCGCGGTGACGATGGTCGCGGTGTCGGCGCCCTTGCCGAGCTGTCCGGCGAGTGCGGTGATCGCGGCGGTCTGGGCGGCCAACCGCTTGTCCATGGACCGGATGCGAGCCTGCATGTCCTTGAGGATCGACTGCGCCTGCCACGTCGGGTTCGTTTTGTGGTCGGCCGCGTCCGTCGGGCCGGCGATCGCGTCGGTCTTCCAGACGGCGTCGAAGATGTCCTTCTTGGTGATCCCCGCCATGGGGTCCTCCTTGTTCGGGTTCCAGCTCGCCGGGTGCTTCAGGCGCTCGGCCACGTCCGCGCGGAGTTTGACCATGGTGAAGCCGCGGGGGTCGACCTTGTCGGAGCTCCACTCCAGATGGCCGATCACGCTCTTCGCCGACCAGCGGTGCGCCCGGCACAGGGCCGCCTGCACGCGGACGATCGCGTCGTACTGGGCGGCGGGCCACGGGTCCTTGCCGTCGCCGAGGTTCTCGCACTCCCAGCCGTAGAACCGCGCGTTGCCGTCGATCCCGTTCGCGTTGCCCTTCGTGGGCGCGCTCGGCCTGCTGCCGTACGACTCGGCGATCACCTGGTCCAGTACCCGCGGGTCGCCACCGCCCGCGTGGTTGGCGCGGCCCCAGCCGACCAAGTGGACCCGGCCGTCCTTCGCGATCATCCCGTGGCAGAGCGGGCCGGGCAGGGATGAGTACCCGTCACGGACCATGGTCACGGTGGACGCGGTGCCCTTGGTGACCGTGTGATGCACGATCGACCCGTTGACCGGGCCCCACGCGCCCTTCGAATTACGGTTGTGCGTACGCCAGTTGCCGACCTCGACAACACGGACGCCCTCGGCGCGCAGCGCAGATATGACCTGTGCCGCGCTCAGAGGCTTTGCCACGGAATCTCCTTTCGCGTTGCGGTGCATGCGGCGTTCCGGAACCGGCCCACGGCCGTCGGCCGCTGTCCGGATCGGTGACTCCACTTCTCGGCCCGCTCACCGCTGGGGAATTCGGACCACAGTATGTGAAATCAGCCGCCATCACCCGTACTTCGCGCCGTTCGTCGAGGTCCGTGGGAACGTGACCAGCTCCCGGCGGGAGGAACGGCGTACGGGTTGCATACCCCTGCCGTGACGGCCGGACTCGTCCCCGAGGTTCCGGTTAGTCCCGAGTCGGGGCGGGGCGAGCCTCCCGCGTGCGCCGGGCGCGCAACTCGACCGCGTCGAGCAGCAGGGCCAGGGTGGTCTCGAAGTGGTCGTCCTCGTCGGCCTCGGCCAAGTAGGGGGCAGCGGCCGCCAGATGCGGGTGGCGGGCGGGGGAGGCGAGGAGGTACTCGCGCCGCCAGGCCCTGCGGTCACCCGCCCTGGCCTCGGGGTCCAGGGCGGCGAAGGATGCCTCGAACGCACCCATGGCCAGGGACGTTTCGACCAGGGCGCGGTAGTAGCGGGCGGCGTCCCGGTGGTCGAAGCCCGCCTGCCCGAGCGCGCCGATGACGATGTCCGCGCCCTGGAACTCGGCCTCGCGGCGCGAGACCCGGGAGGTGACCAGAACGGCGATCCGGGGATGCGCCAGGCACACGCGACGCATCCGCCGGGCAAGGGCGGCCAATGTGTCGCGCCAGTCCTCGCTCGCCTCGAAGCCGTCGATCGCCTCGGCGATCAGCCGTTCGGTCAGCCCGAGAAGGATGTCGTCCTTGCTGGAGAAATGGCGCAGCACCGCCGTGTGGTTGGAACCGAGGTCCGCCCCCAGGCGGCGCAGGGTGAGCGCGTCCGGTCCCTCGCGCTCGATCAGCGACGCCGCAGCGTCCAGGATCCGGTCCTGGGTCAGAGCCGCTCTGGGCGGTCTGCCGCGCAGGGACCTGGGCTCCGGGTCGTCCGTGGTCCCAGGATCTGTCATGCCGTCATCCTAAGGGCTGTCCCGTCATCCCCGGCGGGCGTGCGACGGCGGCTGCGGCGCCTAGCCGCGCTGTCGGAACACCCGCATATATCCAGTATGCGGGCCCCTCCGCCTCGCGATACACCGCATTCGACACCGCGTACACCGCGCTGATCCACCACGGATGACGCGACAGCCCGTAGCCGTGTCTTTCGAACCGGTGGCGTCCGGCCGGAGGCCGGGCCGTGCGGCGTCCGGCGCGTGCCACCGGCCAGCCGGCCGGAAGTCCCTGGGACGGGGTCGCCCCTGCTCGAACGAGGCCGAGAGCCCGGGGAAGCGCCGGCCGCCGGGCGCCAGGCGGGACGCCTCCGGTCACGGCCTGACGCCGTGACCGGCCGCGTCCACCTTGTGACGGCGAGGCCCGGGCGGCGGACCGATCGTGCTCCTTGCCGCTCACGATCGCTCACGGGCGGTCAGTCCGACGTTGCCTCCAGGTGCGTCACCAGTGCGGACAGGGCCGCCACCGTCTCGGCGTCCCGCTCCGGGTCGTCCGCCGTGGGCCATGCGCTGGTCTTGACCACCACGACGTCCGCCACCGGGTCCACCCACAGGTACTGGCCGTGGATCCCGATGCCCGTGAACGCGCGGTGCGGCTCACCCAGCGTCCACCACTGGTTGGAGTACCCGTAGTGGCCGGGGTTGTCGCCCAGCGCACCCACCTCCAGATGGGGCAGCTCGGCGCCGCGACCGCGCTCGACCCATGCCTCCGGCACCACCTGGTCGTCGCCGAGTCGGCCGCCGCGCGCCATCAGCAGCCCGACGCGCGCCAGGTCCCGCACGGCCGCGTTGAACGTACCGCCGCCGACGGCCGTGCGCGGCCTGCTGCGCGACAGCGCGTAGAAGGCGTCGTACTCCGCGCCGATCCTGCTCCACAGCCGATCGGTCGCATACCGCGCCAGCGACATGCCCGTCGCCGCCTCCAGCGTCCAGCCCAGGACCTGAGTGTCGAGCGTGGAGTAGTTGAACCATGTGCCCGGCGTCGCGGCGTTCTCCACCGAGCGGACCGCCTTCAGTACGGTGCCGCGCCCCATCACCGCGCCCATCAGCCGGTTGACCGGGGCATCGGGGTCCTCGTAGTCCTCGATGCCGCCCGCTCCGCTGGTCATGTGCAGCAGGTCCTCGACGGTCGGCCCGTCGAACGCCGATCCCACCAGTTCGGGGCAGTACGTCACCACCTTGTCGGCGACCGAACCGAGCGCGCCCTCCTCCAGCGCGATGCCGATCAGCATCGACGTCACCGACTTCGACACCGAGAACAACTGGAAGCGCCGATCGGGCGCGGCGAACCGTCCCGGATAGTCCTCGTGCACGAGGACGCCCCGGTGCAGGACCGCGAAGCCGGCCGTATGGGTCCGTGCGTGGAGGTCCGCCAGGGTGTGCCGGACGCCGCCGAAGTCATAGCGGAAGTCTGCGAGCGGGCGCGGGCGGTTCGGCAGTTCGTACACCGGTCCGGAACGTGTGACCGTCTCCGTCGGCAGGACGAGCGACATGTGCGTGAACGTCCATTCGTTCACCGGGCGTCGCATCGCCAGTTCGTCCTGATGCCGCCACAGCCAGGCCAGCCCTGCCCCCGCCGCCGCGACTCCCGCCGTCGCGGCGGCCCACCGCATCCCACTCGCCATCGTGCGCACCTCGTGATCCGCAGACAATTTTTGAACCAATGGTGACATCGATGGTGACACCGAGGGTTTCCATGGGCAAGGGCCTGGTGCGGAAAGGCATGAGAGGGCGAGGCAGGAGCGGGCAGGGCATGAGCGGATAGGCAGGAGCGGGCAAGGCGAGAGCGGGCAGGGCAGGAGTGGTTCCGCGGATGTCCTGCGCCCGCTCCGTGTGGCCCGTTCTGCCGTCGCGCCGGGGCGGCCCTCGGCTTGCCTTCGGGTTCGGCGCACCTGCGGATTCGGGTTCGGGCCGGGTCGCCACCCGCACGGCTGCGTGCGAGTGGTCGTGGCGCAGCGACGGGCGCAAGGTCGGTTCTGATCGCTGGTTCCCCGGTCCGCGGTTCCGCCGGGCGATCCACGGTTCCGCTCGGCCTGCCGGTCGACTCGTTCAGCTCGTCCGGTTCGCTCGCTATCCCGATCCCGCCCTGTTGGCCCGGACCGGTCCGGGCCCCGCTCTCATCCACTCGGGCCGCCCGTTCCGCTCGGACTGCACGGTTTGTTCGGCCCGACTCCACCCGCTCCGGCCAAGGAGTTCCCATGGCACACTCAGCGCCCGCATCCGGCCCGGCCCGTACCGGTGACCACGAGGCAGCCAGCCCCTGGGCGGCCGGCGGAACCATGTTCGCCGGAGTCCTGCTCCTCGTCGACGGCGTCTTCGGGGTGATCAAGGGGATCGCCGGTATCGCAGGTGACCAGGTCTACGCGCGCGTCAACAGCTACACGTTCCGGTTCGACGTGACCGCGTGGGGCTGGATCCACCTCGTCCTCGGCATCGTGCTCGGGATCACCGGTTGGGGCATTCTCAAAGGGGCGATGTGGGCCCGCGCCGCCGGTGTGACGCTCGCCGCCGTCAGCCTGGTCGTCAACTTCGCGTGGCTGCCGTACCAGCCGATCTGGGCGATCATCTCCATCGCCGTCGACACGTTCGTGATCTGGGCTCTGTGCACGGACCGGTCGCAGGCGATCGTCTGAGCTGTCCGCGCCATCGTCTGCGCCGCCCGCGTCGTCCGAGGATCCGCGCCCGCCCGAGGCTGCCGGACGGACGGGACGGGGGTGCGGGACGGGACGGGCGCGGGCGGGCACGCGTACCGGGGTAGGCGGGTACACGTGCCGGGCGGCTGTACGACGACGGTCCGGCGCGCGTACGCACCCCGGCCGTTGTCAGTGGCTCGGGTCACACTGGATTCATGTGCCGCAGTATCAAGACGCTACGACCGCCCGCTCTTCCCGAAGAGGCCACCGAGGAAGAGATCCGGGCCGCCGCTCTGCAGTTCGTACGCAAGGTGTCCGGCTTCCGCGCCCCGGCGGCGCACAACCGGGAGGTGTTCGACCGGGCCGTGGACGAGATCGCGCAGGCGACCGCCAGGCTGCTGGACGGTCTGGAGATACGGGGCGCCGTCAGGACGCCGTAGTGGCCGTCGCGGACGGCCGGCGCACGACGTACGCGGCCAGGGCGCCCGCCATGAACAGGGCGAGGACGGAGACGGCGGCGCCCACCCAGGTCGCGCCGAGCCACTGCCCGCCGAAGTAGCCGAGCCCCACGCTGTACCCCGCCCAGGCGGCGCCCGCGAGGGCTGACCAGGGGAGGAACTCCTTCACCTTGCGGTGAGCGGCGCCCGCACCCAGCGAGACGACCGACCGCCCGGCCGGTGCGAAGCGCGCGATGACGACGAGGATGCCGCCGCCCCGGGCGAGGGCGGTTCCCAGACGTTCCTGCGCCGAGGTGAGGCGGCGGGAACGGGCGATGGCGCGGTCCAGACGTTCGCCACCGCGCCGGGCCAGCCGGTAGGCGACGAGGTCGCCGAGGACCGAGGCGGCTGTCGCGCAGAGGATCAGTGCGAGGAGGGAGGGGACCTGGGGCGCCTGCTCCACCGCGCGTGCCGCGGAGGCGGCACTGACGACGGTCGACGACCCCGCGGCGGCCGCGGTGGCGGCGGTGATGACCAGGACCCCGCTGGGCAGCACCGGCAGGAAGACATCCAGGAGTACCGAGACGGCGACCGCCGCGTATATCCAGGAGCTGCCGGTCAGTGCAGCCACACTCTCAAGCAAGTACTACTCCCCGATCCGAAACAACGCCGCGACGTCGTAGGGGAACGGCAGGAGCGGCACGGCTGGCTGTACAGCGTACGCCGGACACTCATCCGATGATCAGTAAACAAGGATGATGTTGGGAAGCTCACGTACGCCCGGAACAGGAGGGATGGGTTCCGGGCATACGCCGGCGATGTGCGCGGCGGGCGGCGAAGGTAGGCCCACCGACGCGCCGGATTCCTTCGGTTCCGCAGGGGTGTTCCGGATCCCGGGAGCGGGCCGCTTCGGATCCGCAGGGAGGCGCTTCGGGGTCTGGTCGGGGGCTCCTTCAGGGCTGTCCGGGGGTTTGCCGGGGCTTTGCGGGGTCTGCCGGGGCTGCGGGTCTGCCCGAGGGGGGCTCTACGGGGTTTCCGGAGCCCCTCTTCGGGGCCCTCGGGACGTCGCGTTCCTCAGACCCTCACGGCGGGAGCCTGACCGTGGGCCCGGGTCTCACCGTGCTCCATGTCGTCCCGGCGGAACAGCCGGTCCAGGGCCAGTGCCCCGGGACCGCTGAAGACCAGCAGCAGGAAGACCCAGCAGAAGATGGCCGAGGCCTCCCCGCCGTTCTGTATCGGGAGCGGGCCGCCGGCCTGGTGGACCACGAAGTACGCGTACGCCATGGAGCCGGAACAGATCAGGGCGGCGATCCGGGTGCCCAGGCCGAGCGCCACGAAGGCACCGCCGATCAGTTGGATGACTGCCGCGTACCACTTCGGCCAGATGCCGGCGGCGACGGAGTCGCTCCCGAAGAGGCCGAAGAGCGAGGCCGCGCCGTGGCAGGTGAAGAGGAGGCCGACGACGATCCGGAACAGGCCGAGTGCGTATGGATGGGCCTGGTTCAGGCGTGTGTGCATGGGGGGCTCCTTCGGTTGTGGGGTGGGGACGTGAACCGATCGGGCGCACCAGATTAGGGAGACCTCACCAATGCTTGCAAGTTCAACATTATGTCGACTGGCCGAAAATCGACCTATGGTGTTAGGCCCGGCTTTGAATGGATGCCGCTTCCATCTGCATTTCTTCGGTCGCCTTGCTTGGCCTGAACCAATGGCAACGAAACTTTCCGGCCATGCGCGGTATGCGACGTAAGTCGCTCTCCTCGGCGCGGCCCGCCAGATCCGTGCCGGTCGGTATGGGGGGATTGCGTCCCTGCTCCCCGATGGCGACGGTCGGGTGGATCGTTGTCGCGTCCGGAGCCGGCCCGAGCGGAAGCCGGTGCTCGGCCCGTAGCCTTCCCAGCGGTCTTCGAGGGGGCGGGATCGGCCTCGATGGATGGGGGCGCGTCATGGGCGGTGGGGTGGCGCGATGGTGAAGGATGCGTGATCAGAGGGGTTGCCGGGTGGTGCGGCGTGCCCGGGCGAGGGGCCGTGGCGGGGCCGTGCCCGGTGCCGGTGTCTCTTCTCGGTGTGCCGCACCGAGTTCCTGGCACTCAGTGCCGTTCGTCCGGCGACCGGTGTTCGTCGCCCGGTATCCGCCGTCCGCTGTTCCGGTCGTGAGCGCCGTGACGCGAGGCCGTGCCCCCTGAACACCGCCCGAGGGTGGGTTCGTTGGGGTCGGTGGGCAGGAGCGCGAATCGTGCCCTGCGCGGGCTTCGAGTTCGGTTCGGCGTGCTCCGTCGCGGCCCGGTGCGCATGCCTGCTTCGCGGCGGCTCCGGTGATCCTTGTCGGCGATCGTAGTCGACCGAAAACACGTCGGTGTTTCGGGGGAGTGGTGCCGTCGCTGTCCCTCTGCGCATCGGTGCGGGGCGGGCGCCGGCCGGCCCGTGGTCGTCGTCGGGGCGGAGCGGGCCGAGGGAAGAAAGGGGGCGCGGAAAGCCCCGCCCGAGTCCTTCCGTTCGGGCGGGGGGTGGTGGGCTCCGGTGCCGTGCTCAGCAGCCGTTCAGGATGCCCTGCAGCGCGCTCTTCTCCGCCGCGTCGACGCTCAGGCCGTAGTGGTGCTTCACATGCACCCAGGCGCGCGCGTAGACGCAGCGGTAAGCGGTGCGCGGGGGGAGCCACTTGGCCGGGTCCTTGTCGCCCTTGGACCGGTTGACGCTGCCCGTGACCGCGATGAGCTGAGGTCGCGTCAAGTCATTGGCGAAGTCCTGCCGTTTGGCCGTGGTCCAGCCGCTGGCACCGGACCGCCACGCCTCGGCGAGCGGCACCACGTGGTCGATGTCCAGGTTGGAGGCGGCGCTCAAGCTGGCGCCGTCGTACTGGGAGTACCAAGTGCCGCTGACCGCCGCGCAGCTGGAGTCCTGCTGCACGTTCGTGCCATCGCGCTTCAGCACGACTTCGCGGGTGTTGCAGGTGCCGGACTGGGTGATCCAGTGCGGGAACTTGGTTCGGCTGTAGCCGTCCGACGAGCCTTCGGCCGAGACGGTCAACTGGCTCAGATAGGTGCGGGCGGTCGATGCCAAGACCGGGGTGGGCATGGCTGCTTGGGCGGTCGGGGCGTTGAGCAGCCCGGTCGTCGCGGCGAGGGCCGCGGACGCGGCGGCGACGGCGAAGCGACGCGCGTAGAGACCTGACATGCGAACTCCCTTGATGTGGGGGGACCTTGGATGGATGGTCGGTCGAGCCCGGCCATCGTGGCGGCGCCGGGTTTCCGAGGGGCGGGCACCAGGTAACAGGGTGGCGACATGAGCACGTCACATCAAGGGTTCGGTGTACGGGGGTTGAGGCGCGGAGGGTGCGCGTGCGTGTCCGTGCGGGTATGTGTGCCGATCCTTCGACAAGTCGACAAGTTGGCCGCGCACAGGGAGGGTTCGCGCCCCGGAGGCCGGTGCGGGGTGATTCCGAGGCTGTCGGCCTCGGGGCTGCCGGGGCCGGCCGACTGCGGGGTTAGGGTGTGCCGTTCCCGGTCGGCATCGCACTCGATGCCGTTCTCGCACGGCAGTTGATGGCGCCTGGCCGTTTCAGGCGGGAGCCGTGCGGTCGTTCGTGCTGATGCCGCCGATGCCGCCGATGCCGCCGATGGCGGTGCGGGCGATGCGGGCGATGGCCGTCATGCCCGTGCTCGAGCGGGCGGCTGCGCCGATCTGAACGCCGCACGGGCGAGGGGTGCCGGGCGGTCGGTGGCAAGTTGTCGGCGATGGGTGGCCGATGACGGGGCGGTCGGCGACGGGCAGCCACACGTGATGCGGTGAGCAAGCGGACGCGGTGTCACGGGAAGGCGCAGGTGTGCCGCGTGCGCGGTGTCATGACTTGGTGCGGGTGCGGGTGCGGGTGCGGGTGCGGGTGCGGGTGCGGGGCGGTTACGACGCGTCGACGTGCAGCCGGATCGAGCCGTCGGCCACCGCTTCCACCCGCAGTCGTGTCAGGTCCTCGACGTGCACGTCGGGTGAGAGTTCCGCCGCCCGCGGACCGATGCCCACGACGCGCATGCCCGCCGCACGGGCGGCGGTGATGCCCGCTTCTGAGTCCTCGAACGCGATGCAGTCCGCCGGGGCGAAGCCCAACTCGGCCGCACCCTTGAGGAAGCCCTCGGGGTCCGGCTTGCTGGCCCCGACGCGTTCGGCGGTGACGCGGGTCTCCGGCATCCGCAGGCCGGAGGCCGTCATCCTCGTCCGGGCCAGTGCCTCGTCGGCCGAGGTGACCAGGGCATGCGGGAGGCCGACGATCGCGTCCATGAAGGCGGGAGCCCCGGCGATCGGGACGACGCCGTCGGTGTCGGCGGTCTCCTCGGCGAGCATCGCCCGGTTGTCCGCGTGGTTCTGTTCCATCGGCCGGTCCGGGAGGAGCACCGCCATGGTGGCGTAGCCCTGCCGTCCGTGGACCACCTTCAGTACGGCCTCCGGGTCGAGACCTTCGCGCGCCGCCCAGCGCCGCCAGCAGCGTTCCACGACGGCGTCGGAGTTCACGAGGGTGCCGTCCATGTCCAGGAGCAACGCCTTAAAAACACCTACGGTCACTGACCTGGGCATGGGGCCATCCTCTGCATGCGACTCATTTGTTCCGACATTGTACAAAGGGAGTTGGTTGGCGGGGCGGTCGGGGGAGGTGTCTCGCCAGAGTGCGGGGCGATCCGGGCAATGGGGAAATTGCGGGGGTTCGTGCATGGGTCTCCGCGGAGGGCGCTTGCCGTCGTCTAGTCGGCGGCCCCGGTTGGCACACGGGGGGTTGGTGCTCGGGCCGGGGCCGCCGCGCCCCGCCGTACGGTCGACGGGCCCGCTCCGGTATGACGGTCCCCACCGGGCCCGGAGCGGGAGTCTCAGGGGCTACGGGGCGTGCGCCCCGCGGCCGACCAGGAGTGCGATGGTCAGCACCCACGCGGCATAGGCGACGACGGCTACCGCCCGCGCGCTCACGTGCCCTCCAGCGGTCGCATCTCGGCTTCTTCGGACCACCCCCGGTGGAACCGGGCGTGTCCGGGATTCAGGCCCGCGTGGGTCATGCACGCGGTGTTGCCCGCGTCCTCGTCGGCCGTGGCCTCCAGCGTCCACCCACAGCCGGGGGTGAGGCACGCGGCCGACATCAGCCGCGTGCTGCCCGGGGCCGTGCCGATGCCGTGCTTCGCGAACCGGTATCGGGTCCTGACGGTCATCGCTTCCCCCGCCGCTTCGGGTGCGGGTGCTGCCGCATCTCCACGTTGCAGTCCGTCACCCTCGACGGGTCGCCCGCCTGCCGCGCTGCCGCCCGCTGGTCGGCCAGGGCGGCGCAGACGTCGCATCCGCCGACCGGGGTCGGATCCTCGGGAAGGTCGCAGTGCGGAAGTTCGATCACCGGCTCTTGCCAGGTGCGCCGCGTCATCGGGCTGCACCCGCCACCATCGGCCGGCCGGACGGCTCGCGGCGCGTGCTGCACTGGTCGCACTCACAGGCCGGGTAGGCGTCGGTATCCGGCGGGTCCTTGAGCGGGACGACCTCGGCTTTCGGGCGGACGGTGCGCGTCGTCCGCCCGTACCGGTCGACCTCGTACACCTTGATCGTCATTGGCATGCCGGCTCCATGGGGTTGCTGGTGCCAAGACAGTAAGAGCGCACGCAAAGAGCGGGGGACAGGATTCCTGCCCCCCGCTCAAGGGTTCGAACTATGCGGCGAGCAGACCGAGTTGGTCAGCCAGAACGGCAGCGCGCTGCCGCCTTGCGGGGTGCTTCGACTCCGTCTCCTCCAACACGATTCGCCTGGCGTACCCGTTGTACCGGATCGTTTCTGGAGCGGCCTCGTGCGCCCGCTCCAGCGTCGCGATTGCGGTCTCTGACTGTCCGTCCAGGTGGTACGCGCGGGCCTCCTCGATGCGGTGCCGGGCCAGCCGAGGCCGCGACGGGATCGCGGTAGCGTCCGCCGCCACAGCCTGCCGCACCGACTCTCCGCCTGCCCGGAGCTCGACCGCCACGGTGACAGCATGGGCGCCCATGATGGCCCGCGAGAAGCTGGTGACGGGGTGGTAGTAGCTGGGCGGGAGCTTCTTGGAGGTGGCCTTGGCCTTGTCCCACCAGCCCCACGCTGCCCCGTTCTCTCCGCGCCGGGCCGCGGTGTAAGCGGCCTCGAACTGGAGCGCCCCGGCAAGCGCGCGCACGCGGTCGTCAGCCTCAGACAGGAACCGTTCCATGTAGGCCAGTGCCTCCAGCGTCATGCTGTCGGCCGCGTCGAAGTGCGACGGGCCGGTATCGCGGTGAGCCTGCGCCGCCAGCCACGCGGCTACACCGATCGCGTGAGGGTCCTCGGACTCCTGCGCCGCGACCATGCCGCGCTCAGCCACCCGCCACAGTAGGGCGGGATCCGGCTGGTACGCGATGAAGAACTGGGCAAGGCTGTAGACCTCGGAGAGCACGGCCTGCGCCGCACGCCGGGCCGATGCCGAGTCCGTCTGTCGCACGGCGAGCTGCGCGTCACGGATCAGGCCGGGCAGCAACTCACCGAGGACTTCACGGTGGTTGGGTGCCTCGTGCCGGGCCGTCCACGCCTTCGCGAGCCGGGCCGCCAGGTGCTCGGTCGGTGGGGCTGCCTGATCTGTATTCAGGGTCAGGGCGTTGACTGCGTCCCGGACAGCCGGTAGACGAGAGTGGCCAGGCCCCGTAAACAGCTCGACCGGGGCGGACTGGTCGCCGGTCAGGTCGGAAAGGTCACGGACGCGCAGCAGCTCGGCGATGCGCAGAACGATGGGCAACTTCGGCATGCCGATCTCTCCTCGCTCAACCTGTTTCACCCACGAGGGGGACATGCCGAGGAGCCCGGCCGCGACCGGACGGGACAGCCCCCGTTTCGTGCGGAGGATCTGCATTCGTTGCCCGAACGCCATCGGGTCGGTGTACGGGTCCGGGGTAGCATCGGATGACATGGCTCTGCCCCTCTCTGTCCAGCTCGTCACTGCCAGAGTATGGGGCAGGGCCCTTTCTGCGTGAGGCATCGTCGGACCTCGGACACACGAAAGCGCCCCTCCCCGCGCGCTGTGGGAAGGGGCGAAACCCCGCGCCTGCGGGGACCACGCGAGCGAGTCGAGGACGAGACGCGTGAATGGCTTGCGGACGCCGTGGCTGAAGGGTTGATGCCGCAGAGCCGGCCGTCCCCCGGCAGCGGCGCGACGTAGCCCAGGAACGGGCCCGTGCGGCTCGTCAGCGGGCTCGTTTGCAAGAGGAATTGGTGAAGCTCCAAGACGGGTTGGCGCGGCTTCAGGCCGACCGCGCCGTGAACCCGGACGACTACCCGCCCGGCGTCTACGAGGCGGCCCGCGACCGTATCAAAGCTCAGCGCAAAACGGTCGAGCAGTTGCTCGCCAGAACTGCCGTCATCGAGGCCACGCCCGATGTTTCCGACTATGAACCGCTGATCGTCGGACTGCTGGATGAGTGGGACACCATCAACCCCGGCGAGCGGAACGGCATACTGCGGCAGCTACTACGGCGCGTTGCCGTCCACCGGGTAGAACGCGAAGGGTACAAGCGGGCCACGAACCGGATCGAGTTTCACCCGGTGTGGGAACCGGGCCCGTGGGCTGACCAACCTGTACTGCGCGACAGTGCTACAGAGGGTTAGTTGAGAAGGAGGGCGCGGGCTGTCAGATCGGTGGCCGGCATGGGGCGGCTCCAGAGCGCGGGGGAGGTGGTGACGCGGGTGTGGAGAACAAGCAGCCTCGCCCGCCGGTCAGGGGGTGGCGGGCGGAGGCTACTTTGTTCCAACACGATACAAAAACCGCTCCGGGAACGCCAATCGTCGTCCGGGGCAGTGCGGCGGGGCCGAGGTGAGCGGGGTGAGGGGATGGAGTCACGGCGGCGAAAAGGGCGGGAGCGGGGGCGCCGATGGAAGGCAGACCCCAGAAGTCCCCAGGGTGCGCTCCCGTGCGCGGGAATGAGGGGGCCTGGTCGCGGATGGATCAGGAACGGCCCCGGCCCGAGGTCTCCGCTTCCAGGGCGCGGCGTGTGTGGGGGCCGTAGACCCCCGGCGGATCGCCTTCGATGAACTTGTACGACTGGTAGACGCGCACGGCGCGCTCGACCTGTTCCGTGTAGTCGCCGTCGTCCCGCCCATGAAACAGCCAGACCTCCCCCAGCCGGCGCTGCAAGTCGGCCACCGCTGGTCCCCGGTCGCCGGGCCGCAGGGCGGGGCCGGCCAGTGAAGCGGGCGGTTCGGCCGAGGGTGGACGGCTCGCCTGCGGAGCCGACGCCGGCGGTTCGGCGTCGCTCGGCGGTATGGACGTGGCGGATGCCGAGGGGGACGGTGAGGCGTCCGCCGAGGAGGGTGCGGTGGCGGACGTGGACGGTGATGCGGAGGCCCGCTCCGACGGCGGGGGCGGCGCGGGGGCCGAGGCGGACCCTTCCGCCGTTTCACTCGCCTCGGGGGTACTGGGAGGCAGATCGGGCAGGGCCAGCTCCCGGTCGGCGGCCCCGTCATCCTTCGATTCGAGGAGGCCGCCCGCGAACACGGCCGTACCCACCACCGCGATCGCCGCCGCCCCGACGGCGAGCGCGGCGAGAGGGCGGCGTCGACGTGACCGATCGGATCCGTCGACGTTCCCGAGGACCGTGGTGTCGACGGAGACCGGAACGGCCGTGTCCTCGACGGCAGGCGTCGCTGAGGTGGCGACCGCCACCGTGGGTAGGAAGGCCGTGGCGCCGACCGGATCGGCGGCCTCTGCTGTCGGGTCGTCGAGGCGTGTCGGCCCGCCGGGCCCCACCCGCTCGCCGGACCGCGCGGGGTCGTCGTGCCCCGCCCGGCCGTCGGGCCACCTCGGCTCGCCGTGCCGTGCCTGTGCTTCGAACGGTGCCGGGGCGCCGTGCCCCGCCCAGGCTTCGAACGGCGATGGGCCGCCGGTTCCCGCCGGATCGTCGCCTCGCGGCGGGTAGAGGGGGAGCGGCATCGTCGAGTCCGCGTCCTCGGCAGGGCGGTGGAAGCCTTCGGCGGGGGCGTGGGGTGATCGACCGGAATGGAGCGGCCACGCGTCGTCCGTCTCCGGCGTCACGTCGACCTCCAGCTTGACGTACGGCCGGATGCGTAGCGGATCGAAGTCCTCCGCCGCCGCGATGTCCGCCCTGTCGGCCGCCGCTCGTTCGGCTCGCCGGCGCTCGGCGGCCTCCCCCTGCTCGCCGCCCCGCCATGCCCCGTGCCCCCCGCACGCGCAGACGGGGCCGGCGCCCGGATCGCCGTTCACCCCCGAGAACCCGCCCGCTGTCGTCGGCGGGAACGTACGCATACCGCACTCCGGGCATATATGTCCGGTCATGGTGGACCCCTCCCCTTTGAACTGCCTGCGATTATGCAGCCCTGCCCCGGAACACCCAATGCCGTCCGAAACGCGGTCAACCGGCATGTGGTCCCGCTCGCCGCCATCGAGTCTCGGCAAGCCATACCCGTGCGAAACGTACAGGATGGGGATGTAGCGGACCCGAGGAGACGTTTCCATGGCGCAGCACCCGAGCCCCGCGGAGCCGGAACCGGAACGGACAGCGGCAGCGGAACCGGAACGAACGGCGGGGAAGGAAGCAGAAGTAAAGGGGGCAGGGGAAGCAGAGGGACCGGAACCGGCGGCGGCTGAGAAATCCGAACGGGCGTCAGGGCAGTCGGAACCAGGGCAGGCAGCAGAACCGGAGCCGGAACCGACAGCGAAGTCGGATTCGGAACCAAAACCAGAAGCAGAACCGGAGCCGGGGGCGGCACCCGGCGAGCATCGTTCCACCCGATCGGCCCTGGTGGCCATCGGGGCGCTGCTCCTCGGGATGCTGCTGGCCGCGCTCGACCAGACCATCGTGTCCACGGCGCTGCCGACCATCGTCAGCGACCTCGGCGGACTGGAACACCTTTCCTGGGTGGTGACGGCCTACCTGCTGGCGTCGACCGCCGCGACCCCGCTCTGGGGCAAGCTCGGGGACCAGCTCGGCCGCAAGAAGCTCTTCCAGGCCGCCATCGTCATCTTCCTCATCGGCTCCGCGCTCTGCGGGATCGCGCAGGACATGCTGCAACTGATCGGCTTCCGTGCTCTTCAAGGCCTCGGCGGTGGCGGTCTCATGGTGCTGTCGATGGCGATCGTCGGCGACCTCGTGCCGCCCCGTGAACGGGGGAAGTACCAGGGCCTGTTCGGCGCGGTCTTCGGCACGACGAGCGTCCTCGGGCCGCTTCTCGGCGGTTTCTTCACCGAGCACCTCAGCTGGCGCTGGGTCTTCTACGTCAACCTGCCGATCGGTGCCGTCGCGCTTCTCGTGATCGCCGCCGTGCTGCGCATCCCGGTCCACCGTACGAAGCACACCATCGACTACCTCGGCACGTTTCTCATCGCCTCCGTCGCCACCTGCCTGGTCCTCGTGGCCTCGCTCGGCGGGACCACCTGGGCCTGGGGCTCCGCGCAGGTCGTCGCGCTGTCCGCGCTGAGCGTGCTGCTGACGGCGGCCTTCGTGCACGTGGAGCGCCGCGCCGCCGAACCCGTTCTTCCGCTGACGCTCTTCCGGGGCAGGACCTTCACGCTCGTCGCCGTCATCAGCTTCGTCGTGGGTTTCGCGATGTTCGGCGCGATGACCTATCTGCCGACCTTCCTCCAGGTGGTGCACCACATCACGCCGACCATGTCCGGGGTGCACATGCTGCCCCTGGTGCTGGGCCTGCTGCTCACCTCCACCGCCTCCGGGCAGGTCGTCAGCCGTACCGGCCGCTGGAAGGTCTTCCCGATCGTGGGCACCGGCGTCACCGCGATCGGACTGCTGCTCCTGCACCGGCTGACCGAGACCAGCAGCACCTGGGGGATGAGCGCCTGCTTCTTCGTCTTCGGGGCCGGCCTCGGCCTGGTGATGCAGGTCCTGGTGCTGGCCGTGCAGAATGCCGTGACGTACCGGGACCTCGGCGTCGCCACCTCCGGGGCCACGTTCTTCCGCTCCATCGGGGCCTCGTTCGGTGTCGCCGTCTTCGGCACGATCTTCACGAACCGGCTCACCGGCAAGCTGGCCGAGGCGCTCGCCGGGCACTCCGTGCCACCCGGCGCCAGTGCCGGGCGGCTGGCCGCCGACCCGCGTGCCATCGACCGGCTTCCGCCCACTCTGCGGGTGCAGGTGCTCCACGCGTACTCGACGTCGATCACCGATGTGTTCCTGTACGCGGCCCCGATCGTCCTGATCGCCTTCTTCTTCGCCTGCTTCCTCAAGGAGGACCGGCTGCGCGGCTCGGTGACCGCCCCGGAGTCCAGTCAGACGCTGGGCTCGAACCCGGTCGAGCGTTCCTCGTACGACGAGTGCGCGCGGGCCCTGTCGGTGCTCGCCACCCGTCAGGGGCGCCGCGAGATCTACGAGAAGATCACCAGGAGGGCGGGGTACGACCTGTGGCCCGCGGCGAGTTGGATGCTGCTGCGGATACGGCACCACGGCACGGTCGAACCGGCCGTGCTCGCCGACACCACCCCGGTGCCGCTGCGAGTGGTCGCTGACGCGGCGCGGCAACTGGAGGAGCGGGGCCTGGTCCGGCGCGAGGGCGTGCAACTGGTGCTCACCGACGCGGGTGCGGAAGTGGTGGTGAGGCTGGCGGAGGCCCGCGAGCGGTTGATGGCCGAATGGCTGGGGGACTGGTGGGGTCCGGAACGGCCCACGGACCTCGTCAGGCTGGTGGCGGAGCTGACCGCCGAGACAAGCGGACGCGGCCGGGACCGGCCGCGCGGCCTCAAGCCGGGCCGGGATCAGGCGGCCGGGCCAGTCGGCCGCCCCGCGGACACCTCCTGAGCGTTCTGCTCCGGAGGAAACGGCCCTGCCGGTGCGCCGCAATGCCCTGCCGGTGCCGTGCCAGTGCTTTGCCGGTGCCCTGTCGGTGCCTTGCCGTTCCCGCCGGTGGCGGCCCGGAAACGGAGACCCGGGCTTGAGGCACCCGGCGACCCGAATGCCGAGCCGGGGGCCTGGGATCTCCGAGGGCTGAGCCGAGGTGCGGCCGTCCGGGACCTCGGCCGAGGGCTTGGCCACCCGAAACCCGAGCCGAACGGCCTTGCCGCCGGCACCGGCCCGAGCCGGTACGACGGCCCGGAACCTCAGTCGGCGGGCCGGACCCCGGAGCCTCGACCGAGGACCGGCCTCCGGGGTTCCTCAGCCGAGGGCCTTGGCGAACCAGTGCTCTGCGTACGGGCCCTGGTTGAACGCCGGGACCTCCCGGTAGCCGTGTTTGGCGTACAGCCCGCGCGCCTCCACCAGGTCGTGGCGGGTGTCCAGCCGGATCGTGCGCATGCCGAAGGCGCGCGCCGCATGCTCGACGGCGGCCAGGAGCAGCCCGCCACCGCCGGTGCCGCGGTACTCGGGACGTACGAACACCCGGGTCAGCTCCGCCACGCCCGCGTCCCGGTCCGCGACCAGCAGCCCCGCGCAGCCCGCGGCCCTTCCCTCGAACCTGCCGACGACGAACTGCCCGGTGGGCGGCACGAGCCGGTCGGCGCCGTCGTCGGCGAGCCCTTCGTCGATCTCCTCCGCGGTCGCGGGCCGTCCCCAGTAGCGGCTCGCGACCTCGTCGTAGTAGTCGCGACGCAGCAGTGAGGCGTCGGCGGAGTCGAAGGGTTCGCGGGCCGTGGACCAGGTCATGCCGGTCATTGTGGTCGGGACGCACGTGGGCGATCGAGCGGATTGATCCGCCCGATTCGCTGATGACAAGGGTGATTCACGGACGAAAGGTGGGATTTACGGATGGTAAAGGTGATTCATGGATGGCAAGGGTGACTCACTCACAACAGGGCGGATTCGCGGACGTACTGGAGCGATTCGTGCATGAGAAGGGCGCACGCGTGCCCCGGACGCGTGCGGGGTCCACGGCCGTCCGTTCACCGCGGCGGCACGGCCGTGGGCGTGGCCGCGACCGGAGCCGGAGGCATCCCCGGCCGCCCCCGCCGTCGGATCCGCACCACCCACACCACCGCGACCCCGGCCACCGAGGCGGTCCCCAGGACCGAAAGCAGCCAGGCAGGGATCCCACCCACGGTCAGCAGTTCGTTCCGGTACACCAGGGTCCGGTAGGGGGCGTCGGAGCCGGCCGCCCGCAGTTCGTGATCGCCGTCGATCCGCTCCGGACGCGGGAACGACTGCTCGATCGCGGTGACGAACACCGGCTTGCCGCCCGTCATCGCCGACAGCGCCCCTGGCCCGTTCCGCGCCGTCCCGTACCGCCCCGTTCCGCTTTGGGTCGTACCGCTTTGTGTCGTACCGCTCCGCTCCGTGTCGTACCGGCCAGGAGCGATCCGGCCCGCGTACGTCACCCGAGGCGTTGCCCCGCCGATCGCGTCGAGCGGTTGCATGCGGTGCGCCGCCAGCACGTACAGCTTCAGCCGCTGTGGTGTCGAGGCGAGCTTCGACAGCCGCATCGGGTAAACCGGGCGCTCGGCGGCGAAGCGCAGCCGCAGTGGGTCCAGCTCGCCGCGGAGCGGGTCGTTCCCGCCCCTCGGGACGAGGCGGATCGCCACGTACTCCCACTTCTGGTCGACATAGGGCTTCAGCGCCGTCGCCAGCCGGTCGGGCAGCTCGAAGCCGTTGCCGTCCAGCCAGTCCCGCAGGGCCTCCGGGTCGGTCGCGGCCAGCCGCGCCACGTCGAAGGGGCCGAGCCGTTCGCGGCCGACGACCTGGACGGGCGGAGCGGCGGCCGAGGGCCGGCCCGCCCCGTCCGCGCCCGAACCGGCGAACGGCCAGTCGTCGGAGCGCGGCCAGAAGTAGTGCCGCGTCTTCGGCACGGGCGCGGTGAGGGCGTCCAGCTCGGAGAAGAGCGAGGGATCGCCGAGTTCCACGTCCGCCCGGTGCGGCACCGGCATGATCCATGCCGCCTCCGGGGCGTCGCCGCGGACCGTGAGCCGCATGACGATCTCCTCGGTACGGCCGTCCCAGGTCACCACGGACGCCTCCCGGTCGACGGCGACCTCGCTCGCCCCCCTCGGGACCATGGCCCCGCAGCCGCACGCGTAAGCCGGGCTGATCAGCGAACCCAGCTGCGACGCCACCAGCAGCAATGCCAGGGACAGCGCGCGCATCACCCATGCGCGGCCCGGCCGCCCACACCTCATCCGTCTGCCTCCCCCCGTGATCGACGAACACCGGGGAGGACGTGGGGAGTCACCGGCCCGGTTCCGGGCGCCGCCCCGGTTCAGGGTTCTGGCCCGGTTCCTGGTTCCGGCCGAGGGCCTGGTGCCCCGGGTTCCGATCGGGGGCCCGGCTCCCGGGCCCGCCACGGTCGGCGGTCTTCGTTGAGCTCCGCTCCGTCACGGACCGGCTGCTCCGGGGCCCGGATTCCCGGCCGACGGCCCCGGTGGTCCGGATTCCCGGCCGACGGCTCCGGTGGTCCGGCCAGTGGCTGCCGTCCTGCCGCCCGTGAGGTTTCCTGCGATGCCCCGTGACCACTTGTGATGCCCCGTGACCGCTCGTGATCCCGTGCGCCCCCGATGGCTCCCTGAACCCTGCGTCCCCGTGCCCTCTGCGATGGCCTGCTGTTCCCGCCTCGGTGCTGTGCTTCGAGCGGTCATTCGGTCATTCTTTCGGAAAAAGGCAGGATGACAGCCAGGCGAAGAGGGGGTTGATTGCGTCTCCCTCATGGTGCAATGCGAAGGTTTCACAGCACGCCCAGATCAAGGAACGGGCGCGAAAACGGCGGGAGGGTCGGCGCAGCGTGGCAAATGCGGAACACAGTGTGCGCTCGGACGGGGCGACGGAGACCAGGACCGGGGCTGTCCGGATCCTGCTCTGGCTGGTTGTGGCCGCATTGGCTGTGCGGCAGATGGCGGTGGTGCTGCGGCGGCCACCGGGCGAACGGCTCACCGATCTGGAGACCTGGATCGGCGAACGCGGAGTGCTGCATGTGGCGGGCTCGCTGTACGACAACGACCGGTTCACCGGCACCCCGTTCGCCGGGCTGGTCCTGAAGCCGCTGGCCAGGACGGCGGAGCAGAGCCTGGGCGTCGTCTGGACCTTCGGGTCGCTGCTGCTCGTCGTCGCCCTGGGGATCGTGGTCGCACGTGCGCTGCCGGGCCCGGTCTCGCGGCGCACCTCGCTGCTGGCCGTCCCGGTCGCGATCAGTCTGCTGATGCTCTCCCTGCCGGTCCGCAACACGTTCTACCTGGGGCAGACGAGCATCATTCCGGTGCTCCTGGTGCTGCTGGCCTGTTTCGTGGTCCGCGGGGAGCGCGCCTCGGGCCTTCTGATCGGTCTCGCGGCGGCGCTCCAGCCGACCGTCCTGCTCTTCGTGGTCCTGTTCCTGTTCACCGGGCGCCGGCGGACGGCGGTGACCGGCGGTGCCACGTTCGCCGTCTGCACGGCGCTGGCCTGGGCCGCGATGCCGCAGGACTCGTGGACGTACTGGGTGCACCACGCCGCGGGCGCCGGACTCGGTGAGAACCCGGACAGCCTGGCCAACCAGTCGCTGCACGGCGCGCTGCTCAGGTTCGGACTGTCCGGTCCGCTGGAGGTCGTGCTGTTCCTGGTGCTGGCGGCCGTCGTCTGCTGGTTCGGCCTGCGCCGCGCCGTACGGTACGCGCACGACGGGCAGTTGCTGCTGGCCGTCGCCGTGACCGGCTGTGTGGCCGTCGCGGTCTCGCCGACCGCCTGGCAGCACCAGCTGCTGTGGGTGCTGCTCGCGGTCGTCGGCCGGGTCGGCAAGCGGGCCTCCGACCGGCTGATGTGGCCGGCGGTCGTCGTCCTCGTGCTCACGCTGCCGGCGAAGATGCTGCTGCCGAACATGGCGGTGGTCTTCCCCGTGCGCGACAACGTGATGCTGATCGCGGCGCTGGGAGCGGCCTGTGTCACACCGTTCCTGCCGCGCACCTCGCCCTACTGGCGCGAACCGATCCCCACGGACTACGCGGCCCCGGTCGCCGCCCGCTGGAGCCGCATCCCGCTGCTGCCGTTCTGGCGCCGGGCGCTCAGCCGCCCCAACCTGCTGCTGGAACTGCTTCTGATCCGGGTCGTGTACTCCGCGTACTCGAAGGTCAGGCTGGCCGCCACGGCCGGACGCGACACGGCCGAACACCATGGCACGCAGATCCACTCCCTCGAACAGTGGCTGCACATCGACATCGAGCACTGGGTCAACCATGCCGTTGTCAAGATCGGCTGGCTGCGCGGCTTCTTCGACTTCTACTACACGACGTTCCACTTCATCGTGCCGCTGACGATCCTCGGAGTGCTGTACGTGCGGCGCCCCGCGGACTACCGCTGGGTCCGCAGTTCCATCGGTTTCGCCACGGTCCTCGCGCTGGTCGGCTTCTGGCTCTACCCGCTGGCGCCGCCCCGGCTGATGCCGGGACTCGGCTTCATCGACACCGTCAACGGGGTCCAGGACTTCGCGAAGCCGGATTACGGAACGTTGACCGCGATGACCAACCAGTACGCGGCGATGCCCTCGCTGCACTTCGGATGGTCGCTCTGGTGCGGTGTGGCCATCGTCATGCTGGCCCCGAAACCGTGGATGAAGGCGCTGGGGCTGCTGCACCCGCTGTTCACGGTCTCCGCGATCATCGCCACGGCCAACCACTGGGTGCTGGACGCGGTGGGCGGTGCGACCGTCGTCGCGCTCGGCTTCGGTCTGACGTACATGCTGTCGGGGCCCCGGAGGCTGCGGGTTCCGGCCGTGCCGGCCGCGGCGAAACCGCTGGACGATCTGCCGGACGAAACGCCGCCGAAGCAGGTCGGTGACGCGGTGGGGGGCAGGGCATAGGCCCTGCTCGGCTCCCGCCCGGGTGGGGCGCCGCTTCCGTGCGGGCGTACGGGGATGCCGCCGACGGGCAGGCGTACGGCGGCGCCGCTTCCGTACCCGGCGCACGGAGGTGCCGAAGGGGTGCCGGGACGAACACACCTCGTCCCGGCGCCCCTTCGGCCTGGATCGCCGCTCGACCAGCATCCGCCCATCGGCTCGGGTTCGCCACTCGAACGGATCAGGAGGCCGTTTCCGGGGCCCGTAGGGCGATGCGGCAGCCCCGTGGTCATCGACACCACCGTCGAGACCGCCGTGAAGCCGCGCGCCGGCCGGGCCCCGGCACGGTCCCTTCCGCCTCGGGTGACCCGACCGGCGCGTCGGCACAGGACGCGGCCGGCGCGTCGGCACGGGACCCGGTCGGCGCGTTCCGGCCGACGGTGCGCGGGAGCCGGTGCGCGAGAGCCGGTGCACGGGAGCCGGTGCACGGGAGTCGGCCGCCCTCGCACCCTCCCGCTCTTCACGACGCCGGAGACGGCCGTCCGGCCGCCCGTCAGCCCCCTTCGGAACCGGTGGCCGCGGTGCTGGTGCCGGGAGGGGCACCAGGGGCGGGGGCGGCCGTGCTGACCTGGAGCTGTTTGATCCCGTTGAGCCAGGCCGAGCGCAGCCGTCGCGGCTCACCGATCAGTCGCAGGTCCGGCATCACCTCGGCGATGGCGTTGAAGATCAGGTCGATCTCCATCACGGCGAGGGACTTGCCGAGGCAGAAGTGCGGTCCGCCGCCGCCGAAGCCGAGGTGCGGGTTGGGGTCGCGGGTGATGTCGAAGGTCTCCGGGTTCTCGAAGACCTCGGGGTCGTTGTTGGCCGAGGAGTAGAACAGCCCGACCCGGTCCCCCTTTCTGATCCGCTGTCCGCCCAGTTCGACGTCCTGGGTGGCGGTCCGCTGGAAGGAGACCACCGGGGTGGCCCAGCGGACGATCTCCTCCGCGGTCGTCTCCGGGCGCTCGCGCTTGTAGAGCTCCCACTGGTCGGGGTGGGTGAGGAAGGCGTGCATCCCGTGGCTGATGGCGTTGCGGGTGGTCTCGTTCCCGGCGACGGCGAGCAGGATCACGAAGAAGCCGAACTCGTCGGAGGAAAGGTTTCCCTGACCCTCCGCGGCGACCAACTGGCTCACGATGTCCTTGGCCGGGCACTCCTTGCGGGCCGCGGCGAGGTTCATCGCGTACGAGATGAGCTCCATGGCCGCCTCGGCGCCGACCTCCGCGGTGATCGCGTACTCCGGATCGTCGTACGCGGCCATCTTGTTGGACCAGTCGAAGATCTTCGAGCGGTCCTCCTGCGCTACGCCGATGAGTTCGGCGATGGCCTGGAGCGGCAGTTCGACCGCCACCCGCGTGACGAAGTCGAACGAGCCGGGGGAGCCGGCGCCGGAACCCGCGTCGCGGCAGGCGTCGGCGAGCGCGGACTCCACGATCGAGCGGGCCCGGTCGCGCAGGGCCGCCTCCAGCGAGCGCACCGCCCGGGGGGTGAAACCGCGCTGGACGATCTGGCGGACCCGGGTGTGCTCGGGCGGGTCCATGTTCAGCATGATCAGCTTCTGGACCTCGATCTGGTCGCGGTCGATGGACTCGTTGAAGCGGATGATCGCGGTGTTGGTGTGGGACGAGAACAGTTCCGGGTGGGTGGAGACGAACTTGACGTCCGCGTGCCGGGTGACGACCCAGTAGCCCTCGTCGTCGAAACCGGAGACGCCGGCCGGCTGGGTGCACCACCAGGCCGGCGCGGTCTTCCGCATCTCGGCGAACTCCGGGTGCGGGACGCGGGCTTGGAGCAGGTCCGGATCGGTGAAGTCGAAGCCTTCGGGCAGATGGGGGCAGGACATCGGCATCTCCAGGTCGGTCCGAGGGCCGTCATGCAAGTGTCTGACGGTCCATCAGAAAGGTGTCCGCAACGTAGTAACCGGTTCTATAACTGGCAAGAGGCGCCGTTGGTTCCTTTGAGTGAAGGGCGAGTGGGGTGGGCGTGGAGTCGGCGCAAGGTGCGTGCAGCACCCTTGCGCCGTGGCGGCGGGTCTCATAAGACTGCCCAGAGAACTAGAACGCGTACTAGTTTGCTTCCGTGGGCGCCGGGACGCCTCTGCGGAGGCGCGAGGAGAGGACGAGTCTCATGGCCGCGGAACCCGTCATCGTCGAAGCCGTACGCACCCCCATCGGCAAGCGCGGAGGCGTGCTCGCCAATCTGCATCCCGCCTATCTGCTCGGCGAGACCTACCGAGAACTCCTCGGACGCACCGCAATCCACGCCGACTGCGTGGAGCAGATCGTCGGCGGTACGGTCACCCACGCCGGCGAACAGTCCATGAACCCGGCCCGCAACGCGTGGCTCGCCGTGGGCCTGCCGTACGAGACCGCCGCCACCACCGTGGACTGCCAGTGCGGTTCCTCGCAGCAGGCGTCCCACATGGTCGCCAACATGGTCGCGGCCGGGGTGATCGACATCGGGATCAGCTGCGGCGTCGAGGCGATGTCGCGGGTGCCACTGGGCAGCGGCTCCAAGCACGGGCCGGGCAAGCCCTGGCCCGACGAGTGGAACGTCGACCTGCCCAACCAGTTCGAGGCCGCCGAGCGCATCGCCCGCAGGCGCGGCCTCACCAGGGAGGACGTCGACCGGTTAGGGCTGCTCTCGCAGGAGCGGGCGGCCGTCGCATGGACCGAGGAGAGGTTCAAGCGCGAGACGTACGCGGTGCAGGTGCCGACCACCGAGGAGGAGCAGGCCGCCGGGCAGGGGATGTGGCGCCTGGTGGACCGCGACGAGGGGCTGCGGGACACCAGCATGGAGGCGCTGGCCGGCCTCAAGGCGGTCATGCCCACCGCGATCCACACCGCGGGCAACTCCTCGCAGATCTCCGACGGGGCCTGCGCGATCATGTGGGCGTCCAAGCGCATGGCGCGCGCGCTCAAGCTCAGGCCGCGTGCCCGGATCGTCGCCCAGGCGCTCGCCGGAGCCGATCCGCACTACCACCTCGACGGGCCGATCGACGCGACACGGGCGGTGCTCGGCCGGGCCGGGATGTCGCTCAAGGACATCGACATCGTGGAGATCAACGAGGCGTTCGCGTCCGTGGTGCTGAGCTGGGCCCAGGTCTTCGAGCAGGACCCGGACAAGATCAATGTCAACGGCGGGGCCATCGCACTCGGCCACCCGGTCGGTGCCACGGGAGCCCGGTTGATCACCACCGCGCTGCATGAACTGGAGCGCAGGGACAAGGAGTTCGCCCTGATCACGATGTGCGCGGGTGGCGCCCTGGCAACCGGGACGATCATCCAGCGGCTTTAGTGCCGCGGCAGGCAACGTTCACGGTGCCCCGGCTCCCGGCCGGCCCGGCTCCGGAGCGGCCCCCGACCGGGCCGGCGCCCGGCCTCCGGTCGCCTCGCGGCACTCCCGGCGGCGGACGCTCAGTACGGCAGGTGGTGTGTGTGGTGCGTGGGGAAGGTGGCGGTGGGGCTGAGCAGCGCCGCGTACGCCTGCTCGTCGAAGTTCTGGCGGCGGTGGCGGCCCGAACGGCTCGCCTCGACGACCGGGTTGGCGAGCGTGATCATCCCGTCGTTGGCGAGTTCCTGTACGCGCATCAGCAACGCCCGCACATCCAGGCCGAGTTCCGCGGCGACCGTCTGCACGTCGAGTCCGGACTCCCAGCTCCACAACAGCACGGAGTCCATGCTGGGCGACCAGACGACCGTGCTGTCCACCTCGGCCGGAGGCGTCGGAGGAGGGGTGGCGGGGAGCGGGGGCACGGACGGGGGTGCGGCCGGGACCGGCGGTACGGCCGGGGGCAGCGCGCCGATACGCGCGTCCCCCGTCGTCCGCACCGTCATCTCCTTGCGCGGATGCGGCAGGGGCACTTCGGGGGCGGGGTCCGGGGCGGGGGCGGCCTCGGTAGACGCCTCCTTGGCCGCCCGCCGCTTCCGGCTCAGCAGCTCGAGGGCGAGCGACCGCGCGTCACTCCGACCCACCGTGCGTCGCGCCAATCGCACTTCGCGCTCGTTCAGGCCCATGAGGCCCGCGATGGATCCGTCGTCGCCGACCGTGACGGCGAAAGCGGCCAGCGTCCGGCTCCGTTCCGCCTGCGCTTCGTCCAGCAAAGCCTGCGCTCGGCGCATACGCTCGTCACTGGCACAGAAAGCTTCCGCCAGGACGGCATTCCGATCCCAGTAATCACGAGGTTCCACGTAGGTGACAACGCTTCTGGCGCCGAGGGGAACGGACGTCAGAGGAAAAAGCGCCTATATGGACCAATGGGTAATTAAGTCGTCCAAGTAACAAGAAACCGTTCTTTTTTGAAAGGTTGACGCGGCGTGAGCCGGGCCGAAAGCCCCGAAAATCGGGGGAGTGGTGGCGAAACGGTGGTCGCCACCCCCGATCGTAGCCGTCAAGGCGCCGTGCGGCCCTCACCCTTCGGAGGCGTCGAACGTGCCCCGTGCATCGAAGGCGGCGCGGCGCGTGGCCCGACGCAGCGCCTTCAGCAGCGTCGAGCCGACGGTCAGGGTCAGGACGACGGTGAGGGCGGCCCGGCCCAGGTCCCAGCCGAGCGAGGTCGCCGCGCAGTAGGCCAGGAAGCGGACCAGGTTCTCCGCCAGCGGATCACCCGCGTGGAACGAGATCCCCGATCCGAGACCGGGCACGATCGTCCAGCCGTACAGGTTCATCACCGTGCCGTACGCGAACGCCGCCAGGAACCCGTACCCGGCCAGCATCAGCAGCTCGCCCCGCCCGCGCAGCCGTTCCGGGCCCGGCAGCATCCCCGCGCCCATCGCGAACCAGCCCATCGACAGCATCTGGAACGGCATCCACGGCCCCACCCCGCCGGTCAGCAGCGCGGACGCGAACATGGTCACGGAACCGAGCACGAAACCGAAACCGGGTCCGAGCACCCGGCCGCTCAGCACCATCAGGAAGAACATCGGCTCCAGCCCCGCCGTACCCGCGCCCAGCGGGCGCAGCGCGGCACCGACCGCGGCCAGCACCCCCAGCATCGCCACCGCCTTCGCGTCCAGCCCGGAGTCCGCGATCGTCGCGACGACCACACCGACCAGCAGCGGCAGCAGCGCGGCGAACAGCCACGGCGCGTCCTGGGAGTGCGCGAGACCGGAGTCCGCGTCGGCCAGCAACGGCCAGCCGAACGCGCCCACACCGATCGCGCTGATCAGCACCAGCGCGGCGATCGCACGCGGCCCCAGCCGCACCGGACGCGCCGGCCGCCCGGCCCGTCCCACAGATGTCCCGCGGCCGTCCGCGACGGGGCTCTCCTCCACGGCCCTTTTGCTCATGACGCGGCCCCCAGCGCGTCACGGACCTGCGGCACGGTCAGCCACTCCTGCGGGGCGAGGATCTTCGCGGTCTGCGGGGCGAACGCCGGGGAGGAGACCACCACCTGTCGGGTCTCCCCGTCCGCGACGACCTCGCCGTCCGCGAGGATCACCACCCGGTGCGCCAGCTCGGCGGCGAGTTCCACATCATGCGTGGCCAGGACGATCGCGTGCCCGTCGGCGGCGAGCCCGCGCAGCACCCCGATCAGCCGGGCCTTCGCCGCGTAGTCCAGACCGCGGGTCGGCTCGTCCAGAAGCAGCAGTGGCGGCCGGGCGGTGAGCACCACCGCCAGGGCGAGCGCGAGCCGCTGGCCCTCGGAGAGGTCACGCGGGTGCGTGTCGTCCGACACACCGGGCAGCAGCTCGGAGACCAGCGCCCGGCAGCTTCCCGCCGCGGCGCCCGCGTCTGCGTCGGCGGCGGCGCACTCGGCGGCGACCGTGTCCGCGTAAAGCAGATCGCGCGGCTCCTGCGGTACGAGCCCGACCCGGCGCACCATTTCGCGCGGCTGGGTGCGGTGCGGGGTCCGCCCGCCGACGAGGACGGTTCCCGTGGTGGGCTCCACCATGCCGACGAGCGCGCCCAGCAGCGTCGACTTGCCCGCTCCGTTGCGCCCCATCAGGGCCACGGTCTCGCCGGCGGCGACGCCGAGCGTGACCCGGCGCAGCGCCTCGACACGCCCGCGCCGCACGCCGAGGCCCTCGACCCGGGCCGGGACGTCGACGACGGGCTCGGCAGCGGCGGCGGCCGGGGGAGCGCCGCGTCCCAGCAGCCGGGCCAGGGCACCCCGCCGTACCGGGACGGCGGGCGCCGAGGGCGGCGCGGGCACGGACGTCCGGGCCGGGGACGGCCTGCCGGGCGGCCGTACCGGCTCCAGACGTTCGCGCAGGTCGGAGGCCCGGCGCCGGGCGTCGCGGACCGACAGCGGCAGCGGCTCCCAGCCCGCCAGCCGGCCCAGTGCCACGACCGGGGGGTGCACCGGGGAGACGGCCATGACGTCGGCGGGGGCGCCCATGACGGGGGCGGCGCCCGGCGACGGCAGCAGGACGACCTGGTCCGCGTACTGCACCACCCGCTCCAGCCGGTGCTCCGCCAGCAGGACCGTCGTGCCCAGGTCGTGCACCAGCCGTTGCAGCACCGCCAGGACCTCTTCGGCCGCCGCCGGGTCCAGCGCGGACGTGGGCTCGTCGAGGACCAGCACCTTCGGATGCGGGGTGAGTACCGAACCGATCGCCACCCGCTGCTGCTGCCCGCCCGAGAGCGTGGCGATCGGCCGGTCCCGCAGCCCGGCCAGACCCAGCAGGTCCAGGGTCTCCTCGACCCGCCGCCGCATCACGTCGGGAGCCAGCCCCAGCGACTCCATCCCGTACGCCAGCTCGTCCTCGACCGTGTCGGTGACGAAGTGCGACAGCGGGTCCTGCCCCACCGTGCCGACCACATCGGCGAGTTCGCGCGGCTTGTGGGTCCGGGTGTCGCGCCCGGCGACCGTGACCCGGCCGCTCAGCGTGCCGCCGGTGAAGTGCGGCACCAGACCGGACACGGCGCCCAGCAGCGTCGACTTGCCGACCCCGGACGGGCCGACCAGCAGCACCAACTCGCCCTCGGGAACGGTCAGGTCGACTCCGGACAGGGTGGGGAGCGCCGCCCCCTCGTACCGCACCGAAACCTGCTCGAACCGGATCACTGGCCCTCCTCGGGACTCGGCCGCGTCCGCACGCCGCCGTCTGCCGTGCGGCGTCCGGCACGCCTGTCCGCCGCGTGGTCGGAGCCGTCCGCGTCCGCCCGCCGCGCAGGCGTCCCCCGGTCCCGCCCCCGGCCGCGCCGGACGCCGCACGGCTCGGCCTCCGGCGGGACGGCGCCGGAGCGGCCGGACGGCCCCGGTACGCCCACCGGCGGCGGCACGGGCGCCACCAGCGCGGGCAGCAGCCCCACCAGCACCGCCGCCGCGGGCCACAGCGGAAGCACCGGCGCGATCAGCGGCACGACCCCGGGGTGCAGCGCCTCCGCGTCGACGCCGCCCGCCCAGATCAGCGCCACCGCCACCACGACCCCCGAACCCGCCACCAGCCAGGCCCGCACGCCCCACCGGTCGGGCCGGTAGCGGGTACGGACCGACCGGGCACCGCCCAGGCGCAGCCCGGCCGCCGCCGCGACGAGCCCGGCGATCAGCAGCGGGAGCCCGTACACCGCGCCCTGCGCGGCCAGCAGCCCGTACGTGCCCGCGCAGACCCCAAGCAGCCCGCCGAGCGTGAGCGCGTTGGTGGTGCGCCGGACAGCGGGCGGGACCTCGGCGGTACGCCCGTAGCCACGCGCGTCCATCGACGCCGCCACCGCGACCGACCGCTCCAACGCGCCCTCCAGGACCGGCAGTCCGATCTGGAGGACCGCCTTGACGCCGCCGGTCGGACGGCCCCGCAGCCGCCGCGCGGTGCGCAGCCGCACCACGTCGGCGACCATGTTCGGCGCGAACGTCATCGCGACGACGACGGCGACC
The DNA here is from genome assembly GCF_044548345.1 of Streptomyces sp. NPDC052042. Classification (NCBI taxonomy): domain Bacteria; kingdom Bacillati; phylum Actinomycetota; class Actinomycetes; order Kitasatosporales; family Streptomycetaceae; genus Streptomyces; species Streptomyces sp. NPDC052042. The sequence continues at coordinate 592,089 of NZ_JBIUBU010000001.1, read as the reverse complement.
CCCGCCTCGTACAGCGCGCCCGGCAGCGACTTCAGCAACCGGGCGGGGTTCGCCAGCGAGTTGGCCGCGCCGACGCAGATCAGCAGGGTGGCCAGCTTCGCCCCGTCGTACAGGGCGAACACCACCTGCTCGGCGGTGACCCGGCCGCCGATCCGGACGCCCTGCGCCCAGTCGGGCAGCGGCACCTCGGGAAGAGTGAACAGCGGATGCGTCCCGGGGATCGGCGAGCCGAGGAAGACGGAGAAGACCAGCCGCACCGCGATGACGAACAGCCCGATCCTGATGAACGCCCCGTAGGAACGGGCCCACGGCGCGTCCGTGCGCCGCGCCGCGACCACATAGCCCGCCACCCCGACCAGCAGCCCGAGCAGCAGCGGGTTGGTGGTGCGGGAGGCGGCGGTGGCGAGGCCCAGCGCCCACAGCCACCACGCCCCGGCGGGCACGGCGTTGCTCCGGTTCGCCTCGGGGGCGCGCAGCGCGCGGAGCGACTGGGCGGGGTGGGGGACCTGGTGCGGCGGTCGGGCGGTGCCGGTGCCGCGGTGGGCCGGGCCGTCGGCCGTCTCGCCCCCGGCCGCCGGGGTTCCGGCGACCGGGGCGCTCGTCGATCGGCCGTCGGCGGCGGGGTCACCGGTCGCCGGGCCGTGGGGCGAGACGGTCATCCCCGGCGGCGTGCCCGCACGGCCGCGGCGGTGCCGAGGACGAGGACGGCGCCGGCCCCGAGGAGCACTCCGGTGGACGGACCGCCACCCTTGGAGTCCTCGGAGCCGCCGGAGTCGCCGGAGGCAGCGGTGGACGCGGGGGCGGTGGCCTCGGCGGAACGGGAGGACGCGGACCGTTCTTCGTCCGACACCTGCTCGCCGCAGCCCGAGGCCGGGTAGCCGGAGATGGCGCAGAGCAGCGCGTTGCTGTCGTAACGCAGCGGCTTGGCGACCGAGGCGAGGGCCTCGGCGGTGCTCGCGTCCGGGGCGACCAGGGCACACGCGGTCCGGAGCGCGGGCGGGCTCTGGCCGTCCGGGGCGTCCGCCGCCGTACCCGGGTCGATGACGAGTGCGACCCGCTTGGACCCCTTCTCGGCCGGGGTGTTTGCGCAGATCTTCGCGAAGTCGGGGGCGTGACGCGGCCGGGCCGCGTCCTCGGAGTCCTCGCTCACCGAGAACCGGAAGCCCTGCACCGTGCCGTCGTCCGGCCGGACCAGGGCGGGCCCCTGGGTGGCGTACGTCCAGCCGCTGCCGGAGCCCTCCCAGAACGACCAGTACCGGTAGCCGACCGCCTGGGCCGGTCCCGCGCCGAGGACGGTCAGTATCGCGCCCAGGACCACCGCCAGCAGCGCCGCGGCCCCTCCCGACCGCCTCACGACTGCCGGTTCTTCCTGCGACCGCTGATCAGGAAGCCGACGCCCGCGCCGACGACGAGACCGATCCCGATGAACCACCACACGCCGCCGATCACGTCGTCGCCGCTGTGGACCTGGTCCTTCTCGGTGGCCTCGTACCCGGTGTCGGCGGACGGGTCCGGTGTCGTGATGGACGCGGGCCGGGGACCGGTCGCGTTCAGCTTGTCGACCAGGTCCACGCCGCCGAAGTCCCGGGCGTCGTTCCCGGTCGCGTGCGCGGCCAGGACCAGTTGTGCGTAGGCGGCGGGGCCGCCGTGCTCGGCCCAGGCGCCGGAGTTCTTCTTCAGCCAGGACACGGCCTTGGCGGCCTTGTCCTGGTGGCCCGCGGCGGACAGCGCGACGACCGCGTCCGCGGTGTTGCCGACGTCGGGCTGCGGATCGGAGTCCTCGGCACCCGGCATCGGGGCCAGGTCGAGGTGCCCCTTCGTGGCGAGGGCGCCGGCGAGGAAGTGGGCGCCGTTCTGGGCGGCCTGCTCGGGGGTGAGATCGGAGCCGTCGGCCGCAGGGCGGCAGTCGGTCCCCTTGGCGGCGGCGTTGTTGCCGGTGGCCAGCGCCTTGCCCATGGTGCCGAGCACGGCGGCGGCGGTGGCGTCCGCGTTGGCCGTGAGCTTCCCCGCCTTGTCCGGCTGGTAGGCGAACGCGCCGCCGTCCTTCTCACCGCACGGGATCGAGAGCGCGGTCAGCGGCTCGTACGGGGTCTTTCCGTCGGGCGTGGTGATGTCCGCGAGCCGCTGCCCCTGCCGGGCCAGGGCGCCGATCACGAGGGAGGTGGAGTTGGCGTCGCTGGGCTCGCCGGCCGCGTAGCCCCAGCCGCCGTCCTCGTTCTGCACGGACTTCAGCCAGTCGACCGACTTCTTCGCGGTCTCCGCGTGCCCGCCGACCTCGGCCAGCGCCTGCACGGCGACCGCGGTGGCGTTGGTGTCCAGCACCGTCTTTTCGCCGCACGGCTTGGAGACGTCGGGCCGGTACGCGGCGTACGCGCCGCTGTCGCACTGCTGGCCGATCAGCCAGTCCACCGCCTTCGCGGAGGGCGTCACGCCCTCGACCCGCTGCGCGAGGAAGGCCAGCGACTGCCGCCAGACCCCGTCGTAGGTGGGGTCCTTCGTGCCGTACAGCCCGTCGGGCAGTGCGGCGGACGGGGTGGGCGACGGGGACGGCGCCGCGACCGCGACCGGGGCGGCCGCGAAGAGCACGGCGGCCGTGGTGGCGGCGAGGGTTGCCGCGCTGCGGCGTACGGTCATGGCGGGCGGGGCCTCTCCTGTGCGGGGAACCGGGCACAGGCACGCTCACGCACCAGACTCCGACTCCGTATACCTCGACGGTGCCGACCACCGGGGGTCCGGTGGTCCGAGCCGGTCACAACCGCGTCCAGGGCATTCCGACTAGCCGTCCAAGGACGGCTCACGGCTGCGTGGTCAGTGCCGGATTCGCACCGGCTTCCCCCTGTACGGGCATGATGACGACCCGCTCACTCTACCGGGCGGTCCCGGACGGCCCCCGGGGTGTCCGGGGCGCCCGGCAGAGGGCCGGTGCTCCGAGGCGGGAGGAGGGGGGCGGTAGCCCGGGCCGGCCCGCGCGATGCGGGACGTGGGATGAGGATTGCGGGATGCGCGGGCGTATGCGACCCGCACCGCGGACGGATAGCACGCTCCCCGCGAGGGGTGTATGCCACCCGCACCGCGATGCGCGTCACCGGCGCTCACAGCGCGGCGCACGCCACAGGCGCTCACACCGCGAGGCACGTCACCGGTGCTCACAGCGCGATGATGTACGCCACCGACGCGCTCACACCGCGATGTACGTCACGGGGTCGCTCCCCGCCACCGCCTCCGCGCGGCCCAGTTTCACCAGCCGCCGCAGGTGCGCCTCCGCCTCCGAGACGGCGATGTTGCGCGAGCCGTGCGGGATCTGCTCCCACGGCCGGTTCCACTCCATCCGCTCGGCCAGCTCCCACGGGGTCAGCGGGGCGGCCAGCAGCCCGAGCAGCCCGGTCAGCCGCTCCTCATGGTGTTCGAGGAGCTCGCGTACCCGCCCGGCCGCGTCCGGGAACGCGTACTGATGGGCGGGCAGCACCTCCGCCACCCCGAGCCGTCCCACGCGTTCCAGGGAACCGAGGTAGTCCCCGAGGGGGTCGGTCACCGTGTCGTCGTCCGGGTCCTCGTAGAGCCCGATGTGCGGGCTGATCCCCGGCAGCAGATGGTCGCCGGAGAACAGCCGCCCTCGCCCGGGCAGACCGGTCGGATGGTTTTCCTCCAGATGGAGGCAGACGTGCCCGGGGGTGTGGCCGGGCGTCCAGACCGCCCGCAGCCGCCGTCCGGCCAGGTCCAGCAGCTCGCCGGGCACGATCTCCCGGTCCGGCAGCGCGGACCGCGCCCCGGGCAGGGTGCCCATCCGTCCCCGGCCCGCCACCGCGGCCCGCAACGGCGCCAGGTGCGCCTCGGGCGCGCCGACCGCGGTGAGCTTGGCCACGAGGTAGTTCAGCCAGGTGCCGGGCTCCGACTCCCGGGTGCGGCGCACGATCTCGGCGTCCGCCGCGTGCATGGCGATCCAGGCCCCGGACGCCTCACGCACCTGGCCGGAGAGACCGTGGTGATCGGGGTGGTGGTGGGTGATGACGATGCCGTGGATGTCGGTGACGTCCATGCCGACGGCGGTCAGCCCGGCGGTGAGCGTGTCCCACGCCTCCGGATCGTCCCACCCGGTGTCGATCAGGACCGGCCCGCGATCGGTGTCGACGACGTGCACCAGGGTGTGGCCGAGCGGGTTGTCCGGGATGGGCACCTTGACGCTGTGGACGCCCCCGCCGTGGTCGGTCACCTGCGTCATGGGTTTCCCCTCTCCCCACCGCCCGGCCGACTCACCGGACGTACGACTGAACGGTGCGTGGTGCGTGGTGCGCGGTGCGCGGTGCGCACGCTGCCCACTGTAACGAGAACTTGTTCCAGTGGTAGCCCCGGTCAACCACCATGAGCTCGCGCTGTGCGTCACACGCGCCGCGCACGGCCGGCAGCAGCGACGATGGACGCGAGGTCCGTCCCGGTTGTCGCAGTGGGCAGGAGAGGAATGTCTCCCGGAATGTATGAAGAACTGGCCGACTCCACAGAATTTCGTGCGCGGCTGCGGCACGTGTACTGGATCGGCGGTGGGAGCGGCGCGGGCAAGTCGACGATCAGTCGCCGAGTCGCCGAGCGCCGCGGTTGGCGCCTCTACGCGACCGATGACGTGATGGGGGACCACGCTCGACGGACCACGCCCCAGGAGGCCCCCTTCCTGCACGAGTTCATCGCCATGGACATGGACGAGCGGTGGGTGAGCCGGTCTCCGGAGACCATGCTCGAAACGTTCCACTGGTTTCGCGGGGAGGGCTTCGGCCTGATCATCGAGGACCTTCTTCGCCTGCCGCGGGAACCATGTGTCCTCGTGGAGGGCTTCCGGCTGCTGCCGCACCTGGTGAAACCTCTGCTCACCGTTCCCGAGCAGGCTGTCTGGCTTCTTCCCACACCGGAATTCCGCCGGGCCGCCTTCCGGAGCCGGGCCGTGCCGGGGGAGGGGTTCGTAGGGCGGACCAGCGATCCGGTGAAGGCGGACCACAACCTCGCCGAACGGGACAGCATGTTCACCGCGCGCCTTCAGTCGGAGGTCGAGCGCCTTCGGCTGCGCGCCATCCGGATCGACACCACCTTGGCCGAGGACGCCCTCGTCGAGCAGGTGACCACGGCCTTCGGGCTCCCGCACCGACCGGCACGATGAAGCCCGGCCCGAGTCCCGGCCCGTGCCCTGGCCTGCGTCCTGGACTGCGTCCCGACCTGCGTCCCGGCCTGTGTTTCGGGCGGGCTGCTCGACCAGGCCGGGGGACCTCACCTGCTCCAGCGGCGCTGTCACGCGGTGAGAGATGCCTGCCATGGCCCGTGGACTCCTGGAACTGGAACTGGTATCAGTTTTGACGCCCCATCAGACACCTGCTCATCAGATATCCTCGTAACGCCGGTTCGCGGGAGGCAGCAGCCATGACCGAGCTTGTCGAACACGGAAAACTGTTCATCGGCGGGGAGTTGGTCGATCCGCTGGGCCGCGAGGTCATCGAGGTCGTATCGCCCCACACCGAACAGGTCATCGGCCGGGTGCCGCACGCCTGCGAGGCGGACGTGGACCGGGCCGTGGCCGCCGCGCGGCGGGCGTTCGACGAGGGGCCCTGGCCGCGCACGCCCCTGGACGAGCGGATCGCGGTGGTGACCAGGATCAAGGACGCGTTCGCCGCCCGGTACGAGGAGATCGCCCGGGTCATCAGCGCGCAGAACGGCACCCCGTACACGTCCAGCGTGATGGTGCAGGCGCTCTCCGCGATGATGGTGTGGGACGCGGCGATCACCGTCGCCCGTACCTTCCCGTACGAGGAACGGCGGGACGGGGCGCTGGGCCCCCTGCTGGTGCGCCGCGAACCGGTGGGAGTGGTCGCGGCCGTGGTGCCGTGGAACGTCCCGCAGTTCACCGCCGCCGCCAAGCTCGCGCCCGCGCTGCTGGCCGGGTGCTCCGCCATTCTCAAGACGTCGCCCGAGTCCCCGCTGGACGCCTATGTCCTGGCGGAGATCGCCGCCGAGGCCGGGCTGCCCGAGGGGGTGTTGTCGATCCTGCCCGCCGACCGGGAGGTCAGCGAGTACCTGGTCGGACACCGGGGTGTCGACAAGGTGTCGTTCACCGGGTCGGTGGCCGCGGGGCGCCGGGTGATGGAGGTCGCCTCCCGCAACCTCACCCGGGTCACGCTGGAGCTCGGCGGCAAGTCCGCCGCGGTGATTCTCCCGGACGCCGACCTGGACACGGCCGTCGCCGGAATCGTCCCGTTCGCCTGGATGATCAACGGTCAGGCGTGTGTGGCCCAGACCCGCATCCTCGTCCCGCGCTCCCGCTACGACGAGACCGCCGAGGCGTTCGCCGCCGCGGCGTCCGCGCTGAAGGTCGGCGACCCGCTCGACCCCGCCACCGAACTGGGCCCCCTGGTCGCCGAGCGCCAGCGGCGGCGCTCGCTCGACTACATCCGGATCGGCCAGGACGAAGGTGCCAAGATCCTTGCCGGGGGCGGCCGTCCGGTCTCCCAGGAACGCGGCTGGTACGTCGAGCCCACGCTCTTCGGGGACGTCGACAACGCCATGCGCATCGCCCGCGAGGAGATCTTCGGTCCGGTCATCTGCCTCATCCCGTACGACGACGAGGACGAGGCGGTCCGCATCGCCAACGACTCCGACTACGGCCTCAGCGGCAGCGTCTGGACCGCCGACACCGAGCACGGCATCGACATCGCCCGCCGGGTCAGGACCGGCACGTACAGTGTGAACACGTTCAGTCTCGACATGCTCGGGCCGTTCGGTGGGTACAAGAACTCCGGCCTGGGGCGGGAGTTCGGGCCTGAGGGGTACGGCGAGTACTTCGAACACAAGATGATCCACCTGCCGGCCGGTTACCAGGCCGCTGGCGGCACCGAGGGAGGCGCGTGATGGGGGACCGTTGGGCCGTGGAGGTCGACCGGGGGGTCTGTATCGGCTCCGGGATGTGCGTGAGCTACGCCCCGGACGCGTTCGCGCTGGACTCCGCCCGGCAGTCGCGGCCCGCCGCTTCGGAGACCGACGCCGATGAACACGTCCTCGCCGCGGCCGAGGGATGCCCGGTCGAGGCCATCATGATCACGCTCGCCGGCTCGGGGGAGGCGGTGTTCCCGCCGGACGAGTAGGGACCCCTGGTCCCTTGCCGCGAGGTGAGGGACGGCGCGGCACCCGCAGGACGTGGACGCCCTGAATCGGTGCGGTCCGGAAGAAGCGACGGGCTTCCGTCCGCTCAGACCTGAAGGTTCTGCATCCACTTCCCACATGGGTGGGCCCGTGCCGGAACGCAACCGGCACGGGCCACTTCGTCCACGCGCTGCCAGGGGCAGGCCGGATCAGCTCAGGGACTGCAAGCTCTGCCATCCCGAAGTACTCACGGAGACTCCGCTGCCCGAGATGTTCGAGTGGAAGCAGAGCTGTGTGTCGCCTCCGGTCGCCCAGATGTCAGCCTTGGCGTCGCCGTCGGCATCCGGGACAGCCGTGAGCAGAGGGCGGTTGGCGCGGGACCAACCGCTCCCGATGACGACGGAGGCCGGGCCATGGCCGAGCCCCTCGCCCGAGTATCCCGTTCCCTCGTAAAGGCGCAGTTCCAGAGCCCCCGCGTCCCAGGGCTTTTCGTGATTGCGAAGGTGCTCCAGGCTGTGGTGCATCGATCAGGGGCTTGCGGGAGGAAACCAGCATGGAGGAGCTGCGCGGCAGCTACAGGGTGCACTTCGGGCTGGCGTTGGTGCTCTGCGGAGTCGATCTTTTGTGTATGGTCTCGACCTGGCTGCCCGGTGAGTACACCGTGCCGAGGTGGCTTGTGCTGGGCTTGTCCGTCGCGGTGTTCCCGGTCTTCGCCGTCGCGTTCATCCGCAGCTTCATCACCGGAGCCGGGGTCCAGCTGATGGGCCAGAGCAATGCCACCCGGTTCATTAGGTATGTCCTGGTACTGCCACCCGCCCTCAAGCTCACCTACGCGTTCGTCATCTGCCTGGCCGCGCTTGGCTTTGCAACCGGTACCGGCGCAGCCGAGGATGTAAAAGCAGACGCGTCAGGCTATTACTACACTTACTGGGACAAGACTGCGGACCCTCAGCACAGCGCCAGGGTGGAGCTCACCGAGCCCGAGTACTACGAGGCGCTGAAGAGCCAACTCCGGGTCTTCAGCGCAGGGGGAGCTGTGTTCCATGCGTTCAGCAGCTTTCTGGTCCTGGCCTCCGCGTCAGCGGCTGCCGGCCATGCCCGAACGGCTGCGGAGCGTTCGTAGGGCTCTGCGGAGCAGCCCAGGTGGACCTGAAGTCCGGACAAACTCTTGCGAGTTCGCTGAATGCCTTGTCGGTGGCGGCACCCGGCAGCGGTTCGGCATGGTCGCTCGACGTCCGTTTGTGATCACGCGAGGCCGAGGAGTGTGAGCGGGTGTTGTGGGTCGCGGGCGTTGCGGCGGAGGGTGGCGGAGATGTTGGTGACTCCTGTTCATATCAGGGCGCCGATGGCCAGGTTGCGCAAGGCCGCCATTGTTCGCGATGCGTTGCCGGTCCGAAGCCGGGAGGCGTCCTCGGCAAACGTGGTGTCGCGGACATGATGCGAGGCCTCGATGTTCCAATTACCGCGGATCAGATGGGCGAGCCGGGCCGGCCTGGTCGGCGGTGATCGCCGCGTCGAGCGCGTCGCCGTCGATGTGCTGCGGTATCCGGCGCACGGTCACCTCGCTGGGTGCTCGGTAGGGCCGGTCCGGATCGCGCAGCGTGGCCCCGCAGCGGAGAAGGCGCAGGTCAGGGGCGTCGACGGCCCACTCGGCGATGGCGGTGAGGGAGTTTGTTCCGGCCAGAACCGAGCAGGCGGCCAGGGCCAGGACGTACGACAGCGGGTGGCGTCGGCTCCGTAGGCGGCGCAACCCTGGGACGGCGGTGGCCCGCCGTATGGACCAGGGGCGTCCCTGAAGAGGCGCTGGAATATCACCTGTTCGTGTTGACCGGTGCCACCTCTTGAAATCCTGAGAAGCCCCTGAAATCAAGAGGAGAAACCTTTATCCGGGGGATGGTCCGCTCCGAGTGAGTATTGCCAGCCGGTCTGCGGCATTCCTACGCTGCCCGCGGTTGACTCTATGCGGTTGACCACGGAAAACGAAACGGAGAAAAGTATGGTCCGATTCAAAAGCTTCTCCTCGCGTCTGTGGACCGCCGCGGCCGTCCTGGCGTTCACTGCGGGCACCGCCTCCATGACCGCGAGCCCGGCGGCAGCCGACTCCGACCAGTGCCCGTCCGGATCTTTCTGTGTATGGGAGCAATCCAGCTATCGGGGCGACTTCCGGCACTACACCTCGTCGAACCCCAACGTCGGCGACTACATGAACGACCGCATGACCTCTTACTGGAACCGCACTGGTAAAACGGTCAGCGTCTACGAGCACTCCAACTACGTCGGGTGCATGTTCACGATTGCGCCGGGAAAGTCCGAAGCGGCCGTGGCCTCGCACTTCAATGACAAGATGACCTCTCTTCGCATCGGCAGCGGCTGCTGACACCGCCCGAAGACGACGGTGTCCACCGAACCGGAACCCGCACCGGTGAGCTCCCCGTGAGCCCGTCGAGCCCCAGTCCGAACCGGGCTGGGGCTCGACGGCCGTGTGGGTTACGACAGCTCTCGTGGATCAAGACGCCGCCGCCGGTGGGGCGATGAGCGCGTCGGCCGCCATGCGATCGGTCCGGGCGGCCCGAAGGTCTCGTGTGATGGACGCCGTGACGACCGCCCCTTCGGCCAGGAGGCACACGGGCCGGCCGGGGCGTCGGTGGCAGCGTTGACGATGCGTGGGCTCCAGGTCGAGGCATGAACGCCGGCTATGTCCCGAAGGGCGGCAAGGGGGTCTGGCGGCGGACTCCCGGGAAGGGCCCGGAGTTCCAGGTCTTCCCCCCTGATGGACCTCGCACGTTCGCGAGGTGAGCCGTCCCGGTGCTTGATCAGAAACGGGGAAAGTTCCCTTGACCTGCGGCGATAGGGCGTGCTGGGGGGCCTGTTGGCGGCTGTCGGCCTGCTTGCCGGCAGCCACGGAACGCGAATCGGTCCGCCGACGCCGTCGGCGGACCGTCATCCAGGGTCGAGGCCAGGTCGGTAGCCTCCGGAAGTTTCGGTCGACGGGGCATTCGCGAAGTTGGTCCGCTCGGGCGGCAGTTCGGTGAGCGCTATCTCTTGACCGGGTCCCGTTCGCGACTATGGTCTAGACCTAGCGCACCTCGGGTCTAGACCAAATCTCGCCAAACGTATCGAAGGAAGTGCATGTCATGAACACGAAAAGACGGGTGGCCGTCGCCGTCGGTGCCCTGGTCGCTCCGCTGCTCGCCGTCAGCCTTCCGGCCAGCTCCGCCAGTGCCCACGGATGGGTGACCTCGCCCAACAGCCGCCAGGACCAGTGCGCCGCGGGTGTCGTCCAGTGCGGTCAGATCAAGTATGAGCCGCAGAGTGTCGAGGGGCCGAAGGGCCTCAAGAGCTGTAGCGGCGGCAACGCACAGTTCGCCGAGCTGGACGACGACAACAAGGGCTGGCGCGTCACCCCCGTCAGCTCCACGTACACCTTCACGTGGCACCACACCGCGCGGCACGCCACCTCCAACTGGCAGTACTTCATCGGCAACACGAAGATCGGCGAGTTCGCGGGCAACAATGCCCAGCCCGCTCCCGACGTCAGCCACGCGGTGAACTTCGGCAGCTTCACCGGCAAGCAGAAGGTGCTCGCCGTCTGGAACGTGGCCGACACCGGCAACGCCTTCTACTCCTGCATCGACGTGAACATCGGCGGCACCGGTGGCGGGGGCGGCAACGGTGGCGGTGGCGACACCGACCCGGACAACTGCACCGCGACGGCCTGGAGCTCCAACAGGGTCTACACCGGTGGCGACACCGTCTCCCACAAGGGCCGCAACTGGCGTGCCAAGTGGTGGGTCCAGGGCGATGAGCCCGGCACCACCGGCGACTGGGGCGTCTGGGAAGACCTCGGGGCCTGTCCTGCCTGATCCCGCATGACAAGGTCCGTCGTGCGCTCGGCGGAGCGCACGCCGGACCGGTGAACGGGGGCCGCCACGGCCCCCGTTCCGCGCTGGTGCCGTTTCCGGCAACGCTTGGCCCCGCCACGACGCCCGGCGCTTTCCCAAGCTCTCGCCTCCACTAGGGCAGGGGAGACCCCCATGGCCAAAGCCGACGTAGCCCATCCCTGAGCTCTCGACTTCGTTCAGGCAGGGGAGACTTCATCCGTGGGAGGGATGGAAGCCCCGAGTCCTGCCAGCTGGAGGGTTACATCGACCGGGTCGGGGGAGGCGGTGTTCCCGCTGGAGGAGTGGCGACTGCGGGGCGCAGGTGCCTTCGGGCGAAAGGTGCGGTTCCCAGGACGAGTGCGGCGAAGGCGGTCAGGCGTTGCAGGCCCGGCTGGTCCAGGAAGGTGCTGTGCTGGATGCCGTATGCCGCGTACCAGTTGGCGGCGAGGTCTGTCGCCATGATGAGGGCGGCCAGGTCGATGCCGGTACGTCGTCCCCGGAGCAGGAGCAGCGCCGCCAGGGTGTCGAAGAGGGCCAGGGAAGACCAGTACAGGTTCAGCCAGTCCGGGGCCCAACCGTAGGGGTGGAGACCGTGCCGCAGCAGGTCGGAGAGGTGGGCGACGCTGCCCACGCACAGCAGGCCGGCCGCGTACGCGCAGACCAGCGCCACCACCCAGCGCGGGGCGTGGCGGGTCCATGTGGTCATGCCGGGATTGTTCCAGCATCGGCCGCGGGGGCCGGAGCGGGTGTCGGGAGGCGGCCGTGCGCGGCACGCACGACCGCCTCCCGGAGGGGGGCGAGGGGGGTGCTCAGGACGTGCAGCCCGTGTCCGCGATCTCGAAGTAGCCTGCCGGGGACTCCCGCAGGGTGTGGGTGATGAAGATGTTGAACAGGCCCATGTTCTGGTTCGAGCCGTTGGCGTAGACGTAGCCGAGCGTGGTGCGGGCCCTTCCGGCCGCCACGTGTGCGTAGTTGCTCGCCGTGAAACAGCGGGCGGGGGCGGAGCCGGTCGTGGTCGCCGTCACCTGGGCCGAGGCCGGGCCGGGGGCGTCCGAGGCGTCGACGGCGGTCACCGTGTAGCGGTAGGCGGTACCGGCGGTGAGGCCCGTGTCGGTGTACGTCGTGGAGGCGGGGGAGGCGACCGGCGTGCCGTCGCGCCGGACCGTGTACGAGGCCGCGCCCTCGACGGCGGTCCAGGAGAGCGAGACGCTGTCCGGCGTGACGTCTGTGACCCGCAGGCCGGACGGGGCGGGGAGTTGATCGCCGCCGCCTCCGGGCGCTCCCTGGTCCAGGCCCCAGAAGACGCCCGTGTGGTACGTGGAGCAGATGGCGTCCAGGAAGTACGCGGCCGTCGAGCCGCACTGTTCCGCGCCCGTGCCGGGGTTCACCGCCAGGCCGTGGCCCATGCCGGACACCGAGTACGTCTGGACGGCCGGTTTCCCGGAGGCGTCGTCGTACGTGCTGCGCGTCGTGTTGCCGGGGAGGGCGTCCGTGGACGACGGGGTCTGGCCGATGCCCCAGACGTCGGTCCACTGGTCGCGCAGGGCCGTGGCGTTGGCCGGGTAGACCGTGTAGTCGGCCGTGCCCTGCCAGATCGCCACCCGGGGCCAGGGGCCGGAGTAGCCGGGGTGGGAGTTGCGGACCTTGTCGCCCCACTGCGCGGGCGTCAGCTTCACCGTGCCCGTCTGGCAGGCCGATGCGCCCGCCTGGCTCGTCGCGCACTGGGCGGGCAGGCCCGAGGCGATCGAACCGCCCGCGAAGACGTCCGGGTACGCGGCCAGCAGGTCGGCGGCCATGCCGCCGCCCGCCGACAGGCCGGTCACATACACCCGGTTCGCATCGGAGCCGTAGCGCTGCTTCGCGTGTTCCACCATCTGCGCGACGGACGCGGCCTCGCCCCGGCCCCGGTCGCTGTCGGCCGGATCGAACCAGTTGAAGCAGGACAGCGCGTTGTTGGCCGCTGTGGTCTGCGGGAAGACCACGGCGAAGCCCCAGAGGTCGGCGTACTTCGGCCAGCCCGAGTTGGTGTAGTAGGCGTCGGCGGTCTGGGCGCAGCCGTGCAGGGCCACCACCAGGGGCGCGTCCGCCGGCAGTCCGGCCGGGACATACGCGAACATCTGGAGGTTGCCGGGGTTGGAGCCGAAACCGGTGACCTGTTGCAGGCCACCGGCCGCCGCCATGGTCGACGTGGGGGCCTCGGCGGCCGACGGCGAGGCGGTTGCGGCCTGCGGGGCGGCTGCCGCGGGGCTCGTCGTCGCCGTGGCGAGAGTCGTCGCCGCGGCGAGGGCGAGCGCGGCGGTGGGGGCGACGCGCCGGAGCAGGCGTCGCAGGATCGATGGGCGCACGGGTGCCTCCCTGTGCTCGATGGCCCGGGGGTATTCCGGCCGTCCGGACGGTACGAGGGCGTGTACGTGGACGTGTCGTTACGGGTGAGTCCTGCGGGGCGGACGCTACGAGCCGGTGTCCGCTACGCCCATGGGCCCGGCGGACATTCCCGGCTTCCCGCTGTGTGCCCGGCCGCCCTTGCGCGTGTCGACAGCGAGTGCGCTTCACCGCGCAGACCCGCTGTCGGCAGAGCCTGGCCGCGGTGGACCGGGAGCTGATCGCGGAGCAGCGGGCGACCCTGGCCGCGGCCCGTTGCCCCCCTCGGGGCTCGGCTGCCCGGCTGGTGACGGTGCCGGGTCGGACGTGCGGCAGTCCTGGGCCGGGTCGGGTCGGACGTGCGGCCCCAGGTCGGGGCGGACCGGAGCGGGCCGGGCCGATGCCGGGCTCGGGTCCGACCCACGGCCGTCCCGGTCCGGGCCCGCACCATGTACGTCGCCACCATGCCGGGGTGCGTCGGTATGTGTACCGGCCCCGTGTGACACGGGCTCCGGCCTCCCTACGGTGACGGCCATGGAGACTCCTCAGCGCCCGGACCGCGGGCCCGACCGGCACACCGCCCCGAACTTCGCCCCGGATACCGATCCGAACTCCGTTCCGGATGCCGCCCCGAACTCCGTCACGCGCGCCGTGCCGGACGCCGCACCGTCCGCCGCCGGGGGCGCGCCCCCGCCGGTGGACCGGCCGCTCGCCGGGCGCACCGCCCTGGTGACGGGGGCCGCGAGCGGGATCGGGCGGGCCTGCGCCCAGGCCCTGGCTGCCGCGGGCGCCCACGTCCATGTGGTGGACCGTGCCGCCGAGGCCGCCGCGGAGGTGGCCGGGGCGATCGGCGGAACGGTGTGGGTGGCCGACCTTTCCGTTCCGGAGGCGGTGGACGCGCTGCCCGCCGACGCGGACATCGTGGTCAACAACGCGGGGCTCCAGCATGTCGCCCCCGTGCACGCGTTCCCGCCGGAACGGTTCGCGCTGATCCAGCGCGTCATGGTGGAGGCTCCGTTCCGCATCTTGCGCCGCACCCTTCCGAGCATGTACGAACGCGGCTGGGGGCGGGTGGTCAACATCTCGTCCGTGCACGGTCTGCGGGCCAGCCCCTACAAGTCGGCCTATGTGGTGGCCAAGCACGCGTTGGAGGGGCTGAGCAAGGTGGTGGCGCTCGAAGCGGCGGAGCACGGGGTGACGAGCAACTGCGTCAACCCCGGCTACGTACGCACACCGTTGGTCGAGAACCAGATCGCGGACCAGGCCCGTACGCATGGCATCTCTCCGGAGGAGGTGGTGGGCCGGGTGATGCTGCAACGCAGCGCGATCAAGCGGCTGATCGAACCCGACGAGGTTGCCGAGTCCGTGCTGTGGCTCTGCGGACCGCACACCGGGCACATCACCGGCACGTCACTCGCGATGGACGGCGGCTGGACCGCCAACTGACCCACCGATCCCTATGAATTCCGGCCGCCATGTCTGATCCGTCCCAGCCCGCCGAGCCCACCGGCTCCGCCGAGCCCGGTGCCGCCACCGCCACCGCCAGCACCTCCGCCGAGCCCGGTGCCGCCACCGCCTCCGCCGCGCCCCATCTGCGGCGTCTCCTCGACCTGCTGGCCGACGACGCCCCCGCCGAGGCGCTGGGCGCCGTCTCCTCGCAGGCGCGGGCCGCCGGGGTGGCGGCCGGTGATCTGGCGGAGGTGGAACGGGCCACCACCACCGCCCTGCGGATCAGGGGCGCCCTGCGCCAGCACCGGCGCCGGGAACTCCAGCTCACCGCGCTCTTCGACACCGCGGGCGATCTGGCCGCCTCCCGCGAGCTGGACGATGTGCTGAAGGCGATCGTCCGGCGGGCGCGGATGCTGCTCGGCACGGACACCGCGTACCTCACGCTCCCCGACGAGGAGGCGGGGGACACCTATATGCGGGTGACCGACGGTTCGGTGTCGGTGCTCTTCCAGCAACTGCGGCTGGAACTGGGCAACGGGCTCGGCGGGCTGGTGGCGCAGACCGCCCGCCCGTACGCCACCCACGACTACCGCACCGACGACCGCTTCCGTCACACCCGCAACATCAACGCCGGGGTGCTGGACGAGGGCCTCGTCGCCATCCTGGGCGTCCCCCTGCTCCTGGGTTCCAGCCGCGGTGGCACGGCCAAGGTCATTGGCGTGCTGTTCGCCGCCGACCGCGCGCCCCGGGTGTTCAGCCCCGACGAGGTCGCCCTGCTGTGCTCGCTCGCCGCGCATGCCGCGATCGCCATCGACACCGCCCGCGCGCTCGCCGACACCCGTTCCGCCCTGGACGGACTGGCCGAGGCGAACGCGGAACTGGCGGAGGCCAACGCCGCGGTGCGGGCGCACTCGGCGGCCATGCGACGGGCCGAGGAGGCCCACGACCGGCTGACGGACCTGGTGCTGCGAGGCGGGGACGTCAAGGACGTCGCCGCCGCGGTCGCGGCGCTGCTGGACTCGCCGCTCACGATCCACGACCCCGGCGGACGGCCCCTGGCGGCCGTCCGGCCCGATGGCGAGGACTTCGCCGCCGACAGCACGGACGCCGGATGGCTGGCCGAGACGGCGGAGGAGTCCCGCACGGGCGCTCGCGCCGTGCACCGCGACGGGCGGTGGATCTGCGCCGTCCTCGCGGGTCGGGAGCTGATGGCCGGACTGGTGCTGCACCGGCGCGCACCGCTCGACGACTCGGACCGGCGGCTGTTCGAGCGGGCCTCGGTGGTCACCGGGCTGCTTCTGCTGCTGCGGAGCACGGTGGCCGAGACCGAGAACCGGGTGCGCGGGGAGCTCATCGGCGATCTGCTGACGGACGCGGGGCGCGATCCGGCCGGTCTCGTCGAACGCGGCCGGCGCCTCGGCATCGACCTCGAACGGCCGCACCTCCTGCTGCTGGCCGACGGCGGTGCACGGGGGAGGCTGGCCCCGGCCGCGGTGCGCTACCTCTTCGGCGGCGGCAGCCAGGGGGTGAGCGCCGAACACCAGGGAAACGTCGTGCTGTTGACCGCCTTCGACGACGACCCGGGGTCGGGTGCCGGTGGCCCGGGGGCGGGCGCCGACGGCGGCGGGCCGGACGCCGCCGTCGCGGCGCGGGCGGCGGCGGCCCAGCTCGGGCAACTGGTCCAGGCACCGGTCACCGTGGCCGCCGCCGGGCCCGCCCGCGGGGTCCGGGAGCTGGCCGCCGCGTACGAAGAGGCCGTCCGCTGCCTGCGCGCCATGCGGGTCCTGGGGCGCGCGGGCGAGGGAGCGTGCGTCGGCGAACTCGGCTTCCTGGGCGTGGTCCTGGGCAACGGGCAGGACGTCGACGGCTTCGTGCGGGCGACGCTGGGGCCGCTGCTGGAGTACGACGAGCGGCGCGGCACCCATCTCGTACGGACCCTCCGGGCCTACTTCGGGGCCGGAGGCAGCCTGGTCCGGGCCAAGGACGAACTCCACGTCCACGTCAACACGGTGGTGCAGCGGCTGGACCGGGTGCACGTGCTGCTGGGCCACGACTGGAACGAACCCGGGCGGGCGCTGGAAATCCAACTCGCCTTGAAACTGCATCAGTTGGTGGGGGATCGGGAGAGGTGACCCGTTCCGGGAAGTCCGGCCGGAGGCGTTCGACGCCACCGGCCGGACAGGTCCTCGTCCCGCGTCAGCGGGCGCCGCACAGCTCCAGCAGGTGCCGTACGACCTCCCCGGCGCCCTCCTCGCCGGTCAGCACCGTGTAGTGGTTGACATCCGCCACCCGCACCGGCGTCACCCGCGTGCCCCCGAGGTCGGCCGCCGCCAGGCGGTTCTCGTCGTACAGGCCCTGCTCCTCGTCCATCAGCCCGCGCGGCGCCCACAGCAGCGTCGCCGGGGCGGGCAGCTTCCGGATCGCCGTCAGCACCTCCTCGTCGAAGAGGCCGATGCCGTCGGTGCGGACCGCCTCGATCCGGCAGGTGGAGCGCAGGGCCGGTTCCTCGCCGGTCAGATCGCGCTGGATGTAGGCGTCCACCTCGTTGGACCAGGAGTCCGCGAACGCCGGGTGCGCCTGCCAGAACGCGCGGTACGCGGCCCGGTCCGGGAAGGTCATCGACAGCCGGTCCATGGCCGGGCCGATCACCGCGGTCATCAGCTCGTCCGGGGACAGGTGCGTGGGCGCGGGGAAGCCGATCCCGCCGTCCACCAGCAGCAGCGGCCCGAACCGGTCCGGGTGCCGTACGGCGGCCAGCGCCGTCACGAACGCCCCCATGGAATGGCCCGCCAGCACCACCCGGTCCAGGCCCAGCGCCCCGGTGAGGGCGGCGATGTCGTCGGCGTGCGTGGCGATGCCGTACGGGCCGGGCAGCGCGGCGCTCCCGGCCCGGCCCCGCAGGTCCGGGGCGAGGAGCGTGGCCCGGCCGTCCAGCAGCCGGGCCACCGGACCCCAGGACAGGGCGTTGGAGGTGATGCCGTGCAGGGCGACGACGACCGGGGCGTCCGGTTCCCGGGCCGCCCAGCGCAGGACCGCCAACTCGCCTCCGGCCACGGGGACCTGAATCTCTTCGTACGGCATCACGACTATCCGTTCTCCTTCCGGGCGGGGGCCGGGGACGGGGTTGCGGCCGATCCGCGGCGCGCGGCGGCCAGCCGGGCGGGCAGCCGGGCCAGGCCGCCCGGCAGCAGGTGTACCACGGCGATGAACAGCACACCGAGCAGGAACAGGGGCTGGGACAGCGGCACCCGGAGCACCGCGGGCAGGTCCGCGACCGCGCCCGATCCGGCCAGATCGCCGAGCCGGTGATCGGCCCAGGTGTACAGGATGCCGCCGACCATCGGGCCCCAGCGGGTGCCCGATCCGCCGAGCACCACCATCACCAGCAGCGAGAGGGTGAAGTCGGAGGTGGTCGTCTGCGGGGTCGAGCCGCCGGTGAGCAGCAGGTGCACCAGGCCGCCCAGCGCGGCCAGGGCCCCGGCCAGGACGAACGCCGTCAGTTTGAACCCGTACGGCTTCAGCCCGAGCACCTCCACCCGGCGCTCGTTCTCCTTGATGCCCTCCCAGACCCGCCCGGTGGGGGAGCGGACCGCCCAGTGGACGACGGCCAGGGTCAGGACGAGATAGCCGAGCGCCACCCAGTACAGGTTCGCGGTGTGGTCGATGCCCACCAGCCAGGACGGCAGCAGTTCGGCCGGGGCGGCCCGCCCCTCCTCGCCGCCGGTGAGACCACCGGGGTCGCGGGACACCAGGATCGAGCCCGCCTGGGCGAAGGCCAGCGTCACCATCGAGAAGCCGATGCCGGTGACCCGCAGGCTCACCGACCCCAGGACCAGCGCGAGCACCGTCCCGGAGCAGAGGCCGAGCAGCGCGGACACCGCGAACGGCAGACCCGCCTGCAGCAGGAACAGGTTGGTGGCGTAGCTGCCTGCGGCGAAGTACAGCGCATGCCCGAAGGAGAGCAGCCCGGTGCGGCCGAGCAGCAGGTCGTATCCGGTCGCCAGGGCGCCGAACAGCAGGCAGGTGGCCAGGAGTTGGAGACTGCCCGGACTGCCGACCGGGCCGTCCAGGAGGCCCGGCAGCGGCAGCGCGCTGAACGGTGCGACGAGCAGTGCGAGCAGTGCGGCGGCGGGCCACCAGCGGCGCAGTGCCCGGACCGGGTTCCCGGCGGCGGACGGTCCCGCGGGCCGGCCGTGGTGGCTGTCGGCGGTGCGGTCGGGTGTCTCGGTGACGGCGCTCATGCGAGCCTCCCGGTCAGTCCGCGCGGCCGGACGAGCAGCAGCGCGGCGAGCAGGACGACGACGGCCAGGTCGCCGAGGCCCGCTGCGGTGTAGTAGTTGGCGAACTGCTGGACCAGGCCGATGACCACGGACGCCACCGCGGCACCGGTCACCGAGCCCATGCCGCCGGTGACCACCACGACGAACGCGAAGATCAGCAGTGAGGTCCCCTGGTGGGGGTCGACCGAGCCGAAGTACAGGCCGCCGAGCGCCCCGCCGAGCGCGGCGGCGCAGCCTCCGATCGCGAAGACGAGGGTGAACGCCCGGCGCACGTCGATGCCGAGCGCGGTGACCATCGCCCGGTCCTCGACCCCGGCGCGCACCACCAGGCCGTGCCGGGTGCGGCCGAGGAACAGCCGCAGCGCCACCAGGACCACGACCGCCGCGGCGACCAGCACCAGCCGGTTGACCGGCACTTGGGCGCCGAGCAGTTCGAAGGTGCCCGACAGCGCCTTCGGCCCCGGGAAGGTCCGGGCGTCCGAGCCCCAGATCCCCGACAGCAGCGCGGGGACGGCGAGCCCCACCCCGACCGTGGCGAGCACCTGCTCACGGGGCCGGGTGTAGAGCGGGCGGACGACGGTGAGTTCCAGCAGCACGGCGGCCGCCGTGCCCACCGCCGTACCGAACAGCACCGCGAGGACGAAACCCGCCCCGCCGGGCCCGGCGCCGGGCAGGTTCCCGGACGCCGCCCACCAGGTGCCGTACGCGCCGATCGAGAGCAGCGCCCCGTGCGCGAAGTTGAGCACGTCCATCAGGCCGAAGATCAGTGAGAGGCCCGACGCGACGAGGAAGTAGAGCGCCCCCAGACCGAGTCCGGTCATGGTGAGCAGTACGACGGTGGACATCAGGAATCCGCCTCCACGGAAGGTGAATCCGCCTCCATGGGCGGTGAATCCGCCTCCACGGAGGCGGCGTGGGGGGCCGGGCCGTGCCCCACGCCCAGCAGCCGCCGCGCCGCCTGCGCGTCGGCGAGCAGTTCGGCGGCCGGGCCCTGGTGGGCCGTGCGACCGTCGGCGAGCACCGCGCAGTGCACGGCCAGGCGCCGCACGACGGCGAGGTTCTGCTCCACCAGCAGCACCGGCACCGCGTCGGCGGCCCGCTCCAGCACCTGGGCGACCTCGGTCACCACCTTGGGCGCCAGGCCCTTGGTGGGTTCGTCGGCGATGATCAATCGGTTGCCGTTCAGGAGCGTGCGCCCGATCGCCACCATCTGCTGCTGACCACCGGACAGCGTCCCAGCCAACTGCCGCTCCCGACGCTTAAGTTCGGGGAAAAGTTCATGGACGAGCGGGTACGCGGGCTCACCCGCACCGGGGCGCTCGGCCAGCCGCAGGTTCTCCGCCACGGTCAGCCCGGCGAAGATCCCCCGGTCCTCCGGGGCGTAGCCGACGCCCAGCCGCACCACGGTGTGGGTGGGCATCGACACGGTCTGGGTCCCGTCCAGCCGCACACTGCCGGTGCGCGGGACGAGACCGAGGACGCCGCGCACGGTGGTGGTCTTCCCGGCGCCGTTGCGGCCGAGGAGCGCGGTCACCCCGTGCCGGGCGACGTCCAGGTCCACGCCGTGCAGGATGTGCCGGCCGCCGATCAGGACCCGCAGGTCCCGTACGGCGAGCAGGGGTCCGGTCGTCACAGCTCCTCCCCGAGGTAGGCCTGCTGCACGGTCGGGTCGGCGGTCACGGCCTCGGGGGTGTCCAGGGCCAGCAGACTGCCGTGGTGCATCACGGCGAGCCGGTCGGCCAGCCCCAGCAGGACGTCCATGTGGTGCTCGACCATCAGGACGGTGCGGCCCTCGTCCCGGTGCAGGGTGCGGATCAGTTCGGTGAGCGCGGGGACCTCCTCCGCGCTCACCCCGGCCATCGGCTCGTCCAGCAGCATCAGCCGCGGTTCGCCGACCAGCAGCACCGCCAGCTCCAGCTTCCGCTTCTCGCCGTGCGAGAGTGCGGACGCCAGCGCGCGCTCCCGGTGGCCGAGACCGGTGCGCTCCAGTACGTCGGCCACCTCGGCGGTGTACGGGGAGGCGCGCCGCCACAGCCGGTACGAGCCGCCGCGGGCTGCCTGCGCGGCCAGTCGGACGTGGTCCGCGACGGACATCCCCGGCCAGAGGCTCGACGTCTGGAAGGTGCGGCCGATGCCGCGCCTCGCCCGCTCGTGCGCGGGACGGCCCGTGATGTCCGCGCCGTCCAGTTCGATGGTGCCCGTGGTGGCCGGGGCCAGGCCGCTGACCAGGTTGAACAGCGAGGTCTTGCCCGCCCCGTTGGGGCCGATGAAGGCCAGGAACTCGCCCTCGCGGACGTCCAGGGAGACGTCCTCGACGATCGTCGCCCCGCCGACGCGCCAGCCGAGGCCGGTGAGCCGGAGCACCGGAGCGGTGGCCGGGGCGCCACCCGGGGCGTCGCCCGGGTGGTGCGCGGTGGTGTGCGGTCCGGGCATCGGTCAGCCCGCCGAGGGCTTCGCGGGCGGTGCCACCTCGTCCATCGGCTCGGTGGACACCAGCCGCGGCTTCGCGTCGCCGTCCTTCCCGTCGAGCCTCGCGACGAACATCGGCTGGAGCAGGGCGTGGTCCTCGGCGCGGACCCGCACCTCGCCCTTCACCCCGTCGAAGGTCCAGTCCTCCAGGGCTTTCACCATCGCGGCGGTGTCGGTGGCGCCGCCCTTCTCGACGGCCCGCACCACCATCTGGGCGGCGGTGAACCCGTCGGGGGTGAACAGGTCCGGGGTGCCGCCCGCCTTGGCGACCGCGTCGAGCATGGCCTTCTCCACGGCGTTGTCGCCGCCCGCGCCGGGGAAGTAGTGGGCGAGGAACGACACCTTGGCACCGGCGTCCCCGAAGACCGGGTACGAGGCGTTCCCGGCGAGGCCCGTCACGACCTTGCTCGCCGCCGGTACGCCCTGCTGGTCCAGTGCCGTCCACAGGGCCGGTGCCGTGGAGCCCGCCCAGGCGACGAAGACCAGGTCGGGTGCGCCCGCCTTGACCTGCCGGGCGAACGGGGTCAGGTCGGTGGCGCTGGGCGGGGCCAGCACGGATCCCACCTTCGCGCCGCGGGCGCCCAGGACCTCCTTCACCGCGGCGACGTTGGCCTGACCGAAGGTGGAGTCCTGGGCCAGCACCGTGACCTTCTTGCCCTCGGCACCGCCGAGCATCGCCCCGGCGGTGAGGATGTCCTGGTAGGACTGCCGACCCGAGCGGAAGGTGTAGTCGTTGATCCCGGTCACGGCGTCGGTGGCGGCCGGCCCGCTGATGTAGAGCACCTTGTTCTGGGCGGCGAGCGGCGCCATCTGGAGCGCCACCCCGGAATCGGTGGTGCCGGCCAGCACCTTGTAACCCTTGCCGATCAGGTTCTTGGCCGCCGAGACCGCCTTGCCGGGGTCGCCCGCGTCGTCCTGCTCGGTGACCTCGATCCGGTGACCGGCGATCTTCCCGGTGCCCTTGGTCGCGTAGTCCAGGCCCGCCATGAACCCGTCGCGGTACTGCTTTCCGTAGTCGGCGAGCAGCCCGGTGCGGGAGTACACCAGACCGACCTTCACGCTCCGGTCCTTGGCGTCCCCGCCGGACTCTCCCTCGCCCGCCTGGCCGGCGGCGGTGCACCCGGCCAGCAGCAGGCCGGCCGAGGCCAGTACGGCGACGGCGGACAGTGATCTGGGGCGGCGGCGGGCGGTGCCTGTGGCTGTGCGACGCATGATGACCGGCTCCTCGGCGAGTTCATGGGATGTCGCCGAACCGTATGAACACCGCGCCGCCGTCGACATGGTGCAGAGCACCCCACCTGACGCGGCGGACATGTGGCGGCCGCACATGGGCGGCGGCCGGCGTCGCGGGACGCCGACCGGCCGGCGGGCGCGGGGCGCGGGCCACGGGGGCGCCGGACCGTCGGGTCGTCGGGTCGTCGGGTCGTCAAGCGTCCTGGTGCGCCGCCGGGTTGCCGCACCCGGGCGCGTCCACTGGGCCGCGCCCGGGTACCTGACGAACCGTCAGGAGATGTGCGTGCGCGAGGGCCGTCGGGCGGTGTGCGCGTTCCGGGCCCGTCAGGCGGTGTGCGCGCGTTCCGGGGCCGCCAGGTCGATCAGCCGGCACACCGTCTCGATATCGATCTTGACCTGGGCGATCGACGCCCGCCCCGACAGCCAGGTGATCAGCGCCGAGTGCCAGGTGTGCTCGATGACCCGGACCACCGAGAGCTGCTCCGGCGTCGGGTCCTCCAGCCCCATCGCGTCCAGGATGATCGCCGTCGTGATCCGCGAGACGGTGTCCACCTCCGGGCTGACGCCGCGGTCGGCGAAGGTCAGCGCCCGCACCATCGCGTCCGCCAGATGCGGCTCGCGCTGGAGTGCCCGGAACGCCCGCATCAGGGTGTCGGCCACCCGCTGCGCCGGGCGCTCCCCGGACGGCGGTCGCTTGTGCAGGGTCGTGTGCATCTGCTGGAGCTGGTCCTGCATCGTGGCGACCAGCAGATGGATCTTGGAGGGGAAGTAGCGGTACAGCGTGCCGAGGGCGACCCCGGCGGCCTCGGCGACCTCGCGCATCTGCACCGCCTCGAACCCGCCCCGGACGGCGAGCCGGGTGGTGGCGTGCAGGATGCGGCGGCGGCGGGCCTCCTGGCGCTCGGTCAGGGGTGGCGATGCCGGTCTGGCTCCCGCGGTCATGTGTCCCCCATCCATGGCGTTCGTCCGCGACCGGAAGGAGGTGCTCGGTCTCCCGGCGGCGCACAGCATGCCAGGGCGCCGGTCGTGGCGCGAATCACCCGATCCGGCCGTTGCACCGACGCTACCTGCCGGTAGATTCGTAGCTCATTGAACGGACCGGTCTGAAACTTGTTCTAGATTAGCGTGAGCGGTTACGCTCCGGCGAAAACGCAGTGAGAAGGGGGCCGAGTGTGACCGCCGAGGCCATAGAGACCGGCCCCCGCGCGAGCGGCGACCCGTCGGGAAATGCCGACGAACGACCCTTGCGCATCGCACTCCTCACCTACAAGGGCAATCCTTTCTGCGGCGGCCAGGGCGTCTACGTGCGCCACCTCAGCCGCGAACTCGCCCGCCTCGGCCACAGCGTCGAGGTGATCGGCGCCCAGCCGTATCCGGTGCTCGACGAAGGCGTCCCGCTCACCGAGCTGCCGAGCCTGGACCTCTACCGCCAGCCGGACCCGTTCCGCACCCCGAAGCGCGACGAGTACCGCGACTGGATCGACGCCGCCGAGGTCGCGACCATGTGGACCGGCGGCTTCCCCGAGCCGCTCACCTTCAGCCTGCGGGCCCGGCGCCATCTCGCCGCCCGCCGCGGCGACTTCGACGTCGTGCACGACAACCAGACCCTGGGCTACGGCATGTTGACGGACCTGGGTGCGCCCCTCGTCACGACCATCCATCACCCCATCACGGTCGACCGGCAGTTGGAGCTGGACGCCGCCGAGACCCGCCGTCGGCGTGCCTCGGTCCGCCGCTGGTACGGCTTCACCCGCATGCAGAAGCGGGTCGCACGCCGACTGCCCTCCG
The DNA here is from genome assembly GCF_044548345.1 of Streptomyces sp. NPDC052042. Lineage (NCBI taxonomy): Bacteria > Bacillati > Actinomycetota > Actinomycetes > Kitasatosporales > Streptomycetaceae > Streptomyces > Streptomyces sp. NPDC052042. Next base: position 567,515 of record NZ_JBIUBU010000001.1, on the reverse strand, counting down.
TCCTCACCGTCTCCGGCTCCTCCAAGCAGGAGATCGTCGATCACCTCGGGGTGCGCGAGGACCGGGTCCACGTCGTCCACATCGGCGCGGACACCGACCTGTGGTCGCCCGACCCGTCCGTCCATGAGATACCCGGCCGGATCGTCACCACCTCCAGCGCCGACGTCCCGCTGAAGGGCCTCGTCCATCTCGTCGAGGCGCTCGCCAAGGTCCGGACCGGGAACCCGCGGGCGCATCTCGTGGTCGTCGGCAAGCGGGCCGAGGACGGACCGGTCGCGCAGGCCATCGAACGGCACGGGCTCCAGGACGCCGTGGAATTCGTCAAGGGCGTCAGCGACGTCGAACTCGTCGACCTGGTGCGCGGAGCCCAGGTGGCCTGCGTGCCCTCGCTGTACGAGGGCTTCTCGCTGCCGGCCGCCGAGGCCATGGCCACCGGCACGCCCCTCGTCGCCACCACCGGCGGCGCGATCCCCGAGGTGGCCGGACCGGACGGCGAGACCTGCCTGTCCGTTCCGCCCGCCGACCCGGGAGCACTGGCCGACGCGCTCGTCCGGCTGCTCGACGACCCGGACCTGCGGGCCCGGCTCGGCGCCGCGGGCCGCGCCCGGGTGCTGTCCCGGTTCACCTGGAAGCAGGCGGCCATCGGCACCGTCGCCCGCTACCGCGAGGCGATCGCCGCGGCCCGTGCCGGTACCGCCCTCGCCGGCGGCGACCGTTGACCCCGGCACCCGCGTCCGCGGCCGCCTCGGCCCCCCTGCTCCGTAGCCCCGCCCACTGATCCCCGCCGATCCCTCCGACCGCGAAAGCAGGCACCCGTGCTGACCGTGGACTTCACCCGCTTCCCGCTCGCCGCAGGCGACCGGGTGCTCGACCTGGGCTGCGGCGCCGGACGCCACGCCTTCGAGTGCTACCGGCGTGGCGCCCGGGTCGTGGCCCTCGACCGGAACGGCGAGGAGATCCGCGAGGTCGCGAGGTGGTTCGCCGCGATGGAGGAGGCCGGGGAGGCCCCCGAGGGGGCCACCGCCACCGCGATGGAGGGCGACGCGCTCAACCTGCCGTTCCCCGACGAGTCCTTCGACGTCGTGATCATCTCCGAGGTCATGGAGCACATCCCCGACGACAAGGGCGTGCTCGCCGAGATGGTCCGGGTCCTGAAGCCGGGCGGCCGGATCGCCGTCACCGTCCCGCGCTACGGCCCCGAGAAGGTCTGCTGGGCGCTTTCCGACGCCTACCACGAGGTCGAGGGCGGGCACATCCGCATCTACAAGGCCGACGAACTGCTCGCGAGGATGCGCGGCGCCGGTCTCAAGCCGTACGGCACCCACCACGCCCACGCCCTGCACGCGCCGTACTGGTGGCTCAAGTGCGCGTTCGGCGTCGACAACGACAAGGCGCTGCCGGTCCGCGCGTACCACAAGCTGCTGGTCTGGGACATCATGAAGAAGCCCGCGCTCACCCGGGTCACCGAGCAACTGCTCAACCCGGTGGTCGGCAAGAGCTTCGTGGCGTACGCGACCAAGCCGCACCTCCCCGTGGCCGGGAACGCCGCCGCCGGTCCGGCCGCGACGACCGGCACCGCCGTCGCCGCCGAGGACCTGTCCAGGGCCGAGGCGTGACCATTCCCGAGCAGACCGAGCACCTCGTCCTGCCCGGGGTCCTCACCGCCGAACAGGCCGCCGAGACCGTCTCCGCCCTCCTCGCCGTGCAGCGTGAGGACGGCGCACTGCCCTGGTTCCGGGGCCACCACCTCGACCCGTGGGACCACGTCGAGGCCGCCATGGCCCTGGACGCCGCGGGCGAGCACGCTGCCGCGGAACGCGCGTACGCGTGGCTGGCCCGGCACCAGAACGCTGACGGTTCCTGGTACGCCGCCTACGACGACGGGGACCCGGAACGGCCGACCGACCGCAGCGCGGAGACCAACTTCTGCGCATACGTGGCCGTCGGCGTCTGGCACCACTACCTGGCCACCGGCGACGACGCGTTCGTCGACCGGATGTGGCCGACCGTCCACGCCGCCGTCGAGTTCGTACTGCGCCTCCAGCGGCCCGGCGGCCAGATCGGCTGGAAGCGCGAGGCCGACGGGACACCCGTCCACGACGCGCTGCTGACCGGCTGCTCCTCCATCCACCAGGCGCTGCGCTGCGCGCTCGCCCTCGCCGAACGGCGCGAGGAGCCGCAACCCGACTGGGAGTTGGCGGCCGGGGCCCTCGGCCACACGATCCGCGAGCACCCCGAACGCTTCCTGGACAAGAGCCGCTACTCGATGGACTGGTACTACCCGGTCCTCGGCGGCGCGGTCACCGGAGCGGCGGCCCGGGAGCGGATCGAGGAGGGCTGGGACCGCTTCGTCGTTCCCGGCCTCGGGGTGCGCTGCGTGCTCCCCAACCCGTGGGTGACCGGCGGCGAGAGCTGCGAACTCGCCCTGGCGCTCTGGGTGGTGGGCGAGTCGGACCGCGCGCTGGAGATCCTCCAGTCCATCGGGCACCTGCGTGCCGAGGGCGGCCTGTACTGGACGGGGTACGTCTTCGAGGGCAACCGGGCGTTCTGGCCGGAGGAACTCACCACCTGGACCGCCGGTTCACTGCTGCTCGCGGTCGCCGCGCTCGGCGGCGACGAGGCCACCACGACCGTGTTCGGCGGAGAGCGGCTGCCGCACGGACTGGAACCGGACTGCTGCCACGCCCCGTCGCTGTAGCGGCCGGGCACCGGGCACCTGACCACGACGACGGTGACCGGCCTACGCTGAGCCGTGCCGAGGCCCGGGAGGACCGTGACGCCGCGCGGCCCGCTCACCGGGCGCGATGCTCGTCCTCGACCGGCGCCTGTCGGCCGACAGCGGCTGGGGCGAGCTGCTGGCGGACGCGGTGCTGGTGGGCTTCGGGCCGGAGCGCGCCACCTGTGGCGTGCGGGCGGCGCGGTGCTGGGTCAAGCTGGAAGGGACAGCCCGTGGTGCGGGCGCCGGATGGCCGGATGCCGGATGGCCGGGATGCCCCGCACCGCCGCGTCCGGCAGCCCTGTGGAGGTGCCGATGGAGCCCGTGCGCGCCCTGAAACGGATCGCCTTCCTGCTCGAACGCGACGGTGCCGACACCTACCGCGTACAGGCGTTCCGCACGGCCGCCGACGCGGTGGCGGGCCTGGCGGACGGCGAGGCGGCACGACGCGCCGCGGACGGCTCGCTGGAGTCGATCAGGGGCATCGGACCCAGGACCGCCGAGGTGGTCCGCGAGGCGCTGGCCGGGAAGGTGCCCGGCTATCTGGCGCGTCTGGAGGAGTCGGCCGCCACCGCTCCGCGCCCCGAGGGCGGCACGGCCCTCCTCGCCCTGCAACGCGGCGACTGCCATCTGCACTCCGACTGGTCCGACGGCGGCAGCCCGATCGAGGAGATGGGCAGCACGGCCGCGGAACTGGGCCACGCGTGGGCGGCCCTCACCGACCACTCTCCCCGGCTGACCGTGGCGAACGGACTCTCCCCGCAGCGGCTGCGCCGGCAACTGGACGAGATCGCCGAACTCAACGCCCGGTGGGCGCCGTTCCGGCTGCTCACCGGCATCGAATGCGACATCCTCCCCGACGGCTCGCTCGACCAGGACGACGACCTGCTGGAACGGCTGGACGTGGTGGTGGTCTCCGTCCACTCCCAGCTGCGGATGGACGCCGCGACGATGACCGGGCGCCTGATCGCCGCCGTCCGCCACCCGCGCGCGGACATCCTCGGCCACTGCACCGGCCGACTGCTCACCGGTCGCGGTCGGCCCGAGTCGCGCTTCGACGCGGACCGGGTCTTCGCCGCGTGCGCCGAGGCGGGAACGGCCGTGGAGATCAACAGCAGGCCCGAACGGCTCGATCCGCCCCGCCGCCTGCTGCGCCGCGCCGTCGACGCCGGTGTGCTCTTCGCCATCGACACCGACGCGCACGCGCCCGGCCAGCTGGACTGGCAGATCCACGGCTGTGCCCGCGCCGAGGAGTGTGGTGTCCCTGCGGAGCGCGTGGTCACCACATGGCCGGTCGACGAGTTGCTGGCCTGGACGAGCGAGGGCGCGGTGCCGACCCGGATCCGCGCCGGGACGGGATGCGGCGCGGACGAGGCGGACCGGGCGGACCGGGCGGACGAGACGGAACGGGCGGACCGGGCGGACCGGGCGGACGAGACGGACCGGGTGAAGAGTCGGGCGGACCGGGCCGCGGGCGGCACGGCCGGCACGACGGCGGGACGGCGCCGGACGACAGGTACGCCCGCGCGGCGCCGGGAGACGGATGCCCGCGGGGCGCCGGGCGGGAGCGTTCGCGCGGTACCGGGACAGGAGCGGTGAACCCATGACGGCCACACGTGTGCGAGGTATCGACCACATCGGAGTGACGGTCCCCGATCTGGAGACCGCCACCCTCTTCCTGGCCAGAGCGTTCGGCGCCGTGGTGCTGTACGACACCCTGCGTCGCCGTGACGGGCCACGCGGCGGACCGGACGTCGAGCGGCGGCTCGGGGTCCCGGTCGGCACCCAGCAGCTGGCGGTCAGGATGCTGGCCATCCCGGGCGAGGACATGGGCGTCGAGGGACCGGGGATCGAGCTGTTCGAGTTCGAGGGCCCGCGCCGCGAACCCCCGGCGCGGCCCTGCGACTTCGGCTGGCAGCACGTGGCGTTCTACGCCGACGACCTGGACGAGGCCGTACGGGACTGCGTGGCCGCCGGGGCCACCCTCCTCGCAGGGCCCCAGCCGCTGCCCGGCCCCGAGGCAGGTGAGCACAACCGGTTCGCGTATCTGCGCACCCCGTGGGGCAGCACCCTGGAACTCCTGACGTATCCGGACCCCCAGCCCTGGGAGCGTGCCGCGGCCCGGTCGCGTGCCCGGCCGGCGCAGCCCGCACGCCTGCCGCGGCTCGAAACCGCGGGCCGCACGGGTTGCTGGCCCACCGACCCGGACCGGCCGGGCCGAGGGCGTTCCGAGCCCCGGGTCCCCGTGGCGGCCACCGCGGCGGAGGTCTGGCCCACGGACCCGGACCGGCCGCCGGGAAGCGTCAGCTGAGATCCGCGAGCACCCGCAGCGTGTGCGGATCCGGCGCCGTCACCAGCAGGTCGGTCACCGGCCCCGCACGCCACAGCTCCAGCCGTTCCGCGATCCGCCGCCGCGGACCGACCAGCGAGATCTCGTCGGCGAACGCGTCCGGCACGGCCAGCACCGCCTCCTCTCTGCGCCCTTCGAGGAAGAGCCGCTGCACGCGCCGGGCCTCCTCCTCGAACCCCATCCTCGCCATCAGATCGGCGTGGAAGTTGCGGGCCGCGTGTCCCATCCCGCCGATGTAGAAACCGAGCATCGCCTTCACTGGCAGCAGGCCCTCGGCCACGTCGTCGCAGACCCGCGCACGGGCCATCGGCGCGATCATGAATCCCTCGGGCAGGCCCGTGAGCGATGCCTCGTACACCTCGGGGCGCATCGGCGACCAGTACAGCGGCAGCCAGCCGTCGGCGATCCGCGTGGTCTGCGCGATGTTCTTCGGTCCCTCCGCCCCGAGCAGCACGGGGAGCCGGGCGCGCAGCGGGTGGGTGATGGACTTCAGCGGCTTGCCCAGACCGGTACCGTCCGGGCCGCCGTAGGGGTGGGAGTGGAAGCGCCCGTCCAGCACGACGGGCGCTTCGCGGGCGAGGACCTGCCGGACGATGTCGACGTACTCGCGGGTCGCGGTCAACGGACTGCGGGGGAACGGCCGTCCGTACCAGCCCTCCACCACCTGCGGCCCGGACAATCCCAGACCGAGCATCATCCGCCCGCCGGAGAGATGGTCGAGGGTGAGCGCGTGCATGGCGGTCGCGGTCGGGCTGCGCGCCGCCATCTGCGCGAGGGCGGTGCCCAGCCGGATGCGGGAGGTGTGGGCGGCGATCCAGGTCAGCGGGGTGAACGCGTCGGAGCCCCAGGCCTCCGCCGTCCACACCGAGGCGTACCCCAGCTCCTCCGCCTCCCGGGCGAGCTCCAGATGGCCGGGGTCCGGGCCGCGGCCCCAGTAACCGAGCGCGAGTCCGAGCCGCATGCCGCCACCTTCCCGGATTTCTGATAGCCCGTCAGATATCTGGTGCGAGGGAGGGTACGACAGTGGCCCCCTGCCCGGAAGGGCCTGGGGCCACTGTTCGGCACGAGGGCTCAGCCGCGCTGGATGCCCGTGGTGTCCTGGAGCACGCCGCGACGGCCGTCCTGGGTCTGGGCGACGAGCGCCGAACCGCGCTGTTCGACCGCGAGGTACCAGGTGCCCGGCGTCAGTTCGGCGATCGGCGACGGCGAACCGTCCTCGCCGTACAGCGGACGCGCCACCGGCACCGCGAACCAGAACGGCGCGAAGTCACCGGCCGGAGCGCCGCCCGCCTGGCCCGCCGGCGGCTGACCGGCCTGCGCCTGCCCCGCCTGAGGCTGGCCCGCCTGGGGCTGACCGGCCTGCGGCTGCGCGCCGTACGTCGGCTGCTGGCCCTGCTGCGCGCCGTACGCCTGCTGGGCGCCGGGGTAGCCGTACCCCTGGCCGGCGGCCTGCGGCTGGCCGCCGTACGGCGGCTGCACGGCCTGCGGGTTCGGGCTCGGCGCACCCATCAGCGGTGCCCGGAGGGCGGGGATCAGCGGGGTGCCGACCGCGCCGAACGCGAGCAGGGCCGCGCCCAGCAGGCTGAGGATCAGGCCGGCGCCCGGGTTGCTGGAGTCGATCAGCGTCCAGAACGCCGTCCACAGCACGAAGACGCTGAACGCGGCACCGAGCTGGCCGAGTTCGAAGCCGACGACCTTGCGGTTCGGCATGGTGCGGCCGACCACGACGAGCGCCGCCGCGATGATGCCGCCCAGGAAGATGCTCATGAGCAACGAAAGCGCGTCCCAGGCGTTCGGGGCCGAGTAACTGGAACAGTTGAGACCCGCGGGGCATGTGTAACTGCTGAGCCGGAGGAAAGAGGCGATGAACAGCACCACCGCTGCTCCGATCACCACGCCGTCGCCTCTAGTGAGGGAGCGCATATTCACGTGAAGGTCCTTCGTCGATCGTCTCGTCGGGGTGGTTGCCGTCGCCGCCGGCGGGCGGTCACGGCGCGAAGCTCGGGAAGCGGCTCCCCATCGTACGGATGAATCTATCGTCTGCCCGGTCGGGTTGTGCGTGGGCTGGGAAGCGGGGTGTACTTCTCCCCGGTTTCGTCTCGGAACTTCCTCTTGCTACCCCTTCAGATAACTGCTGATGCCGTCAGCGATGCCCTGCGCCGCCTTCTGGCGCCAGCCCGCGCTGGTCAGCTGGGCGGCGTCCTTCGGGTCACGCATATTGCCGCATTCGATGAACACTTTGGGCACGGTCGACAAATTCAGCCCGCCCAGATCCTTGCGGACGTCCAAACCGGTTTTGTCGCCGATGTAATTGGAGGGTGTGCTTCCGGTGGTGCGGAGGAAGAGTTCGGCGATACGGGCGCCCAGGTCGCGGGACGGCTCGACGATCTTCGAGGTGTCCGCCTTTCCGGCGCGCACCGGTCCGGGGAGGATCACATGGAAGCCCCGGTTGCCGACCGCGGAGCCGTCCGCGTGCACCGACACCACCGCGTCGGCCTTCGCCTCGTTGCCGATCCGGGCCCGCTCGTCGACGCACGGCCCGTACGGGCGGTCGCCGTCCTGCGTCAGCACGACCTTCGCCCCCTGCGCCCGCAGGAGGTCGCGCATCCGCCGGGACACGTCCAGGGTGAACAGGGCCTCCGCGTAACCGGTTTCGGTCGACGTACCGGTGGTGTCGCACTCCTTGCGCCCGCTGCCGATGTCCACCTGACGGTTGATCTCGCGCGTGTGCAGGTAGTTGTCGGGGTTGTGCCCGGGGTCGATGACGACGGTCTTCCCGGCCAGCGGCCCGGACACCGACCGTCCCTCGGGCCGCGAGGACGCGGCGGAGGCGCCGTCACCGCCCGGACCGGGCCCGCCCAGCTGTCCGGAGGGACCGCCGTCGGCGCCCGCGCCGCAACCGGCGGCGGTCAGGCTCAGGCATACGGCTGCGAGCACGGCGGACAGGGGCCGGCGGTGCGGGGTGGGGGGAACGCTCTTGTCGTACGGCACCACGCGATGCTATCGGGGGACGTCCCCGGCCGCCCGGCGTGCACGCCCCGGGCCGTCAGCGGCCGTCGGCACCGGGCCCGGGTGCCCGGACCCGCCCGGGGTGTCCGTGCCGTCCCGCTCGTCGGGCCGGTCCGCCCCTGCGGTTCCCGGTCGTCCGCGCCGGTCGGCCCTCTTCCACCGCCGCCCCTGCCGCTTGCCGCCCCCGGGTTCAGAACCCCGGCCCCGTACGCCGCAGCACCCGCAGCGAGTCCGTGACCGACACCTCGGTGAACGCACCGGAGGCCAGCGCCCGCAGATAGATCCGGTACGGGGCCTGCCCGCCGTCCGCCGGATCCGGGAACACGTCGTGGATCACCAGCAGCCCGCCCTCGGCGACATGCGGCGCCCAGCCCTCGTAGTCGCCGTTCGCGTGCTCGTCGGTGTGTCCGCCGTCGATGAAGACGAGGCCGAGCTTCCGGTTCCAGACGGCCGCGACCTGCGGGGAACGTCCGACCATGGCCACGACGTGCTCTTCGAGCCCCGCCGCGTGCAGCGTCCGGCGGAACGTCGGCAGCGTGTCCATCCGTCCCACCTCCGGATCCACGACGGTCGGATCGTGGTACTCCCAGCCCGGCTGCTGCTCCTCGCTGCCCCGGTGGTGGTCCACGGTCAGCGCCGTCACCCCGGCCGCCCGGGCGGCTTCCGCGAGCAGGATGGTGGAGCGCCCGCAGTACGTCCCCACTTCGAGGATCGGCAGCCCCGGCGCGGCGCCCTCCACAGCGGCCCGGTACAACGCCAGCCCCTCCACCACCGGCATGAAGCCCTTGGCGCTCTGGAAGGCGGCGAGAATCTCCGGCGACGGCTCGGCGGCGGACTCGGCGGTCACGGGTTCCTCCTGGTGGGCGCGGTGATGCGGGGGCGGGTACGCGTTCGACGGCGCCCCATCGTGCCGTACGCCTCCGTCGACGGCGTCGGCGGGGGCGTACGGGGCCTGGGCCGGGGCGGGGGCAACCGACCCGGCCTATCGGTCGTGGAGCACGCAGCAGCGGGCCGTACTCACTCACGTACGACAGTGGAGGCGCGGTCCCCGTGCCTCTGCTCCGGGGTGGCATCTTGGTCCGCCCGGAAGGCATCCAGAGAGATGCCACGAGCGGTGCGGGACCTCGCGACGAACTCACCGCGAGGGACGCTCGCCCGCTTCGGCGCAATGGGGGGCGAGGCGCCGATGTCATGTCCGTCTCGCCCGGTTTCTGCGGCCTTCGCGGGCACGGTGGTCGTGCCGTATTCGAGCGCCTCGTAGTCCGTTCGCCGGTCCGTGCGCGCCTTCTCGGACGTGCCGACGAGGGTGCCCGCGAACATCCTGCCGTCCACGACGACGAGGCGCACTTCGTACTGCTTCGGGATGGCAAGGCGAGAGGGCAGCGTTGAGCGCTACGACGAGGCGTTCACCGACCTATCCGCAGACACTGTCGCCTGACCGCAGCTGACGGTGCCTGAACGGAGTGAACGAAGGTCCCCCGTCACGGGTTGGCGGGGGACCTTCGTCGTGTCGGGCGGAATGAGCGGGCGTCCGCCCATGCGGGACGGCGTCCACCGGGGAAAACCTTCGACACACCGTGCGCCCGTCCGGCAGCCTGCCCGGAATGAACGTGCCCGTGATACCCGGCGCGGTGCGCCCGTGATGCCGTACGCCCCCACCGGACGGGGTGTCCGGCGGGGGCGCACGAGGGGTGAAGCCCGGGTCGGGGCATCCCGGCAGGGCTGCGCCAGGGAGGTCAGCAGCTCTGCCAGAGTCGGGTCATGACCCGGACGCCGAACCGCAGGCCCTCCAGCGGAACGCGTTCGTCCACGCCGTGGAAGAGGCGGCCGTAGTCCAGGTCGTGCGGAAGCTTGAGGCCCTTGAAACCGAAGCAGCGGATGCCGAGGTGGGTGAACGCCTTGGCGTCGGTGCCGCCCGGGTTGCAGTACGGGACCGGGTGGCCGTCCGGGTCCTCGGCGCGTACCGCCTCGCACATGGCGTCGACCAGCGGGCCGTCGAACGTCGTCTCCATCGCGATGTCGTGGTTGACCCACTCGCGGGTGACCGAGGGCAGGACCAGCCGGTCGATGGTGTCGATCAACTCCTGCTCGTGACCGGGCAGGAAGCGGCCGTCCACCCGGGCGGTCGCCTTTCCGGGGATGACGTTGGTCTGGTAACCCGCGTTGAACATGGTGGGGTTCGCGGAGTTGCGGAGCACCACCTGCATGAAGTCCGCGACCGGGCCCAGCCGTTGGAGACTGCCCTCGATGTCGTTCTCGTCGAACTCGACTCCGTAGAGGCGGGCGGCCTCTTCGAGGAGGGCACGGACCGGTTCGATCAGGCGGATCGGGAAGGTCTCCCGCCCGATCCGGGCCAGCGACTCGGCGAGGTCCGTGACCGCGTTCTCGTCGTTGGGGGAGGAGCCGTGGCCGGCCCGGCCGGTGGCGGTCAGCTCCATCCAGGCCATGCCGCGCTGGGCGTTCTCGATCGGGTAGAGGCGGCGGGTGCCGTCGATCGCGAAGGAGAAGCCGCCGCCCTCGCCGATCGCCTCGGTGACCCCGGCGAACAGCTCCGGGCGGTGCTCGACCAGCCAGTGGGCGCCGAACTTGCCGCCCGCCTCCTCATCGGCGAGGAAGGCGAGGACCAGGTCGCGGGAGGGCCGGGTGCCGGTGCGGGCGAAGTGGCGGGCGGTGGCCAGCATGACGGCCACCGTGTCCTTCATGTCGATCGCGCCGCGCCCCCAGAGGTAGCCGTCGCGGATCTCGCCGGAGAACGGCGGGACCTGCCACTCGGAGGCGTCGGCGGGTACGACGTCCAGATGGCCGTGGACCAGCAGGGCGCCGCGTTCCGGGTCGGTGCCCGCGATCCGGGCGATGACGCTGGCGCGGCCCGGGGCCGATTCGACCAGTTCGGACGCGATGCCCACCTCGGCGAGGCGGTCCACCACCCAGTCGGCGCAGGCGCGCTCGTCGCTGGTGGGGTTGGAGGTGTCGAACCTGATCAGCTGGGCGCAGAGTTCGACGACCTCGTCCTGGGCCAGACCGGAGGCCGGGACGAGCCCGGGGGCCGGCGCGGGGTCGGCGGCCGGGACGGGAGGGGCGGTGGGGTCGGGGGTGGTCATGCTGCTCCCACAGGGGTTGTCTCAGGGGTGGCCGGAGCGCCGGCGTCCGCGTCGTCCAGGGTGGAGGTGCCGTACGGCTTCACCCAGCCCAGCAGGCCGAGGACGCTGTACAGGACGAAGGCGGTGATCAGCGAGTTCAGGGCCGGGATGCCGCCGTCGTAGAACTTGCCGACGCAGAACGCCGCGATCCAGATGACGAGGGACATCGGTACCCAGGTCGGCGAGGTCTTCGGCAGGGTCTCGGACTCCCGCGTGTCGTCCAGCGGCTTGCGCATCCGCTTCACGACCCAGTACTCGGCCACGATGATGCCGCCGATCGGCGGGATCGCGACGCCGAGCACGGACAGGAAGTCGGTGAAGTGGGTCATGATCCCGACGGCGGACAGGACGGTGCCCGCGATGCCCAGGACGATCGTGATGAAGCCGCGGTGCAGCCGCTTGCCGAAGACGACCTGGAAGAAGTTGACGACACCCAGCGACGAGCCGTAGAGGTTCCAGTCGTTGATCTTCGCGGTGGACATCAGGACGACGATGACACCGAAGGCGCCGGAGGTGGAGAGCACGATGTGCGACACCTCGTTGCTCTTCACCAGGTGGCCGAGGAGCACACCGGTCATGCCGACGATGTACTCGGAGAGGATCATCGACGCGGAGCTCTGCAGGAAGACGTGCGAGCCCTTGCGGTTGTAGCGGGTCATCTCCGGGGCCACGATCGCGCCCGTCATGTAGCCGCCCGCGATGGCGGTGGCGGCGACGGCCAGCGGGATCGTCGGGCCCGGGGCGGGCGAGTTGATCAGGTCGCCGATGGAGTGATCCTTCAGCGTCGAGATGACCGACCAGGCGACCATCGCGAAGAAGAGCGGCGTCACGATCTTGGCGAAGACGGCCATGTAGCGGAAGCCGAAGATCACCAGGGTGGTGATGGCGGCGCCCGCCAGCGCGCACCACATCCAGGACGGTCCGCCGATCAGCGCCGAGACGCTGTTGCCGAAGATCGTGTTCTGCACGCCGAACCAGCCGACCAGGCTGACCGCGATGACGAAGCTGACCAGCGCGGAACCGTTGCGGCCGAAGCCCACCCAGCGGGTCAGCATCGGTGTCGCCAGGCCCTCGCGCATCCCGGCCAGCCCGATCGCGAAGATCACGACCTCAAGGATCACCGCGCCGAGCGTGAAGGCGAGGAAGGCGTCCCCGAACGACATCCCGACACCGATGGTGGCGCCGAGGGTGAACTGCGAGATCGATCCGGACTGGGCCAGCCACTGGAGCAGCATCGACCAGAAACCGAAGCGCTTGTCGCGCGGGACGCGGGAGAGCGAGTAGTCGTCGCTGCCGATGTTCTTCGCCTCGGGGGCGCCGTCTCTCGCCGCGTGGTTCGCGGTCTCGGCCTGCGGATTGGCTGCCATCAGGACTCCTGGGGGGTACGGCCGAGGGTCTGCAGGTGAGCCAGCGACCCGTAGCGGCTGACGAGGTTGTCGAACTCCACCGCGTCGTGGAAGTCCAGGTGGCCGCCGCCGTAGGACTTGGCGACCTCCACGGCGTAGCGGGCGGCGGACGCGATGTCCGACTCGTGGCTCGCTCCCGTGGCACAGCCGGGCACCGCGGCGGCCGAGGTGATGGCCAGGCCGACGACCGGGGCGGCCGTCGCGGTGGCGGGCTGAAGGATCGAATTGATGTGGTGTGCACCGTTACCGTACGGGGTGATGTCCTGCGTGGTCACGGGATACGTGACCAACGGCTCACCGGTCACCACGGCCAGCAGTTCGCCCAGCGACTCGCTGACCCGCAGCACCCAGCCCTCCTTGACGGTGGGGGACAGGGCGAGGCCCTTGTGGTTGATGATGCGGTTGCCCTTGGTGGTGTCGATGGAGAGCACGGCCTCCATCGCGTCGGTCACCTCGTGCCGGTTCATGGTCGCGATGTCCACGGGCGAGCCCATGAACGGCACCGGGTCGTGCGGCTCGGTCGGCGCGTTCGGGCAGATATGGGTGGCGACGACGACATCGCCGGGCAGCACGTCGCCGCGGCGGCGCATGTCGAGCAGCTTGGCGGCGGTGGCGAGCGCGGCGACCGCCCCGTCGGCGTCGGAGACCATGCCGGTCACGTCGGGCCGGGCACCGATGCCGCCGAGCCGGCCCACCACGCCCAGCGTGCGGGCGTCGCCGCCGGAGGCGCGCCCTCGGGCGCCCGGGATGCGGACCAGCACGAAGTCCGTCGAGCCCCGCTCGCCGGTGACCGTGGTGACCTGGGCGGACGCGCCCTCGGGTCCGCTCACGGAATCCAGGTACCCGGCTACCGCTTTGCCGTCGACCCGGGGATCGTCCAGGAGGTCGACGATGTCCAGCACGTACTTCAACATGGGGGGCCTTTCTCATTCATCCGGACACCCGGGGCCACTTGTCCGGATGTCCGGTCCCACGGGGCCGGGCACCCGGGATCCCGCCCGTCCCGGCACCTGGGACGGTGCGCGATCCGGGCGCCGGGGTCCCGCTCGTCCGGGCACCTGGGACGGTGCGATCCGGGCACCCGGGCCCGTGCCCGAAGGGGAAAAGGGGCGAGGCGGGGTGCTCAGGCAACATTCGGGATCAGATAGCGTTGAGCGCAACAGTTTCCCGTTATTTGCAATTGACGTCTGAATGGTGAGATGACGATGGCGGATTTCGACCTCGACCGGCGCACCCCCGCCGGGGCGCTGCAAACCGTCGACCGGGCGCTCCTCGTCCTGCTCGCCTTCGAACGGACGCGGCCCGACTGGGGCGTCACCGAGGTCGCCGCGGAGTTCGGCTGGGACACCTCCGTCGCCCAGCGGCTGCTCGCCACCCTCGCCGGGCGCGGCTTCCTCGTCTCCGACCCCGTCACCCGCCGCTACCGCATCGGCCCCGCCGTGCTGCGCCTGGGCCGGCTGTGGGAGCGTTCCGGATCACTGGAGCTGCTGGCCGGGCCCGTCCTGGAGGAACTGCGCCGGGTCACCGGGGACACCGTGCTGTTCTGCCTGCCCGACAGCTTCCACATGCGGTGCGTAGCCGCGGAGGAGGGGGTGGCCGGGCCGCTGCGCTACTACCCGTTGGTGGGCGAGCTCTACCCGGCGCACGCCGGCGCGACCAGCAAGTCGTACTACGCGTTCCTGCCCGACGAGCAGCGCCACCGGCTCTTCCGGGGGCGCCCCATGGCCCGCTTCACCGACCGGACGGTCACCGACCCGGACCGGCTGGAGGAGGAATTCATCAGGATCCGCTCCCAGGGCTACGCCTGGACGGTCGGTGAGTACGACACCGGCATCGCGACCGTCGCCGTGCCGGTCTTCCTCGGCCGCGAGCCGTACGGAAGCCTGAGCCTCGGAGGTGCCGAGGAACTCTTCCGGGGCGCGCCCGAGGACCGGATCGAGCCCCTGCGCCACGCCGCCCAACTGCTGGAGAAGCGCCTCACTCAGCCCCCGCAGCGCCCCAAGCCGCGCACCAGGCGCCCGCGCGCCACCTGACGACCCGGACGCGGGCCCGGTCCGGAAGGCATCCCCGCCCGGAAGAGATCCCGGCGCGGGCAGGCATCCGACCCGGAGGAGAGCCGGAAGGGTCCGGACGACTCCGAACGGGCCGAACGGGCCGAACGGGCCCCGCAGGCCGAAGAGGCCGAAGAGCCCCACAGGCCCAACAGACTGAACAGGTCGAAGAGACCCGCAGGTCGAAGAGACCCGCGGACCGAAGAGAATCGAGAGGACCCCTGGTGAATCTGCTCCTGCTCTCCAACTCCACGCAGTACGGCCGTGGATACCTGGAACACGCCCTCGACACCGTCACCGCGTTCCTGCCCTCCGGCGCCCGGCTGGCCTTCGTGCCGTACGCACTCGCCGACCACACCGCGTACACCGCGCGCGTCCGCGACGCCCTCGCGCCGTCCGGCATCACCGTGCGAGGCGTGCACGAGAACGCCGACCCGATCGCCGAACTCGCCGCTTCCGACGCCGTGTTCATCGGCGGTGGCAACTCCTTCCGGCTGCTGAGCGCCCTGTACCGGACCGGGCTGCGGGACGCCGTGGCCGAGGCGGTGGGCGACGGGCTGCCCTACATGGGCGCCAGCGCCGGTACGAACATGGCGGCGCCCACCCTGCGCACCACCAACGACATGCCCATCGTGCAGCCGCCGTCCTTCGAGACGCTCGGGCTGGTTCCGTTCCAGATCAACCCGCACTACCTCGACCCGGACCCGGAGAGCACCCACAAGGGCGAGACGCGCGAGGAGCGGATCACCGAGTTCCTGGAGGAGAACGACGTCCCGGTGCTCGGCCTGCGCGAGGGGTCGTGGCTGCGGGTCGACGGACGCCAGGCCCAGGTGTGGGGCGCCCACCCCGCCCGGCTGTTCGTCCGCGGCGCGCAGCCGCAGGAGCTTCCCGTCGGGGCGGACGTCTCTCATCTGCTCACGACGACACCGCGGTTCGACGTGCCGGCGCGCTGACGGCCCCTGGCGCGCTGACGGCCCCCGGTGCGCTGGTGGTCCCGGGCACGCTCCCGCTGCCCGGCATGCCTGCGCTCCCCGGTACGCCGAAGGTCCCCGGAGCGCCGACGGTCCCCGGTGCGTTGGCGGTCAGCGCCAGATCGGCGTCGACCGGCAGCCCGTTGCCCGGATAGACCACGGAGCGGGCGTGCGGGGCATATCCGGTGGCCGAGCCGGCCAGGACGAAGGTGCCGCCGTACGGGGCGGACAGCGCGTAATGGCCGTCCTCGTCCGTCACGGTGAGACCGGCCTGATGCCCCCGGCGGTCGATCAGGGTGACGTTGGCGCGGGCCACCGGTGCGCCGCCCCCGTCCAGCACCCGGCCCCGGAAGCCGCCCGAACCGGCGACGGCCCGGGACGCGCTGGGTGCCGGGACCGGCACGTCGTCCGCGCCGCCCGCCGGCTGCGTGGGCCGTGTCGCCTCGCGCTGCGACGGCAGGAGCGCGGCCAGTACCAGCCCGACCGCCACCGCGCCCGTCGCGATCAGGAAGGACGCACGGAACCCCTCCATCGAGGGCACCGTCGCCCCGCCCGCCCGTACCGAGGTGTTCGCCAGCACCATGCCGATCACGGCGCTCGACACCGAGGTGCCGATCGATCGCATCAGGCTGTTCAGGCCGTTGGCCGCACCCGTCTCGGACGGGTCGACGGCCCCGTTGATCAGCGCGGGCAGCGAGGAGTAAGCGAGTCCGATGCCGGCCCCGATCACCACCGCGACCACCACCGTCTGCCAGGCGGCACCCATCAGCCCCTGGCCCGCCCCGTAACCGACCCCGATGACCAGCATGCCGAGCATCAGCGACGCCTTGGGGCCGCGACGGGCGGACAGCCGGGCGTACAGCGGCGCCACGAACATCATCGTCAGACCGAGCGGCGCCACGCACAGTCCCGCGACCACCATCGACTGCCCGAGGCCGTACCCCGTGGCGGTCGGCAACTGGAGCAGCTGCGGCAGGACCAGCGACACCGCGTAGAAGGCGACCCCCACCGTGATCGAGGCGAGGTTGGTCAGCAGTACCTCGCGTCGGACCGTGGTCCGCAGATCGACCAGCGGCCCCGGGGTGCGCAGCTCGAACAGGCCCCACAGCACGAGGACCAGCGGGGCGGCGGCGAGCAAGCCGAGCGTGGTGCCAGAGGTCCAACCCCAGTCGCTGCCCTTGGTGACGGGCAGCAGTAGGCAGACCAGCCCGAGCGAGAGACCGAGCGCGCCGACGAGGTCGAACCGCCCGGGGGCGCGCAGCGTCGTCTCCGGTACGGCGAGGGCGGTGAGCGCCATCGACAGCGCGCCGAGACCGGCCGCGCCGAAGAACAGGGTGTGCCAGTCGAAGTGCTGGGCGACCAGTGCGGCGGCGGGCAGTGCCAGCCCGCCGCCCACCCCGATCGAGGAACTCATCAGCGCCAGCGCCGATCCGAGCCGCTCACGGGGCAGTTCGTCGCGCATGATGCCGATACCCAGGGGTATCGCGCCCATCGCGAAGCCCTGGAGCGCCCGCCCCACGATCATCACCACGAGATCGTCGGTGAAACCGCATATGAGAGAGCCGACCACCATCACGGCCAGGCTGGCGAGCAGCATCTTCCGCTTGCCGTGAAGATCGCCGAGCCGCCCCATGATCGGGGTGGCCACGGCGCCCGCGAGCAGGGTCGCGGTCATCACCCAGGTGGCGTTGGACGGGGAGGTGCGCAGGTAGGCGGGCAGGTCCTTGATGACGGGGACGAGCAGGGTCTGCATCACGGCGACGGTGATGCCCGCGAAGGCGAGGACGGGGACGACCCCGCCGTTCGCGCCGCGTGTCTGTCGGGAGGGGAGCTCGTCGGTGCGCTGTCCGCTGGACGTTTCTGGCATGCGTGCGGCCTCCGGGCGGCATGGTCGGGGGCGGTGATCGGGAAAGGGGCGTGCGGCTACGACGGCGGGCGGCATCTGCCACCGAGTCCGTGCACGGTGAAACGCCACCAAGTGCGTGCAGGGTGAAACTTGCCATGGGCGCGCGGTATTCCGGTGAATGCGGTACGAACCGGGTATGGCCGACCAGTTGGCCGGAACCGCATGGCCCGAGGGCCGATACGCGGGCGGTGCCGCCTGGACGGAGTCCCCCGGCCGATGCCATGAACGACGGTCGCTGGGCTGCCGGTTCGGCCGTCGCATGCCCAGGCGACTCGACTCGGCCGAATGCGGCTCGACCCGATGCGGCTCGACCCGATGCGGCTCGCCCCGATGTGACTCGACCCGATGCGGCCCGGCCCCGGTCCGACCGGCTCGGCACCCCGCAATCAGATATCTGACCTTCCGTCAGAATGGAACGTGTTCTACTCTGGCCGCCGTTCCAGTGGCTGCGAACCGGCGAGGATCCGCATGGGCATCGGAATCAGCGAAGAACACAGGGAGTTGGCGCAGGCAGTTCGGGGGTGGCTGGCCCGCTCCGTGCCACCGGAGGAGGTGCGCAAGCTCCTCGAAGCAGAGGCCCCCATGGCCCCCGGTGTGCGCCCCGGGTACTGGGACGGGCTTGTGGAACAGGGCCTGCTCGCCGTCCATCTGCCCGAGAAGTACGGGGGTGGGGGCGGCCGACTCCTCGATCTGACCGTGGTCCTGGAGGAAACGGGCCGAGCCGCACTCCCCGGTGCCCTTCTCGCGAGCGTCCTCGCCTCCGCCGTACTGCATGCGGCGGGCGTCGGCGCACCGGTGCGCGAGCTCGCGTCCGGCCGTCGCGTGGGTGCAGTCGCCCTGGGGCCCGGCACCCTCACCGCCGAGGAGCGCGAAGGTGGCCATCTGCTCGACGGCACGGCCCCGCCCGTCCTGTCCGGGGCCGATGCCGACCTCCTCCTGCTCCCCGCCGAATCGACCGCCGGAACCCTCTGGTTCGCCGTCGACGCCACCGCCGAGGGACTGACCGTCCGCCCGCACCGCGGCGTGGACCCGACCCGCCCCACGGCCGAGGTCCGCGCGGAGGGGGTGCTCGTTCCGGCGGAGCGTCTGGTGCCGACGGACACGGCGCACGTCCGCGATCTCGCAGCCGTGCTCCTGAGCGCCGAAGCGTGCGGGGTCGCGTCCAGGGCGCTCGACACCGCCACCGAATACGCCAAGATCCGCGAGCAGTTCGGCCACCCCATCGGGCGGTTCCAGGCCGTCAAGCACCTCTGCGCCGAGATGCTCGTCCGGGTCGAACGGGCCCGTGCCCTGGTATGGGACGCGGCCCGCGCCGCCGAGGAGCCGGACACCGGAGCCGCCGCGCGATCGCTGGCCGCCGCCCTCGCCGCCTCGGAGGCCCTCGACGCCGCCCTCGGCTGCGCCAAGGACTGCATCCAGATCCTCGGCGGCATCGGCTTCACCTGGGAACACGACGCCCACCTCCATCTGCGCCGGGCCGTGGTCGCCCGGCAGCTGCTGGGCCCGGGTGACGCCCACCGGTTGCGGGCCCTCCGGCTCGCCGAGGGCGGGGCGCGCCGCGAACTCGTCCTAGAACTCCCCGCCGAGGCCGCCGCCCACCGCGCCCAGGCGCGCGAGGCCGTCGCCGCCGCACGCGGCCTGGACCCGAGGTCCGCCCGCCGCGCCCTCGCCCCCACCGGCTACGCCGCCCCGCACCTCCCCGCCCCGTACGGACTGGGCGCAAGCCCCGTACACCAGCTGGCCGTGCAGCAGGAGCTGAGGGAGCAAGGGGTGCGACTGAGCGATCTCGGGATCGCCACCTGGGTCATCCCCTCACTCCTCGCCCACGGAACCCCCGAGCAGCAGGAGCGCTATCTGCTGCCCACTCTGCGTGGCGAACTCCAGTGGTGCCAGCTGTTCTCCGAGCCCGGCGCGGGCTCCGACCTGGCCTCGCTCCGCACGAGGGCGGAGCGTACGGACGAGGGCTGGCGGGTCAACGGGCAGAAGGTGTGGACGAGCGGCGCGCGTTCGGCCGACCACGGAATCCTGCTGGCGAGGACCGATCCCGACGCCCCCAAGCACCGGGGCATCGGCTACTTCCTCGTCGACATGAAGAACACCGAGGGCATCGACATCCGCCCGCTGAGGGAGATCACCGGCGACTCCCTCTTCAACGAGGTGTACTTCGACGACGCCCTGCTGCCCGCCGACGCCGTCGTCGGCGCTCCCGGCGACGGCTGGCGGGTCGCCCGCAACACCCTCGGCAACGAACGCGTCCACATGACCGACCAGTTGACGTTCGACACGGGGTTGGAGGCGCTGATCGCCCGTTCCGGCGAACTCGACGACACCTGCCGTGCCCGGATCGGTGCCCTCGCCGCCGAGGCCCATGCACTCGCCTGTGTCTCGCTGCGCACCACCCTGCGGCAGGTGTCCGGACTCGAACCCGGCGCGGGGGCCTCCGTACGCAAACTCGTCCAGACCACCCACCAGCAGAGGGTCGCCGAACTGGCCCTGGAAGTCCTGGGCCCGGCCGGGGCGACCGCCGAGGGGGCGGCCGAGCGGGCTGTGCACGGCTTCCTGATGTCCCGGTGCCTGACCATCGCGGGCGGTACCACCCAGGTCCAGCTCAACGTCGTCGCCGAGCGCATCCTCGGCCTCCCGCGCGACTGAGTGGCGGCTGCCGCGCGGCCGAAGAAACGGAAGGGGACCGTCCATGAAGGCGCAGGAAACGCCCGAGACGCACAAGAGGCAGGAGACGCTGGAAACGCTGGAGACGGAGAAGGCCCAGAGAGCTGAGGGAGAACAGAAGACGCGCAGGACACGGAAGACGCAGAAGAAGCAGGAGACATCGAAGGCATCCCGGATGTCCGAGGCGACCACGGTGTCCGGGGTGACCACGGTGTCCGAGGCGACCACGGTGTCCGCGACGCGCAGGCCGTCCAGGCCGTCCAGGCCGTCCAAAGCGTGCAAGGTGTACATCGTCGGTGTGGGGATGACGAAGTTCGAGAAGCCCGAGTCCCGCGACTGGCAGTACTGGGACATGGCGAGGGAAGCCGGGACGGCGGCGCTCACCGACGCCGGGATCGATTACGCGCGGGTGCGGCAGGCGGTCGTCGGCTACTGCTTCCAACCGTCCACCGCCGGGCAGCGGGCCGTGTACGAACTGGGCCTGACCGGGGTGCCCGTCTACAACGTCAACAACAACTGCGCCACCGGGTCCACCGCGCTCATGATGGCCCGACAGCTCGTCGAGGGCGGTCTCGACGACTGCGTTCTCGCCCTCGGCTTCGAGAAGATGAGCCGGGGTGCGCTCGGCGGCGGGGCGGACGGCGGCGCCTCGGGCTTCAAGACGTCGCCCGTCGCCCGGCACTACGGGATCATGGCCGCCGCCCACGGCTTCGGGATGAGCCCGCCCACCGCCCAGATCTTCGGCAACGCGGCCCGTGAGTACATGGACCGCTACGGGACGACCGAGGCGCAGCTCGCCGCGGTCGGCGCCAAGAACCACCGGCACTCGGTGAACAACCCCTACGCCCAGTTCCAGGAGCCGTACACGGTCGAGGAGATCCTCTCCGCGAAGACCATCCACCGCCCGCTCACCAAGCTCCAGTGCTCACCGACCTCCGACGGATCGGCCGCCGCCATCGTCGTTTCGGAGCGCTTCGTCGAGAGCCATGGTCTGGGCGACCGGGCGGTCGAGATCGCCGCCCAGGCCATGACCACCGACACCGAGGCGTCCTTCGCGTCCGGCACCTGCGTCGACGCGGTGGGCCGGCCGATGTCGCGGGACGCCGCGCAGCAGGTCTACGAGGAGTCCGGGCTCTCGGCCGCCGACCTCGACGTGATCGAACTGCACGACTGCTTCTCCATCAACGAACTCCTCACTTATGAGGCGCTCGGTCTGTGCGGCGAGGGCGAGTCCGGGAAGCTCGTCGACTCGGGGGCAACCACGTACGGCGGCCGATGGGTGGTCAACCCGTCCGGCGGGCTGATCTCCAAGGGGCACCCGCTCGGCGCCACCGGACTCGCCCAGGCCGCCGAACTGACCTGGCAGCTCAGGGGCGAGGCGGGGGAGCGGCAGGTGGAGGGCGCGCGGATCGGCCTCGCCCACAACATCGGGCTCGGCGGGGCGGCGGTGGTGACCCTGCTGCGGCGGTAGCGGGAGGCCGGTGCGTGTGCGGTCGGTGCGTGTCCCATCGTGCGCACGCACCCGTCGGCCCCTGCCCGGTACGTGTACGCGCGCCCGGTCCGCCCCGGCCCCGTACGGGTACACGACGGGCCGACCCGGCCCGGTACGGGCACACGGCGGGCCCGGTCCGTCCCGGCACCGGTGCACGGGCGGGTCCGGTCCGTCCCGGTTCGGTGCGCTCGGGCTGGCCGGTCCGTTCTCGTCCGGTACGGGGCCGCGGCGGGTCCGGAGCCGGGCGGTCGGTATACCGATGTACGAGGCGCGGGGCGGCTGCGAGGATGACGACCATGCCTGACGTCACGACACCCGCGCCCCCGCGAACCGGATCGCACCCCCGTACCTGGGCGGCGGTGCTCGCCGCCTGCGTCGGGCAGTTCCTCGTCGTGCTGGACGTTTCCGTCGTCAATGTCGCCCTGCCCTCCATGCGCGCCGACCTGGGGATGGGCTCCGGCGGACTGCAATGGGTACTCAACGCCTACTCCATCGCGTTCGCCGGATTCATGCTGCTCGGCGGGCGGGCAGCCGACATCTACGGCCGCAAGCGGATGTTCCTCACGGGCCTCGGCCTGTTCACCGCCGCCTCCCTGGCCGGCGGCCTCGCCCAGGAGGGCTGGCAGCTGCTGGCCGCCCGCGCCGCGCAGGGGCTCGGTGCCGCCGTGCTCGCCCCCGCCACCCTCACCCTGCTGACCACCGCGTTCCCCGAGGGCCCGGCCAGGACGAAGGCGATAGGAACCTGGATGGCCGTCGGCGCGGGTGGCGGCGCGGCCGGCGGGCTGATCGGCGGGGTGCTGACCGACCTGCTCTCCTGGCGGTGGGTCCTGCTGATCAACGTGCCGATCGGGGCGCTCGTCCTGGCCGGTGCGGCACTGCGGCTCGCCGAGGGCCGGTCGGGCGAGCGGCGTGGGATCGACCTTCTGGGAGCGGTCCTGGTCACGGCGGGCCTCGCCTCCGTCGCGTACGGCATCGTGCAGACCGAGGAGGCGGGCTGGACGGCGGCGCGGGCCCTGCTGCCGCTGGTCGGCGGGGTGGCCCTGCTCATCGCGTTCGTCGTGGTGGAGGCCCGGAGCGCGGAGCCGCTGATGCCGCTCAGGGTGCTCAAGGCGCGGGCGGTGACATCGGCGAACGCGGCGATGTTCATCGTCGGCTCCGCCACGTTCTCGATGTGGTACTTCATGACCGTGTACGCCCAAACAGTGCTGGGCTACTCCCCGATGAAGGCCGGATTCGCGCTGCTGCCCACCTCGCTGGCCGTCGTCCTCGGCTCGAAGTGCGCACCCCGGATCATGGCCCTGATCGGTGCGAAAAGACTGGCGTTCATCGGTACGGCCGTCGCCGCCGCGGGCTTCGGCTGGCAGTCCACGATGGGCGTCGACGGCTCGTACCTCACCTCGGTCTGCCTGCCCGGCATCCTGATGATGGCCGGTGCCGGGCTGGCCTCCACCCCGCTCGCTTCGCTCGCCGTCACGGGAGCGGCTCCCGGTGAGGCGGGCCTCGTCTCCGGCCTCGTCAACACCTCCCGCACCATGGGCGGCGCGCTCGGTCTCGCCGTGCTCTCCACCGTCGCCGCCGCACGCACGGCGGGCGGCACCGGGCCCGAGGAACTGACCGCCGGTTACGCGCTGGCCTTCCGCACGGCCGCCACGGTCCTGCTCGGCGGGCTGGCGCTGATGGCGGTCTGGCTGCCGCGCCACCGGTCCGGGACGCGCTGAGCGGCTTCGAGAGGCGCGCGCCGGGTCGTGCCGTGGTGGGCGACGACCGGAGGTGCGCGCCGGGCCATGACACGGTGGCGGGTGGTGAATCGGGGGCGCGCGCCGGCTCGGTAGGGGCGGGCTGATCGGGGGCGCGTCGGCTCGGCTCGGTACGTGCTGGGCGAGGGCCGGGTGTTGTGCGCGCCGGTTCGTGACGCGCCGGCGGGCGGTGGTGGTGCGCGCGCCCGCCGCCAGCGGTTCCGCTAGAGCCACCCCTGCTGACGGGCCTCCCGGACGGCTTCCATCCGGTTGCGTGTCCCCGTCTTGCCGATGGCCGACGACAGGTAGTCCCGTACCACCGACTCGGACAGTCGCAGCTCCGCCGCGATGTCGGCGACCGTCGCCCCGTCCACGGAGGCGTTGAGCACATCCCGCTCCGGCCCGGTCAGCGGGCTGGGCCCGGCATCGAGCGCGGCGGCGGCCAGCGCCGGGTCGACGACCGTCTCGCCGATCAGCACCCGGCGGATCGCGGCGGCGAGCTCCTCGACCGGGCCGTCCTTGACCAGGTACCCCGCCGCCCCGGCCTCCATCGCCCGGCGCAGATAGCCGGGCCGGCCGCACGTGGTGAGGATCAGCACCCGGCAGTCCGAGACCTCCTCGCGCAGGTCGGCGGCGGCGTCCAGGCCACTGCGCCCCGGCAGTTCGATGTCCAGCAGCGCCACATCGGGGCGTGACCGCAGTGCCGCGTTCACGACCTCGTCCCCGGCGGCCACCTGGGCCACCACCTCGATGTCCGGCTCCATGCCGAGCAGCAGGGCGAGCGCGCCGCGTGTCATGCCCTGGTCCTCGGCGAGCAGGACTCGTACACACTTCGCGGGCCGTCCACCGGGCATGTCAGTCATACGGCCAGCGTCCCAGACCGGGGGCGGGCCCGGGGTGCAACCAGGGTGCACGACGGCGTGCCCTCGCGGCCCGCGGTGGGGGCACGGGGTCATCCGCCCGGCCCGGTGCCGACGCCGTACGCACCGCCGGACGCCTGTGCGTGCGCCGCATGACCGTGACGGCCTTCGGCGCGTTGCTGCCGTGGAGGTTGAGTCGCCTCGTCCGCCTCGTCCGCCTCGTCCGCCTCGTCCGCCTCGTCCGCCTCGTCCGCCTCGTCCGCCTCGTCCGCCTCGTCCGCCTCGTCCGGCCTGTTCAGCCCGTCCGCCGGGAGTTCCGCCGGACCGGCAGGGACACGCGGACGGACTTCGTGATGCCGAATGTCATGGCGTCGGTCCGCGGGCGGGGCCGCTCAAATCTGACGCTCCGTCAGCAATGGTCTTCCCAACGTCTGTGCGCTGCGTTATACATGGGAACCATCGGCTGGAACACGTTCTAGAACGGGCGTGACGGCCGGTCCCGCACGGCCTCGGCGCGGTCGACGGTGCGGACGGCCGTGCCGAGGTCTCCCACTGTCAAGGAGCAGCATTCCCATGCCCATCGATGCCGAAAAGGCGATTGCCGCCGAACCCCGCTCCACCCGGATCGGCTGGGGTCACAAGGACATCCAGCTCTACCATCTCGGCATCGGCGCGGGCTCCGGTCCCGCCGGAGCCGACGCCGCCACCGACCCCGCCGAACTGCGCTACACCCTGGAGGACCGGCTCCAGGTGCTGCCGTCCTTCGCCACGGTGGCGGGCGGGGGCATGGGCGTCGTCGGCGGGCTCTCCTCGCCCGGCATCGACATCGACCTCGCCGCCGTCCTGCACGGGGGGCAGAGCATCCGGGTGCATCGGCCGATCCCCGTGACGGGAGCCGCCGTGCAGACCTCGAAGGTCGCCGCGGTGTACGACAAGGGCAAGGCGGCCGTCCTGGTGCTGCGCACCGAGGCCGCGGACGACGAGGGCCCGCTGTGGACCAACGACGCGCAGATCTTCGTACGCGGTGAGGGCGGCTTCGGCGGTGAACGCGGCCCGTCCGGGCGGTCCGACCCGCCCACCGGCGAACCCGACCACATGGTGCAACGGCCGGTCCGCCCGGACCAGGCCCTGTTGTACCGCCTCTCCGGGGACTGGAACCCGCTCCACGCCGACCCCGAGTTCGCCCGGCTGGCCGGCTTCGACCGGCCGATCCTGCACGGACTGTGCACCTACGGCATGACGCTCAAGGCCGTCACCGACACAGTGCTCGGCGGCGACGTGACCCGCATCCGCTCCTACCGCACCCGATTCACCGGAATCGTCTTCCCCGGCGAGACCCTCCGCATCCGGATGTGGACCGGCGAGGACCGGGTCCGGGTCGAGGTGAGTGCCGTCGAGCGGAATGACGCCCCGGTGCTCGGCGACACCCTCGTCGAACACTTCTGAACCGATTCCGAGAGGTCCCACGGGCCCTGGCACGGGGCCCACGACACAGGGCCCGCTGGACGCGTACCCGGCCCGGGCCCAGGAGGGGAGCCGCACCATGCGCGCAGCCGTACTGCACGAGATAGGCCAGGACAGGCTGGAGGTCCTCGACGACGTCGAGGCGGTGGGCTTCGGTCCCGGAAAGGTCCGGATCCGGGTCAGGGCGACCGGGCTGTGCCACTCCGACCTGTCCGCGATGAACGGGGTGCTGCCCCAGCCCGCCCCCTTCATCCCGGGCCATGAGGGGGCGGGCGAGGTCGTCGACGTCGGTGACGGCGTCACCGGGCTGAACACGGGGGACCGGGTGCTGGTCTGCTGGCTGCCCGCGTGCGGGGCGTGCCCGTCCTGCAAGCGCGGGCAGACCCACCTCTGCCTGGCCGGCTTCATGAACGCGGGCACACCCAACTTCAAACGCCCCGGCGGGGACGTCTTCGGCTTCGCGGGCACCGGCACCTTCACCGAGGAGGTCGTCGTGGGGGCGGGCTGCGCGGTCCCCGTCCCCGACGACGTCCCGTTCGAGATCGCCGCGCTGATCGGCTGCGGTGTGACCACGGGGCTGGGCGCGGCCATCAACACCGCACAGGTGGAAGCCGGTTCGTCGGTCGCCGTGATCGGCTGCGGCGGCGTCGGGATCTCGGCCGTCCAGGGGGCCCGGGTGCAGGGCGCCGCCCAGATCGTCGCCGTGGACCCCGTCGAATCCCGGCGTGCGGCGGCGCTGCGGTTCGGTGCGACCGAGGCCGTGTCCCCCGACGAGTTCGCCGACGCCCGGCAGCGGATCACGGGGGGCGAGGGTTTCGACTATGTCTTCGAGGTCGTCGGCAAGTCGGCCACTGCCCGTACCGCGTACGAGAACACCCGGCGCGGCGGCACGCTCTGCATCGTCGGTGCGGGCGCGCTGGACGACCATTTCCAGGTCAACATGTTCGAGCTGTTCTTCGACGAGAAGCGCATCCTGCCCTCCATGTACGGCGGGGGTGATGTGCTCCGCTCCTACGCCCGCGCCATCGAGCTCTGGCGGGCCGGCCGCATCGACCTCGAATCGATGATCACCCACCGGGTGAGTCTGGACGGCATCAACGACGCCCTCGACCAGATGCGGACCGGGGCGTCGCTGCGCACCTGCGTCGAGCTCTGATCCTCTGGCCGTCGCGGCGGCCCCCGCTGTCCCGTGGCCGCCTGTGCCCGGCCCGCCCGCTCGCCGGACCCGGCGCCGCTCCGTTCCCGATCCGGTCCCGCTTCGCGACCCGCTTCCGGCCCGGCCCCCGATCGGGGCCCCGGCCCCGGCGCCGCTTCGGTCCCGTACCCCGCTCCCTCCTGCCCCGTACCCCGCTCCCTCCTGAGAGGTTCCGAGTATCCGATGTCACTTCCCCTGTCACTCCCTCTGGACGGTCTGAGCGCGATCGTCACGGGCGCGGGCCGCGGCCTCGGACGCGCCGAAGCGCTGGAACTGGCCCGGCTCGGCGCGTCCGTCGTCGTCAACGACTACGGACGCGCCGGACGCGACGGTTCCGGCGAGACCTCCGCGACCCCGGCACAGGAGGTGGTCGAGGAGATCCGCGTGGCGGGCGGCCGGGCGGTCGCGCACCTCGGTGACGTCTCCGACCACGACGCGGCCCGCTCCCTGGTGGAGCTGGCCGTCGACACCTACGGAAAGCTCGACATCCTGGTCAACAACGCGGGCATCCTGCGCGACCGGATGATCTTCTCGATGACCGAGGACGAGTGGGACTCCGTCATCAGGGTCCACCTCAAGGGCCACTTCAACACCACGCACTTCGCGGCGGCGCATTGGCGCACCCGCTCCAAGGAGTCCGGCGGCCCGGTGTACGGGCGGATTGTCAACACGTCCTCGGAGGCGTTCCTGGCGGGTTCGGCGGGCCAGCCGAACTACGCGGCGGCCAAGGGCGGCATCGTCGGCCTCACCACGTCCACGGCTCTCGCCCTGGCCAAGTACGGCGTCACCGCCAACGTCATCTGCCCGCGGGCCCGCACGCGGATGACCGAGGACGTCTTCGCGGGCTTCCAGGAACCGGAGGGCGGCAGGCTCGACCCGCTCGCGCCCGAGCACGTCTCGCCGCTGGTCGGCTACCTGGCCTCGCCGGCCGCGGCCAGGGTCAACGGGCAACTGCTCGTCGTGCACGGCGGCATGGTCGCGATCGTCGAGCGGCCCAAGGTGGCCGCGAAGTTCGAATCGTCGAAGGAGACGTTCTCCTTCGACGAACTGGACGAGTCGATCTCGCCGTACTACGCGGACCGCCCGCCGAACGAGACCTTCGCGGCGGCGGAGGTGCTCGCACTGAAGCGGGGCTGACCGGTCCGGACACGGAAACGGTCGGCCGCGTATCGGAAAGCCGGAAACGGGTGGGCCCCGGAAGCCGAGAACGGCTCCCGGGGCCCACCCGTCCCTCGTTGTCGTTCCGTGCGGTCAGGCCGCCCGGTCGTCCCCCTCGGAGGGGCGGCGGTGGCGGCCGTGAGGCTGTACCGTCGTGTCGTCCGTCGACACATTCCCTCGGTGCTTTCCGGAGCCGCCGGCTTCGGCCCGTTCCGCGTCCGCATGCTGCGGTCGCGTCTGGGTCGTGTCGGTTCGGGCTTCAGACATGTGGGAAGTCACCCCGTCGTGATCGCTTACGTGCTTGTGTGTGAGTGTCACCAGGGCCGAACACGCCACCGCAACACGACACGGCCGCCTCCGGCGACCGCAGAAACGGCTGCGTGGCCCAGACCAGAAATCTTAACCAGGCATCACGCGTCCCACGAGGGGTGCCTGCCCCAGTGGAACCGGCCTGCACACGGGAAGATGCACGGCACCGGCGGACGGTTCCCCACCGCTTTCCGCGCCCGCTCCGGGACCCCAGCCCGAGCCGGGGCCGACTGCCGCCCGCGCGCCCGGCGGCACGCCCCCCGGAAGCTCACCCGGCGCGCCCGCCGGAAGCCCCACCGGCGCCTCCACCAACGCCACCCCGCACGCCACGTACGCATCGGCGTACGGCAGTCTCAGCACGCCGTCCCGGGTCCACACCCCGCTGCCTGCCTGCCACCCCTCGGGGGCGGCGAGCTGGTGCAGCCGACGCGCCGACGGGCGCCACAGCCCGAGCCAGCTGCCCGCCGCCCCGTCGACGCGCAGCGCCACCGCGCAGTCCTCGGGCGTCAGCGTCTGCCCCGGCTGCACCGCGAACGGCGTCACCGCGACAGCCGCCGGACTCAGGCACTCCGGGAAGCGCACCGGCAGACAACTGCCCAACACTCCCCAGCCGAGCCGGTCGTGGCCCGGCGCGTTCGAGCGGATCAGCAGCAACCCGCTGTCCGCGTCGGCCAGCACCACCCGGTCGTCGCTGTCCGGCGCGATCTGGAGCAGCGGCGTCACCTCGCCGCCCCGTCCCAGGTCCACGGCCACCGCCTTGACCGGGCCGCCGCCCGGCAGCTCCCGGTCCAGGGCCAGCATCCGGCCGGCCCGGTCCAGCCAGACCCCGCCGGTGCAGCGCCCGGCCACCTCGGCGACCGGCTCGGGGCCGAAGGCGCCGCCCGCCACCAGCCAGACGGTGGTGGACCGCGCTCCGGGCGACAGGGCGTACGCGCTGGTGCCGTCCGGGCACGGCGGCAGCATCGTCAGCTCCTCGCGTCCGACGGCGCCGAGCGGCAGTTCACCGGTCCCGGGTCCGGTCGGATAGAGCAGCGAGAACGTGTGCCGGTCCGCGACCCGGCGCCGGATCAGCACCCGCCCGTCCGTCAACGGCAGTACGTCCGAGTCCGGTTCCTCCGGCTGGTCGAGAGGGAGCGGCACCGCGTACGGCTCATGCCCGTCGAGCGTCCAGCGCTCAACCGACCACGCCTGCTCGGCGGTGTCGTACGGGTCTCCGGCCTCGGCGCACGACGCTCCTGTCCCGTCGCGCGACGCCGCTGATCCCTCGTACGGCGACTCGCCGGGGCGTGCGCACGGGGCGAGCCGGGCCGCGTACGAGCCGTCCGCCGCGATCGTGAACGCGGGCCGTGCCGCCGGTGTGTGTGGCTCCTCGTCCTGCGGCACCGCGCTGCCGGTGACTCCGCCCGCCCCTGCGGTCCCGCTCCCGATAGCCTCCATGGCACAGAGAGTCACTTTTTGATCACCTCCTGCGACAGACGGTAGTTATCGCACTTCCAGCCGAACAACGCGAGACCCGCCACTTCACACATAAGGATGGTGATGTCCGTAATCACCTGAAGGGGAGGGGGTGCATGTGCTTCTCCTCATCCGGGTGTCTAAGGTTAGGCATCCCTAAGCAATGCCCGGATGGTCGGCGGCGCTGCACGGTCGATCCACGGCTTGATCTACAACTGGAGCAAGAGATGTCCCTTCGTCGCCGCGGCACCGCCGCAGTCGGCCTTGCGGTGGCCGCCGCCCTCTCCCTCTCGGCCTGCGGTGGTGAGAACGGGGGCTCCGGAGGCTCCGCCAAGTCGGACAACGGTGGCGACAAGAAGGCGGCCGTCGCGACGGGCGGCAAGGACTTCGCCGACGCCGCGAAGAAGACGGCCGGGTACGGGACGGACGCCAAGGCGGGGGAGTTCCCCCGCACGATCAACCACGCCATGGGCAAGACCGAGGTCGAGGCCGCTCCCAAGCGCGTCGTGGTGCTGGATGTCGGTGAGTTCGACAACGTCGTCTCGCTGGGCGTGAAACCGGTCGGCTACGCGCCCTCCGAGGGCGACGCGGCCATCCCCTCGTACCTCAAGAAGGACGCGGGTGACCCGAAGAACGTCGGCACCATCAACAATCTCAACCTTGAGGCCATCGCCAACCTGAAGCCCGACCTGATCCTCGGCAGCCAGCTGCGCGCCGCCGACAAGTACGACGCGCTCTCCAAGATCGCGCCGACCGTCTTCTCCATCCGTCCGGGCTTCACCTGGAAGGAGAACTACCTCCTCAACGCCGCGGCGCTGGACAGGACCGCCGAGGCGAAGAGCGAACTCGCCGCCTATGAGGCCAAGGCGAAGAAGCTCGGCGACGACATCGGCGCCGACAAGCCGACCATCTCCATGGTCCGCTACATGCCGGACCGGATCCGCCTCTACGCCAAGGCGTCCTTCATCGGCACCATCCTTGAGGACGTCGGCCTGCCGCGGCCCAAGAACCAGCAGATCGACGACCTCGCCGCGGAGATCAGCTCGGAGAAGATCGACGAGGCCGACGCGGACTGGATCTTCACCGGTGTCTACGGGGACGTGAAGGCCACCAAGCGCGACACCACCCAGTCGAACCCGCTGTGGAAGAACCTCAAGGCGGTCAAGGAAGGCCGGGCCAAGGACGTTCCCGACGAGACGTGGTACCTCGGCCTCGGTGTCACGGCCGCCAACCTGGTCCTCGACGACCTCCGCGCCGACCTCGTGAAGTGACCGACCTCGTGAAGTGCCCGGCCTTCTGAGGCCGCCGCCGCGCGGGCCGACCGACCTCGCGGGACGACCGACCTCGCGGGCCGACCGGTCTCGCGGGAGGACCGGCCTCATGGGGCGACCGGGCTCTGAAGCGGCCGGCTGGAGCGGGCGACCACGGGAGGCGTTCGGCCTCGGGGAGGCGCCGGTTCCACGCGGTGGCCGGTGTTCTTGACCCGGCCGTCCGCGCGGCGCGCGTCGCATGAGCCCGAGAAGCGGCGGCGCGAGCCGCATGCGTACACGTCGCGGGGGGCGCGGGCCGCAAGGGGGCGCGGCGCAGGGGCGCCGAGTCGCTTGGAGGGGGCCGCCGTCCGTACACGTGGGCGGCGGCCCCCTCCGGGTTCGGGGCGGACCGGGGTATCCACCGTCCGGACCGCCGCGACCCCGGGCCGCAGCCGAGGGGTACGGCCGAGCGGCGGCCCGTGGGAGGCCGACGGGCGACGGCCGCCGTCCGCAGGGCACCGCCGGTCATGACCGCCGGCGAGGCCGTCCGCCATGACTGGCGGTGGGAGCGGTGGGTACGACCGGCAGCGAGACCGACGGCGGTGGTCGGCGGCCCTGGTCGACGGCGCGCGCCGGGCAGGTAGCCTTTTCCTTGTGCCCCGTCTGTCTGAAGTCCTCGCCGAGATCGACGCGCTCTGGCCGCCCGAGCGGGCCGAAAGCTGGGATGCGGTCGGCACCGTCTGCGGCGACCCCGCCTCGCACGTGGACCGGGTGCTCTTCGCCGTCGATCCCGTCCAGGAGATCGTCGACGAGGCGCTCCGGCTCGGTGCCCAGCTGATCGTCACCCACCACCCGCTCTATCTCCGGGGGACGACGACGGTCGCCGCCTCCACCTTCAAGGGCCGGGTCGTGCACACCCTGATCAAGCACGACATCGCGCTGCACGTCGCCCACACCAACGCCGACACCGCCGACCCGGGCGTCTCGGACGCCCTCGCCGGCGCCCTCGACCTGCGCGTCGAGAGGCCCCTCGTACCGGATCCCACCGACCCCTCGGGCCGTCGCGGCCTCGGCCGGATCTGCGTGCTCGACCACCCCGAGAGCCTGGCCGACTTCGCGGCCCGTGCCGCCACCCGGCTGCCCGTCACCGCGCAGGGCATCAGGCTCGCCGGGGATCCGACGGCGACCGTGCGGACCGTCGCGGTCAGCGGCGGTTCCGGCGACAGCCTCTTCGACGCCGTGCGCGCCGCGGGCGTCGACGCGTTCCTCACCGCCGACCTGCGCCACCACCCGGCCTCCGAGGCCATCCAGCACTCACCGCTCGGCCTGCTCGACGCCGCGCACTGGGCCACCGAGTGGCCCTGGTGCGAACAGGCCGCCGCGCAGCTCGACGCGATCTCCGACCGCCACGGATGGGACCTTCGGGTCCATGTCTCGAAGCTGGTCACCGACCCCTGGACCACCACCACCCACCACTCTTCTGGAGCCCCCAACTGAACGCCGCGCCCGCCGACCAGATCCGACTCCTCGACGTCCAGGCCCTCGACCTCCGCCTGGCGCAGCTCGCCCACCGGCGCAAGTCCCTGCCCGAGCACGCCGAGATCGATTCGCTCAGCAGCGACCTCGCGCAACTGCGCGACCTGCTGATCGCCTCGCAGACCGAGGAGAGCGACACCGCCCGCGAGCAGACCAAGGCGGAGCAGGACGTCGACCAGGTGCGCCAGCGGGCCGCCCGCAACCAGCAGCGCCTCGACTCGGGCGCGATCACCTCGCCCAAGGACCTGGAGAACCTCCAGCGCGAGATCGCCTCGCTGGCCAAGCGTCAGGGCGACCTGGAGGACATCGTCCTGGAAGTGATGGAGCGCCGGGAGACCGTCCAGGGGCGCGTCGCCGAGCTGTCCGACCGGGTCTCCGCCGTCCAGGCCAAGGCCGACGACGCCACCGCCCGCCGTGACGCCGCGACGAAGGAGCTCGACGAGGAGGCGGCGTCGGTCGCCAAGGAGCGCGCGGTCGTCGCGGCCTCCGTCCCCGCGGACCTGCTGAAGCTGTACGAGAAGCTCCGCGAGCAGCAGGGCGGGGTCGGCGCCGCCCGCCTCTACCAGCGCAGCTGCGAGGGCTGCCGCCTCGAACTGAACATCACCGAGATCAACGAGGTGAAGGCGGCCTCCCCGGACGCCGTGCTGCGCTGCGACAACTGCCGGCGCATCCTGGTCCGCACGGCGGAGTCGGGCCTGTAATGACCCCGCCGCGCCAGTTCGTCGTCGAGGCCGACGGGGGCTCCCGGGGCAACCCCGGGCCCGCCGGTTACGGGGCGGTCGTCATCGACCCGTCGACGGGGGAGACCCTTGCCGAGACCGCCGAGTACATCGGCGTCGCGACGAACAACGTCGCCGAGTACAAGGGCCTGATCGCCGGCCTGAAGGCGGCGAAGGCCCTGGTGCCGGACGCGTCGGCGGACGACGCGCTCCGGGTGCGGGTCCGGATGGACTCCAAGCTGGTCGTGGAGCAGATGTCGGGCCGGTGGAAGATCAAGCACCCCGACATGAAGCCGCTCGCGGCCGAGGCGGCGCGGGTGCTGCCGCCCTCCGCGGTCACGTACGAGTGGATCCCGCGCGAGGAGAACAAGTACGCGGACCGGCTCGCCAACGAGGCGATGGACGCGGGCCGTCGGGGTGAGCAGTGGGAACCGTCGGCGTCGACGGCCGCCCTCGACACCGCCCGGCCCTCGGTGGCCGACGCCCTGCCACCGGTCTTTGGACCGCCCGGCGACGCGGCGGCGGGCGCGGCGAGGGCCCGCGCCGCCCTCGTGCCCCGGCCGTCGGCGAGTACGGCTCCGACGGCGGACACGGCCCCGTCACCGTCGGCAGCGGGTACGGCTCCGGTAGCGGATACGGCCCCGTCCGCAGTCGGCCCCGTTCCGACGACGGGCGCGGTCCCGTCAGCCGGCACGGCCCCGTCGGCGTCCGCTCCCCAGCGGGGCTGGGGAGCGGCCCCCGATCTTGGCGCGCCCGCCACGTTCGTCCTGCTCCGGCACGGCGAGACGGCGCTCACCCCCGAGAAGCGGTTCTCGGGCAGCGGCGGCAGCGACCCCGAACTCTCCGCGGCCGGCCGCCGCCAGGCCGAGGCCATCGCCCTGTCGTTGGCCGCCCGGGGCACGATCGAGGAGATCGTCAGCTCCCCGCTGCGACGCTGCCGTGAGACCGCCGGGGCGGTGGCGGCCCGGCTCGGTCTGGAGGTCCGGATCGAGGAGGGGCTGCGCGAGACGGACTTCGGCGCCTGGGAGGGGCTGACGTTCGCCGAGGTGCGCGAGCGCCACGGCTCCGACCTGGACGCCTGGCTCGCCTCCGAGGAGGCCGCTCCCACCGGGGGCGGGGAGAACTTCGCCGAGGTCACCCGCCGGGTGGCGGCCGCCCGGGACCGCCTCGTCGCCCGCTACGCGGGCCGTACGGTCCTCCTGGTCACCCATGTGACCCCGATCAAGATCCTGGTGCGGCTGGCCCTCGGCGCCCCTCCGGAAGCCCTGTTCCGCATGGAACTCTCGGCGGCCTCGGTGTCCGCGGTGGCGTACTACGCGGACGGGAACGCGTCGGTCCGGCTGCTGAACGACACCTCGCACCTGCGTTAGGCCGCGTCTGCCCGAGCCCGCCTCCGGCCGGTCCGGGCTCGGGACGGGCTCGGCCGATCGGTGGCGTCCGGGGCCGGCCCACCGCGATCGGCGCGCCCCCGTTCCCGGCCCGCACCGACTCGACCGCGGTGCCGGCCCCGTCAGCCGCGCAGCGCCGCCGCCTCGCGCGCCAGCCGCTCCACCCGCGCCCAGTCCTTCGCCGCCACCGCGTCCGCCGGAACCATCCAACTTCCGCCGACACAGCCGACGTTGGGCAGCGCCAGATAGGAGGGCGCGCGGTCCGGCGAGATGCCGCCCGTCGGGCAGAACCGGGCCTGCGGCAGCGGTGAGGACAGCGCCTTCAGATATGCGGCGCCGCCCGCCGCCTCGGCCGGGAAGAACTTCATCTCCGTGACCCCGCGCTCCAGCAGCGCGACCACTTCGGACGTCGTCGAGACCCCCGGCAGGAAGGGCACCCCCGACGCCTTCATCGCGTCCAGCAGCGTGTCCGTCCAGCCGGGACTGACCAGGAACCGGGCCCCCGCGGCGACCGTGTCGGCCACGTTCCGCACCGAGATCACCGTGCCGGCGCCGACCACGGCATCGGGTACCCCGTCGGCGATCGCCTCGATCGCTTCCAGGGCCGCGGCCGTCCGCAAGGTCACCTCGATGGCCGGAAGCCCGCCGGCGACCAGGGCTCGGGCGAGCGGCACCGCGTCGGCGGCGTCCTCCAGGACGACGACGGGGAGAACGGGGGCGAGGTCCAGTACAGAGGAGGTCATGCGGCACATCCTGCCGCGAGCGAGCACCATGCACAACGGGCGTTGCGCATGCTGCAACGCCCGTCCGATGTCGACCTGCCGGATCCCGGCCCAGCGGCCCCGTTCGGAGCATCTCGGTCCAACGGATCCGCGACCCGGCAGACCAGGGGCCGGGGATCCGGTTTCAGTGGATCTCGGTCACCACGACGTCCAGTGCCCACGCCCGCCCCGACCGAGCCGGTGCCTCGGCCTCCACCACGTACCCGAGATCCCGCAGCGCCTCCACCAGCTCCGCGGGCCGCTTCGGCCGTGCGCCCGACCTCAGCAGGTCGCGCACCAGCCGCCCCTTCGTCGCCTTGTTGAAGTGGCTGACCACCGACCGCCTCTCGACCCCGTCCACCATCTGGGAGTGCAGCACCCGCACGCTCGCCGTGCGCTCCGCCACCTCTCCCTTCGGCTTCCAGGCGGCGGCGTACGCGGAGGACCGCAGATCCAGGACGAGCCCGTCCCCGGCCGCCTCCGGCATCACCTCGGCCAGCGGACCCCGCCAGTACGCCCCGAGGGCGCCCAGGCCGGGCAGCTTCACACCCATCGAGCAGCGGTACGACGGAATCCGGTCGCCCACCCGCACGGCACCCCACAGCCCGGAGAAGACCAGCAGCGCCCTCCCGGCCGCCCGCTTGGCCGCGGTGTCCAGCGAGGCCAGGTCCAGGGCGTCGTACAGCACCCCGGTGTAGATCTCCCCGGCCGGCCGCGTCCCCGCGGTCCGCAGCTCCGCGTTCTTCGCGATCTCGCCGCGCAGCCCCTCGCTCAGCCCGAGCACCTCGCGGGCCTTCTCCTCGTCCGCCGTGCACAACTCGACCAGTTCGTCGAGGACCGCCGCCCGCGCCGCGGCCAGCCCCGGCAGCGACAACGATTCGGGCTTCAGCGGCGCGCCCCGCCCCGACGCGGCCTTGCCCTCCGACGGCGGCAACAGCACCAGCACGGCGTTTCCCTTCGTACGTACGCACAGGCAGACGGCCCGACGAGGGCCACGCACCAGCCTACGGGGGCGTCGACGGCCCCCGGATGAGAGCGGTCACCACGGCGCCCGGATCGTCCGCGTGGAACCGGACCGTCCGCGCCGAGCCGCGCTTCCCCAGCGGCCGTACGTAGTCCACCGGACCGGTCAGCTCCACCGTCACCGTCGTCTGACCGCCCACGGCGAGATCGAGCGCCCCGTCCGACCCCACACGCGGCGACCCGCCCTCGGGGCAGCGCCGCTCGACCCGCGCCGACGCCATCGCCGCCGCCGGAACCCGCAGGTCGAACAGGGCGCCGTAGCGGATCCGCAGCGCCCCGTCCGGCTCCACCACGTGCGGCCGGGTCACACACGAGGCATGGAACGCGAGGACGAGGACCACCCCGTACGCGTCGAGCACCAGGACCACGGCGTGCACGACCGGCCACGGGATCAGCAGTGCCAGCACGGTCGTCTCGACCAGCGCGACGGGCAGCAGGCCGTACACCAGGGCCGTCTGCGGACCGGTGTACGGAACGGCGAGAGAGCCCTCCGGCACCCCGTGGCGCCGCCGCAGCACCCACAGCCCGAGGCTGCCCAGCGCCCGCACCTCGTGCGCGACGAGCCGGCGCACCGGCTCGGGTACGGCCACACGCACGACCGCACCCAGCGCCGCCCGTCGGCCGGCCCCCGAGCGCCGGGCCGCACGCCACAGCCGCCCCAGCACCAGGCACTCGACCGCCAGCGCGGACACCACCAGCACCGCCGCTCCTGACAGAGCCGCGCCCGGTATCCGGACCCCGGTCATCCGGAAGCCCGCCAGCGCAGCCTCCACGGCCAGGGCGGCTGCCGCGACGCCCCGAACCACCCGTCGGCTCATCCCGTTCCCCGCTCCGCCGCGCGTCCCGCCACCCGCGCGGCCAGCGCCGCCATCACCCCGCGCATCACCTCGGCCTGCGCGGGCGCGTAGTCGTCCAGCAGAGCCTCGCCGAAGCCCGGCACCGCGGCCGGACCGTCGGGCGGAACCGTCGTCAGTACCCCGTTCAGCACCTCGTCCGGTACGGCGGCTGCCAGCGCGGCGGCGAGCGGGGCGATGCGCGGATCGTCCACGGCGGCCCCGGCCAGCGCGTCGAGCCGCTCGTATAGCGCGTACACGCCGGGATCCCCGGTCAACGGACGCAGCGCGCCGGAGAACGCGTCATCGGTCACCGTGTTCAGCAGCACCAGGTGCTCACGGTCCCGGGCGGCCGTGGGGGAGCCGATGCCGGGCGCCGTCCCCAGCAGCTCGGCCAGCGCGTGCGGCAGGGACTTCCCGGTGTCCGACGCACCGTCCAGCAAGCGGGCCAACCGTCGCCGCCGCTCCCGGATCTCGCGTTCCTGCCGGGCCAGATCCGCATCTAACTCGACGAGGATGTCCGCGAGTTCGCGGCCGTCGTCGTCGGCCAGGACATCGCGCACCTCGTCCAGCGCAAGCCCCAGTTCGGTCAGCCGCCGGATCCGGGCCAGCGCCACCGCATCGCGCACCCCGTACACCCGATAGCCATTGGCCCGCCGCCCGGGCTCGGGCAGCAGCCCGATGTGGTGGTAGTGCCGGATCGCCCGCGAGGTGACCCCGACGAGCGCGGCGATCTCTCCTATCCGCATGGGGTCAGTAGAAACGTTGACGCCGCGGCAGGGTCAAGCACGCCCGCCGCATTCGCCGCGGGCCCGCCCGACGCCCGGCGGGCCCTGCCCGGCGCCGCCCCGCTCACGCGGCGGGTAGCATGGTCGGCACGGCAGACGAGCCGGGCGGACGGCCGCGTGGAGATCCCCGGATCTCCCCGAGGAACGTCCGGGCTCCACAGGGCAGGGTGATGGCTAACAGCCACCCGGGGTGACCCGCGGGACAGTGCCACAGAAAACAGACCGCCGGGGATTTCGGTCCTCGGTAAGGGTGAAACGGTGGTGTAAGAGACCACCAGCGCCTGGGGTGACCCAGGCGGCTAGGTAAACCCCACCCGGAGCAAGGTCAAGAGGGGCCGTCGCGAGACGGCCCTGCGCGAATGATCGAGGGCGGCCCGCCCGAGTTCGCGGGTAGACCGCACGAGGCCGGCAGCAATGCCGGTCCTAGATGGATGGCCGTCTCCCCGGCCGCCGCGAGGTGACCGGGTGACAGAACCCGGCGTACAGCCCGACTCGTCTGCCGCTGAGCCTTTTCCAACCTGACCGTGGTGCCGGGAGGTTGGTGGCCTTCGGCGGCTGTACGGAACGACGAAGCTCCTGACGGCAAGCCCGCTCTGCAGGCGCCAGGCCGGTGGGTCGGGGCTCAGTTCCTCCGGGAGTTTCGTGATGTGTACGGCCGAGCGAGTGGTCGACGGCTGGATGACGTTACACGTCGATCTTGCGGATCGTTCCCTACGGTGTCTGCCCCATCTGAGGGCAGAACAGCGAAGGAGAACACATGAGGAATGTCAAGAAGATCGCAGCAGTGGCCGCGGCCACCTGCGGAATCCTCTTCGCCGGCGTCGGCGAGGCCAGCGCTGCCCCTCGTGGCGTCGGCGGGGACAACATCCCCGTGCTCAGCAACTTCAACCAGCTCGACTGGGACAACTCGCCCTTCTGCGGAATCCAGATCAAGAACCAGAACACCGAGCAGGAGACCTCATGCCCGGTAGTGCACCTGGAGAACAGTCCCAACAGCGGGGTCGTCGTCTTCACCGACTGAGAACTCGCGCGGACAGGCGCGATGGAGCACCCCGGTAGCTGAACAGAACACGGTCTGCTGATCACGGAGTTGCGATGCTCCTCATCCGTCGTGCCCGGATTACCCACCGCTTGGATGATCGCCCCCACCCGGCGACCATGATCTCACGCCTGTCCGCGCGGTCTCCATGCCCGCGTGCGTGAGGATCACGGTGAAACACCCTCGGGCGGATTTCCGCCCGGGGGTGTTCCGTGTTTCCGGCCGGATTCCCGACCCGCGACCTGCGCCACCCGCCCGAGAAAGTGTGGGCCGCGCCGACCGGTCCCGAACAACCCGCCACGACCGGCGGCTTCCGGCAGAGCGGGCGGCAACGGGGTCTCCGCGTCCACCGTGCGCCGCCGGCTGCTGGACATGACTGGGGGGCTGTCGGCCCGTGTCCCGCGCCTGGACCGCGCACTGAAGAAGACCGACCGGAAGGGCGGCGTCGTCGTCCTGCTCGACGGCACCCTGGTGCGTACCCGCCGACGCACCGAGGACGGGAGCCGGCCGAACCGTGCCGGTGCCCCTCCTCATGCGCATTGGCCCCCTGTCTCGGATGATCCGGCCCGATTCGCTGGTCGTCCCAGGCGATCCGGTCCGTCGGCGCTCCTCAGGTCACGCGACACCTCGACCAGCGCGGTGACGACATCCCAGGGTCCCGGTGAACAGCACGCGCCACTATGGTGGACCGATGGCCTCGGTCAAGCAGTTCCAAGTCGCCTTCGACTGCGCAGAACCTGAGCGCGTCGCTCGCCTTTGGTACGAGGCGTTGGGGTACGCCGTACCGCCGCCGGCCGGTTCGAAGGATCACGACAAGTTCGATGAGACGGACCCGGTGGTCCGCGTCTCACCGAATCCGGTGCACCGCAGCCCCGCGGCGGCGCTCTGCGCCAGGTCGGATGCGGGAGGACAGCGGCGCGATGCGATGCTCAGTCCACTAGTGAAGTGAGGTCGAGATGAATGTGTATTCCCCGAATCTGGAACTCGCCCGGATGGTGCTGGATTCCCAGCCTTTCAGTATGTATCTCGGCGCCCGACTGACGGCATTCGGTGACGGCGGCGCCACCCTGGAACTGGACATCCGCGACGAGTTGCGCCAGCAGAACGGCTTCGTGCACGGCGGTGTCCTCAGCTACGCGGCCGACAACGCGCTCACCTTCGCCGCCGGGACGGTAGTCGGCCCTGCGGTACTCACCGCCGGCTACTCCATCGACTACCTGCGACCCGCCCGGGGTGAGGTACTCCGCGCCCATGCCCAGGTCGTGCGCCCCGGCCGCACCCGGGTTGTCTGCCGTTGCGACCTTTTCACGGTGGACTCCGAGGGCAACCAGACACTCTGCGCGGTCGCCCAGGGCACCATCGCCGTCGCCGAGACCGCCCTGCCGGAGCCTGTCGAGTAGGGGCAGAAGTCAGGCTGCCTTCGCACGGGGTGGGTGCCCGGCACGTGATCGTGGCCACGAGTACGGAGCCCGCGCCCGCCATGTGCCGCCCGTCGTCCGGTCGTCGCGGCAGGCCAGGTGACGGTACGTTGGCGACGCCCGCGTGAACCGCCGATCGGCAGGGCTTTACACTCGGTCACCGCCGCCCAGCGGGGCGAAGCCGCAAATCCGGAAGGCCTGATCGAGCATGTTCCAAGACGTCCCCATCTACCATCAACTCGTCGCCGAGCGCGGTGACATACCCGCGCGTGTGCGCGACGCGGCCACGTTCATATACCGGCAGTTGGAGGACGTGAAGAGGACAGGGCGGCCGCCGGTCACCTTCGAACCGGGCCCGCAGCCCCCGGACCCGGTCGCCACGCCACAGTCCGCGCTGCCCCCGGGCCAGCAGCCGCCCCGCTGACCGCCGACGCCCGCCCGCACCGGCCGGCCGGAC
The DNA here is from genome assembly GCF_044548345.1 of Streptomyces sp. NPDC052042. Taxonomy (NCBI): domain Bacteria; kingdom Bacillati; phylum Actinomycetota; class Actinomycetes; order Kitasatosporales; family Streptomycetaceae; genus Streptomyces; species Streptomyces sp. NPDC052042. Next base: position 526,415 of record NZ_JBIUBU010000001.1, on the reverse strand, counting down.
ACGACCGGAGACAGCCGGGAACGGGCGGGCCGGGACCTGCCCGGCGGACGGCCCGGTCCGGTCCCAGGGCGCCGGCGTCGGCCGCTGCCCCGGGCGTGCGGACCCGCGCCGGCGCAGCGCGTCGGCCGTCGTCGCCCTGCGCGGCCGGCCCGTACGCCTCGGTCCGGACGCGCACGTCTACGCCGAGGGGGCCGACCGCGACGTCCTGGCCCGGTACGCCGTTCCGGTCGGCGGCGTGGCGGAGGCCGACCTCGCGATCCTGCGCCTGGCCGCGTCCTTCGACGCCCGTCCCGGGGGCTCGCTCGAAGCGACGTTCCACTCCGGCAGCCTCGGATTCCCGGAGGAGACCGTCCGGCACGTCTCACGCGTCGCGGCGGCCGTTCCCACGGTTCGTCGACGTCTTCCTCGAACGCGCGGCCGTGCTGACCCCGCTCGACGCCCTCTCCGGCGTGATCCCGACCGGGACGTTCGGCGTCGTCGACGACGTCCTCCTCGACGCGGTGAGCGGCCGGGCGACCGTGAGCGGGCGGCTCCTCTTCGACCGGCCCCGCTCGGGGCGCCGGTCGCCGCGGCACGCGAGGGCGTCCCCTTCGACACCGTTGACCCGCTCTTCGAGTTCGGCCTCGGTCTGCACTGGTCCGCCCGGACGCACACGGCCGGGTGACGCGGAGCCGGAGGAACGTCCGGAATGCCGGGCCGGGACAAAGGGCCGGGACGACGGGCCGGGATGACGCGTCCGCCGGAACCGCTGGGCGGGGGGCCGGTTGTGAGGCACGATCATAAGGAGCTGACTCCTCGGGAAAGGTGCTCCGTTGTCCGAACACGCCCCCGGAAGCCGCGGTTCCCTGTTAGCGGTGAGCGACCTGCACGTCGGCATCGCGGACAACCGCCCCCTCGCCGAGTCCCTGCGGCCCGAAACGGACGAGGACTGGCTGATCGTCGCCGGTGATGTCGCGGAACAGGTCGAGGACGTGGAGTGGGCGCTGCGGCTGCTCGCGGACCGGTTCTCCCGGGTGCTGTGGACCCCCGGCAACCATGAGCTGTGGACGGTCAACCGGGATCCGCTCCAGCTGCGGGGGCGCGAACGCTACGAGCACCTGGTGGAGGTGTGCCGGGACATCGGGGTGTCGACGCCCCAGGACCCGTATCCGCTGTGGCCGGGGCCCGGCGGACCGGTGGCCGTGGCGCCCGTGTTCGTGCTGTACGACTACAGCTTCCGGGCGCCGGGGACCACGACCAAGGAGGAGTCCCTCGCGTACGCGCACGAGACGGGGGTGGTCTGCACCGACGAGTACCTGCTCCACCCCGACCCGTACCCCGGCCGGGACGACTGGTGCCGGGCCCGGGTGGCGGAGACGGAACGGCGGCTCGCCGCGCACGATCCGGAGGTCCCGCTGGTCCTCGCCGGTCACTGGCCCCTGGTGCGGGAGCCCACGGACGTGCTGAGGTACCCCGAGTTCGCGCAGTGGTGCGGCACCGGGCTCACCGCCGACTGGCACCGGCGGTTCAACGTGGCGGCCGTGGTCTACGGCCATCTGCACATTCCGCGCACGACCTGGTACGACGGGGTGCGCTTCGAGGAGGTCTCCATCGGATATCCGAGGGAGTGGCGCGGGCGCGGACATCCCCGGGGGCTGTTGCGGCGGATCCTGCCGTACGACGGCGGTGCGCCGATGGCATGAGGGTCTGTGGAGCACCGGAACGCCGTGCCGGTGCTCCACAGACCCTCGGCGGCTCAGCGCCGGTCCGGGTGGCCCAGCACGTTGACGACGCAGCCGTTGGGGTCGCGGACGAAGAAGCGGCGTACGCCCCAGTCCTCGTCGTGCAAGGGGTACACGATCTCCGCGCCGCTCTCCTTCATGGCCCGGTACGCCGCGTCGACGTCGTCCACCTCCACGCTCACGTCCGGGGTGACCGGCGCGGTCGCGTCGGCCACCACGATGCTGATCTGGGCCGCGGGGCGGGTGGGGGAGGCGAGCGTCATGATCCAGCCGTGGTTCATGACCTCCTGAAGGCCCAACCGGCCGTAGAACTCCGCGTTCCGCTCCATTGCGGTGCCCGGGGCGACGGTGGACGTCCGGATGTTGGGGACGATCCGGCGGATGGACATCGGCGACTCCTGTCTCGTCCTGTCTCGGGACCGGCGCCTGTCGGCGGACCGACGGGCCGGTTTGCCGACAGGCCGACGCGCACGGGTGCGGAGGTCCCAACCGGACCGGTCGGTCGGTCGGCCCCTCCAGTCTTGTCGGCCCACACCCCGGGTGCCACCGATTGAGCCGACATCGCCTGCGCGGCGCACGAGTCTTGATGCCGCGGTGCAGGGAAGTTCACGCCCGGTCCGGGCTGACGGACGTGCGGGTGTCCCCGCCCGTGCGCGCCTGGCGGTCGTATCGTCAGCCGGTCGTGCCGGCGGTCTGACCGACCGACGCTTCAAGGGCTTCGGAGAGCCGCTCGCCGCGGTCCTTGGCCATGTCGAGCGTGGCCAGTACCGCCGGCGTCGAGATGCTCGGCAGCACGAAGTGCAGAAGCACCGAAATGCGCTGCCCCAAATCCTCGCGCTTGCAGAGGGCTTGGGACATCACCTGGATGCCGGAGAACGCACCGGCGAGCATCTCCGCGGTCTCGCGGGGGCCGACGTGCGGCAGCAGTTCGCCCTGCTCCTTCGCCGCGTTCAGCAGGTGCTCCAGCCTGTCTATCCAGGCGCGGAACGGGGTGCCCCGGTCGAGGCCCTCCACCGCCTGGTCCATGGCCAGTCCGACGCTGGCGCGCACCAGCGGCTCGTGACGGAGCCGGTGGGCCAGCAACATTCCCTGGTCGACCAACTCCTGAAGCTTCGTCAGCTGCGGCAGCGGATTGCTGTCGAGCTGGACGTCCATCACCCCGAGCGCCAGGTCTTCCTTCGAGGAGAAGTGGAAGTAAAGTGCACCTTTGGTGACTCCGGCCCGGGAGAGGATCTCGCTGATGGTGGCGCTGCTGTAGCCGCGTTCATCGAATACGGCGGCGGCCGCCACCAGGATCGACCGCCGGGTCTGGATCGCGCGCGCCTGCTGTGCCATCAGCTACAAGTCTCTCTCCGCCGTGGCGTGGTCAGCACCAAGTATGGCTGGATAGGAAAACCGGACTGTCAGTATCTTACTGTGGAGGCGTTCGGCCCTCCCGGTATGGATCCTCTGGGAGGAGATTCATGGTTCAGCTCACCTCGCACAACGCCTCGGACCATACCGAGGGCGCCGGGGCCCGCGAAACCACCGGAGTCCCGGCCGCCGACGGGGCGGTGCCCGGACGCAGACAGGTGCACGCGGATCTGCTGGGGCGTCTCGTCCACCGGCCCGACCCGCGGGACGTCTTCCCCACCGGCGGCTGGACCCCGCAGACCGGCACCCAGTTCTCGGTGTCGGCCCGATGGCCGCGTACGCACCGGTTCTTCACGCCCGTCGCGGGCCGTCACCAGGACCCGCTGCTGATCGCGGAGACCATGCGCCAGACGACGATGCTGCTGGGCCACGCGGAGTTCGGGGTCCCGCACGGGGACCAGTTCGTGATGTGGGAGCTGGCGTACGTCGCCGACCCCGGGCGACTGCTGCTGGGGGACGAGCCCTGGGACATCACCGTGGACGTGACCTGCTCCCGCATCAAGCGTCTGCGCCAGAGCATCGGCTCCATGCACGTCGAACTGCTGCTGCACCGCCTGGGCACCGTCCTCGCCCGCGGCGGCGGGCGTATCAGCTGCACGTCGGCCCGGGCGTACGACAAGCTGCGGGGCGAGCGCAGACATGTCGGGGGCACGCCGATACCCCCGCTGCCCGCCGTCTCCCCGGCCGAGGTGGGCAGGGCGGACGAGCGCGATGTGGTCCTGGCGCCCGTCGCACGGAGAAACGTTTGGCAGCTGCGGTGCGACACCCGGCACCCCACCCTGTTCGCCCGGCCCAACGACCATGTGCCGGGCATTCTGCTGTTGGAGGCCGCCCGCCAGGCGGCCATCGCCGCCACTCCCGGCCATGACTTCCTCCCGGTGTCGGTGCGGACCGACTTCCTCCGGTACGTGGAGCTCGACCGCCCCTGCTGGATCGAGGCGCGGCGCCTGCCGACCGACGACCCGGCGGTGTCCCGGATGCGTGTCACGGCGACCCAGGACGATCGCCCGGCCTTCACCTGCACCCTCGAATCGCCCGTCCAGGGTTCGCGGTACCGCGCGGCCGTGCCCCGCGGCAGGCAGTCGTGACGCCGCGGGGAGCCGGGACGCCCGGGGGGTCCCGGACGCCGGGGGGACCCGCGGTGCCGCGGGGGGGCGGGGGCTCGCGCCGGGGCGCGGGGCCGCGCGTGCTCGTCACCGGCGCCACCGGCTTCATCGGGGGCCATGTGGTGGCCGCTGCCCGCGCCGTCCCCGGCCTCCGGCTGCGGCTGATGACCCACCGGACCGCTCTCGCCGCGTCCGGCGCCGCGGACATCGGGCCCGGGGCGGAGACCGTGTCCGGGGATCTCGGTGCCCCGGAGACGCTGCGCGGCAGCTGCGAGGGGGTCGACGCGGTGATCCACTGCGCCTCCGCGATCGGGGGCGACGAACCGACCGCCCGGTCCGTCAATGATCAAGGAACTCGGGCTCTGGTCGAGGAGGCCGTCCGTTGCCGGGTCCCCCGGATCGTCCTGCTGAGCACGGCGTCCGTCTACGGGCGGGGCCCGTTCACCCGGCTTCGGCCCGGAGAGGCCGCGCCCGCTCCGGCGTCCACGACCAGCCTGACCCGGGCCGCCGCCGAGCGGCACGTGCTCGCGGCCGGTGGCGTCGTCATGCGGCCGCACATCGTCTACGGGACCGGGGACCGGTGGGCCGTGCCCGGACTGGTGGCCCTGCTCGGTCGGCTCTCGGCCGTCCCGACCGGGTGCGAGGCGCGGCACTCGATGATCGAGGCGGGGGCGCTGGGGCGGGCGCTGCTGGGAGCGGCCCTGTCCCCGAAGGACGTGGCCGGGGTCTACCACGTCAACCATCCCGAGCCGGTGAGCTGTTCGGGGTTGCTGTCCGCGGTCGTCGACGCGCTGCGGTTGCCCTGGGGGGCCGAGAGGATCGACGTGGCGCAGGCCCGCGAGCGGCTGGCCGGTGTGCCGTACGCGCTGCACCACCTCGGCATGCTCGCCGTGGACCACTGGTTCGCCGATGAGCGGGCCGGCCGGGACTTCGACTGGGAGCCGGGCGAGGGGTTCACGGCCGCGTTCGCCCGGCATGCCCCCTGGTACCGGCAGCACCTGGAGTCCGTGCGGCGCCCGGCCCCCGGGGGCGCGGGGCAGGACGCCTGAGCCGGGAGCGAGGCCGGGCCGTGATGCCCGGGGCGCCCGGGGAGTGGCGCTCGGGAGAGTGGCGCTCAGGGGGTGCGGTGTTCACGGGGCACCCGGGGAAGCGGTGCCTGCGAAAGGGGCGGGGACCCGGAGGCCGGCCGGGGCCGGGAGCCGGCCGCCGGCGGGGCGCGGCGCAGGATCAGTCCATGATCCGGGTGCCGGTTCCGCTGACCCGTACTCGGGCGTCGCCCGTGCGCAGTTCCACGGTGAGCGTGCCGGGGCGGCCCATGTCCTCGCCCTGGTGGAGCGTGAGCGTCGCGGAGTCCGGGACGAGGCCCAGTGCGCGGGCGTAGGCGCCGAACGCGGCCGCCGCCGCGCCCGTGGCGGGATCCTCGACGACACCGCCGACCGGGAACGGGTCACGGACGTGGAAGACCGTCCGCGACGCCCGCCACACCAGTTGCAGGGTGGTCAGGTCGAGCCGGTGCATCAGCGCTTCGAGACGCGCGAAGTCGTAGTCCAGGTCCGCGAGGCGCTCGCGGGTCGCCGCGGCCAGGACCAGATGGCGGGCGCCCGCGTAGGAGATGCGGGGCGGCAGGGCCGGGTCGAGACCGGCGGCCGGCCAGCGCAGGGCGGCGAGCGCCTCCGTCAGGTCGTCCGGTGAGATGTCCGTGACGTACGGCTCGACGCTGGTGAGCGTGGCGCGCAGTTCGGCGCCTTGCCGGGCGACGGTGACCGGGACCGGGCCCGCGGCGGTGTGGAACACCAGATCACCGGGGCCGTCGCGCTCGGCGAGGGCGAGGGCCGCCGCGACGGTGGCGTGGCCGCAGAACGGGACCTCGGCCTTCGGGCTGAAGTAGCGGATCCGGTACGCGCGGGCGGCCGACGGCCCGGTGCCCGAAGGGGCTGTGCGTGACGATCCCGCGCCCGGGGGTTCCGTACCCGAAGGCGCGGTGCCCGCAGGCCCGTCGGCCGGGGGCTCCCCGTCCGCCGGCCCGGTCCGGCCGGTGAGGAAGGCGGATTCGCTGTAGCCCAGCTCCGCCGCGAGGGAGAGCATCGCCGCCCCGTCGAGACCGGACGCGTCCAGGACCACCCCCGCCGGATTGCCGCCCGCCGGATCGGCGGAGAAGGCGGTGTACCGCAGGACCCCGGTATCCGAATTCTGACTCATGCCGCAGATCAACCGTGCCGCCGCCCGGAGCATTCCCGCCCGTCGCGGGCGGCGGCAGGGGAGTGGTCGTCCCGCTCAGTGGCAGTTCTTGACGCCCTTGCCGGTCTTCGACCAGGAGCAGGAGTCCTGGAGCTTGCCGTTCGGCTTGATCAGCCGCGCCTTGTCGCCGGTGTTGTTCCAGACGTACGAACCGCGGTTCCAGTAGACATGGCCAGAGCCGTTCTTGCCCTTGCCGGTGTGGACCTTGACGGTCTTGCCCGCGCCGATGGTGTAGTTGCCGAAGGTGTAGGTGTAACCGGTGTTGTCCTTCAGCTTGTAGCCCTTGAGCTGGAGCTTGGACTTGCCGTTGTTGTGGATGTCCACCCACTCGGCGTTCAGCGAGGCGTTGCTGCGGGTGTCCTTGCCGGGGCTGTCGTACTGGATCTTCCCGAGGTGCAGCCCGCCCTTGTGCGTGGCGGCCGACGCGGGGGCCGTGACGAGCAGCGGGCCGGCCACGGCCGTGGCCGCAGCCAGGGCGAGCGGTGCTGCGATGCGTATGCGCATTCTGTGATCCTCATATGTTCTGCCGGTGAAGCGTTGTGATCATAGTGCGGTTCCGTGACTGTTCGGGGCGGAACGTTGGAATTCCTCCGGGTAGGGGCATGCGCGACAACTCTTCGGCGCCGGACGGGGGTTGGTCCGCTCCCTCTGCCTCCGGCCCGACGGGCGGCGGCTCCTCATGGTCGGCCAGGAACGGTTAGGGGGCGGCGTTTCACCGGATGGCCGGGCTTCCGCGCGGGGATCGTGCCCCTCGATGTGTATGCGCGCTTTGCCCCGTGCATCCATTCCCGCCGCATTCCTCATCCACCCGACGCTCACGCGACGTGAACACGACAGGTGCTCGCAGGGCTGGACCGGTGCACTTGCCGGGCACACCACCAGCCAGGAGAGGGACAGATGACGCATTCACCGCACCCGCAGGAGATGCGCGACGCCGCCCGGCTCTTTGGACGTCGCCGCTTCCTCACCGTCACGGGTGCCGCCGCCGCGCTCGCTTTCTCGGTCAACCTGCCTGCCGCGGGCACCGCGAGCGCCGCCGAACTGGACACCCGGAAGATCAAGGAAGATCCGTTCACCCTCGGCGTCGCCTCCGGCGACCCGCTGCCCTCCTCGGTCCTGCTGTGGACGAGGCTCGCGCCCCGCCCGTACGAAGCCGGCAGCGGACTGCCCCGGGCCCGGGTCGAGGTGAGCTGGGAGATCGCACACGACGCACGCTTCTCCCGCGTCGTCCGGCGCGGAAAGGCCACCGCCCACCCGGAGTTCGACCACAGCGTCCACATCGAAGCCAACGGCCTCGAAGCCGACCGGGTCTTCTACTACCGCTTCCGCACCGGAAGTTGGACCAGCCCCGTCGGCCGCACCCGCACCGCACCCGCCCGGGGCGCCCGCAACGGCGTGCTGCGCCTCGCCGCCGTCTCCTGCCAGGCGTACCACGACGGCTACTTCACCGCGTACCGGCACCTCGCCGAAGAGGACGTCGACGCCGTCTTCCACCTCGGTGACTACCTCTACGAGTACGCCGTCGACGCGGTCGGCGGCGCCCGCAAGTACACCGACCGCAGACTGCCCGCCCACTTCAACCACGAGACCATCACACTGGAGGACTACCGGCTGCGGTACGGCCTCTACAAGTCGGATCCCGATCTGCGCGCCGCCCACGCCGCGCACCCCTTCGTCGTCACCTGGGACGACCACGAGACCGAGAACAACTACGCGGGCGACATCCCCGAGAACGACGTGCCGCCGCAGGAGTTCCTGCTGCGCCGCGCCGCCGCCTACCGCGCGTACTGGGAGAACCAGCCCCTGCGCGTCCCACAGCGCCCCACCGGCCCGGACATGAAGCTCTACCGGCGCCTGCACTTCGGCACCCTCGCCCAGTTCGACATCCTCGACACCCGCCAGTACCGCAGCGACCAGGCGTACGGGGACGGCTGGCAGAGGCCCGGACCGGAGTCCGAGGACCCCGCGCGCACCATGACCGGCGCCGCCCAGGAGCGCTGGCTGCTGGACGGCTGGCGCGCCTCGAAGGCCACCTGGAACGTCGTGCCGCAGCAGGTCGTCCTCGCTCGGCGGCGGGACGTCCCCACCGACGCCTTCAAGCTGTCGATGGACGCGTGGGACGGCTACCCCGCATCGCGGGCACGGGTCCTGAACGGCGCCGAGGCCGCCGGGATCGACAACCTGATGGTGCTGACCGGCGATGTGCACGTGCACTACGGCTTCGACCTGAAGAAGGACTTCGACGACCCGGCCTCCCGCACCCTCGGCACCGAGATCGTCACCACGTCCATCACCAGCGGCAAGGACGGCTCGGACCGGCCCGGCAGCTGGGACAACCTGATGCGGGCCAACCCGCATCTGAAGTTCTTCAACGGCCGGCGCGGCTACGCCCTCGTCACGCTCGGCCGTGAACGGGCGCGTGCCGACTACCGCACGGTGTCGGCCGTCACCACGCCCGGAGCGCCCGTGACAACCGCCGGATCGTTCGTCACGGAGGTGGGGAACCAGGGGCTCACGCCCGCGTAGGCCGGGCGGGCGCCTGGGCCGGCTCCGGCACGTCGTGCCAGACACCGCGGCCGGGGTCGCCGGGCGGGACGTCAGCCGAGACCGTCCGCCGGGTAGCGGACGCCGATGCGGTCGCGCACCGCGTCGAGCGTCCGCATCACCGCGAGCGAGCCGTCCAGCGGCACCAGCGGCGACTCCGTCTCGCCCGCCCGCAGCGCCCGCATCACCTCCACCTGCTCGAACTGGAGCCCGCGCAGCCCGGTGCTCGTCGTGTCCGCAGGACCCACCGCGTCCGCAGGACCCACCGGAACCGCGGCACCCGCCGTACCCGTCGGACCCGACGTGAACTCCTCCGGTTCGCGCCCCTCCCGGTGCAGCACGAACCGCTCCGGGGAGAAGAAGCCGCGTGGGACGTCGATCCGGCCCTTCGTTCCCGTGACGGAGGCGGTCAGCGGGGTGTCCGCGACGATCGAGCAGTTGAGCAGCGCCGAGGCACCCGTCTGCGACCAGCCCAGCAGCATCGCGGTGTTCAGGTCGACGCCTTCCGGGGACAGCAGCGCGTCGGCCCGCACCCGGTCCGGTTCGCCCAGCAACAGATGCGCGAACGACACCGGATAGACCCCGAGGTCCAGCAGCGCGCCGCCGCCCAGCGCCGGATCCCGCAGCCGGTGGTCGGGGCCGAAGGACCCCGCGAGCCCGAAGTCGGCCTGAACCACCCGGATCTCACCGATGGCGCCGTCCCGCACCAGCTCCGTCATCCGCCGGACAACCGGGTCGCAGTACGTCCACATGGCCTCCATCAGGAACAGACCGCGCTCCCGGGCGAGCTTCACCAGCTCGCCGGCCTCCCGCGCGTTCAGCGTGAACGCCTTCTCGCACAGCACGGGCTTCCCGGCCTCCAGGCAGAGCCCCGCCGCCTCCCGGTGCGCCGAGTGCGGTGTCGCCACGTACACCACGTCGACGTCCTCGTCGGCGGCGAGCCCGGCCCAGCTTCCGTACGCGCGGGGTATTCCGAACCGCCGCGCGAACGCCTCGGCCGCGGCTTCCGTACGAGAGGCCACGGCCACCACCTCCGCGCCCGGCAGCGCCCGCAGGTCCTCGGTGAACGTCGCGGCGATACCGCCCGTCGCCAGCACGCCCCAGCGCACCGCCCCGCCCGTGCCCGCCATCCCCGCTCCCCGCTCCCCGTGCTTCCGGAAGGTTCCGGCGTGCCCCCGGAAGGCTCCGACAGAAGGTCTCGACCAGTGCGGCCGAACTGAGAGCATAGATGTAGATTCAACGACTGGAGATGAGAATGGCGCAGAGCGGAGCGCAACAGGACGACGCGCATATATCGAAGACCGTGGACCGGGCGGGCGAGGCCGCGGCCGAGGGCGGGCCCGTCGGGAGACCGGCCGCGACCGGGGCGGCGCGGCGCGCGGGTCTGCTCGTCACCCTGGTGCTCGGCGGTCTCACCGCGCTGCCGCCGCTCTCCATGGACATGTACCTGCCGGCGTTGCCCGCGGTCACCGAGTCCCTGCACGCATCCGCCGCGACCGTCCAGCTCACCCTCACCGCCTGCCTCACCGGCATGGCGCTCGGGCAGGTCGTCGTCGGACCGCTGAGCGACCGCTGGGGGCGGCGCGCGCCGCTGCTCCTCGGCATGGCCGTCTACGTCGTCGCCACCGTGATCTGCGTCTTCGCCCCCACCGCGGAACTCCTCATCGGCTTCCGCCTCGTCCAGGGGCTGGCCGGCGCGGCGGGCATCGTCATCGCCCGCGCCGTGGTGCGCGACCTGTACGACGGCGTGGAGATGGCCAGGTTCTTCTCCACCCTGATGCTGATCTCCGGCGCAGCCCCCGTCGTCGCCCCGCTGATCGGCGGGCAGGTGCTGCGGTTCACCGACTGGCGGGGCATCTTCGCCGTCCTCGCCGTGGTCGGCCTGCTGCTCACCCTGGTCGTCTGGAAGTGGCTGCACGAGACGCTGCCGCCGCAGGACCGGCACACCGGAGGCTTCGCCGACGCGCTGCGCACCATGCGCGGGCTGCTCGCCGACCGGGTCTTCACCGGCTACATGATCGCGGGCAGCCTGGCCTTCGCCGTCCTCTTCTCGTACGTGAGCGCCTCGCCGTTCGTCGTGCAGGAGATCTACGGGGCGTCTCCGCAGACGTTCAGCCTGCTCTTCGGGGTCAACTCGATCGGCCTGGTCGTGGTCGGCCAGATCAACGGCAAGCTGCTGGTCGGCCGGGTCAGCCTGGACAAGGCGCTCGCCTTCGGCCTCTCGGTCATCGTGCTCGCCGCGACCGCGCTGCTGGTCATGACGTCCGGGATCCTCGGGGAGGTGGGCCTGGTCCCGATCGCGGCCGGGCTCTTCGTGCTGATGTCGGCGATGGGGCTCGCGATGCCGAACACCAACGCGCAGGCCCTGATGCGTACGAAGCACGCGGCCGGATCCGCCTCCGCGCTGCTCGGTACGTCGTCGTTCCTGGTCGGTGCCATCGCCTCACCGCTCGTCGGGATCGCGGGCGAGGGCACGGCCGTTCCGATGGCGGTCGTGCAGCTGGTGTGCGGGCTCGGCGCGATGGCGTGCTTCCTGGGGATGTGCCGGCCCTGGCAGCGGACCTCGTAGCAGGGGCCGGTCCCGGCAGGGAGGCGGGCAGACCCGGGACCGGGCTCGCTCCGGCCGTGCCTGCGGACTCGGTTTGGCCGGGGGACGCCCGCCGGCTCCGCGCCGGGTGCGCCGCGCCGCCCCGACCGGGCGGTACGGACCGACGCGGGGCCCGGGAGCGGACCGGCCGATGCGAACCACCGGGCGCGTGGCCCGCGTACGGACCGGCGTGTACGGACCGGCCCCGGGCGGCTGCCGGACCCGTACGGCTCAGCGCGTGCCCGGGTAGCCGAGCAGATGCGGGCGGTCCTTCTCGTCGGTCCAGCGGAACAGCCCCACGCCGTCCGAGGTCACCGCGCCCGGAACCCGCACGTTCGACGGCAGGGCGCCCGTCGAGCCGCTCCTGACCGCCACCGCGACCGGTGCGCCGCCGCCGGCCAGCACGTCCCCCGCGTTGCGCGCGCTCGACGCGCCGTACGCGATGCCCTCGTCGTCCACCGACACCAGGGTCAGCGGCTTCGCGCCGTCCGTGCCCTCGAAGCAGAAGCCCCGCTTCGTGACCACGTCGAAGGCGAGGGGTCCGGCCACCAGGAAGCCACCGGAGGGCGCGGAGACGAGCTGCGGGTACTGGCCCGGCTTTATCGCGGGCTTGCTGCACTCCACCGAGGCGAGGGGCTTGCCCTTCTCCAGGTCGTGCACCGTCCACAGGTCGTGGGTGGCGGCGCGCTTCTCCCCCTTCGCGAGCTGCCACTTCGCCAGCACCAGGCCGCGGATCACCGACGTGGGGATCCCGCTGCGGCGGTCGGTTCCCTTGGGCGCGACATCGCGGCTGAACCAGCCGTCCTGCACCCAGAACTCCTTGGAGCCGCTGACCAGCAGACCCTTCTGCGCCAGCCCGTGCACCTCGGTGAGCTGCTTGCAGGCGGGGCAGTCCTTCGGGTACTTCAACTGGGCGGCGGCGATCTGCGACACCCGGCCGGTCGTCGGGTCGACGACCGCGCTGTTCGTCCGGCCGTCGCTGATGAGAATGCCGGGACCGGTGGAGGAGACCGTCGGAACGGAGCCCCACGGCACCTCGACACGCCGCCGGTTGCCGTCCTCCGCGTTGTAGATGTCCATCGAGACGATCGTGTCGGCCGGGGTCAGCGCGTTCTCGCCGACCTTGCCGTATGCCCACGTCACGAAGTACTCACGGTCGTCCACGGTGGCCGTCAGCAGCCTCGGGAAGCGCTTCGGGGACGGCGGGCGCCAGCTCTCCGCGTGCCAGCCCGACTCACCGGTCTTCGAGTCGATGGTCCGCAGCTGGTACTTGGTGTCCGAAGCCCGTACGAGGTAGGCGAGACGGCCCGTCTCCCGGGAGATCGCGTAGTCGGGCGAGGTACCGACCAACTCCCAGCCGTGCTTCGTCTCGAACGCGGCGGGGACCGTGAGCTGGGTCACCGGCGACGCGCTCGTCCTGACCTGTTTCCCCGACTCGTCGGCCTTCTTCTTCCCGCCGCTGCCACACGTGGCCAGCAGCAGAAGCATGGCAAGCAGGAGCACTCCGCCGACCAGAACCAGGCGCACGATCTTCTGTCTCATGGTGTCCCTCGATGGGCAATCCCGACCTCGCGGCCGTCAGCGTAGCAACACGCGTAGCTCTCGGGGCAGTTCATGAGTACCGCTGTTCTCCGCAGTTTCCGGTCCGTAGGCCGGTTCGTCACCTCCGCCTACAATTCGTCGGTGAACGCCACCCCTTCCACCGCGGAAGCCCTGCGCACGGCACTGGCCGCACTGCTCGACGGACTGCCGCCCAGGCAGGCCGCCCAGGCCGTCGACCGGCTCATCGCCAACTACCGCGGGACCACCCCCACACATGCCCCGGTGCTCCGTGACCGTTCCGATGTGGCGGCCTATGCCGCGTACCGGATGCCCGCGACCTTCGAGGCGGTACGGTCCGCCCTCGACGCGTTCCGGTCGGCCGCCCCGGACTGGGCGCCCGCCACGCACACCGACGTCGGCGGCGGCACCGGAGCGGCGAGCTGGGCCGTGGCCGGTGCCTGGGAGGACGTGCGGACCACCGTGCTGGACTGGGCCGAGCCCGCCCTCGCCCTCGGCCGAGAGCTGGCCGGGGCCTCCGGCATCCCGGCCCTGCGCGCGGCCGAGTGGCGCCGGGAGCGGATCGGCGCGGGCCTCGAACTCGCCCCCGCCGACCTCGTCACCGTCTCCTACGTGCTCAACGAACTGACGGCGGAGGTCCGGGCCGGTCTCGTCGACGCCGTCGCCGCCGCGGCGACGGCGGTCGTGCTCGTCGAGCCGGGCACCCCCGACGGGTACGCCCGGATCATCGAGGCCCGCGACCGACTGGTCGCCGCCGGGCTGACGGTCGCCGCGCCCTGCCCGCACAGCGGCGCCTGCCCCATCGAGCCGGGCACCGACTGGTGCCACTTCTCGGCCAGGGTCAGCCGGTCCTCGCTGCACCGGCAGGTCAAGGGCGGATCGCTGCCGTACGAGGACGAGAAGTTCAGCTACGTCGTGGCGACCCGCTTCGAGACGACGCCCGCCGAGTCGCGTGTCGTCCGCAGGCCCCAGATCCGCAAAGGGCAGGTGCTGCTCGACCTGTGCACCCGCGACGAGGCGCTGCGACGGGCCACGGTCACCAAGCGGCACGGCGAGCTCTACCGGACGGCCCGGGACGTCGGGTGGGGCGACGCGTGGCCGCCGGACGGGCGGGACGCCTGAAGCCGGGCGCTGGGCCGCCGGGCGTCGGCCCACCGCCGCCCGGCGGCCTGCTCCGTGCGCCCTGGCTCCCGCGCCGTCCCGGGCGTCTTCCCGGGGCGTGTTTCGAAAGTCCCGTCCGGCCCGTCGGGCGAACGACGCTCCTTTCGAAACACGCCCCGGCCGCTGCGTGCCTCCCGTACGGTTCCGCGCCGCGCCTCGTGCGGCTCCCGCACCGCCCCGGGCGGCTTCCCGCGCTACCCGCCGCGCAGCTCCTGCGTGCAGCACTTCACGCTGCCGCCGCCCTTGAGCAGTTCGCCCAGATCCATCGGCACCGGCACGAAGCCGCGCTCCCGCAAGGGATCGAAGAGCCCCGTCGCGGCCTGCGGCAGCAGCACGTGCAACCCGTCGCTCACCGCGTTCAGGCCGAGCGCCGCCGCGTCCGCCTCCTCGGCGATCAGCGCGTCGGGGAAGAGCCGCGCCAGCACCGCCCGGCTGCCGGGGGAGAAGGCGCCCGGGTAGTACATGATCTCGTCGCCCGCCTCGTCGAGCACGGACAGGGCCGTGTCCAGGTGGTAGTAGCGCGGATCCACCAGATCGAGGCCGATCACCGGGCGCCCCAGGAACTCCTGGGCCTCGCCGTGCGACAGCGGACTGGACCGGAAGCCCCGCCCGGCCAGCAGGTACGACGCGGTGACCGCGAAGTCGCCCTCGCCCTCGTTGACGTGGGCCGGCTCGTGGATCTCGGTGAAGCCCTCGGCCCGGAACCACTCGCGATGGGCGGCGGCCTCCTCGTGCCGTTCCCGGTAGGCGAACCGGGCGCCCAGCACCCGGCCGTCGACGACGGTGGCGCCGTTGGCGGCGAACACCATGTCGGGCAGGCCGGGGCGGGGCGTCAGTAGTTCCACCGTATGGCCCAGAGCGCGGTAGCGGTCCCGCAGGTCCTCCCACTGGGCCTGGGCCAGCCGGAGGTCCACGGGCTTGCCGGGGTCCATCCACGGGTTGATGGAGTACGTCACCTGGAAGTGGGCCGGAGGGCACATCAGGTAACGGCGGGGCGTGGCCCGACGGCCGGGGGCGTGGCGCGGAGCGCCCCGGTGGGGGGTGGGGGTGGCCTGGTGGTCCGTGGGCAATGAAGGCTCCTCTACGCGTCGCAGGGGTCGCTTGCCGGGTACGTCGCACGGGTGAGTGCGTGAGCCCATGGTCCGCTTTCCTGGGGCGGTGCGCAGTGATCCGATCGGGTGGTTCCGCATGGCCGCCGCCGCGTACGCCTATCGGGCCGCCGACCGCGCCCCGCATGGGCCGGAAGCGGCCAGGACGCCGTGAGATGCACCCGTCATTTCATGACAAAAACCTCCAAAGAGGCAGGTTTCTCATGGCGTCTCCCGTACCCCGCTTCGGAACTCCGGCCACCCGGGGCGCAGGATGGTGCGACGATGGGCAGACGCAATACCGAGGTGAGGGGATAGATGGGCGCCGATTTCGGCCGTGGTCGCGGCTCAGCGAGCAGGATTTCCCAATGGCTCCGCCGCCGGCCCAAACCAGAGCAGAGCGAGGCCGACGACACAGCCAGGGAGGCGCTGCTCCTGGCCGTCGCCGACGCCGGAATGCCGATCGCGCCCGCGGCCCACCCGGTCGGCTACCGATGTTCCTGTGAACGCATCGGCTGCCCCACCCCCGCCCGGCACCCCATCTCCTTCGCCTGGCAGACCCAGGCCACCACCGATCGTGCCCAGATCGAACGCTGGGCCCGCAATCAGCCGCAGGCCAACTTCATCACCGCGACCGGCATGATCCACGACGTGCTCGACGTGCCGCTGTCCGCGGGGGAGCAGGCCCTGGAGCGGCTTCTCGCGGCGGGTGTCGAGATCGGTCCCGTCGCCCGGTCCGGCGACGACCGGATGCTGTTCTTCACCGCGACCCGGGGCACCCCCGAGGACGAGGACGAGTGGTGGCCCTGCGAGCTGGACTGCCACCCCGAGACCATGGACGAGCATCCGGGGCTGCGCTGGCACTGCCGGGGCAGCTATGTCCTCCTGCCGCCCGCCATGCTTCCCGGGGAGCTGGACGTGCGGTGGGTACGCGGTCCGGAGCATCCGCTGCCCGATCCGCTCACGCTGCTGGAAACGCTCACCGACGCCTGCGCCCAGTACGCGGACGCGGTGGACCAGAACGAACTCGATCACGGCTCGGTGGCCTGGCCACTGAGCCGTTAGCGTTCCCGCCGCCGGACCCGGACCCGGACCCGTTCGCCGGGTCCGCAGCCGGCCCCGGATACGCCGTACCGTGCGACCGGGCCCCGCGAACCGTCGCGTCAGGGGCGGCCGGGCACGGTCCGGGCGGCGCGTACGGGCCGCCGGACCCCTACCGCCTGTGGGGCGGGTACGGCGAGGCCGCCGGAACCCGTCCGTCAGGATCCCTTCGCCGCCGTCAGACCCGGCAGCCGGTTCAGCACGACCACCTTGCCGTCGCCCGTGCCCTTCTTCGGCACGTACACCAGCTGGCTGGACACCCGCTCCTTGGTGAGGGTCGACTTCACCTCGCCCGTCAGCAGCGCCTCCACGTCCGCGTTGAGCGCAGGACGCAGCCCCTTCGCGGCCGTCTGCCGTTCGAAGTGCTTGCTGCTGAAGAAGACCAGCGCCCCGCCGTCGTCCGTCTCCAGACCCAGCGGGGCGAACGTGCCGGTGTCCAGCGGCTGGTCGACGTACTGGTACGAGAAGCCGGGGCGCCGGGTCGTGCGACGCGCCTCGCGCCAGGCCGAGGTGGCGTCACCGGGGGCGAAGACGTCCGGGGCGCCCTTCTCCAGGTACTCCGTGTACTGGGTGCTCAAGTCCTCCGGTGCCACGGCCAGTTCGGTGCTGTCCGCGGCCACCGGCCGGGCGCGGCCGTCGTCGTCCTTCGCGAAGCGGGGCAGCCGCGCCGACGGGACCACCGCCAGGTAGGAGGTCCGCCACCCCGCGTCGGGGCCGGACTTGACGAAGACGAGCAGCCAGCGGGTGTCCAGCTTCGCGCCGTCCCGGTCGCGGTTGGAGTCCGTGTCCGCGACGAACCAGCGCGGCCAGCCGGCCTTCTTCGGGATGAGGTAGGTGGCGTCGTTCAGTTCCAGCGGCACATGACGGGCATTGCCGTCCGGGTTGTTCTTCCGGCGTGCCTTCAGCCCGGCCTGGTTGATCGCGCCCAGCGGGCCGGCGACCCGGTCCGCGTCGAGGGCCGGGTCGTACGCCTTGTCCGCCGCGTTGTACGCGTCGGTGAAGTCCTTCAGGGCCTGTGCGGCCTCAGCCCTGGTTGCCGCCGGTACCACTGCCAGCTCGCCGTGCACCGTCACGCACCCGCTCGCCGTCACGCACAGCACCGTCGCCGCTGCCGTGAGCCCCGCCGTCCGCCGAATCGGCCCCAGACTTCTCATCCGTTGCTTTCCGCGCCTTCTGATCCGTCGCCCGCACTGACCGTCCGAACCCTACCGGGGCGAGGAACAGGGCGAGTGTGGGGATCAGATACCCCAGCCACACGACGAGTTGGAGAACGGTCGGATCCGGCTGGAAGTTGAACGTGCCCTTCAGCAGCGTGCCGTACCAGCTGTCCGGCGGAATGGCGCCGCTGACGTCGAACGCGAGGTTGTGCAGGCCCCCGAGGAACTCGGCCTCCTGCAGGTCGTGGACCCCGTATGCGAGAACGCCCGCGGCGACGACCACCAGCATGCCGCCGGTCCAGGTGAAGAACTTCGACAGGTTGATCCGCAGCGCACCCCGGTAGAACAGCCACCCCAGCACGACCGCGGCCCCGATCCCGAGGAAGGCGCCGATCATCGGGTGCCAGCCGTCGTCCGCCGCATGCACCGCGCGCCACACGAACAGCGAGGTCTCCAGGCCCTCCCGGCCCACCGCGAGGAGCGCCGTGGCCACCAGCGCGCCGGTCCCCATCGCGAGTGCCGTGTCCAGCTTGCCGTGCAGCTCGGTCTTCAGGTGCCGGGCGGTGCGCCGCATCCAGAACACCATCCAGGTGACCAGGCCCACCGAGATGATCGACAGCGAACCGCCGAGCGCCTCCTGGGCCTTGAACGTCATCTCCTGCGAGCCGAACTCGAGGCCCGCGCCGAACGCCAGGCTGATGAAGACCGCGATGCCGACGCCGATCCAGATCGGCACCAGCTTGTCCCTGTTGCCGGTCTTCACCAGGTAGGCGATGAGGATGCAGACGACCAGGCTGGCCTCGAGGCCCTCGCGCAGGCCGATCAGAAAATTGCTGAACACGTCTCGGTTCTCCTGTTCCGCTGTTCCGCTCCGGGTCCCGTCACGGGATCCGCTTCGAGTCCCGTGACGGACCCCGGTCCGGGTCCCGTCACGAGAACAGCGCCCGGCCCCACCAGTCGTCCTTGTCGCGGACGCCCGGCGGGACGGCGAAGTGTGCCGAACCCACGTGCTGGATGTACTCGTTGAGCGCGTCGTGCCCCGCCAAGCGGCGCTGCACGGGGATGAACCCCTTGCGGCTGTCGCGCTGGTACGCGATGAAGAACAGCCCGGCGTCGAGGCGGCCGAGGCCGTCCGTGCCGTCGGTGAACGAGTATCCGCGGCGCAGCATCGCCGCACCGTCGTTGCTGTCCGGGTGGGCGAGCCGCACATGGGCGGTCGGCAGCATCGCCTTCAGGAACGGCTCGTCGTGCTCCTTGGACTTGCCGACCGGGGCGCCCTCGCCCTTGTCGCGGCCGAAGATGTCCTCCTGCTCCTGGAGCGGGGCCCGGTCCCAGGTCTCGATGTGCATCCGGATGCGCCGGGCCACCAGGTACGAACCCCCGGCCATCCAGCCCGTGTCGTCGTCCTTCTCGCCGACCCACACGTGCTGGTCGAGGGCGGCGGTGTCGGTGCCGGAGATGTTCCGGGTGCCGTCCTTGAAGCCCATCATGTTGCGCGGGGTCTGGGCGTCGGGCGTGGTCGAGGACGTCTTGCCGAAACCGAGCTGGGACCAGCGGATCGCGGTGCGGCCCATGCCGATCCTGGCCAGGTTGCGGATGGCGTGCACCGCCACCTGCGGGTCGTCCGCGCACGCCTGGACGCACAGATCGCCGCCGCTGCGGGCCGGATCGAGGTTGTCGCCGGAGAACTTCGGCAGGTCGACGAGCGCCTCGGGGCGCTTGTCCTCCAGGCCGAAACGTCCCTTGGCGAAGAGCGAGGGGCCGAAGCCGATGGTGAGCGTGAGCCGGGACGGCTTGAGCCCCAGGGCCTCACCGGTGTCGTCCGGCGGGGCCTCGGCGGGGCCGCCGTACGCGCCGTCGCCGACCGCGTGACCGGCGGCCATCCGCTCGGCGGCCCGGGTCCACTCCTTGAGCAGCGTGACCAGTTCGGCGCGGTCCTTCGTCGTCACGTCGAACGCGGCGAAGTGCAGCCGGTCCTGGACGGCGGTGGCGATGCCGGCCTGGTGCTCCCCGTGGAACGGTACGGCCGCGCCGCTGTCGGCGGCCGGCACCGCGTCGCTCCCCGGCCGGATCGCGGCCATCGCGCCGCCCGCCGCGACCGCCCCCAGCGCCAGCCCGGCGCCGCCCCAGCCGAGCAGGGCCCGGCGGGACGGGGCGGGCCCCGCCGAGGCCGTCCCGGTGCCTTCGTCGCTCCGCTTCTGATCCGACATCCCGGTCACTCCTGTCCGCTCCCGCTTCTGCCCGCCGTTACTTCGTCACCGCAGCGGCCAGCCGGGACAGCGGCTCGGCCAGCGCGTTCACCGCGTCCGACAGCTCCTTGCGGTCCGCCTTGCCGACCTTGTCGTACGAGGTGAACTCGTACGAGGACTTGTCCTCGCGGTACTTGTCCAGCAGCGTGTTCAGCGCGGCGAACTGCTTGTCCAGCGACGTCGTCAGCGCCGGGTCGTTCTTCGAGGCGATCGGCTTCAGCAGCTTGTAGGACATCTCGGCGCCCTCGACGTTGGCCTTGAAGTCGACCAGGTCGGTGTGGCTGTAGCGCTCCTCCTCACCGGTGACCTTGCCGGTGGCGACCTCGTCCAGGAGCTCCTTGGCGCCGTTGGCCATCGAGGTCGGGGTGATGTCCGCGGTGCCGACCCGCTTCTGCCAGTCGACCAGGTCCTTGTAGAGGACCGGGGCCAGCGCCTTCTCCTCGGCACCCAGCTTCTTGTCCTGCCACAGTGCCTTCTCCAGGCGGTGCCAGCCGGTCCACTTCTGACCGTCCTCCAGGCCGTCCTCGCGGACATCGACCTTCGGGTCGATGTCGCCGAACGACTCGGCGACCGGCTCGGTGCGCTCCCAGCCCAGCCGCGAGTCGGCGTAGAGCTTCTTGGCGGTCTCGATGTCACCGGCGGCGACGGCGTCCGTGAACTTCTTGGCCTTCGGCAGCGTCGCGTCGGCCTGGGCCTGGACATAGGTGCGGTACTCGGCGACGGCCTTGTCCATCTCGGGGCTGCGCTTGGCCGCGTTGGCGCCGGTGACCTCGATCTTCTGCCGGATGCCGTGGCCCTTCATGCCCGGCTTGCAGGCGATCTCGTACGAACCGGCCTTGATCTCGGCCGTGATGTTCGCCTTGGTGCCGGGGCCGATGTTCTCGCGCTCGGCGACGATGCGGTCGTCGGGGAACAGGATGTAGACCTCGGTGACCTTGGAACCCTTGTTCTGCACGGCCAGTTCGACGTGGCCGGCCGGGACCTCCGTCTTCGACACCTCGCAGGCGTCGTCCTTCGCGACGACCTGTACGGCACCTTCGCCCTTGCCGTCGCTCTTCTGCGCACAACCCGTGACGGCGGTCAGAGCTGCGACGCCGGCGGCAGCGGTGACGACGGAGAGACGAACGGCTCGCATACGAGGCTCCACAGAGGATGAAGATGAAGTCGAGAACAACGGGCAAAGTCAGGTGAGGCAGACCTAACTTAATCGAGGCTTACCTGACCGGTACCCGCCTGAGCCGTGATTCACCTCTCACCTTGAACCCCATGGATACGATCGGATCACGGCTCCCCCATGGATGCTCCTCGGAACGGTCAAGCGACGGTCAAGGCGCGCGCTCGCCGGGGATCACGGGACAGCCCTCAGTCCGCGCCCACCGCTCCCGTCGAGCGGTGCGGTACGACGAGCGGCACTCCGGTCCGCGGATGAGGGAACACCTCGACCGGCTGCCGGTAGACCTCGCCGAGCAGCTCACCGGTGAAGACCTCGGCGGGCGGGCCCGCCACCGCGATCCGGCCGCCGTGCAGCACGGCCGCCCGGTCCGCGTAGGCCGCCGCCAGGCCCAGATCGTGCAGCACCACGACGACCGCGTCCCCGGCCGCCGCCCGCTCCCGGCAGATCCTCAGCACCAGTTCCTGGTGGCGCAGATCGAGCGCGGCGGTGGGTTCGTCGAGCAGCAGCAACGGGGCGCGCTGCGCCAGCACCCGGGCCAGCGCGACCCGGGCCCGTTCCCCGCCGGACAGCGCGGAGAAGGGGCGTGCGGCGAACTCGGCGACCTCGGTGGCCGCCATCGCCGCGGCGACGGCCGGATCGTCCTCGTCCTCCCGTTCCGTCCCGGCCCACGGTGCGCGGCCCATCCGGACCACGTCCGCCACCGGGAACGGGAACGACAACGCGGCGGTCTGCGGCAGCACCGCTCGTCGCAGGGCCAGTTCGGCGGGCGACCAGTCGGTCACCGGACGCCCGTCGATCCGTACCTCGCCGCTCTCCGCGGGCAGGTCGGCGGACAGCGCCGCCAGCAGCGTCGACTTCCCGGCCCCGTTGGGCCCGACCAGTGCCACCACCTCGCCCGCGTGCGCGGTCAGATCGATGGAGTCGAGCACCGACCGCTGCCCCAGCCGCACCCGCAGCTCGTGCGCCTCGATGGCGGGGGCGCCGGGGGAGAGGGCAGCGGGCAGCCGTCGGCTCCGCGTCCGGAACGGATTCCTCAGTGTCCTCATGCCCATGTCCTCGCAGGTGACGTACTCCTCGGCGCGTCCGCGCCCGGCCTGGCCGCCCGCGACGGGCCGATCGGCGTGCTCATGCCCAACCGCCCTGCTTGCGCCGGGTCCTGCGCAGCAGCCAGAAGAAGAACGGGCTGCCGAAGAGCGCGGTCAGCACGCCGAGCGGCAACTCGGCGGGATCGGCCACGGTGCGGGCCGCGAGATCACCCGCCACCAGGACGAGGGCCCCGCCCAGGGCGCTGCCGGGGATGAGGAAGCGGTGCCCCGGACCGTTGGCCATCCGCAGCAGGTGCGGCACCAGCAGACCCACGAACGAGATGATCCCGGAGACGGCCACCGCCGCGGCCGTCAGCAGCGCCACCACCAGCACGAGCACGATCCGCAGCCGCTCCACGTCGACCCCCAGATGCCGGGCGGGCCGCTCGCCCAGTGCGAGGAGGTCCAGCTTGCGGGCGTAGAACGGTGCGACGAGCAGCCCCAGCACCGCGCACGGCAGCACGGCGAGCACCTTGGGCCAGGTCGCCTGGGCCAGCGAACCCAACTGCCAGAAGGTGATCTGTGAGATCTGCGCGTTGTCGGCGAAGAAGATGGACAGCCCGATCAGCGCCCCCGCGAAGGCGTTGACGGCGATCCCGGTGAGGATCAGCGTGACGACCTCGGTGCGCCCGCCCGTCCGCGACAGCGTGTAGACCAGCAGCACCGTCGCGAGGCCGGCGGCGAACGCGCACACGGTCACGGTCCAGTTGCCGAAGAAGGTCAGCCCGAGCGCGATCGAGGCGACCGCGCCGACCGCCGCACCGGAGGAGATGCCGATCACCGCGGGTTCCGCGAGCGGGTTGCCGAACACGCCCTGCATCAGGGCGCCCGCGCAGCCCAGCGAAGCCCCGACGAGCAGGGCGAGGACGACCCTCGGCAGCCGCACGTTCCACAGCACGCTCTCGCCGACCCGGTCCAGCGCCGCACCGCCGAGCCCGAGCCGGTGCTGGACGGACCCGAGGACGTCGCCGAGCGGGATGTTGTACGCGCCGAGCCCGGCGGACAGCAGACAGCACACCAGGAGGGCGGCGACCAGACCGACGGTCAGGAGGAAGGCGGTGGAGCGCCGGGAGCCCGAAGCGCGCGGCCCGGTGCCCTCCGGTGCCGGGGCCTCGGCGGCCGGGGGACCGGTGTCCGCCCGCCGGGTGCCGGCGCGTTCCTCGTACGAGGTCGTCACTTGGCCGCCCCGCCCTTCGGGTGGAGCTGTGCGATCAAACCGTCGAGCACCTGGTCGGTGCGCGGCCCGTAGTTCAGCAGCACTCCGTCGTCGATGGAGACGATCCGCCGGTCCAGCCCGGCCGGGGTCTCGGCGACGCCCGGGATCTTCACCAGGCCGTCGACACCGCCCACCGACGCGAGTCCCTTGCTCATCACCAGGATGGCATCGGGCGCCGCCTTGGCGAGCGCCTCGCTGGTGATGGGGGTGAAGTCCTTCTTCAGGCCGGACTCCTTGCCCGCGTCGACGCCTCCGGCCGCCTCGATGAGTGAACCCGCCCCCGACTCCCGGCCGCCGAGCAGATAGACGGAGGCGGAGCCGCGCAGGTAGAGGAAGGCCACCCGGGGCTTCTTGCCGTCGTCGGCGGGCACGGACTTCTTCGCGGCCTCGATGCGGGACCGGGTGCGGGCGTCGAGCGCGGCGCCCGCGTCCGGTACGCCCAGGGCCGCCGACACGGTCTCGATCCGGCGGCCGACATCGGTGAGTTCCTTGGCCGGGTCGACCACCAGGAGCGGGACTCCGGCGTCGCGGATCTGCTCGATGGCCTCGGCCGGGCCGGTGGTGGTCTCCGCGAGGACCACGGTGGGCCTCAGTGAGAGCATGCTCTCCGCCGAGACGTCATGAGCCCGGGTCACGACCGGGAGCTTCGCCGCCTGTTCGAAGGTGGTGGTGATGTCCCGGGCCACCACCCGCTCGCCGAGGCCGAGCGTGAAGACGATCTCGCTCAGACCACCCGTCAGCGGCACGATGCGGTCGGCCGAGGTGACGGTGACCTCCATCCCGTCGGCAGACTTCACGGTGACGGGCAGTCGGGGCTTCGGCGCGTCGGCCAACGGCTCGACCCGGTCGGCCGCGGCCTTCGCGGAGGCCGGGGACTTCGCGGCGGGAGTCCCGGCGTCCGAGCCGCCGCAGCCGGCCAGGAGCAGGGCCAGGGCGAGGACCGCCGTCAGGGCGCCGAGCGGTCCGCGCGGCCGGCCGGGGGCGGCAGGACCGCCGGGTCCGGGACGTCCGCGTCCCGGTCGCCGGGTGCGCCGTCCCGGTGGGGCGAAGTCCTGCGAGAAGCGCACTGGGGCACCGTCCTGTCGTTCCGCCATGCGTAGTTGGCCATGGTTCGCGCGTGATGCGGTG
Organism: Streptomyces sp. NPDC052042; assembly: GCF_044548345.1. Classification (NCBI taxonomy): domain Bacteria; kingdom Bacillati; phylum Actinomycetota; class Actinomycetes; order Kitasatosporales; family Streptomycetaceae; genus Streptomyces; species Streptomyces sp. NPDC052042. The sequence continues at coordinate 501,887 of NZ_JBIUBU010000001.1, read as the reverse complement.
GAAGGGGGTACCACCACACGATCTGCATATCTTAGGTTAGCCTTACCTCGCTCGATAGATCTCGGAGGGGTCCTCATGCTGTCGTCCCGATCTGCCCGCGTGCCCGGACGGGCGCTCGCGGTCGCGCTGTTCGCGGCGCTGCTCGGAGCCCTGCTCCCGGCCACCGCCGCACAGGCCGCAAGCCGTACGGTGCAGGGCGGACGGCTGGACTGGGGCATCAAGTCGTCGTTCCAGAGCTATGTCACCGGACCCGTCGCGAACGGGGGTGTGATCGTGCACAGCGGCGTCTCCACGGTCGGCAACGAGTTCCGCTTCCACTCCGCCGCCGGTTCCTACGACCCGGCGACCGGCGCCTTCACTGCGGGTTTCTCCGGCGGGGTCCGCTTCGTCGGCCACGGGAAGGACGACGGCAGCAACGAACTGGACCTCTCCATCAGTCGTCCCACCGTCCGGATCACGGGCGGCCGGGGCACGGTCCTCGCCGACATGGTCAGCAAGGAGCGGGGCAGCGGCCGGGTCGCGTCCACCGCGCAGGTGCCGCTCGCCACGCTCAACCTGTCCGGAATCGACATGCGGGGCGGTACCACCCCCATCGCCCTCACCGGCATCCCGGCGACGCTGACGCCGCAGGGCGCGAAGGCGTTCGCCGGCTACTACACGGCCGGCACGCCGCTCGACCCGATCAGCCTCTCCGTGGACACCACCGCACCCGCGGGGAAGCCGGATGCGGCCGCCTCCCCGGAGAAGACCGCAGGGAAGTCCGCCGACCCGAAGAAGGACAAGAAGGACGGGAAGGGCGAGAAGGCCGCTGGACGTGTCGAGGACGCCGCCGTCGACTGGGGCGTGCGCCGCACCTTCCGCGAGTACGTCACCGGCTCCGTCGGCAAGGGCAAGTGGACGCTCGCCGACGGAGCCCGGGACGGTGGCGCGCTCTTCCGCTTCCCGAAGGGCAAGGGCACGTACGACCCCAAGAAGCAGAGCCTGGACGCACGGTTCGCGGGCAGCGTCCGCTTCACCGGGGCCGAGGGGCTGGACCTGGAATTCTCGGCGGTCGCGGTCCGGGTGAAGGACGGCAAGGGCACGCTCGTGGCCGACGTGCTGAGCGGCGGAGACCGGAAGAAGGCCGTGCCGCTGGTCACCTTCGCCGCGAAGGACTTCGTGCCGAAGAACGGCCTCGCCGTCGTCACCGAGGCCCCCGCCACCCTCACTGCCGACGGAGCCGAGGCGTTCGGCTCGCTCTACCGGGCGGGCACCGGGATGGACCCGGTCTCCCTGGCCGTCGCCGTCGACCGCGACGCCGAACTCCCCGCCCTGCCCGACCTGGGCAGCGACACCGCCCCGTCGCCCTTGCCGACGGAGCAGACCACGACCACCACCGCGTCCGCGCCGGATACCGGTTCCGGCTCGGGCTCCCGCACCGGGCTGTACGTCGGCGCCGGAGGCGCGGGCGTCCTGGCCGTCGCGGCCGGTGCGCTGTACCTCGCCCGCCGCCGCGGCGCCTCACGGCCCGGCAACTGAAACCCCCTCTTCCGCCACCCCCGTACCGCACCCCCGAGGAGACCACCCGCCATGGCAGCCACCCGCCGCCCTATAACCCTCGCCGCCGCCGTCGCCACGGCGGCAGCCCTCGGCGCGACCGCCTTCGCGCTTCCGGCACTCGCCGCCGACGACACCACCCCCGGCCGGGCGGGCGCCGGGGCGCCCACGCTGGACCTGAAGGACGGCACGCTGGAGTGGGGCGTCAAGGGGTCCTTCCGCACGTACCTGTCCTCGCCGTTCGCCGGCGGGAAGATCACCGTCAAGGACGGGGCCGTCCAGGCGCCGGACAACGGCGTCTTCACCTTCGTCAACGGCAAGGGCACCTACGACACGGCCACGCACGCCACCGCCACCGCCTTCGAGGGCGGGGTCCACTTCTACGCCCACAGCGGCGCCCTCGACATCACGCTGTCGGACGTGAAGCTCTCCACCACCCGTACCGGCGGGTCGATCACCGCCGACGTCACGGGCCCGGAAGGCACCCGTGACGACGTGGAGTTCGCCTCCCTCGACCTGACGGGGGTGAAGCCCGGACAGGGCGAGGGCGGCGCGATGGTCTTCAAGGACATCCCGGCGACGCTGACGAAGGCGGGCTCCGAGGCGTTCAACGGCCAGTACAAGGAGGGCGACGCGCTCGACCCGGCGACGCTCTCGGTGAAGGCCGGCGCCGCCCCGACCACGGAGCCCACCACCGGGCCCACCAAGGAGCCCACCACCGGGCCCACCAAGGAGCCGACCACCGGGCCTACCAAGGAACCCACGGCCCAGCCGACCGGCAAGCCCACCTCATCCGCCTCCCCGTCGGCCACCGCCACCGACAAGCCGGCCGCCGAGCCCGGCGCGATCGTCGACGGCACCCTGGACTGGGGCGTCAAGCAGTCGTTCCGCTCGTACGTCACCGGCCCCATCGCGGACGGCAAGGTCGAGACGACGGGCGGTGCCACCGCCTCCGGCGACGGCTATCGGTTCCCCGACGCCACCGGCCGCTTCGACGCCGCGAAGCAGACCCTGAACGCCGGGTTCGACGGCAAGGTCCGCTTCCTGGGGCACAAGGAGAACGGCGCTTACACCCTGGACCTCTCGCTCACCAACATGGAGGTCCAGGTGAGCGGTGGCAAGGGCAGGCTGATCGCGGACGTCTCCACCAAGGACCGCGAGACCAAGAAGGTCTCCGTCTACACCGGCCTGGCCATCGCCGACCTGAAGCTGCCGAAGGGCGAACTCGCCGCCAAGGACGGCGTGGTGACCCTCACCGCCGTGCCGGCGACCCTCACTGCCGACGGCACCAAGGCGTTCGGCGGCATGTACCGCACGGGCGATCAGCTCGACGCCCTGACCGTCGCGGTCGCGCTGGACAAGGACGCCGAACTCCCCGGTGCCCCGGGCGGCTCCGGCGGTACGACCGGCTCCACCGGTTCCACGGGCCTGGCCGGGGGCTCCGTGTCCCTCGGGGGCGGCAGCGTGGGCGGTGGCTCCGTCGGCGGTTCGGTCGGCGGCTCCGGCTCTCTCGCGTCCACCGGCTCCGACCTCCCGGCCGGCGCCCTGATCGCCGGTGCGGGCCTCGTCGTGGCGACCGGTGCGGGCGTCGTCCTCGCCGCCCGTCGCCGTACCGCCTGACCACCGCGGCACGGCGTCCGAGCACACCGTCCCGAGCACACCGCCCGGGTGACGGCCGGTCCAACGGCCGCCACCCGGGCGGTGGCGGTGTGTCTGTGTGCCGGTGTACCGGAAACGGGAGCGGCGCGGCCGACGGCACCGACCATCACCACGGTCGGTGCCGTCGGCCGCGCCGAGGCCCTGTGCGGACGGGCCGACGCCGCGACTGGAAGGCGTGCCGGGAAGCCCGCGTCCGTCCGGGGTGGTGCAACGCACGGCGGCGCACCACCCGCGTACCGGATGTACCCGGATGATGCGCCGACGCGCGAGGGGCGGGTCTCCCCTGCGCGAGCGGAACCGAGAGCCCGGGGAGGCACCGGACGCCGTGGGCCGGTGAACCTTCCCGGCCCCAGCACTACGCGCTGATCGGGAACGCCTCGCCCAGCTCCCGGAAGACCGCGGTGTTCAGCGCGAACGCGCGCTTGCACTCGTCGATGACGCGCTGCTTCTCCAGGTCGTCCGCGTTCAGCGCGTCCAGCAGCTCGCGGTAGTCCCGCTTGAACGCGGCGGGGTTGGCGATCCCCTCGAAGACGTAGAACCGGACCCCGTCCCCCTTGCGCGCGAAGCCCCAGGTCTTCTCCGCCTTGTCGCGGATGATCTGGCCGCCCGAGAGATCGCCGAGGTAGCGGGTGTAGTGGTGGGCGATGTAGCCGGCGGACCAGGTGCGGGCGCACTCGGCGACCCGTGCGGCGTACGCGGCGGTGGCGGGCAGCGGTTCCAGGCCCTCACGCCAGTCGGCACCCCGCAGATGGGCCAGGTCGCGCTCCAGCTCGGCGGTGCGCATCAGCTCGGACCGTATGAACGGACCGGCGACCGGGTCGCTCCGCAGCGCCTGGGCCCCCTCCTCCAGCGCCAGGTACACGAACCACAACTGCTCGGTGTAGCGCGTGTACGCGTCCACTCCGAGGCGCCCGCCGAGCAGGTCGCTCATGAAGGTCGAGGTCTCCGCCTCGGTGTGCTGTTCGTGCGACGCCGTGCGGATGAGCGTCGAGAAGGGCGTGACTGCGGCGGTTGCGTCCAAGGCGGGCCTCCAGGGGCCGAGGGGACGGAAAGTCCTGAAAGAGACGGATAAAAAGACAACAGTCACCGTGCTTCGCGGTCCCTGCCGACGCTTCCGATCTTCCTACTTAGGTTTACCTAAGTCAACAGCTTCCCGACAGTTTGTCGGTAAAAACAATACGCCTTGTTCCGATGGGGCGCGGGTGCGGGAGGGCGTGCGAGTGAAGGGAGCCAGGGGGGAGGCGCGGGAGAAGGGGGGCGCGTGGCGGCGCGGGTACGCAAAAGCGGCCGCCCGTAGGCGGCCGCTCTCATGGTCGGTGGTCCCCGCAGTTACGGGAGCGTCAGGATCTCGGCGCCCGTATCCGTCACCACCAGCGTGTGCTCGAACTGGGCGGTGCGCTTGCGGTCCTTCGTGACCACCGTCCAGCCGTCGTCCCACATGTCGTAGTCGTAGCCGCCCAGCGTCAGCATCGGCTCGATGGTGAACGTCATGCCGGGCTTCATCACGGTGGTCGCGTGCGGGCTGTCGTAGTGCGGGATGATCAGCCCCGAGTGGAACGAGGAATTGATCCCGTGCCCCGTGAAGTCCCGCACCACCCCGTACCCGAAACGCTTCGCGTACGACTCGATGACCCGCCCGATCACGTTGATCTGCCGCCCCGGGCGGACCGTCTTGATCGCCCGGTTCAGCGCCTCCTCGGTGCGCTCCACCAGCAGTCGTGACTCCTCGTCCACGTCACCGCAGAGATAGGTGGCGTTGTTGTCGCCGTGCACACCGTCGATGTACGCGGTGACGTCGAGGTTCACGATGTCGCCGTCGCGCAGCACCGTGGAGTCGGGGATGCCGTGGCAGATCACCTCGTTGATCGAGGTGCACAGCGACTTGGGGAACCCTCGGTAGCCCAGCGTCGAGGGGTAGGCGCCGTGGTCGCACATGAACTCGTGGGCCACCCGGTCGAGTTCGTCCGTCGTGACACCCGGGGCAATGTGCTTGGCGGCCTCGGCCATCGCCTGTGCGGCGATCCGGCCCGCCACGCGCATGCGCTCGACGGTGTCGGCGTCCTGGACCTCCGGGCCGGTGTACGGGGTGGGGGCCGGCTTGCCCACGTACTCGGGGCGTCGGATCTTTCCGGGCACGGAACGGATGGGAGTGATCTCCCCGGGCACGAGCAGCGACTGGCCAGACATGTCAGCGAGTCTAACCAGCGCGCTTGGGGCAGCATGGCCCCGACGGAAGGAGCCGGTGATGGCCCTGTTCAAGAAGCGCACGGTCGGCAAGCCGGGCGAGTGGTACTACTGCCTCCGGCACAAGAAGGTCGAGGAGGGTCCCGAGTGCCCGGCCAAGGACCGCTTCGGACCGTATGCCTCCCGGGAGGAGGCGCGGCACGCGATGGAGACGGCGCGGGAACGGAACCAGGAGTGGGAGACGGACCCCAGGTGGCACGACGACGAGTCTCCGAGGGAGCCGGACGCCTGACCGGACGGCCGGACGTGTGACGGGAGGGTCCGTCGGAAGGCCGGACGGACGGCGCCCGGCCCCGTGGGGGCCGGGCGTGACGCGAGGCCCGGCGGGGAGGCCGGGCGTGACACGGGAGGCCCCGCGGAAGGCCGGGCGTGACACGGGAGGCCCGGCGGGAAGGCCCGGCGGGCCGGGGGCGGCCACCGCCCGCTGCCCGCCGCACCCGCCGCGCCCGGGGGTCCGCCGGCCCGACTTGCCCGCTGGACCCTGCCTCCCCGCGCCCCTGCGACCTCGCGTTCCCTCGCCCCGCGCGCTGTGGCCGTTGTGTCAGTCTCCGGAGGCGCCGGACCCCGCCCCGGACGGGCTGGCCTCCGGCCCGAGAGAGCCGGATTCCGGTTCGGGGGAGCGGGGCAACGCCTGCTGCTGGGCCCGCCTGCGTACCGCGTCCTCGTCCGTGCGGGAGTCGTAGGTCAGCAGCTTCGGCAGCGCGGTGGTGAGCAGCGCGACCGAGGCCACACACGCCACCCCACCGCTCCAGATCGCTGTGCGGGTCCCCGTCCAGCCGGCCATCGCACCGGCCCGCACCTGACCCAGTTGCGGGCCGACGCTGTACGAGAGCACCTCGATGCCCGCCAGGCGGCCCCGCAGCTCCTCCGGAATGGTCTGGTTCCAGATCGTGGAGCGGCCGAGGCCGCTGAGGGTGTCGCCCGCGCCCGCCACCGCCAGGCAGACCAGCACCGGCCACACGCTGGCGAACCAGCCCGCCGCCGCGATCGCAAGCCCCCAGACCGCTGCTCCGAACACCACGAACAGCCCGTGCCGCCGCACCCGCGACGTCCACCCGCTGGTCAGGCCCAGCAGCAGGGAGCCGACCGACCCCGCCGCGTACATCAGGCCCAGCGACCACTCGGCGTCCAGTTCGTCGGCGAGGAACGGAAAGATCGTGTTCGGGAAGGCGAAGAACATCGCGACCATGTCGACCGCGTACGTCCCCAGCAGCACCGGTCGGCTCCAGGCGTACGCCGCCCCTTCGGCGATCCCGCGCAGTGACGGCTTCGCGTTCTCCCGGACGGGCGGGGCCGGGGTCAGGCGCAGACACAGCAGTACGGAGACGGCGAACGTCACAATCGTGACCGAGTACGCCGTGGCGTGCCCCGCGTAGGCCACCACGAGCCCCGCCACCGCCGGTCCGGTGATCGCGCCGAACTGCCAGCGCAGCGCGTTCAGCGCGGCTGCGGCGGTCTGCTGGTCGTGCGGGACGATCCGGGCCATCAACGAGTCCAGCGCGGGCCGCTGCAGCCCGGCGAGCGCGGAGACCCCGCCGGCGACCAGGTAGAGCGGCCAGAGCAGCGGATCGGGCAGCACGGCGTTCACCAGGAGTACCAGGGCCAGCAGCCCCAGCCCCGCCTCGGTGCCCAGGATCACCTTGCGGCGGTCAACGGCGTCCGCGAGCGCACCGCCGTACAGGCCGAACACGATCAGCGGCACCAGCTCGACCGCGCCCATCGCACCGACGGCCAGCGGCGACCCCGTCAGCTCCTTGATCTGGAGAGGCAACGCGATCAGTGCCATGAAGCTGCCGAAGTACGTGACCACCCCCTGGAGCCACAGGAGCCGGAAGTCGGCCGAGGAACGCAGGGGCGTGAGGTCGGGCAGTAGCGAGGAGAACCGGCCGGACGAGGAAGAGCCGGACGAGGAAGGCGAAGAAGGCGAGGAGGAAGCTGACGTCACGAGGCGTCATGGTCCGAATTCGCGGCGCCCGCCGCAACACCTTTTTCCACCGCGAAATTCTCCACGCGAACGAAGTCGTTCTCCGTGCGGTCGTTTTCCACGAAGTCGTTCTTCACGAAGTCGCTCTCCACACGCCCGGAGCCCCGCCGACGCGCACAGAGCCCCACCCTGTACCGGGACGCGTCGGCGCGCGTGGGTACGGCGTGTGCGGGTACGGCGTATCCGGGTTCCGGGCCGGGGCCGGTCCGGAAGTGCCCCGGCCCGGCCCGCCCTCACCAGCGCGGCGGTGGTGGCGCCGTCAGCCGGTCGGCGAGCCGGGACAGCCGGTCCCGGAAGCGGTGGCCGCCGCGCGGCGCGGGGGCGCTGTTCTCCCCGGCCGCCGCACTCACCAGATGCTGCACGGTGTCCAGGTCGACCTCGTCGGAGCGGGCCACCGTCAGCGTCTCGTGCGCGAGCCCCCGCACCTCCGGATCGCCGTCGTCCAGCGTGAGGACCGTCGCCCCGGCCCGGCGGGCGTCGTGCATCCGCTCCAGCAGCCCCGCGCTGGGCCGTTCCGGCGCCACCAGCAGCAGCGTCTCGCCCCGCCCGGCCGCCTGGATCCGGCCCAGGCCGACCGCCAGATGTGCCGGATCGCCGGCCTCCACCCGGTGACGCACCAGGGTCGGGGCCAGCTCTGGCAGACCGGACCAGGCGGACTCGTCGACCAGGTGGGCCGCAAGATGCCAGGGCTCGTATTCCGCCGTCCCCACCAGCAGCAGCCCGCCGCCGTGCGGGACGACGGACGACCTGAGCGCCCCGGCGAACCGGCGGGCCGCGGCCGGCCATTCGGTTCCGGCGAGCACTTCACGGAGCAGGGCGACGCGTACGGCATCCATGGCCCGGCATCATGCCCCGGGCGCCGCCCCGCCACCGGCGAATGGAGACGGAACCACACGAACGGGGAACGCGGGGCGGCAGGGCGCGAGGAGCGGGGAGCGATGGCGGAGGAACGAAGCGATGGGGGAGGAACGAGAGGACCGGGCGCGGGAGACGGCACCCGGCGGCGGGAGTCCGGTCAGGACGACGCGGTATCGCGCTCCGTAGCGGGCAGTAGTGTCGGAGCCATGACTACGCATGAGAAGGGCAGTGCGCCCAGGCCCCCCGCCAAGGATCCCCGGGACCTCCCCGACGTGTCCGGACTGACCGTAGGCGTGCTCGGTGGCACCGGGCCGCAGGGCCGCGGCCTCGCCTACCGGTTCGCCCGCGCCGGACAGAAAGTGATCATCGGGTCGCGCGCCGCCGACCGCGCGCAGGCCGCCGCCGAGGAACTGGGCCATGGCGTCGAGGGAGCGGACAACGCGGAGTGCGCGCGGCGCAGCGACGCCGTGATCGTGGCCGTGCCGTGGGACGGCCACGCCAAGACCCTGGAATCGCTGCGCGGCGAACTCGTGGGCAAGCTCGTCATCGACTGCGTCAACCCGCTCGGCTTCGACAAGAAGGGCGCCTACGCCCTGAAGCCCGAGGAGGGCAGTGCCGCCGAGCAGGCAGCCGCGCTGCTCCCGGAGTCGCGGGTCACCGCCGCCTTCCACCACCTCTCCGCGGTGCTGCTCCAGGACACGGCCATCGAGGAGATCGACACCGATGTGCTGGTGCTGGGCGAGGCCCGTGCCGACACCGACCTGGTGCAGGCGCTGGCCGGCCGGATCCCCGGCATGCGTGGCATCTTCGCCGGTCGGCTGCGCAACGCCCACCAGGTCGAGTCGCTTGTCGCCAACCTGATCTCGGTCAACCGCCGCTACAAGGCGCACGCGGGACTGCGCGTCACCGACGTCTGACCCGGGCGTCTCCCGGACCGGCCCCGGTCCGCCGGCGTCCGAGCCCGCCGGGCCCGGACCGGGCCCCTGGCGGCGGCCCACGCGCCGTGCGGCCCACGCGCCGTGCGGCCCACGCGCCGTGCGGCCCACGCGCCGTGCGGCCCACGCGCCGTGCGGCCCACGCGCCGCGCGGGCCACCGCGCCGCGCGGGCCGGGGCGTCCGGACCGGGGCGTCCGCGTCGTGCCGTCGCTCACCGCTCCGATTCCGGACCACCCAGCGACGGGCGGAAAGCGGCATGGGAGACACTGGACGGGACCGTGCACCACTCCGGACAGGAGCCGACCCCCATGCCCCGACTCGCTCTCTACGCCATCGCCGTCTGCGTCCTGGCCGTCGTCGCGGCCGTGTTCTCGTTCGTCCAGGGCAGGTGGCTCGGGATCGTCTGGGTGCTGATGGCCGGGCTCTCGTCCAACATGGCGTGGTTCTACGTGCGCCGGCACCGCGCCGAGGCCGACGCGAGCTGAGCCCCGGCGCCCGTGACGGCTCCGGTCAGCCGTGGACCGCGCAGACCGGTGAGGCCGACCGCCAGAACCGGTAGGCGTCCCAGCCGCAGTACGTCGTGAGGTCGTCGACGCCCAGCGCCCGCAGCAGGGCGTGGACCGCGTCGAAGAAGGCCACGTTGATCTCGGGGATCCACAGCAGGGCGAACACCGCGATCAGCCCGAACGGGGCGAAGGGCTCGGCCTGCCGACGGACGCGGTACGAGAGCCAGGGCTCGATCACCCCGTACCCGTCCAGCCCGGGGACCGGGAGGAAGTTCAGGATGGCGGCGGTGACCTGGAGCAGCGCCAGGAAGCCCAGCGCGTACCGGAACGTCACCGGGACACCGTCCAGCGCGTGCAGCCAGAACGGCGCCGTGCAGACGACCGCGAACAGCACATTCGTCAGCGGGCCCGCCGCCGAGATCACGCTGTGCCGCCAGCGCCCGCGGATCCGCCCCCGTTCGATGAAGACCGCGCCGCCCGGAAGACCGATCCCACCCATGATCACGAACAGCACCGGCAGCACGATGCTGAGCAGCGCGTGGGTGTACTTCAGTGGGTTGAGGGTCAGATAGCCCTTCGAGGCGATGGAGATGTCCCCGCTGTGCAGCGCGGTGCGGGCGTGCGCGTACTCGTGCAGGCACAGCGAGACCACCCACGCCGCCGTCACGAAGAGGAAGACCGCGACCCCGGGTTGCTCGGCGAACCCCGTCCACACGGCCCAGCCCGACACCGCCGTCACGGCGGTGACACCGAGGAAGACCGGGCTGATGCGCTGGTGTGATGCAGTGCCCATGAGGCGAGCCTACTGACGAAAAGATCAGCAAGACGTCGTTTCTTTTGGTGGCGGTAGGGTCACGAGCATGGCGAGGGGGCTGTGGCAATCGGGGTTGGATGACTGGTACGGGCCCGGAACCCGGGTTGTTCAACGGGTACGGGGTTACCGGCCGAACCGGCGAGGCCAGATCAAGCTGGCACGCTGGCTGCGTGTGGGGCTCCTCAGGGGGCTGTCCTGCGTCGCGGTCTGTGCCGTCCTGGTGGTGGCGGTGGATCCGTCGGTCGGCGGAGTGGCGCATTCGTCGTTCAGCGGAGTGGAGCGTGCCTTGGTGTGCGCCTTCGTGTTGGCCTGGGCGTCGTTCCTGTGGCGTGGCTCGCTGATCAGGGTGGTGCTCCGGCCAGGAGAGATTGTGCGTCATGGCGTGTGGCGGCATGTGGTGGTGCCCTGCTCTCACGTGAAGGAGTTGCACCGCAATTCGTTGCGGGGAGCCCTTGTCCTGGAGACCCGCACCGGGGAGGAAGTCGACTTTCTGTGGTTCGACGGATCCTTCTGGGACTTGCTGTATGACTTCTCCGACGTCTGTGCCGATGCCATGCGGTCTCATGCGCGGGCCGCGTCAAGGAACGGGCGGGCTGAGGTGTCCGCCGGTCTTCAGCGGTGCTTCACCTGGTCGTTGGGCGCCGACCTGCTGGCGGCCGGTGCTGCGGTCTGTCTCGGTCTTGCTCTTCTCGCGGCGGTTCGTGGCTGACCAGCCCGGCGATGTGCCGGGCGGCGGTGGCGGATGAGCGCTGCGGCTTTGCTGTCGTGCAGGTTGGCCCAGGAGATGCCGAGCGAAGGGGCAGTCTGTTCCAGTCAGTGATTCAGACGGATCTTCGATCCGCTCTTGCCGCGATCGGTCGGGGAGGTCGCATGGGTCGGGCCTATGGGCGGTCGGCCGCCCATAGGCCCGGCGACGAGGCCGCGGGCCGGGGAGTGCACCCGGCCCGCGGCGGTCTCGTGGGGAGTCGGCGGATCAGCAGGAGAGGTTGGAGCCCGTCGGGACGCCGAGGATCTGCGTGAACTCCTTGTACCGGTTGATCCGGCTCTCGACCTGGCGCGGGTTGCCGCCGTCGCACTCCAGCGCGCCGTTGATCGAGCGGATCGTCTGGCCGAAGCCGGCACCGCTGACCGCGGCGTCATGGCCGGTGAGCGGGCCGGGGCCGTGCTGGGTGTTCCAGTACCACAGGCCCGTCATCATGGCGATGGCCGGATCCGTCTCCACCTTCTTGGGGTGTTTCAGCAGGTCGATCCCGAGGAAGTCGCCTGCGGCCTTGTAGTTGAAGTTCCAGCTCAGCTGGATCGGGCCCCGCCCGTAGTACGCGGACTGGCCGGCCGGGCAGCCGTAGGGCTGGCTCTGGTCGCAGTAGTGCGGGTAGTTCTCCTCGTTGACCTCCTTGATGTAGTAGAGGCCACCGGTCTCGTGACTGACATTCGCGAGGAAGGCCGCGGCTTCCTGCTTGCGCATCGTGTCGTTGCCGGTGTGGGCGAACTTGGGGAACGCCTTCATGGCGTCCGTCAGGCCCTTGTACGTGTAGAAGGGGTTCCTGTTCGGGAACATCTGGTCGAACTGCGCCTCGCTCACCACGAAGCTGTTCGGGTACGGGTTGCCCCCGGTGCCGCAGGTGTACGGCGCCCAGTAGTAGGTGCTCACCGTCGGGTCGTAACCGGGGTTGTCGCGCTGGGCGACGTAGATCTTCCCGTCGGTGTACTTGACGATGTCGCGCGACTGGTAGTTGGCGCCCTTGGACCAGTCGGGGGCGATGGCGCACTCGTCCGCCGGGGCCGTCGGGGGCTCGGCGGCGTTCGCCGCCGTGGGCATCAGCGCCGTCGCTGCGAGTGAGCCGACCGCCGCGAGTCCGGTCAGCAGCGCCTTCAAGCGATTTCTGAGCACAGGGTTTCCTTTCACGTGACGCGGACATGGCGGATAGACCCGGTGGGATCCGGGCCAATACGCACAGGCCGTGCCGAAGGATGCTTTCGGACACTGAACCCTCCCCCCTTGATCGCAGTCAAGGTCTAGACCAAAGGAATTTCTGGCGGCCCGAACCGGGTGGCGGTCGGGTATGCCGCCGACGGCGGGCGATCCCCGCTCCGGTGCGAACTCGCCTTCCGTCTCACCGGGTTGGCGAGCGGAGGTGATGTCCCATCCGGGGAGCGGCACGCGGTCGCGGGCGCTGGTGCGGTGGTCGGCGGCGACCGTCGGCACCGGCACCTCACCCACGGGGGTCCTCGCGCCGATCCCGGTCACGGAGAATGGGGCGCGTGCGCTACGGCATCCTCGGAACCACTCAGGCTCTCCGCGGCGACGGCACCACCGTCGCCGTCGGCGGTGCGCGGCTGCGCGCCCTGCTCGCCGCCCTCGCCCTGCGTCCGGGTCGCCCCGTCCCCGCCGCCGTGCTCATCGACGAGGTGTGGGACGGTGATCCGCCGGCCGACGCGGTGGGCGCCCTCCAGGCCCTCGTCGGACGGCTGCGGCGGGCCCTCGGCCATGCGGCGGTCACCTCCGGGGAGAGCGGCTACCGGCTGGCCGCCGAGCCGGACGAGGTCGACCTGTACCACTTCGAGCGGCTCGCCGGGGAGGGGGTGCGGGCGCTGACGGACGGGCACTCGGCCAAGGCGCTGGCCGTGCTCGACGAGGCGCTCGCCCTGTGGCGCGGGCCGGCCCTGGCCGATCTGCCCGACCGGGACGCCGTCGCCGCACGCTGGACGGCCCGGCGGCTGGACGCCCGTCGTGCCCGGATCGGCGCGGCCCTCGCCCTCGGCCGTGCCGACGAGACCCTGCCCGAACTGATCGCCCTGTGCGCCGAGCACCCCCTCGACGAACCACTCCAGGCGCTGCGGCTGCGTGCCCTGCGCGACGCCGGGCGCACGGCTCAGGCACTGGCCGCCTACGACGAGGTGCGCACCGTGCTCGTCGACCGGCTCGGCGCCGACCCCGGTCCCGAACTGCGGTCCCTGCACGCCGAGTTGCTGGAACAGGACATGCGTGCCGGGGGCCTTCAGACCGGACCACCCCGGTCTCCGGCCGCCCCGCCCCCCGCCGCCCCGCGCGGCATCCGCACGGTGCCACGGGAGGACCCCGCCGCCCGGTGCGGAAACCTGAGGGCCAGGCTCACCAGCTTCGTCGGGCGGGAGAGCGACATCGAGGCCCTGCGCGAGGACCTGGCGCGCGCCCGGCTGGTCACCCTCCTCGGTCCCGGGGGCGCCGGGAAGACCCGGCTCTCCCAGGAGGCCGCCGAGTCCTTCGGTTCCGCCTGGCCGGACGGTGTCTGGCTGGCCGAACTCGCCCCCGTTGACGATCCGGAGGGTGTACCGGAGGCCGTGCTGACGGCGCTCGGCGCCCGCGAGACCGTACTGCGCGGGGCCGGCGCCGAGGAGTTGCGGGTCGCCGAGGGCAACGCCGGCGACCCGCTCGTACGCCTCACCGAACACTGCGCCCGGCGCCGGATGCTCCTTCTCCTGGACAACTGCGAGCACCTCGTCGGAGCCGCCGCGGCCCTCGCCGACCACCTGCTCGCCCACTGCCCGCAGCTCACCGTCCTGGCCACCAGCCGTGAACCGCTCGGGGTGCCCGGCGAGTTCGTCCGGCCCGTCGACCCGCTGCCCGACCCGACGGCGCTGCGGCTGCTCGCGGACCGAGGCGCCGCCGCCCGCCCCGGCTTCCGGACCGACGCGGACGAGGAGACCGCCGCCGCCTCCGCCGAGGTCTGCCGCCGCCTCGACGGGCTGCCCCTCGGCATCGAACTCGCCGCCGCACGGCTGCGGATGCTCACCCCGCGCCAGATCGCCGACCGGCTCGACGACCGCTTCCGCCTGCTCACCAGCGGGGCCCGTACCGCACTGCCACGCCAGCAGACGCTGCGCGCCGTCGTCGACTGGTCCTGGGACCTGCTCGACGAGGACGAACGCGCCGTCCTGCGCCGACTGTCCGTCTTCGCGGGCGGATGCACCCTGGTCGCCGCCGAGGCCGTCTGCGCCGACGGTCCCGGCGCCGCGCGCGAGGTCGCCGCGCTGCTCGGCTCGCTCGTCGACAAGTCCCTCGTCGTCGCCGCCCCCGCCGCCGACGGCGAGATGCGCTACCGGCTGCTGGAGACCGTCGGCGAGTACGCCGCCGAACGGCTCGACGAAGCGGCGGAACGGGACACCGTGGAGCGGCGCCATCTCGTGCACTTCCGGGAACTGGCCCGTACCACCGACCCGGAACTGCGTGGCGTCGGACAGCGGGCCGCCATCGACCTCTTCCAGCACGAGTACGAGAACATCCGCACCGCGCTGCGCCGGGCCGTCGCCGCCCGCGACGAGCAGGAGGCGCTCTGCATCGTGCTGTCACTGTGCTGGTACTGGCATATGCGCGATCTGCGCGCCGAGGGCCTGCAATGGGCCGATGCGGTGTCCGCGCTGGGGCCCGACCCCTTCGCCGGGCCCGCCGAGCCCGCGCCCTCCCTCCACGAGCGCTGTACCCACGCCCCGCCGCCCATGCCGCCCGTACTGCTCCGGGAGGCGCGGCGCCAGGTGGCCCTGGTGCAGTTGGCCAGCATGAACCACACCGACGACATGTGGGCGGAGGAGGGGTGCAAGGCCCGGCTGCGGGTCATCGCCGACACCTACCGCGCGGGGCAGCCGCAGATCTGCCGTGCCCCGGGGTCGCTCTGGTTCTTCGCCGTCATGATGACCGGCGGGGTGGACGACCTGCGCAAGCTGCTGGACGAAACGGTCCGTGCCAGCCGTGAGCTCGGCTACGAGTCGGAACTGGCCGGCGCGCTCCAGATGCGGGCCAACGTGCTGGCCAACCGCCCCGAATGGGCGGGCAGGGCACGTGCGGACGCCGACGAGAGCCTGGAGATCTACCGCCGGATCGGCGATGACTGGGGCGCTGCCGAAGCGCTCTCCTCACGGGGTGAGGCCAACGAGAAGCGCGGTGAGTACGAGCGCGCCGCCGAGGACTTCCAGGCGGCCATCGGCTACGCCGAGAATCTCGGCGCCCAGTCCCAGGTGGCGCTCCTGCGCACCCGGTACGCCTCCACGCTCACCGAAATGGGCCGCGGCGACGAGGCCGAGCCGATCCTGCGCGAGGTGCTCGCGGAGGGACGCCACGCCCTGCACGAGGCGGTCCCCGCCGCCCGGATCTACCTCGCCCTGTGGCTGGGCCGCACCGGGCGCACGGGCGCGGCGCGCGAGCAACTGGCCGTACTGCGCGAGGAGTTCCTCTCCGAGACGCTGGCGCTCTTCGAGGGGTTCGTGCTGGGCACGGTGGCCTGGCTGGACAACCAGGACGGGCGGTACGCCGAGGCCCTGCCCCAGGCCGTGTCGGCGCTGCGGCGATCCGGCGACGCGCTGTCGCAGATGGTGGCACCGCAGATGTCCGTCATCCATCTCGTCTCCGTCGCACGGGCGTACGCCGGGGTCGGCGGCGAACGCCGGGCCGCCCTCGCGGCCCGGCTGCTGGCGGCCGGGCATGGTCTGCTGCCCCAGGGGCACGTACCGACGTCCATGGAGCGCGACGACTACGCGCGAGTGGAGGAACTGGCCGTCGCCACGCTGGGCCGGGCCGCCTACGACGCGGCGTACGCCGAGGGCGGCGGCCTCTCCCTGGAGGAGGTCACCGCCCTCGCCGAGGCGCACCTGCCGGACCGGGGCTGAACCGCCCCCGGGCTTCGGCCCGTGCCGCGCACGGATCGGGGCCCGGGCACCCGTCGTTCAGCTCTTCTTGCGGAACCTGGAGACCGCCAGCGGAGCCGCCACCGCGGTGATCGCCACCGCCCAGGCGAGCGTCAGCCACACCCCGTGGGCGACCGGTCCGCCGATCATCAGGCCGCGTGCCGCGTCCGCCAGGTTCGACAGCGGGTTGTAGTCGGTGAACGCCTGGAGCCAGCCGGGCATGGTGGCGGTCGGGGCGAAGATCGAGGAACCGAACTGCAAGGGCATCAGCACCAGGAACCCCATCCCCTGCACCGCCTGGGCGGACCTCAGCGACAGCCCCAGCAGGATGAAGATCCACATGATCGCGGCGCCGAACACCATCGAGAGGCCGACCGCCGCGAGCAGGCCGAGCACCGAGGTCTTCAGCTCCATGCCGAGCAGGAAGCCCATACCCAGCAGGATCGCCGTGGCCACCATCATCCGGCCCAGCTCGACCATGATCTTCGCGATGAGGACCGAGGACCGGGCGATCGGCATCGTCCGGAACCGGTCCATGATCCCCTTGCGGAAGTCCTCGTTGACCCCGGTGCCGACCGCGGTGGCGATGTTCATGCCCAGCATCGCCATCATGCCCGGGACCACGTAGTTGATGTACGTCTGCCGGTCGCCGCCCAGACTCGAACCGATGGACCCGCCGAAGACGTACACGAACAGCAGGATGAAGACGATGGGCATCAGCAGCACGTCGAACATCGACTCCGGATCCTTCTTGATCTGGAGCAGATTGCGCCGCATCAGCGCGCCGATGTGCCGCAGGTTGGCCCGCAGCCCGATCCGGCCCTCGCCGGCGAGTGCTCTCGGAGCGGCGGGAGGGACCGTGCCGGTCGTGGCGGGCTGCTGGATCGTCGTACTCATGCCGCGACCTCCGCGGGGATCGTGTCGGTGGCGGAAGCGCTCTTCTCGCCGGTGATGGCCAGGAACACCTCGTCCAGGCTGGGCAGTGCGGTGGAGACGTGCGCCAGCGGGAAGCCCCGGTCGCCGAGCAGGCCGATGACGGCGGTCAGCTGCTCGTCGGTGAGGATCGGAACGTACAGCAGCCCTTCGTCCGGGACCGCCTGCGCGCCCGCGACCCCGTCCAGGCCGGTCTCCCGCACCGCCTGCGCCATCGCGGGCAGCTGCGCCGGGTCCGACGGGCGGATCTGCAGGGTGCGTCCGCCGACCTTCGCCTTGAGCTCGTCGACCCCGCCGTTGGCGATGATCCGGCCCTTGTCGATGACGGTGAGCTCGTTCGCGAGCCGCTCCGCCTCCTCCATGTACTGGGTGGTGAGCAGGACCGTCGCGCCCTCCGCGACCATCCTCTGCACCTCGTCCCAGACCTCGTTGCGGGTCCGGGGGTCGAGTCCCGTGGTCGGCTCGTCCAGATAGAGGACGGCCGGGCGGCCGATCATCGAGGCGGCCAGATCGAGGCGGCGCCGCATGCCGCCGGAGTAGTCCATCGCGGCGCGCCGGGCCGCGTCGGTGAGCGAGAACCGCTCCAGCAGTTCATCGGCCCGGGCCCGGGCGGCCTTGCGCGACAGATCGAGCAGCCGCCCGATCATGTAGAGGTTCTCCCAGCCGGACAGCTTCTCGTCGACCGAGGCGTACTGCCCGGTCAGGCCGATGGTGCGGCGCAGTTCCCGGGGTTGCTTCACCACGTCGTAGCCCGCCACGACGGCGTGCCCGGCGTCCGGGACGATCAGGGTGGAAAGGCAGCGCACCAGCGTGGTCTTGCCCGCGCCGTTGGGGCCGAGCACGCCGAGCACGGTGCCCTCGCGGACGTCGAGGTCCACACCGTCCACAGCCTTGGTCGAGCCGAAGTGCTTGACCAGTCCCCGGACCTCCACGGCGTTGGCGCCGCTCCTGGGGTTCTTGTCGTTTCGCGTCATGTCCACCATGGGACCAGGCGCCACCGACAGCCCGCCGACAACAGGCCGACAGCCCGCCGATGGGGGAAGTCGGCGGGCTGTCGGTGGTGCGGGCGGTGGTCTGCGGCCGGGGCCGGGCCGACGGAGACGGACGGTCTCCGGCGCCCCGGCCCTGACGGGTACCGCGCGGCGGTGTCAGTGGAAGGTGTGTTCGGCGGCCGGGAAGGCGCCGCCGACGACCTCTTCCGCGTACTGCTTCGCCGCGTCGCCCAGCACCTCGCGCAGGTTCGCGTACTGCTTGGTGAAGCGCGGCACCTTGCCGCCGGTCAGCCCGACCATGTCGGTGTAGACCAGCACCTGGGCGTCCGTGCCGGAACCCGCGCCGATGCCGATGGTCGGGATCTGCAGGGCGTGGGTGATCTCGGTGGCCAGCTCGGCCGGTACGAGCTCCAGGACGACGGCGAAGGCACCCGCGTCCTGCACGGCCTTGGCGTCGCGCAGCAGCTGCTGGGCGGCCTCCTCGCCGCGGCCCTGCACCCGGTAGCCCATCGCGTTCACGGACTGCGGGGTCAGACCGATGTGGGCCATCACCGGGATTCCGGCGTCGACCAGCAGCCGGATCTGCTCGTGGCTGCGCTCGCCGCCCTCCAGCTTGACCGCGCCGACGCCCGACTCCTTGATCAGCCGGGTGGCGTTGCGCAGGGCCTGGACGGGGCCCTCCTGGTACGCCCCGAAGGGCAGGTCGGCGACGATCAGCGCACGCCGGGTGCCACGGACGACGGCGGCGGAGAGGAACGCCATCTCGTCCATCGTGACGGGCACGGTGTTCTCGTAGCCGAGATGGCAGTTGCCCATCGAGTCCCCGACGAGCAGCACCGGGATCCCCGCCTCGTCGAAGACGGACGCGGTCATCGCGTCGTAGGCGGTGAGCATGGGCCACTTCTCGCCGCGCCCGGTGGCGGTGGCGATGTCGTGGAGGGTGATGCGGCGGGTGCTCTTGCCCCCGTACAGCGCCTTGCTGCTGTCGGTGGCGGCTCCCGAGGGGGATGTGGCGGGCTTGTTCCGCGCAGCCTGAAGCGACATGTGCCTATGGCTCCTTCGTCATCTCGAGGCGCCCTGACGGCGTCCCCGGACGGGTTCCATGGTGACATCCCGCGACCGCCCGCGGGAAGTGGGCCCGCACGGAGTGTCCGGTGGGAGCGTCTGCGCCGCGGCCGTCCGGGTGACCCAGCTATACGAGACGGTCTCGTATCGAAATCCGATAGGCTCCCGGCATGTCAATATCGACGGGCGCTCGCGCCGCCCTGCCCCAGGTCCCCGAAGCGGTCCACCGCCGCCGCTGGGCGATCCTCGCCGTTTTGATGTTCAGTCTGCTCATCGTGGTCCTGGACAACTCGATCCTGAACGTGGCGGTCAAGACCATCGCCAGTCCCGCGCCCACCGGAATCGGCGCCACCCAGGGCGAGCTGGAGTGGGCCATCAACTCCTACACGCTCGTCTTCGCCGGGCTGCTGTTCACCGCGGGTCTGCTGGGCGACCGCGTCGGCCGCAAGAAGGTGCTGCTCTTCGGCATCCTCGTCTTCGGCGTCGGCTCCGCGCTCGCCGCCCTTTCCGCCTCGCCGGGTGAGCTGATCACCTGGCGGGCCGTCATGGGCTTCGGTGCCGCGTTCGTCATGCCGGCCACGCTCGCCGTGCTGATGAACGTCTTCGAACGCGACGAACAGCCCAAGGCCATCGGCATCTGGGCCGGCAGCGTCGGTCTCGGCATCGCGATCGGCCCGGTCACCGGCGGGCTGCTGCTCGAACACTTCTGGTGGGGCTCGATCTTCCTGGTCAACGTTCCGGTGGTGGTCGTCGCCCTGATCGCGATGGTGCTGCTGGTGCCCGAATCCAAGGACCCCAACCCGGGCCGGATGGACCCGCTCGGCGTCCTGCTCTCCGTCGTCGGCCTGGTCCTGCTGGTCTACGGCATCATCCGCGGCGGTCAGCTCGGCGACTTCGCCGACGCCACGGTGCTCCTTCCGATCGCCGGCGGCCTGGCCGTCCTGGTCGCGTTCGTGTGGCACGAGCGGCGCAGCAGCCATCCGGCCCTGGACGTCTCGTACTTCAGGCAGGCCCCGTTCGCCGCGGCCGTCGCCGCCATCGCGCTGATCTTCTTCGCGCTGATGGGCGTGACCTTCTTCTCCGCCTTCTACATGCAGAGCGTGCGGGGCTGGAGCGCGTTGCAGTCGGGCCTGCTGATCCTGCCACTGGCCGTCGCCCAGATGGTCTTCGCGCCGCGTGCGCGGCTGGTCGTGGACCGGTTCGGCGCCCGCGCGGTGTGCACGGTGGGGCTGCTGATGGTCGCGTGCGGGCTCGCGGCGTTCGCCCTGTTCGACGCCACCACCCCGGTCTGGGTGCTGTGCACGGTCTTCTTCGTCCAGGGCACGGGCATGGCGCATGTGATGACGCCGGTCACGGTCTCCGTGATGCAGACCCTGCCCAGGGAGAAGGCGGGTTCCGGATCGGCCGTCAACAACACGTTCCGTCAGGTCGGCGGCGCGCTCGGGATCGCCGTGCTCGGCTCGGTGCTGTCCACCGTCTACCGCGGCGGCGTCGAGGGGCATCTCGACGCGCTCCCGGCCGCGGCCCGGAACGTGGCCGGCGAGTCGATCGAGGCGACGCTCGCCGTCGCGGACCGGATGGGTCCCGCGGGTGCCCCGCTGGTCACGGCGGCGCACGAGGCGTTCCTGGACGCCATGCACGTCACCGCCGTCTGCTCGGCCGGCATCGCCCTGCTGGGCGCGCTCGTGGTCGCGCTGTTCCTGCCGGGCCGGGCGCCCGCCGGGCAGGGGCCCCGAGGGGCGGGCCAGGAGAAGGCGCCCGCGCGGGCCGGTTCCAAGGCGGTGACGGTCGCGGAGGGCTGAGGACCGGCGGACGCCGCCCCGGGGACCGGCCCCCGAAACCCGGGACGGCGCACCGGCACCGCCGTCGTCGGCGAGAATCGGGGCGGCGGACGGCGTGGCGAGAGGTGGATGCAGGTGCGGGCACAGGCACAGGTACCGGACCGGGACTGCCCGGTCGGGTCGGTCGGGAAGGAACCGGAACCGCGGAGGGGCCGGCCGCGCAGCGCGGCGGCCGAACGGGCGATCCTGGACGCCGTCGTCGGGCTGCTGGAGTCCGGCGAGCCCCTCGCCTGCCTGTCCATCGAACGGATCGCCCGCACCGCCGGGGTCGGCAAGGCGACCATCTACCGGCGCTGGAGCGGGAAGGAGGAGCTTTTCGTCGACGTCCTGCGCGACGTCGAGCCCCCGGAACCCGTCGTCTCCGGCACCGCCGGCCTCGACGACCTGCGGCTGCTGCTGGACTCACTGCGCGAGCGCGGTCTCGCCCAGCGCTCCTCCGTCCTGCTCCACAACGTCTTCGCCCAGATGAAGAGCCACCCCAGGCTGTGGTCCGAGTACCACCGCACGGTCATCACGCCCCGCCGTACCGCCATGCTGGCCGCCGTGCGGCGGGCGGTCGAGGCGGGCGAACTCCGCGACGACCTGGACGTGGAGTTCATCAACGACCTGTTTCTCGGGCCGATGCTCGTCCGCACCATTCACCGCCCCGACGCGCCCCTCCCCGAGGACCTCGCCGACCGCATCATCCGGACCCTGCGCGAGGGGCTCGCCCCGGCCCGCCCGTGATCCGTCCACCTGCCGACCCGTGCTCGACGCGCCCGGAAGCGGGGGAGGGAATGTGATCGTTCTGTCACAAGCCCGGTCGGTCCCCGCCCTTCCGGAACCCCTCGGCCCCTGCCCTTCGTCCTTGTAGCAGTACCGCCGTCGTGGACGGTCGGGAAGCCGCCGCGCATCGCCTAGGGTCGGTGGCGCGGCGACATGCACGGCAAGGCAGTGAGGACAGCGCGATGGTGCAGGCGTACGGAGCGGACACCGGCAACGACCGTACGGAACCGGGGAGCACCGGGCCGCGCGTCCGGGATCTGCGCGATCGGTGGAGCCGGGCCAGAGGCGTCTGGCGGCGCGGGGTGGTCCTGGCGGTCTGCTCCGTCCTGGTGACCCTGGTGATGGTCTTCCACGCCCAGATCCCGAACGCCGTCGGCAACCTGGGCAGCCTCACCGAGACCTTCCTGCCGTGGATCGGCCT
The DNA here is from genome assembly GCF_044548345.1 of Streptomyces sp. NPDC052042. Taxonomy (NCBI): domain Bacteria; kingdom Bacillati; phylum Actinomycetota; class Actinomycetes; order Kitasatosporales; family Streptomycetaceae; genus Streptomyces; species Streptomyces sp. NPDC052042. The sequence goes on along the minus strand of NZ_JBIUBU010000001.1, from coordinate 479,675 downwards.
CCTCGTCCCGCTGCTGCTGGTCCTGGCCCTGGTGCGGCGTTCGGCGACCGCGCTGATCGCCCTGCTGCTGCCGGTCGCGGTCTGGCTCAACCTGTTCGGCGGACTGCTCACCGGCAAGTCGGCCGAGGGCGGCGACCTCACCGTGGCCACCCACAACGTCAACGCCGACAACCCCGACCCCGTGGGCACCGCCCGTCAGGTCGCGGGCTCCGGCGCCGACGTCATCGCCCTGGAGGAGCTGCCGGACCACGAGGTGGCGAAGTACGAGGCGGCGCTCGCCGACCGCTACCCGTACCACTCGGTGCAGGGGACCGTCGGCCTGTGGAGCAAGCATCCGATGCGCGACGCCCGGCCGGTCGACATCAAGATGGGCTGGCCCCGGGCGCTGCGCGCCACGGTGACGACGCCCGGGGGGGACGTCGCCGTCTATGTGGCCCACCTGCCGTCCGTGCGGGTCAAACTGCACGCCGGGTTCACCGCCAACCAGCGCGACTACAGCGCCGACACCCTGGGCGAGGCCATCGCGGACGAACGGCTCGACCGGGTGATCCTGCTCGGCGACCTGAACGGCACGATGAACGACCGCTCGCTCAACGCGGTCACCTCGCAACTGCGGTCCACCCAGGGCGCGGCGGGCGACGGCTTCGGCTTCAGCTGGCCCGCGTCCTTCCCCATGGCGAGGATCGACCAGATCCTGGTGAGGGGCATCGAGCCGGTGTCGTCGTGGACGCTCCCGGCGACGGACAGCGACCACCTCCCCATCGCGGCGCGCGTCCGGCTCTGACGTGTACCCGCCGCCGGCCACTCGCCCCGGCCGACCGGGGGCGGGCAGCGCGGCGACCGGCCCCGCGCGGGCATCGGACGGGCGGAGGCCCGGGGCGAGGATCCGCCCGTGCGGACGAGGACGGGACGGCCCCGACGGCCGCGACCGGCCATCGGGGCCACCGATGCATTCCGCTTTCCGCTGTCCGCCGACAGACGACCGGCCGACAGACGACCGACCGACGGCGGCGGGGCCGCCGTCGCGCCGCTCAGACCGACTCGCGCCACCGGTTGGTGATCGGCAGCCGGCGGTCCTTGCCGAAGCCCTTCGGGGAGATCTTCGTGCCCGGCGGGTACTGCCGCCGCTTGTACTCCGCCGTGTCCACCATCCGCAGGGTCCTCGCCACCAGTGCCTCGTCGAACCCGGCGGCGACGATGTCGGCCAGACCCCGGTCCCGGTCGACGTACAGCTCCAGGATCCGGTCCAGCACCTCGTAGTCGGGCAGCGAGTCCGTGTCCACCTGGTCCGGGCGCAGCTCGGCGCTGGGCGGCTTGGTGATGGACGACTCCGGGATCGGCGGGGTCTGCCCGCGCTCCTCGGCGGCGCGGTTGCGCCACTTCGCGAGCCGGAAGACCGATGTCTTGTAGACGTCCTTGATCGGCCCGTACGCCCCGACCGAGTCGCCGTACAGCGTCGAGTAGCCGACCGCCAGCTCGGACTTGTTGCCCGGGGCGAGGACGATGTGGCCCTCCTGGTTGGAGACGGCCATCAGCGTCGTGCCGCGCAGCCGGGACTGGAGGTTCTCCTCGGCCAGACCGGCGAGCCCCAGCGAGCCCATGTACGCGTCGAACATCGGCTCGATCGGCACCGTGCGGAAGTTCAGCCCGGTGCGGCGGGCCAGCTCGGCCGCGTCGCCCTTGGAGTGGTCCGAGGAGTACTTCGACGGCATCGAGACGCCGTACACGTTCTGCGCCCCCAGCGCGTCGCAGGCGATGGCCGCGACCAGTGCCGAGTCGATCCCGCCGGACAGCCCGATCAGCACACTGCGGAAACCGTTCTTCGCGGCGTACGCGCGCAGCCCCACGACCAGCGCCGAGTACAGCTCCTCGTCGTCGTCGAGCCGCTCGGCGTACCCCCCGGTCAGCTCCGGCTCGTACGCCGGGAGGGGGTCCTCGGAGAGCACCAGGCGGTCGATCCTCAAGCCGTCGTTCACCACACCGGACGCCGCCGCGTCACCGGTCGCGGCGGCCGGCAGGTCCAGGTCGAGGACCACGCAGCCCTCGGCGAACTGCGGGGCGCGGGCGATCACCTCGCCGTCGCGGTCGACGACGATGGAGTCGCCGTCGAACACCAGCTCGTCCTGGCCGCCGATCATCGCGAGGTACGCGGTCGTGCAGCCGGCCTCCTGGGCCCGCTTGCGGACCAGTTCCAGCCGGGTGTCGTCCTTGTCCCGCTCGTACGGAGAGGCGTTGATCGACAGCAGCAGCCCGGCGCCCGCCGCCCGCGCGGCCGGTACCCGGCCGCCGTCCTGCCAGAGGTCCTCGCAGATCGCCAGCGCCACGTCCACGCCGTGCACCCGTACCACCGGCATCGAGTCGCCCGGCACGAAGTAGCGGAACTCGTCGAACACGCCGTAGTTGGGGAGGTGGTGTTTGGCGAAGGCCAGCGCGACCCGCCCGCGGTGCAGTACGGCAGCGGCGTTCTGCGGGGCGCCGGCCGGCTGGCCGTAGCGCGGCTGGGCCGTCTCAGAACGGTCGAGGTAGCCGACGAGGACCGGCAGCTCCCCGAGCCCCTCCGCGTCGAGCTGGGCGGCGAGCGCGTGCAGCGCCCGGCGCGAGGCATCGACGAAGGACGAACGCAGCGCCAGGTCCTCGACGGGGTAGCCGGTCAGCATCATCTCGGGGAACGCCACCAGATGGGCGCCCTGTTCGGCGGAGTGCCGGGTCCAGTGGACGATCGCCTCGGTGTTGCCGGAGAGATCACCGACGGTCGAGTCGATCTGATTCAGTGCGAGGCGTAGTTGAGGCACGCGCACCAGTGTAATCGTCTGACTGACGCGATGTCCCGGCGGGGGAGCACGGCGGTGCCCGCGCGCCCCGCCGGGGCCGGGGCGCCGCAGGAGGTCAGCGGAGGTAGCCGAGGACCGTCATCATGCCCACGTCCGAGTGGTAGATGTTGTGGCAGTGGAGCATCCACAGGCCCGGATTGTCCGCCTGGAACTCCAACGCGATCGAACTGTTCGGCCGGACGATCGCGGTGTCCTTGCGGGCCCACTCGGGTTCGCGCCGACGGGACGCGCGGTGCGGCGGCCCCGCCGGTCCCACCAGGTTGAACGAGTGCCCGTGCAGATGGATGGGGTGCCACATCGAGGTGATGTTGTAGAACTCCAGCCGGACCCGTTCGCCCGCCCTGACCGGGCGCCGGCGGTCGGGGGCGTACGCCTCGTGGTCGAAACCCCAGTCGTAGGCCTTCATCGTGCCGGTCAGCTTGTACCGGATGGTCCGGTCCGGCTTCCGGGCCGGCAGGGCCATGGAGGGGTGCGGCGACAACTGCGTGGCCTCCACCAGCTTCCCGTTCAGCTCCTTGGGCCGTACGGAGGCGGCGGGCGCCGTGCCCGTCCCGGTGCGCAGCAGCGCCAGCGCCGTCGCCCGCTTCCCCTCCGCGAGCGCGGTCAGCGGGAAGATCCCGTCCTTGGCGGTGACGATCACGTCGTAGCGCTCGCCCATGCCCAGCAGCAGGGCGTCCGTCGCGGTGTGCTTGACCGGGTAGCCGTCGGTGTGGGTGATCGTCATCCGGTGGCCGCCGAGCGCGACCCGGAAGGCGGTGTCGCCGCCCGCGTTGATGATGCGCAGCCGGATGCGGTCGCCGGGCTTGGCCTGGAAGGAGCTGGGGGACTTCGGCACGCGGCCGTTGATCAGGTAGTACGGGTAGTCGACGTTGCCGCCGTGGCTGTTGAGCAGTGGGCTGAAGCCGTGCCGCATGATCCGCGAGGGGCCGGAGCGCCGTCCGGCCGGCTTGGTGGAGCCATCGTGCCGGGTGTGGTCCGTGTCGTTCTTGCCATCCGTCTCGTCTCTCCGGTCCTCCCCGTCGGACTCGTCCGCCCGGTCGGCGCGCTCCATGGAGCCGCGGCGCTTCCCGCTGTGGTCCATTCCGCCCCGGCCGCCGCTCAGCTCGTCGAGAACCGCGTCCGGGGTGGAACCGTCCACCCCGTCGACCCAGTCGTCCAGGACGACCACCCATTCCTTGTCGTACTTGAGCGTCTCCTTCGGGTCCTCCACGATCAGGGGTGCGTACAGCCCGCGGTCCTGCTGGACGCCGGTGTGCGGATGGAACCAGTACGTCCCCGGGTGCGGCACCTTGAAGCGGTAGAGGAACTCCGCGCCCGGCTTGATGGGGCGTTGGGTCAGGTCGGGGACGCCGTCCATGTCGTTGCGCACGTTGAGGCCGTGCCAGTGCAGCGTGGTCGCCTCCGGGAGGTGGTTGGCGAGGGTGAGCGCCACGTTGTCGCCCACCGTGAACCGCAGCTCCCGGCCGGGCAGCCGGGCCTCGTAGGCCCAGGAGCCGACGACGAGGCCGCCGCCCAGGTCCAGGCGGGACGGGGTGGCGGTGAGGCGGATCTTCCGGAGGGGGCCCGAGCGCCGTCGGGCCTCGGCCGCGGCGACCTCCTTGCCGTCGGGGGAGACGTACTCGTCCTCGCGCCCGCCACGGTGGGGGGTTCCGTGGTTCGCGCCGCCGGGCTCCGGACCTCCGGCATGCGCACCGCTGGGCTCCGGGGCGCTGCGGGCCGGGTCGGAATCGCCGGAGCAGGAGGCCAGGACCGCCGTACCGGCGGTGGCGGCGGCCGCACCGAGCACGGCGCGTCGGGTGGGTGGAGTGCGCATGGCGGAGAGCACCTCGAGAGGTCGTCGGTATGGGGCTGCTGGGGGAGGGGGAGGCGCCCCTCCTATATGTGCAGCACCGACGTCCGGGCGCGCGGGGCAGTGCCGGGCCGGGGGACCGGCCACGGCATCGGCGGCATCCGCGCCGCGACACCCGCGAGGAGGCGGGCGATCCCGATGAGCAGCACCACGAACAGGGACAACTGTCCGTATGTCGCGCATCTACTCAGAGTCATGTCGGGCACCTTACCCCGGTTGGGTATGTCCCGCCCGTGGAGGCGCCCGGACCGATGCGGAAACGTATCGCCTGGGTGTTCACGGGGCCCGTCGGGCGGACGGTCCGGCCTGGTCCGGCCGGTCCGGCCCGGGCGGGCGGTCCGGCGGGAACGGCGCACGGCACGCGGCGGCCCGGCGACCCCGTCGGGCGGGGTGCCGGGCCGTCGGGCGCGAGGCCGGGGCGCGTGCCCTGGTCAGCTGCGGGCGTACACCTTCTCCATCCAGCAGGCGAGCTGCTCGTCGGTGAGGTGCCGCGCCAGGTCGGCTTCGCTGATCATGCCGACCAGCTTCTTGTTCTCGACCACCGGAAGCCGGCGGATCTGATGGGTCTGCATTTCCTCCAGGACCATGTCCACGCTCGCGTCGGAGTCGATCCAGCGCGGGGTGCCGTGGGCGAGGTCGCCCGCGGTCACCCTCGCCGGATCGCGCCCCTCCGCCACACAGCCGATCACGATGTCGCGGTCGGTGAGGATGCCGATCATCCGGTCCTGTTCGCCACTGGCCGAGATGGGCAGGGCGCCCACGTGGTGCTCGCGCATCATCTGCGCGGCCCGGTCGAGCGTCTCGTGCGCGGGGATCCAGGTGGCCCCGGTGTGCATGATGTCCTTCGCAGTGGTCATGGGGGATTCCTCCTGCGTGCCGACGGGCATGCCGTTCACTCCCGAGAGCTTCCATCGTCGTACGCCCGTTCGGCGCCCGCGACCGCTGTCGCCCGTTCGAGTGCACCAAGGGCCCGGAAGGGGCTGTTCGGCCACCGTTCAGGACGGGGGCTCGGCCCCTCGCGCCCTCAGCATCTCGGCCATCGCGTCCATCTCGGACCGCTGAGCCTCCACCATCCCCTGGGCCAGCCGTTTCTCCGCCGCGACCGTGCAGAGCCGGACGCAGCCGCGGGCCATGTCGACACCGCTGCGGTGGTGGTCGGTCATCAGCCGGAGGTACCGGACCTCGGCATCCCTGCCGCCCGCCGCGCGGAGCCGGTCCAGTTCCGCCCGGGTGGCCATGCCGGGCATGAGGGAGCCGTCGGCGGGCCGGTGCCCGGCCCCCGTCGTGCCGTGCGAGCCGTCCGCCGCGGGGCCGCCGGGCGTGCCGTGGCCCGCGTGCCCGGCGTGGCCGTCCGCCATCCAGGCCATCGGTTCCCGGCCGCCGGGGGTCGTCTTCGGCAGCTCCCACAGGTCCAGCCAGCCGAGCAGCATGCCCCGCTGGTTGGCCTGCGTGTTGGCGATGTCGTACGCGAGGAGGCGCACCTCCTCGTCCTTCGTGCGGTCGCGCACGATGAAGGACATCTCCACAGCCTGCTGATGGTGGACCGCCATGTCCCGGGCGAACCCGGCGTCCGCGGAGTCCGCCGCGGGCACGGGCGGGGCGGCGGCATGGGCGGCCGGGGTGGCGCCCCCCTCCCCGGCCTCCCGCGCCCCGTCGCCCCGGGCGGAGGCGACCGCGACCGCCCCCGCGCACAGCAGCGCGAGCGCTCCGGCACAGGCCGCCACCCACGCCGCGCGCCGACCGCGCCGGGCCCCGGTCACCGGGCCGCCCCCCGCCCGCCCGAGCACGTCGCGCCGGGTTCGGGCGTCTGCGGCCCCTGCACGAACCGCGAGAAGAACCGGTCGACCCGCGGGTCGTCGGCGCCGTCCACCGTCACCTGGTTGCCCCAGGCGGTCAGCATGATCGCGCCGGCCTGCCCCTCGTACGGGCTCATCAGCGAGTACGGCGTCCTGCCGACGCGCTCGGCGAGCCTCGCGACATCGGCGTCCGCGGCCCCGCCCGTGTACGTCACCCACACCGCTCCGTGTTCCAGCGAGTGCACGGCGTTCTCGTCGGGGACGGCCTTCTCGTACACCTCGCCGTCGCAGTTCATCCACACGGGGTTGTGGTCACCGCCGACCGGAGGCTTCATCGGGTACGCGACGGGCCCGGAGACGTGATTGCGGGTCAGTTTCGAGGCGTCCCACGTCCTCAGCCCCGGGATCGAGTCGTCGGCGGCCCCGTTTTGCCCCGGACCGTCCGGCCTCGGCCCCGGTCCGTTCCGGTCCGGCGCGGGCGCCTTGGCGTCGTCCGCCCGGACACTCCGCTCGTTCTCCGAGGCCTCGGACCTGTCCAGCAGCGCGTACGAGCCGAAACCGGCCACGCCGACGACCACCAGGACGCTCAGGCCTATGGCCGCGATACGGCTGCGGCGGTCACGCGGGCGGTCGGCTTCGTGCGTCTGTTCGGGCCGGATCCGGGGGACGAGGCTCATGTCGTCAGGTCCTTCTGCGAAGAGGCGGGAAGGGACGGAAAGAAGAAGATCGGAAAAGACGGATGAGGAGAGGATCGGGAAAGCGGTGAGGGCTGGTGAACCGGCACGCCCGAGGGCGTCGCCGAGCGGCTCCACCCCACGCATGCCATGGCCGCAGATCGTAGCGGGCAGCCGGGTGCTCCCTCGCCCTCCGTGTGCGTAATCTGGGTGAAATCCCGGGCCGAGATACTGGAGCTCCCCCCTACCCCGGGCGGTGGTGCACGGACCGTCTGAACTGCAAGGATGTGGCTATGAACAAGCAGCAGGAATTCGTCCTCAGGACGCTTGAGGAGCGCGATATCCGCTTCGTACGGCTGTGGTTCACCGACGTCCTCGGCTACCTCAAGTCCGTCGCCGTGGCCCCCGCCGAACTGGAACAGGCGTTTGACGAGGGAATCGGCTTCGACGGATCTGCCATCGAGGGCTTCGCCCGGGTGTACGAATCCGACATGATCGCCAAACCCGACCCCGGGACCTTCCAGATCCTGCCGTGGCGCGCGGAGGCCCCCGGCACGGCCCGGATGTTCTGCGACATCCTGATGCCCGACGGCTCGCCGTCCTTCGCCGACCCGCGCTACGTCCTGAAGCGGATGCTCGCCAAGACATCCGACCTGGGCTTCACCTTCTACACCCATCCGGAGATCGAGTTCTTCCTGCTGAAGGACAAGCCCGTCGACGGCAGCCGCCCCACCCCCGCCGACAACTCCGGCTACTTCGACCACACCCCGCAGAACGTCGGTATGGACTTCCGCCGCCAGGCGATCACCATGCTCGAATCCATGGGCATCTCGGTCGAGTTCAGCCACCACGAGGGCGCTCCCGGTCAGCAGGAGATCGACCTGCGGTACGCGGACGCGCTCTCCACCGCCGACAACATCATGACGTTCCGGCTGGTGATGAAGCAGGTGGCGCTGGAGCAGGGCGTACAGGCGACGTTCATGCCCAAGCCGTTCTCCGAGCACCCCGGCTCGGGCATGCACACGCACCTCTCGCTCTTCGAGGGCGACCGCAACGCCTTCTACGAGTCCGGCGCCGAGTACCAACTCTCCAAGATCGGCCGTTCGTTCATCGCCGGCCTGCTCACCCACGCCGCGGAGATCTCCGCCGTGACCAACCAGTGGGTCAACTCCTACAAGCGCATCTGGGGCGGCTCCTCCCGCGCCGCGGGCGCCGGCGGCGAGGCCCCCTCGTACATCTGCTGGGGCCACAACAACCGCTCCGCGCTCATCCGCGTCCCCATGTACAAGCCGGGCAAGACCGGCTCCGCCCGCGTCGAGGTCCGCTCCATCGACTCCGGTGCCAACCCCTACCTGACCTACGCGGTCCTGCTCGCCGCGGGCCTCAAGGGCGTCGAGGAGGGTTACGAACTCCCGGCCGGCGCGGACGACGACGTGTGGGCCCTGTCCGACGCGGAGCGCCGCGCGATGGGCATCGAGCCGCTGCCGCAGAACCTGGGCGAGGCGATCTCGCTGATGGAGAAGAGCGAGCTGGTTGCCGAGACGCTCGGTGAGCACGTCTTCGACTTCTTCCTGCGCAACAAGAAGCAGGAGTGGGAGGAGTACCGCAGCGAGGTCACCGCCTTCGAACTGAAGGCCCTGCTGCCGGTGCTGTAGGCGGGCGCGGCCGGTGCGTGCGGGGCTCGGGCGGCGGCGGCCTCCAGCAGCCGACTGCCTGAGTCAGAAATCCCTCCCTTCACTGAAGGGAGGGAGCAGTCAAAGGATGGACGTGGGTCAGTTCTTGTTCACGGTCTCCCGGGGACTGCGGTAGATGGTCCTCCCCTTGTTGTCCGCCTTCATCCACGCGCTGCCGTAGTCGTCGCGGACGTACAGCGTCAGTTCGAGCCCGGTGTCCGGATTGCGGTGCAGGATCATATGGCTCGCCTCGGCGTTCTTGATGCCCAGCCCGTTTTGGGCCTCGCGCCACAGCGCGGGCAGCAGGTCCCAGTCGAATGCCTCCAGCGCGAGGGCGGGCGGTTGCTTGACGACGCCCGCCGGGCCGTCGTCCGACGCCTTGCCATCCCGGTAGCTGTACCAGTGCATGACCTCCGGGTTGTCCTTGCGCGGCGCGGCGATCGTCAGATGACTGCCGTGCGAGCTCATGCTGGAGACGGTGCTGCTCCCGGTCATCGGCTTCAGCTTCGTTATCGCCTCGCGCACCCCCTTCGGCGTGAAGAGGTAGTCGTCCGACTGCTGCGGCCCGATGCCGATGACCGAGGTCCCCCGGTCCCTGGCCTCGGCCAGCAGGCCGGGCAGGTAGTTCACCGCGGCGGCGACGAGCGCCAGCGCGGCGGCCACCCCGATGAGCTTCCGGACGATACGGCGGCGGCGCGGCCGGGAAGAGGTGTCGGCGCGTTCCGGTTCGGCGTCCGGTGGTTGCTTCGTCGCCCGGTCCTCGGGTTCGGCGTCCGGCGGTTGCTTCGCGGCCCGGTCCTCCGGGGCGGGGGCGCTCGCTGGTTCGGCGCGCGGCTCCGAGTCGGCGGGCGGCGGTGCGGCGGGGGCGGGGGCCGAGCGGGTCGTCATGTCGGGATACCCGGGTGCCGCCGGTGCGGGGCCGGGTTCGGGCGGCTGCGAGGCCCGCCCGGGAGCCCGTTTCGGTGCGGCGTCCGGCCGGGGTGCCGGGGCGGCCGCTGCCGTCCGCGAGCCCACTGTCGCCCCTGGGCCGTCCGGTGCCGCCCCTTCCGTGTCGGGCCGTGTGCCGGCTCCGGTGCCGGGCCGGGGCGCGGTCTTTGTGCCAGGCCGGGGGCCGGCCTCGGTCTCCGCCCGTGCCTCGGCCTCCGCGAGCAGCCGGTCCAGTTCGCCGGTGTCCGGGCGGTCCCCGGGGTCACGGCTCAGCAGCGCGGTCAGCACGCCGGTGAGCGGGCCGGCGCGGGTGGGGGCCGGAACGGATTCGTCCAGAACCGCGGCGAGGGTCGCCAGGACCGTGCCCCTGTGCAGCGGATGCGCGCCCTCCACCGCCACGTACAGGAGCATCCCGAGCGACCAGAGGTCCGAGGACGGGTCGCCCTCCTGCCCCCGGATGCGCTCCGGGGCGATGTACTCGGGCGAACCGATGAGGGCGCCCGCACTGGTCAGGGCGGTCAGCTCGCTCAGCGCGGCGATACCGAAGTCGGTGAGGACCGGGCTTCCGTCCTCCCTCATCAGCACATTGGCCGGCTTCACGTCCCGGTGCAGGATGCCCGCGGAGTGCGCCGCCCGCAGCCCCGAGAGCAGCCCCCTGCCCAGCCGGGCGGCCCCGGCCGGCGGGAGCGGGCCTTGCTTCAGCCGGTCCGCCAGCGAACCGCCCGGGACCAGTTCCATCACGAGCCAGGGGAACGCGGCCTCCTCACCGGTGACGATATGAAAGATGGTCACCACCTGCGGATGCCGGAGCCTGGCGAGGGCACGCGCCTCGCGCAGGACGCGCTCCCGCAGCACCGCCGCCTCCCTCGTCGGGCTCTCGGCGAACCGCGGGTCGGGCGGACGCACCTCCTTCAGCGCCACGTCCCGGTGGAGTTCCATGTCGCGCGCCCGCCACACCAGACCCATTCCGCCGCCCCCGAGCCGCTCCAGCAGCTCGAACCGGCCGTCGACGACCCGCCCCACGCCTTCACCCGTCATGAGGGACAGCTTAGGGAAGCCTGATCCGGACGGTCAGGCAACCGACTTTCGTCGTAGGGGGCGTGATGCAGCGTCAGATTCGTGCGCCCGATCGGCATGACGAGGAGGAGTCGTCCCGTCATCGCGATTGGGGTAGTGTGATCCGCCCCCGCACGGGACCGACCGAGGAGGTGAGACCCATCAACGCTGCGTCAGACCGGGTGCTCACTTCGCACGACCGCGTGGTCGACACGGCCTAGTGCCGCTTTTGGCGCTGGGGCCGGCGCGGAGCGCCCATCGGCTTCCCCGAAAGGCTCCGCTTCATGTCGGTTCACGTTTCCTCGCACATCGTCTCCTCCATCGTCGCCACACTCCGCGCCGCCGGCTGCGTATTCGCCGAGGACGAGGCGGAGCTGCTCGTCTCCGCGGCCACCGACCGCGCCGGACTCGCCGCCATGGTCGAACGGCGGACCGCCGGGCTGCCCCTGGAACACGTCCTCGGCTGGGCCGAGTTCGGCGGCCTCCGGGTCGCCGTGGACCCCGGCGTCTTCGTCCCCCGCCGCCGCACCGAGTTCCTGGTCGAACAGGCTGCCGCGCTCGCCGCGCCCGGGGCGGTGGTCGTCGACCTCTGCTGCGGTTCGGGCGCCCTGGGCGCGGCGCTCGCGGCGATCCTGGGTGGGATCGAGCTGCACGCGACCGACATCGAACCGGCCGCCGTACGCTGCGCCCGCCGCAACGTCGGTGACGCGGGACGGGTCCACGAGGGCGACCTCTTCGAACCGCTCCCCGCTCCATTGCGCGGCCGGGTGGGGATCCTGCTCGCCAACGTGCCGTACGTACCGACGGACGACGTCGAACTGCTTCCCCCGGAAGCCCGCCTCCATGAACCGCGCGTCGCGCTCGACGGCGGCGCGGACGGCCTGGACGTGCTGCGGAGGGTCGCCGCCGAGGCCCCGGACTGGCTCGCCCCCGGCGGGCACCTCCTGGTCGAGGCGAGCGAGCGGCAGGCGTCCCGGGCCGAGGTGACCGTCGCCCGCGCCGGTCTGGTCCCGCGCGTGGTCACCTCCGACGAGCTGTATGCCACCGTCGTCATCGCGACCCGGCCGGGCGCCTCGACGGCGCCCGTTTCTCCCGTACCCGCGCGTTGAACCGGGCTTTGTGATGTTGCGCATCCGCCTCCACGGGGCTTCTCCCGCGCCCGCGTGCCGAACCGCCGCCCGTCTCCCTGCGCCTGTCGCCGCTTACCCGTCTCCACCCGCGCGCCGCTCCCACGGGCCGGGCGCCGCACCCGTTTCTCCCCCCGCGCCGAACCGCCGCTCGCCTCCCCGCCCCCACCCGTCTCTCCCCTGAGCCGACCGCGGCCCGCTCCGAATCCACCGGCGCGGGCCATGGGCCGGCCCGTCGTCCCCGGCGGGTGCACGGCGCCGGTCCGCCACGGATCAACGGGACAGCCCGTAGGCTCGGAACGCTGGATCGTGTGTGGGTCGCGAGCGGGAGAGCACGGAAATGACGACGGTGCCGGGACGCAGAAGCAGTACGTTCACCCGACTGCTGCGGCATGGGTTCACCGACCCGGCCGCCGCCGAGCGGCTCCTCGACCTGCCCGTCCTGTCGTCCGTACGCACCGATCCGGTACTCCTCGACGCCCTCGGGGCCACCGCCGACCCGGACCTGGCGCTGCGCGGGGTCGCCCGGTTGGTGGAGGCCCAGGACGCGGACGAGCGGCAGGTCCTGCTGGACACCCTCGTCACCGCCAAACCGTTGCGGGACCGGCTGCTCGGGGTCCTCGGGGCGTCCGAGGCGCTGGGCGATCATCTGACCCGCCACCCGCGCGACTGGCACGCGCTCGTCACCTACGAGGCCAGCGATCTGCACCCCGGCGTCGCCGAGTTCGAGCAAGGACTGGCCGGGGCCGTCGACCCCGACTCGCTGCGCGTCGCGTACCGCCGGTGCCTGCTCACCATCGCGGCGCGTGACGTGTGCGGCACGACGGACGTCGCCGAGACCGCCGCCGAGCTGGCCGACCTGGCCATCGCGACCCTGCGGGCGGCGCTCGCCATCGCCCGTACGGCCGCACCCGACGACGCCTCCCGCTGCCGGCTCGCCGTGATCGCCATGGGCAAGTGCGGCGGGCATGAGCTGAACTACGTCTCCGACGTCGACGTCATCTTCGTCGCCGAACCGGCCGACGGCGTCGACGAGAACGCCGCCGTCCCGGCCGCCACCCGCCTGGCCGCGCACATGATGCGCATCTGCTCCGACACCACCGTCGAGGGCACCATCTGGCCCGTCGACGCCAACCTCCGCCCCGAGGGCCGCAACGGGCCCCTCGTGCGGACCCTGTCCTCGCACCTCGCGTACTACCAGCGCTGGGCCAAGACCTGGGAGTTCCAGGCGCTCCTCAAGGCCCGGCCGGTGGCCGGGGACCCCGACCTGGGCGCGGCGTACGTCGAGGCCGTCTCCCCGCTCGTCTGGCAGGCGGCGGAGCGGGAGAACTTCGTCGCCGACGTGCAGAAGATGCGCCGCCGCGTCGTCGACAACATCCCCGCCGACCGGGTCGACCGCGAGATCAAGCTCGGCCCCGGCGGGCTGCGGGACGTCGAGTTCGCGGTGCAGCTGCTCCAACTGGTGCACGGCCGCAGCGACACCACCCTGCGCAGCGGCACCACCCTGGAGGCCCTGCGGGCGCTCGCCGCGGGCGGCTACGTGGGCCGGGTGGACGCCGCGCAGCTCGACGACGCGTACCGCTTCCTGCGTGTCCTGGAACACCGCGTCCAGCTCTACCGGCTGCGTCGCACGCACCTGGTCCCGGAGGACGAACCGGACCGGCGGCGGCTGGGACGCTCCCTCGGGATGCGCACGGACCCCCTCACCGAACTCAACCAGACGTGGCGGCGCCATACGTCCGTGGTGCGCAGGCTCCACGAGAAGCTGTTCTACCGGCCGCTGCTCGACGCCGTCGCCCAGCTGGCCCCCGGCGAGTCCCGGCTCAGCCCCGAGGCGGCCCGGCACCGGCTCGAAGCGCTCGGATACGCCGATCCGGCCGCCGCGCTGCGGCACCTGGAGGCACTGTCCTCCGGGGTGTCCCGCAAGGCCGCCATCCAGCGCACCCTGCTGCCGGTGCTGCTCGGCTGGTTCGCGGACTCCGCCGACCCCGACGCCGGTCTGCTCGGCTTCCGCAAGGTGTCCGACGCCCTCGGCAAGACCCCCTGGTACCTGCGGCTGCTGCGGGACGAGGGCGCGGCTGCGGAGAACCTCGCCCGGGTGCTCTCGGCCGGCCGGCTCGCCCCGGACCTGCTGCTGCGGGCGCCCGAGGCGGTGGCGATCCTCGGCGATCCGCAGGGGCTCCGGCCGCGCGGCCGGGCCCACCTGGAGCAGGAGGTGCTCGCCGCGGTGGGGCGCGCGGACGACGCCGAGTCCGCCGTCGCCGCGGTGCGCGGGGTGCGGCGGCGCGAACTGTTCCGGACCTCCGCCGCGGACCTCATCAGCTCGTACGGAACGGAGGAACACCCGGCCGAACAGGACCCGGGTGCCCTCGTCGACCGGGTCGGCGACGCCGTCACCGATCTGACCGCCGCCACCATCGCGGGCGCGCTGCGCGCCGCCGTGCGCGCGCACTGGGGGGACACCCTGCCCACCCGTTTCGCGGTCATCGGCATGGGCCGGTTCGGCGGACACGAACTCGGCTACGGCTCCGACGCCGATGTGCTGTTCGTGCACGCGCCGCGCGAGGGCGTCGACGAGCAGGAGGCGGCACAGGCCGCGAGGGCGGTCGTCGCCGAGATGCGCAGACTGCTCCAACTCCCCACCGCAGACCCGCCGTTGCTGATCGATGCCGATCTGCGCCCGGAGGGCAGGAACGGTCCGCTGGTGCGCACGCTGGCTTCGTACGGGGCCTACTACCGGCGCTGGTCGCTGGTCTGGGAGAGCCAGGCCCTGCTGCGTGCCGCGCCGGTGGCGGGCGATGAGCGGCTGGGTCGCGAGTTCATCGAGTTGATCGATCCGCTGCGCTATCCGATGGAGGGGCTGGGGGAGGAGGCGGTCCGGGAGATCCGCCGGCTGAAGGCCCGGATGGAGTCCGAGCGGCTGCCGCGCGGCGCGGACCCCATGCTCCACACCAAGCTGGGCCGCGGCGGGCTGAGCGACGTCGAATGGACGGTCCAGTTGACACAGATGCAGCACGGCTGGTCGGAACCGGGGCTGCGGACGACGCGCACGCGCGAGGCGCTGGCCGCCGCGTGCGCGGCCGGACTGATCCCGGCGGAGGACGCGCAGATGCTGGACGAGGCATGGGTGCTGGCGACGCGGGTCCGCAACGCGGTGATGCTGGTGCGCGGCCGGCCGGGTGACACGTTCCCGTCAGGTCCGCGCGAACTCGCCGCGGTGGGACGGTACCTGGGGTACGAGCCGGGGCATGTCGGAGACATGCTGGACGACTACCGGCGGATCACCCGGCGGGCGCGGGCGGTGATGGAGGAGCGGTTCTACGGGGCGTGACGCGCGGGTGCCGGAGGGCGGCTTCACCGACGTGCACGGGTCCGGCAAGGCCCGCACCGGCGTACGCGGGTCCGGGCCGCCGCACCGGGCCCGCGTACGCTCGCGGCGGCCCCGTACCGGTGTGCGCGGCTCCGCGACGTCCCCGGGACGCTCCGCACCGCCGACATCGCCCTCTTCGTCGTCCCGACCGCCGCCCCGCTCACGGTGACGACCGGGGTCGCTCCCAACGCCGTCCCGCCGGGCGGCATCGGCGCCCCGTCGGCTATCTGGCGGCCGGCACCTCCGCCGCGCCCTGCGGTACGTTCCCCGCGCCGTCCGCGGCGTCCGGGACGGGGAGGTCCGCCCCGGTCTCCCCTTCCCGGCGCGGGGTGCCGGGAAGGGACGTCCCGCCCGGTGCCCGCACCCACCGGGGGAGGCGGTGCGGCAGCGAGCCGTACCAGACGTACGAGACGGCGAAGCCGAACGCCAGGCACAGCAGGCCGCCCACCGCGTCCAGCCAGAAGTGGTTGGCGGTCGACACGATCACGACCAGGGTGGCCGTCGGGTACAGCAGCCCCAGGATGCGGGCCCAGGGCGCGGAGACGAGCGCGAAGACGATCAGGCCGCTCCAGAGCGACCAGCCGATGTGCATCGAGGGCATCGCCGCGTACTGGTTGGACATGTTCTTGAAGTTGCCCGAGGCCATGGAACCCCAGGTGTGGTGGACCAGGACGGTGTCGATGAAGTGGCCGCCGGTCATGAGGCGGGGCGGTGCCAGCGGGAAGAGGTAGTAGCCGAGCAGCGCCACGGCCGTGGTCGCGAACAGGGTCAGCCTGGCCGCCGCGTACCGGCCGGGGTGATGGCGGAACAGCCATACCAGCACGCCGAGGGTCACCACGAAGTGCAGGGTCGCGTAGTAGTAGTTCATCGACACGATCAGCCATGTCACGGAGTTCACCGCATGGTTGACGGTCTGCTCGATGGCGACTCCCAGGTGCTTCTCGACCGACCAGATCCAGTCGGCGTTGCGCAGCGCCTGGGCCTTCTGCTCCGGTACGGCGTTGCGCACCAGGGAGTAGACCCAGTAACTGAGCGCGATCAGCAGGACCTCGAACCAGAGGCGCGGCCGGCGGGGGGAGCGTGAGGCCCGCACGAAACCCGTGAGCCCCCCTTGGCGCGAAGGGCGCGAGGGATCCGGGGTACGCGAGAGGAACGTGCGACGCGGGGAACGCGGCTTCGCAAGTCCGCCCTCCCGCCGCCCGGTGTTCCGCCCCGTGCCCCCCACGGGGTCCGTCTGCCCCGCGATGGGTGACGGGGTGGCCTCCGGTCGGCCGTCCTGTGACGTCACACGCGATTCACCCATGGGCACAGAGTTTGCCAGAAAGGATTCCCCCACCCGATCATCCTCCCATCGGACGGAACGCCCATCGCCGCCGGGGTCGATTCAACAGGCCCGCCGGGCCGGGGCCAAGGGTGCGGGGCGAAGCGCGGCTCTCAGGGGCCTGCCGGGGAGCCGACGGGGCCGTCTTGCGGTGCCGGAACCGCCCCGGCGGACGGCGCCGGGGCAGGGGCCGGTCCGGGACCCGCCGCCGTCGAGCCGCGGACCACCAGCTCGGGCATGAAGACGAACTCGCTGTGCGGGGCGGGTGTGCCGCCGATCTCCTCCAGGAGCGTGCGCACGGCGGCCTGGCCCATCGCCGTCACCGGCTGACGGATCGTGGTCAGCGGCGGATCGGTGAACGCTATGAGCGGCGAGTCGTCGAAACCGACCACCGACAGATCGCGCGGGACCTCCAGCGACATCCGGCGAGCGGCCCTGATCGCGCCGAGCGCCATCATGTCGCTCGCGCACACCACCGCCGTGCACCCCCGCTCCATCAGCGCCGACGCGGCGGCCTGTCCGCCCTCCAGGGTGAACAGCGAGTGCTGGATCAGCTCCTCCACCTCGTCCGGTCCGACGCCCAACTGCTCCCGTACGACCGCGCGGAAGCCCTCGATCTTGCGCAGCACCGGAACGAACCGCTTCGGGCCGACGGCCAGGCCGATCCGCTGATGCCCCAGCGACACCAGGTGCGTCACCGCGAGCCGCATCGCGGCCCGGTCGTCCGGTGAGATGAACGGGGCCCGCACCATGGGGGAGAAACCGTTGACGAGGACGAACGGGACGCCCTTGGCGCGCAGTTGCTCATAGCGCCGCATGTCGGCGGAGGTGTCGGCGTGCAGCCCGGAGACGAAGATGATGCCGGAGACGCCGCGTTCGACCAGCATCTCGGTCAACTCGTCCTCGGTGGAACCGCCGGGGGTCTGGGTCGCCAGCACCGGGGTGTAACCCTGCCGGGTCAGCGCCTGGCCGATGATCTGCGCCAGCGCGGGGAAGATGGGGTTCTCCAGTTCGGGCGTGATCAGCCCGACCAGCCCCGCGCTGCGCCTGCGCAGGCGTACGGGACGCTCGTAGCCGAGGACGTCGAGCGCGGCCAGAACGGATTCGCGGGTGGCCGCCGCAACACCGGGCTTGCCGTTCAGTACACGGCTGACCGTCGCTTCACTGACCCCCGCCTGAGTTGCGATATCGGCAAGCCGTGCGGTCATGGAAGTGGACTGTACCGGGCGTATGTCGGATTGCCCACCATCGGCCGGAGTCGGACGTCCGCGCCCGCCCGGTGCCCCGACGGCGGGCGCGGACCCCGGTTCCGGGCGCGGGCGGACAGCGCCGTTCCGGCGGTGTCCGGGGGTGCCTGGCGCAACATCTTGCAAGGACTTGCGGACGATGTCCGCCGGGCGCGAGCCGACCGGCACCCCGCAAGATCACCTCGTGCACCCCGCCGTTGCAGGGTTCAACGCTTTCCGTCAAGAGGCTTGACGGCAACCGTGCGGACACGCGAATGTAACGATCGTCGGTTCTTGCAGAAAATTTCCGCAAACTCTTTCGGCCTTCTTTCATCCTTGTTACGTTCACGTCGACCCGGCGCCGCGACGGAGCGGTACGGCAGTTGAAGGAGTTCAGATGCGACGTGGCATAACGGCCACCGCCCTGGTCGCGGCCCTGGCGCTCGCGGCGACCGCCTGCGGCAGCGACGACGAGGCCGGCGGCACGAGCAAGGGCTCGGGCGAACTGTCCGGCACGGTGACGTGGTGGGACACCTCCACCGCGGGCAGCGAGGACAAGGTCTTCAAGAAGCTCGCCGAGGGCTTCACCAAGCAGCACCCGAAGGTCCGCGTCAACTACGTCAACGTGCCCTTCGGCGACGCGCAGAACAAGTTCAAGAACGCGGCCCAGTCCGGCTCCGACGCCCCCGACGTCATCCGCTCCGAGGTCGCCTGGACGCCCGAGTTCGCCGACCTCGGCTACCTCGCCCCGCTCGACGGCACGGCCGCGCTGAAGAACCGGGACGACTTCCTGAAGCAGGCCGCCGCGTCCACGAAGTACCAGGACAAGACGTACGCGGTGCCGCAGGTCATCGACTCCATGGGCATCTTCTACAACAAGAAGATCTTCAAGGAGGCCGGCGTCGAGGTCCCCGGGACCGTCGAGGAGCTGAAGAGCGTCGCCAAGAAGATCAAGGACAAGACCGGCAAGACCGGTATGTACCTGCGCGGTGACGACGCGTACTGGTTCCTGTCCTTCCTCTACGGCGAGGGTGGCGACATGGTCGACGCCGCCGGCCGGACCGTCACCATCGACAACGCCCAGGGCGTCAAGGCGATGAAGGCCGTCAAGGACCTCGTCGACTCGGGTGCGGCCAAGACGGACGCCACGGACGGCTGGGAGAACATGCAGGCGTCCTTCAAGGACGGCAAGGTCGCCATGATCATCAACGGTCCGTGGGCCGTCGCCGACACCTACGCCGGCGCGGAGTTCAAGGACAAGGCCAACCTCGGTGTCGCCCCGGTCCCGGCCGGCTCCGCCGCGCAGGGCGCCCCGCAGGGCGGTCACAACCTGGCCGTCTACGCCGGCTCCAAGAACCTCGATGCCTCCTACGCCTTCGTCGAGTACATGACCTCCGCCGAGACCCAGGCCAAGGTCGCCAAGGAACTGAGCCTCCTGCCGACCCGCACCTCCGCCTACGGCATGAAGGACGTCGTCGACAACGAGATCGTCGGCTTCTTCAAGCCCGTCGTCGAGACCGCCGTCGAGCGGCCCTGGATCCCCGAGACCGGCAGCCTCTTCGCCCCGCTCGTCACCGAGTACACCAAGGTCCTCACCGGCCAGACCACGCCGGAGAAGGGCGTGAAGACCACCGGCGACTCCTACCGCAAGCTCCTCAAGGGCTGGAAGTAACAGGAAGGCAGACCGGCTGATGGCTGTCCACACCGGCCAGTCGGTGGCGAGGGCCGCGGACGACGACGTCGTCCGCGGCCGGAGCCGCGGCACTGGCAACCCCCCGCCACCGCCGAGCAGGCTCCGGCGGGCGCTGTCGACCCACTGGTACGCCTGGGCCATGGTCGCCCCGGTCGTCGTCGTGATCGGCGTCATCATCGGGTACCCGCTGGTCCGCGGGATCTACCTGTCGATGACCGACGCCGACGAACGCAACGTCGCCCGCTCCATCGGCGTCAACCACATGCCCGCCACGTACGAGTTCGTCGGCCTGGACAACTACGCCGACGCCCTCACGGGCGATCAGTTCCTCGGCACGCTCGGGTGGACCCTGGTGTGGACGGTCTCCTGCGTGGCCATCACCTTCGCCCTCGGCCTGGCCCTCGCCAACGTCCTCAACCGCAGGATCGTCGGGCGCTCCGCGTACCGGATGGCCCTCATCCTGCCCTGGGCCATTCCCGGCTTCGTCTCCGTCTTCGCCTGGCGGTTCCTCTACAACGAGGACCGCGGGCTGCTCAACAAGATCCTCTCCGGCGCCGGAATCGACGGCATACCCTGGCTGAACGACCCCGCCTGGGCGAAGTTCTCGGTCATCGCCGTCAACGTCTGGCTCGGCGTGCCGTTCATGATGGTCGCCCTGCTCGGCGGTCTGCAGTCGATCCCCGCCGAGCACTACGAGGCCGCGGAGATGGACGGCGCCACCGCCTGGCAGCGGTTCCGCCACATCACCCTGCCCGGACTGCGGCCGGTCTCCACGACGGTGGTCCTGCTCTCCACCATCTGGACCTTCAACATGTTCCCGGTGATCTTCCTGCTGACCCGCGGCGGACCCGGCGAGGCCACCCAGATCCTGGTCACCCAGGCGTACAAGTTCTCCTTCGAGATCAGCCCGCGCGACTACGCGCAGTCCTCCACCTGGGGCGTGCTGATCCTCGTGCTCCTGCTGCTCTTCGCCGCTGTCTACCGGCGCGTCCTCCGCACCCAGGGAGACGACTGGTGACCACCACCCCCGCCCCCGCGACGACCCCCCAACGCCGTCCCGCCCGCACGGTCCGGCCGCGCGGTGAACGCGCGCCGATCGCCTCCGTCGGGCTGCACCTCACGCTCGTCGTCGCGTCCGTCATCGCCGTCTTCCCGGTGCTGTGGGTCCTGCTCACCTCGCTGAAGCCCGCCGCGTACGCGACCACCACCGACTTCTTCAAAGAGACGACGTTCGAGAACTACACGAACCTGATCCGGAACACGAAGTTCCTCACCTGGTTCGGCAACTCCCTGCTCATCGCGGGACTCACCACGCTCCTCGGCGTCATCGTCGCCGCCTCCACCGGCTACGCCGTCAGCCGCTTCCGCTTCCCCGGCAAGCGCGGGCTGATGTGGACGCTGCTGGTCACCCAGATGTTCCCGGTCGCCGTCCTCATCGTGCCGATCTACAACATCATGTCCGGCATGGGCCTGCTCAACCAGCCGGCCGGCCTCGTCATCACCTACCTCACCATCTCGGTGCCGTTCTGCGCCTGGATGATGAAGGGCTTCTTCGACACCATCCCGCGCGAGATCGACGAGTCCGGGCAGGTCGACGGCCTCACCCCGTTCGGCACCTTCTGGCGGCTCGTCCTGCCGCTCGCCAAGCCCGGCCTCGCCGTCACCGCGTTCTACTCCTTCATCACCGCGTGGGGCGAGGTGGCGTACGCCTCCGCCTTCATGGTCGGCGAGGACAACCTCACCCTCGCCGGCGGCCTCCAGTTGTTCGTCAACCAGTACGGGGCCCAGTGGGGGGCGATGACCGCCGCGTCCGTGCTCATCGCGATACCCGCCGCCCTGGTCTTCCTCTTCGCCCAGCGCCATCTGGTCACCGGCATGTCCGCCGGAGCCGTCAAGGGCTGAGAGGCCGTCGGGCGACCCCGGATCGGGCGATCGCGGGTCACCCGACGGCCTCCGCCCCCCGACGAGCCCCCCGTACAACCCCGTACGCACCACGTCACCGCACCGCCAGGACCCCCACCCGGTCCCGGCGGCGCACCCACCCCGACACCCCAGGGACGACATGACCCAGCACCTCGCTGCCCCCTCGACCGGCCCGTCCACCGACGCTCCGGCCCACCAGAACGGCTGGTGGCAGGACGCGGTGATCTACCAGGTCTACCCACGGAGCTTCGCCGACGGCAACGGTGACGGCATGGGCGACCTCGCGGGCGTACGCAGCCGGCTCCCGTACCTCAGAGACCTCGGCGTGGACGCGGTCTGGCTCAGCCCGTTCTACGCCTCCCCGCAGGCCGACGCCGGATACGACGTCTCCGACTACCGCGCCATCGACCCCATGTTCGGCACCCTGCTGGACGCCGACGGGCTGATCCGGGACGCCCATGAACTGGGCCTGCGGATCATCGTCGACCTGGTGCCCAACCACTCCTCCGACCGCCACGACTGGTTCCGGCGCGCCCTCGCCGAGGGCCCCGGCTCCGCGCTGCGCGACCGCTACCACTTCCGCCCCGGAAAGGGCGAGCACGGCGAACTCCCGCCCAACGACTGGGAGTCCGTCTTCGGCGGCCCCGCCTGGACCCGGACCACGAACCCGGACGGCAGCCCCGGCGACTGGTACCTCCACCTGTTCGCGCCCGAGCAGCCCGACTTCGACTGGGAACACCCGGCCGTCGCCGACGAGTTCCGCTCGATCCTGCGCTTCTGGCTCGACATGGGCGTCGACGGCTTCCGGGTCGACGTCGCCCACGGCCTCGTCAAGGCCCCCGGACTGCCCGACATCGGCAGCCGCGACCAACTCAAGCTGCTCGGCAACGACGTCATGCCGTTCTTCGACCAGGACGGCGTCCACGAGGTCTACCGCTCCTGGCGCACCATCCTCGACGAGTACTCGGTGAAGAAGGGGGCCGAAGGGCCGTCGTCGGGAGGGCGCATCCTCGTCGCCGAGGCGTGGACCCCCACCGTCGAACGCACCGCCCACTACGTGCGCCCCGACGAGATGCACCAGGCGTTCAACTTCCAGTACCTGGCCACCGACTGGGACGCCGCCGCGCTGCGCGGGGTGATCGACACCTCGCTCGCCGCCATGCGCCCCGTCGGCGCCCCCACCACCTGGGTGCTCTCCAACCACGACGTGACCCGGCACGCCACCCGGTTCGCCAACCCGCCCGGCCTCGGCACCCAGATCCGCACCCCCGGCGACCGCGAACTGGGGCTGCGCCGGGCCCGTGCCGCCACCCTGCTGATGCTGGCACTGCCCGGATCCGCCTACGTCTACCAGGGCGAGGAACTCGGCCTGCCCGACGTCACCGACCTGCCCGACGAGGTCCGCCAGGACCCGTCGTTCTTCCGGGCGGAGGGCCAGGACGGCTTCCGCGACGGCTGCCGGGTGCCGATCCCGTGGACCCGCGACGGCGGCTCGTACGGCTTCGGCAGCGGCGGCAGCTGGCTGCCCCAGCCCGACGGCTGGGGCGAACTGAGCGTCGAGGCGCAGACCGGCGTCCCCGGCTCCACCCTGGAGCTGTACCGGGCCGCCATCGCCGCCCGCCGGGCCCACCCCGGGCTCGGCGCCGGCGACTCGGTGGAGTGGCTCCAGGCCCCCGAGGGGCTGCTGGTCTTCGCCCGCCCCGGCTTCGTCTGCACCGTCAACACCACGGACCGTCCGGTCCGCATCCCGGTGCGCGGCGACGTCCTGCTGTCCAGCGCCCCGGTCGCCATCGACGGCGCCGAGGCCGACCTGCCCGCCGACACCACGGTGTGGTGGACGGTGTGACGGTCTCCCTGCCCGGGACCGGCGGTGCGCCGAGGCTCTCGGACATCGCCGGGCGGGCGGCGGTCAGCGAGGCGACCGTCAGCCGGGTGCTCAACGGGAAGCCCGGCGTCGCGGACACCACCCGCCAAAAGGTGCTCGCGGCGCTGGACGTCCTGGGCTACGAACGCTCCGTACGGCCGCGACAGCGCAGCGCCGGGCTGATCGGGCTGGTGACACCGGAACTCACCAATCCGGTCTTCCCGGCGTTCGCGCAGTCCATCGAGCAGATCCTGGCCGGGCACGGCTACACCCCGGTGCTCTGCACCCAGATGCCCGGCGGCGCCACCGAGGACGAACTCGTCGAGCAGTTGGTGGAGCGCGGCGTCGACGGGATCGTCTTCCTCTCCGGGCTGCACGCCGACCTGTCGGCCGACCCGGCCCGCTACGCCGCGCTCGGCGAACGCGGCGTCCCGTTCGTCCTGATCAACGGGTACAACGAACGGATCAGCGCCCCGTCCGTCTCGACCGACGACGCCGTGGCCGTACGGATGGCCGTCGGCCACCTCGCCGATCTGGGCCACCGCAGGGTCGGCCTGGCCATCGGCCCGCAGCGCTATGTGCCGGCCCGCCGCAAGCGCGAGGGCTTCGTCGAGTGCGCCGCGGACCTCCTCGGGCTGGACCGCACCGAGGCCGGGCTCCTCGTCTGCACCACCCTGTTCAGCGTCGAGGGCGGTCAGGTGGCGGCGGGCGCGCTGCTCGATCAGGGGTGCACGGGCATCGTCTGCGGCAGCGACCTGATGGCGCTGGGCGTGGTCCGCGCCGCCCGGGACCGCGGACTCCACGTGCCGCGCGACGTGTCGGTGGTGGGCTTCGACGACTCGCGGCTGATCGCCTTCACCGATCCGCCGCTGACGACGGTGCGCCAGCCCGTGCACGCGATGGCGGGGGCGGCCGTGGGCGCCCTGCTGGAGGAGATCGGCGGCAGCCCCGTACAGCGCACCGAGTACGTGTTCCAGCCGGATCTGGTGGTACGGGGGTCGACCGCAGTGGCCGCCGGGGCCTGAGCCCGGCGGCCACGGCCGCCGTACCCCGCACCGTGACCCGCATGTCCCCTTCACCGCAGGAGGAAACATGGCACGCACAGCACCGCGCGGACCCCTGTCCGCGGCTCTCGCCCTGACGGCGGCCGCCACCGCACTCATGGGCCCCGCCCCAGCCGCCGAGGCGTCGGCACCGGGTGACAAGGACGTCACCGCCGTCCTCTTCGAGTGGAAGTTCGACTCCGTGGCCAGGGCGTGCACGGACTCCCTCGGCCCGGCCGGCTACGGCTACGTACAGGTCTCGCCGCCCCAGGAACACATCCGGGGCGACCAGTGGTGGACCTCGTACCAGCCGGTCGGCTACCGGATCGCCGGGCGGCTCGGCGACCGCGCCTCCTTCGCCGCCATGGTGAACACGTGTCACGCGGCGGGCGTCAAGGTCGTCGTGGACTCCGTCATCAACCACATGGCGGCCGGATCGGGCACCGGCACCGGGGGCACCCCGTACACCAAGTACGACTACCCCGGCCTGTACTCCGCGGCCGACCTGGACGACTGCACCGCGCCGGTCACCGACTACCGGGACCGGGCGAACGTCCAGAACTGCGAACTCGTCGGTCTGGCCGACCTGGACACCGGCGAGGAGTACGTCCGCGGCAGGATCGCCGGTTACCTCGACGACCTGCTCTCGCTCGGCGTCGACGGTTTTCGCATCGACGCCGCCAAGCACATGCCCGCCACCGACCTGGCGGCCGTCAAGGCACGGCTGAGCGAGCCGGACGCCTACTGGAAGCAGGAGGTCATATACGGGGAGGGGGAGGCCGTCCGGCCCGAGGAGTACACCGGTAACGGAGACGTCCAGGAGTTCCGCTACGCACGCGGTCTCAAGCAGGTCTTCACCGGTGAGAAGCTCGCGTATCTGAGGAACTACGGCGAGGACTGGGGCTTCATGCCGTCGTCGAAGGCGGGCGTCTTCGTCGACAACCACGACACCGAGCGCGGCGGCGACACGCTCAGCTACCAGGACGGCGCGGCGTACACCCTGGCCAACGTCTTCATGCTGGCCTGGCCGTACGGCTCGCCCGACGTCCACTCCGGCTACGAGTGGTCCGACCGGGACGCCGGGCCGCCGGGAGGCGGTACGGTGAACGCCTGTTACCGCGACGGATGGAAGTGCCAGCACGCCTGGCCCGAGATCTCCTCCATGGTCGCCCTCCGCAACACCGCGCGCGGTGAGCCCGTCACCGACTGGTGGGACGACGGCGGCGACCGGATCGCGTTCGGCCGCGGTTCCCGGGCGTACGTCGCGATCAACCGCGAGGGCTCTGCGCTGACCCGCACCTTCCAGACCTCGCTGCCCGCCGGCGCCTACTGCGACGTCCAGTCCGGCAGGGGCGTCACCGTCGACGCCTCCGGCCGCTTCACGGCGACCCTCGCCGCCGACACCGCCCTCGCCCTGCACACGGGCGCCCGCACCTGCGGCGGCTGACACGGCGGACCGGACCGGGACCGGGACACCGGCCCACGGCACCCCCGGCCGGTCCGGTCCGATGGGGCCGTGCGCCCCATGCCCGTCCGGGCGGCGGCGGGGATATTACCGTCAAGAAGTCGCCGCATGAGCGAAGTTCCGGAAGGTTCACCGTTCCGGGAGGTACGAGAGTGGTGCCCGTCCTGAACCGAGCCGTGACAGTACTAGGTTGGGCACCAGGCAGCCGCCGGCGAGTGCCGCACCACCGCACCCTCCGGCGTGCCGTTTCCACCCCCGGCCGGTCCGGTCTCCCACTCCGGTACCCCAGGTCTCTCCCATGCCTGGGACGTACGGACCAGGGGCCGCGACCGGCCGGTCCACCTGTTTCAGTGACGGTGACCATGGCGAGCGACATCCCCGAGGAGACGACGAGCTTTGTCGGACGGAAAGCGGAACTTGCCGGACTCGAACACACCGTCGCCGCCCACCGGCTGACCACCCTCACCGGCAGCGGCGGCGTCGGCAAGACCAGGCTCGCCCTCCGTGCCGCCCGGCAGGCGGTGCCCGCCTACCGCGACGGGGTCCGCTGGGCGGACCTGGCTCCGCTCCACGACGACGGCCTCCTCATCGCGACCGTCTCCGACGCGGTCGGGCTCTCCGACCACACCCTGCGCACCCCCGTCGACGCGCTGTGCGAATGGCTCGCCGACAAGGAACTGCTGCTGGTCCTCGACTCCTGCGATCACCTGCTCCCCGCCTGCGCGCACCTGCTCGGCGAGATCCTCACCACCTCGCCCGGCCTCACCGTGCTGGCCACCAGCCGGCAGCCCCTCGGCCTGCGGGGCGAACGGCCCGTCGAGGTCGCACCGCTCCCGGTCGAGGGCGCGGGCGACGCGCTCACCCTGTTCCGGGACCGGGCCGCCGCCGCGGCCCCCGGCCTCACCCTCCGGGCACCGGCCGCCGCCGAGGCCGCCGCCGAGATCTGCCGCCGCCTCGAAGGCATTCCGCTCGCCATCGAGCTCGCGGCCGGGGCGCTCGGCGAGGAGAGCGTCGAGCGGGTCGCCGCCCGGATCCGCACCCGGTTCGACGTACCGGCCGACGCCTCGGCCCTGCCGCCGCGCCACCGCACCCTGCGCACCGCCATCGGCTGGAGCCATGAACTGTGCACCCCGCTGGAACGGCTGCTCTGGGCGCGACTGACCGTCCTGCGCGGCGACTTCGACGAGGACACCGCCCGCGAGGTCTGCGCCGGCGGGCCGCTCACCGAGAACGGGGTGGCCGAGGCGCTGAACGGCCTGGTCGCCAAGTCCGTCGTCCGACGCGACGGCGCACGCCACCGGATGCTCGACACCATCCGCGAGTACGGGCGGATGTGGCTCGCCGAACTGGACGAGGAGCGGGCCGCCGCCGACCGGCACGCCGCCTGCTTCCACGGCCTGGCCCGCCGGGCCCACGCGGGCTGGACCGGCGACGACCAGATCACCTGGTACCACCGCATCGCCGAGACGCACGCCGACCTGTGCGCCGCCCTCGATCACCTGCTGGTCCACGACACCGCGGCCGCCCAGGAGATGGCGGGCCGGATCGGCTTCTTCTGGTGCTGCTGCGGTCATCTGCCGCAGACCCGCGACTACGCCCGGCGCGCGCTGGACGCCGGCCCGGCCGAGGGCCCCCACCGCACCCGCGCCCTGTGGGTGCTGGGCATGACCGTCATGCTCCAGGGCGACTACTCGGCCGCCCTCCGCCTGGGCCGGGAGTGCACCGAGGCCGCCTCCCGGGACGGGATCGACGAGGGCATCCTCGCCGCCGCCTACCTGTGCGGCCTCACCCACCTGATGATCGGTCAGCCCCGGGCGAGCCTGCGCCGGATCGAGCAGGTCCTGGGCTTCACCGGCACCGGCTCCCGGCTCGAAGCGGCCTACCGGCTGCGCTGCCGCCTCATCACCGTCTTCGCCCTGATCGGGCTCGGCCGTCTGGACGAGGCGGCCGAGGCGGCCGGGGAACTGCGCTCCGCCTGCCGGGCCCGCGACGAGCGCTGGACCCTCAGTTACGTCGACTACCAACTCGCCCTGATCGCCCTGATGCGCGGCGACGCAGAGACCTCCGCCGCCCACGCCCGCGCGATGCTCGCGGGCAAGTACCGCCTCCGAGACCGCTTCGGTATCGCGCTCGGGCTGGACATCCTGGCCGCGGCGATCGCCGCACAGGGCGCGGGCGCCCGCGCCGCCCGGGTGTACGGAACGGGCCAGGTCTACTGGCGCATGGTCGGTCACCCGCAGCGGGGCACTCCCGAGCTCGGGCCGTTGCGCGAGGCGTGCGAGCGTCAGGCCCGCGAGGCCGTCGGCGACGCCGCCTACCAGCGCGCCTTCGAACGGGGCCGGGCGGACAACGCGGAGGTCGGCCTGGCGGCGGCGCTCCAGGGCGAACTGCTGCCGTAGCGCGTGCGGCGGTCCTCCGCCGTCACCCGCCGGGGGCCGTCACGCGGTGTCGGCGCGCGGGTCCGTCGCACGCTGGACGGGGACGGCCGGTATGGCGGGCGTCAGTGCGGACAGCCGTTCCAGCAGCTCCCCGAACAGCCCGTCCGCCGGCTCCTGCCCGAGCACCCGCAACATGACGCCGGCCATCTCCGCGTCGTACGCGGCACGCACCGCGGTCAGCGCCGCGAAGTCGTGCACGAGCTGCTTCTCCAGCTCCTCGCGGGGGACACGCCGCCCGTCCAGCCAGAGCAGCGCCGTCGACTCGGCCAGCGAAACCCACGAGCGCACCACCAACTCCAGGCGTGGCGAGGGGACTTCGACGTCGAGATGGGTCAGGATCTGCTCGTACGCCGACTGGCGCACCCCGTCGATCACCGCGTTCGCCGTTGATGAGCCCGCCGCGGGCCCGCCCCGCATCAGCGCCGAGAATCCCGGGCCGTGCTGGTCGACGAAGTCGAAGAACCGCTCCATCACCCTCAGCAGTCGCGCCCCGAGCGGCCCTTCGCGCGGTTCGACGAACCGGGCCGACAACTCGTCCGCGGCCCGCCGCAGCGCCGCCTCGTACAGACTCTGCTTCCCCGGGAAGTAGTGGTAGACCAGGGGGCGCGAGATGCCGGCCGCAGCCGCGATCTCGTCGATCGACACCTCGTCCGGGGCGCGGTTGCCGAACAACTCCAGCGCGACATCGATCAGTTGCCGTCTGCGCTCCTCGACACCCATCCTGCGCCGCACCCCGGTCGTCATGGGGGACAGCGTACCGAGGCGGCGGTGGGTGAGAGGCCGCGGGCCGGTCCGCCGACGACGTCCGGGCGGCGGCCCGCCCGCACCCGTCACAGGTCCAGGACCAGCCGTTCTCCCCGGCACCGGGACACGCAGATCAGCATCGAGTCGTCCCGTTCCGCATCCGTCAGGAGCTCGTCGCGATGATCGACCTCACCCTCCAGGACGCGCTGTCGGCACGTACCGCAGAAGCCCTGTTCGCAGGAGTAGGAGACATGCGGGACCTCCTCGCGCACCGCGGCCAGCACCGACCGGTCCGCCGCCACCCGGACCGTGCGGCCGGACCGGCGCAGCTCCACGTCGAAGGGGCCGGAGCCGGCCGACGACGCGCTCGCCGGGGCGAAGCGCTCCAGATGGAGGGTGCGGCCGGGCGGCAGGGCGGCGGCGACCGCGTCCATCAGCGGCTCCGGACCGCAGCAGTACACGGCCGTGCCCTGCGCCGTGTCTGCCAAGGCCCCGGCCGTGTCCGGGTGGCCGGCCTCGTCGGCGGGGACGACCGTCACCCGGCCGCCGTCCGCGCCCAACTTCTCGATCTCGTCCAGGAACGGCATCGAGGCACGGGACCGTCCGCCGTACAGCAGCCGCCAGTCCGCGCCCGAGGCGGCGACGGACCGCAGCATCGGCAGGATCGGGGTGATGCCGATGCCGCCCGCGACGAACAGGTACGCGGGGGCGTCGACGAGCGGGAACCGGTTGCGCGGGGCGCGGACCTCCACCTCGTCGCCCTCCCGGAGCCGTTCATGGACCTCCCGCGAACCGCCCCGGCCGTCCTCCACCAGCCGGGTCGCGATCGTGTACGTGTCGGCGACGGCCGGGTCCCCGCACAGCGAGTACTGCCGGACCAGGCCGGAGGGCAGCAG
This sequence comes from Streptomyces sp. NPDC052042, assembly GCF_044548345.1. NCBI lineage: Bacteria > Bacillati > Actinomycetota > Actinomycetes > Kitasatosporales > Streptomycetaceae > Streptomyces > Streptomyces sp. NPDC052042. Next base: position 449,759 of record NZ_JBIUBU010000001.1, on the reverse strand, counting down.
CAGATCGAGGTGCGCGCCGGGCCGCCAGGACGGCAGAGCGGTGCCCTCCAGACGGAGCCGGACCACGCCGTCGGCGGGCGAGGTCCGTTCCGTGATCAGCAGCCGGTGGGTGGTGGTGGAGCGGCGCTCCGAGTGGCCGGACACCGGGTTCTCCAGAGCCGGGAGCGGCCACAGCGGGGAGCGCCGGACGCGGCGGCGCAGGGCACGCCGGACCAGCAGCGCGGTGCCGGTGACGAGCAGGACGGTACGCGGGCGGGGCAGGGGCATGGTCAGCCGGCTCCCGTCGTCCGTGCCTCGGCGGCCGTTGCCGCGGGGGAGTGGGCGAGGTAGCCCATCGCCTGGGCGGTGCAGCCCTCCTGCGAGGGATGGTAGGAACGGCTCAAATAGCGGGGGACGGAGCGCATCAGGGCGTCCGTGGAGGGCAGGGTGCCCCGCCTGCCGCTCAGGTAGAACTCCTTGAACGACGCCTTGCCGTCCAGCAGCGTCGGGTCGTTCTCCATGAAGAAGCGGGTGCCCCGCTGCCAGAGGAACAGCATCGCGGAGAACGCCGCCGCCCAGGTCCGCACCCGCCGCCGGTAGCCGCCGTCGACATGCATGAAAAGATCGAACGCGACCGAGCGGTGCTCGACCTCCTCCGCTCCGTGCCAGCGCAGCAGGTCCAGCATCGTCGGATCGGCACCACGCCGGTCCAGCTCGTCGGCGTTCAGCACCCAGTCGCCGAGGAAGGCGGTGTAGTGCTCGATCGCCGCGATCAGCGCCACCCGCTCCATCAGCCACCACGTCCGGGCCCGGCCCGGCGGCAGGGTGCGGTCGCCCAGGAGCTTCTCGAAGAACCAGTCCACCTGTGCGGTGTACGGCGTCGGGTCCAGACCGAGCCGCCTCAGATGGGGCAGCACGTCGTCGTGGGCCTGCGAGTGCACGGCCTCCTGCCCGATGAAGCCGATGACGTCCTGACGCAGGTGCTCGTCGTGGATGTACGGCAGGACCTGCCGGTACACATGGACGAACCAGCGCTCCCCGGCGGGCAGCAGCAGATGGAGCACGTTGATGGTGTGCGTGGTGAACGGGTCGCCCGGTACCCAGTGCAGAGGTGTCTCGTCCCAGGCGAAGGAGACCTTGCGGGCCTTGAGCGGTGTCCGCTCCGCCGCGACCGGCGCCGACTGCGTATTAGACATGATGTCAATGTACTGGCGGGTATGCCGACGCGACAGAGGTCGTACGACGATTTCCTTGCGGTGCCCGAACACGCGGCCGGTGCGGGGCGCTTGGCCGGGTCCGCCGTCGGCGCGGCCGTCAGCACCGCCCGGTGCGGGGGCCTGCGCGGGTGATGTCAGGGCGGGGTGCCCGTCCACTCGCCGTCCGCCGGCGTCCCGTCCGGCCGGGCCCGTTCGTCCGCCCCGGCCGGCGCGGTCGGACCGTCGGCGGTGGGCCACGGCGGTCGCGCGGCACCGTCCGGGCCGAGCGGATCCCGTACGGAGCCGGCACTCGCCCAGGGTGCGGTGAGGTGTTCGGCCCGCTCGCCCGTGGGGCCGGTGGCCGGCGCCCCGGCCGAGGCCGTGTCGGCTTCGTCGACTTGGGCGAAGCCGAGCGCCGCACCCTCGCGCACGGCGCCGCCGCCCGCTTCCGCATACCGTGCGCAGTCGCCGTCCCACGCCTCCGCATACAGTGCGGGGTCGCCGTCCCACGCCTCCGCGTACCGCATGACGCGCGGCCCGTCGTGGAGCGGCGCCGTGGTCGCCCCGCCGCCCCGGCGGAGGTGGAACGGGTGAGGCGCGCCCCCGGCCGCCGGACGGCGCAGCGTTCCGTCCGGTGCCGATCGCACGGCGAACGTGCGGCGCGGAGGCCGATCGGCGTCGGCGCGGTCGCCCCGGGCCGGCCGGGAGGCGAAGTCGGCCCGCGGCGGGAACCTCCGGTACGACTCCGGTACGCGGCGCGACGCGTCGGCATCCAGGGCCCGCTCGGGAAGCGGGGCGTCCATGCGTGGGGACGTCGGGGAGGCGTCGTGCCCCCAGCCGCGCCCAGGCGGCCCCAGCAGGGCCCCGCACACCAGTAGCGCCGCCACGGCCGCGGTCACCGCCCTCCTGTACTGCCGGCGGCGCGGCAGGTCCGGGGGACGCACCTGGAGCGAACAGGGGTCGAACTCCGGGGAGTCGAGCAGTGCGTACGGCGTCGGCACGCCGTCCGCCTCGGCGAGCGCCGCGTGCGGGTCCACCACCCCGGCGGCGGCGAGCATCCGCCGCACCCGGGCATCGGGCAGCCGCTCCAGGCCGCGCAGGACATAGGCGGCGCGCCCCGCACCGGAGAGTGCCGACAGGGCCTGTTGCAGGGCGAGTTCGTCCGATCCGCCCGTGTGCGGGTACAGCCGCAGTCCCCACACCTGCGGCAGCGGTGCCATCCGGACACGCCGCCACGGGCATCCCGCCCCCAGGGCCCCGCGCACCACCAGTTCCCGGGCGTACGCGTGGAGCGGGTCCTCCACCGCCGCCGGATCATCGGACCTGCACGGCGGCGGGGCCTCGGCGTGGTCGGCGCCCGCGGCCCGGTGCGCCGTCAGCAGCGCCCGCTGGGCGAGCGTGTGCGCCATCAGCACCCGGCGGTGGCGGCCGAGCGCCGGGGGCAGCGCCAGATAGCCGAGCCGGGCCAGCCGCGGGTAGATCTCGACGAGCACCGCCCCGGCCTGCTCGGCGTCGGCCCGGACGGCCGCGGGAGGTATTTCGGGCAGCGGGCGCACATTCAGCAGAACGAATGGATCGTGCGATGGTCACTCCGGTGCGTCGGTGCGTCGGTGCGTCGGGCCGCTGGGCGGTGTCGTCGAACTGCCGCCTGCCGCCTGCCGCCTGCCGCCTGCCGTGCGGCGTCCGGCACTTCCCCGCACTTCCCCGAACCTTCGGCTCCGTTCGGGCGAGGAGACCCCCGTCCGGGTTTTCCCGCCGCCCTGCGGTCGCGCGCACCGGACGACCCTCCCTCCGGGCAAACGCTGCCGGTCACGGCGCTGACGCTGCGGCAGGTCCCGGCGGCGGCCCGGTGGGGCAGCCGTGTCCCGGGCGAGGGCCCGGTCACGAGACCGCCCCGGTCCGGCGGTCACCGGACCGGGAGCGCCCTTGCCCTCGCCCTCGCCCGCGGCCCCGTTTCCCGCGTCAGGGGGCGTACTTGTAACCGACGCGCCGCACCGTCTGGATCGCATGCCGGTGCTCGGCCCCCAACTTGCGGCGCAGCCGGGCGATGTGGACGTCCACGGTGCGCCCGTCGCCCACGTGTCCGTACCCCCAGACCGTGGTCACCAAGTGGTCGCGGGTGTGCACCCGGTACGGGTGCGCGACGAGGTGGGCGAGCAACTCGAACTCCAGGAAGGTGAGGTCGAGCGTTCTCCCGTCCACCGTCGCGATGCGCTGCACGGGGTCGATGCGCACCGGACCCGAGTCCGTCTCGTCCGCCGGCGACGGCACCGCATACCGGGCCGCGGCGGTCGCCGCGGCGACCGCAGGCTGTTGATCGGCCGGTACGAGCACCAGGTAACCGACCATCGGCGGTCGGCCCGGCAACGCCGGAACGGTGTGCTGGGGCGCGGGCAGCCAGGTGGCACCCGGCGGCAGGAACTCCGCCACGTCGGCCAGCGGGACGACCTCGTCGGTGGCGACGGCGCGCAGCCGAAGGCGATGGGGGGAGAGGGAGCGGGCGGAGGCCCCGGTGGCCGCCGGCGCCGCGGTGGCAGCGGCGGACAGGGTACGGCTGTTCTTCATGAGGTCAGCTCTTTCGCGCGAAGGAGTCGTCGACGGACGGACTTTGCTTGCGCGCGGGCCGAAGGCCGCGATGAGCGGTTTTAGAGGGCCGGCGCGTTCCTCGCGCGGCGACACACCCGGTCGAAGTCGTGGTGCTGACGGGACGGCCAGAACGGTTCGAGGTCGCCGCGACCCGTCGAGGTGTACTGGATACCGGCCATGGCCCCATTGAACCAGAGAACGCGGCGCCGCAGCAGAGGTCCGCCGCCCGTCCGTACCGGCCCCCGGCGTCGGCTTCCTCACTTTCGGCCATGGCACGGACACTGCGACGCCGCCCACGCGTTGACTGTTCAGGCTGGCCGCGGTCGCCGTGACCGCCCCGACCGTCACGGCGACTCGGATGGGTGGGGCATCCCAGCCGCGTCGACCGCGCCCGGACCCCGACCGGCCTTCCAAACGCGGCCCCGGACGCCCCGCCGGTCCGTGCGCCGCGGCCGTCCCGTTCGTGCCGCGTCGCGCCTCACCCCCGTGATATCGATGTCGCGGACCTCGCACAGGACGAGGACGCCGCCGTAGCCTCCCCGGACCGGATCCGGGCACGACGGCGTGTCACCGAGGAATTCCGCCCGGCGCGCGATGCCTGAGCAACGCCTCGAAACCGGCCGACCGGATCCGGCGCAGCAGCTCCCCCTCATCGGTGCCCAGCGCCGTGGCCGCCTCCGCGAGCCGCCAGTCCGCGTCGGCCAGCCGGTGCAGCAGATGGCCGCGCCTGATCTGCCCGTCCGACAGCCGGAACGTCTTCAGATACGCGACCCGTCCCTTGTGATCGGTGATCGTCTCACCGATGTGCCGACCGTCCCCGTCGAGCCGGAACGGCGGTAGGAACCGCCACAGTGTGAACGAGCCCATCTGGTACACCTGATCGAAGGTGTACGAGGAGTCCAGCAGCTCGCGGGCGAACACCGTGCTGTGCGCCTCGGCCCACGCCCGCTCCTGGGCCCGCGCCTCCGCTCGCAGGTCGGCGAGCGTCCGCAGGTGCGGACCGTCGCCGATCCGCGCCGCGAACTCCGCCACCGGCCCGCCGTACAGCGCGTAGTGGTGGACCAGCTCCCCGTACATGTCCTGGACGAGCGAGCGGTGCAGCAGCCGGTAGTCGTCCGGGTGCGGCACGACGCACGCGGCGGCGAGCGCGTCCGCCGCGTACACCATCACCCCGCACTGGCCGGGATGGATCTCGAAGGTCCGCAGCGCCTCGTCGAGCCCGCGCACCGACCACCCCATGTAGGCGGCCTCGGCGCGCGGCGAGAGCCCATCGCGCAGCGCCTGGCGCGACCACTCCTCCCACGCGATGGCGGGACCCCTGAAGTGCAGGGCGAGATAGCCCTCCAGCGCGAGATGGAGCGGCAGGAACCGCAGCCGGTCACCGGGCTGCCGCTTGGCCATCCGATGGTGGCGGCCACGCTGGATCCGTACGGTCCGCAGTGGCCGTTTCCGCGACGCTTCACCCGTTCCGGGACCGAGCTGTGTGCCGTACGCGGCGGATTGCGCGTCCTCGCCGGACCAGTCGGCGACGAAGCCGTGCGGGATGTACGAGATGTAGTGCGTGCGGGGCCCGAGGTCGACGACGCCGCTCCCGGAGGCCGTGTAGACCTCCCGGTGCAGCCGGAGCCCCTCGACGGGCTCCTCCCGGACCAGCGGCACCAGCCGGATGCCGCCCCACACCTGAGCGGGGCGGGTGACGAGCCCGGTCAGTTCGAGCCGGTTCACGACGCGCCTCCTGGCACTGCTGCCGGCAGGGCCCCGGCCCCTCGGGCGCCGACCGCTTCCCGTGCGCCGTCCGTCCCGTGCGGGACGCGCGCCTCCCGCGTTCCGGCGCAGGGTGCGGCGACGAGACGTTCCCCGACGAATCGTGCGACCTGACGGTCCAGGTAGGCGTACAGGGCGTCCGCCCCGGTACGCCCCTCGGCGAACCGTGCGATCTCCACCAGGGCCGGCAGATCCTCCGCGTCCCGGATACCGGCCGCGGGCACGCCCGGAGCGAGCCGCCGCACATCGAAACCGTCGGCGTCGTACACCGGGTTCACGTGCACCACCGCCGTGCGCCGGTCCGGATCGAGCCGCGTCCGCCACACCCGCAGCACCTCGCCCGCGAGGCCGGGCGGTGCGTTGTCCCAGCCGTCCGACACGATGACCAGCCGGTCCGGGCCGAGCTCCAGGGCGTCCAGCACACGGCTGCCCAGCGGGGTCGGCCCCCAGGGCCTGACCAGCAGCGGATCGGTGCCTCCCGAGGTCCACAGCGCGGTGTACCCGCCCGGCGCGGACAGCGCCTCCAGCAGGAAGTGGCAGGCCAGCGCGACGGCGAGCGGACGGCGCCGCTTCTCGCCGGATCCGGACGACGAGTAACTGTCGTCCAGCACGCCCGCCACCTTCCCCCAGCTCCCGGCCTGCGGCCCGGCCGCACGCCGGGCGGCGGCACGCAGCGCACGCGTCAGCTCCACGCGGTGCGCCGACCGCGCGTCGAAACCGAGCGACAGCACGTACAGCGCGAGCCGGGTCAGCGGCATCGCCGTCAGATCGACGTCCGCGGGCAGCGGCGCCTGCGCCGCGTCGCCCCGCCGCCCCGAGGTCCGAAGCCGTTCCAGGGTCCGCAGCCGTTCCAGCCGGGTCATCCGCGGAATCATCCGCTCCAGGAACACCTCGCGCTTCATTCCGTGCCGGGCGGCGAAGCCCTCGGCGACGGTGAACGGCAGTTCCATGAGGGCGCCCTGCTCGTAGGGGGCGCGCCGCCACGCGTCGAGCACCGGATGGCGGTACCGGGGACGCCGACCGGGCCGGAACAGGAAGTCCCCGATCTCGGCGGCCTCGCCGACCGCGCCGGACCCACCGGTCTCGCCGGTTTCACCGGGACCGGCGCCGAACCGGAGGTGGACATGGCGTGCGGCGGTCTTCAGGCCCGTGCGGTACTTCACCGCGTCATGCGCCGGATCCGGCCGGGCGGCCAGCCAGTCGCGCATGATCGCGCGGGTGCGCCGGTTGTTCACCCCGGCCGCGCGCAGCGCCCGGAACAGCCGGTACACGCGCTGCGGCGGCAGCTTCGCCAGCCGAGCGGCGATCAGCCGGCCCTCGGTCCGCTTCTCCTCCACCGTCGCCTCGGCGGCGGTCTCCAGCAGGCCCCGGACGATCCGCGCGGCGTTGTGGTCGTTGATGTCGAGGGCCAGCGCGGAGGCGTACACCCGGCGGTAGTTGACTCGTACATAGGCGTGCAGGAAGTCCAGCGAGAGCCGCTGCTGACACGCCGTCGAACGGAACTCGCGCTGACCGGTGGCGGTGACCGCCGCGTTCACGAAGAGGAGTACGTCCTCCGCGGCGACGAGTCCGGCGCCGCCGCCGGAAGCCGTGCCCGTGGCCGCGTTTGTGGCCGTGCCCGTGTCCGGCATGGATCCCCCCGTGGTATCGCGCCGCGGCCGTGCGCGGGACGGCGGTGCCGGCCGGGGAATGGGGGCGCGAACAGCGAAATCGTTGCTTCAGAGGCAAGTCCCGGAAGTCGCGGCCGGAGTCCCGCGGCCGGCCCGGCAAACGTAACCGGGAACCCCGCACCGCGACAACCGGATACCGGCTGCACCCGGTCCGGCCATCGGCCCAGGGCCCCGGCGCAGGGCCTCGGCGCGGGCGTCGGGCACGGGACCCGCTGACCGGTCGGTCCGCGCAGTCCCACACGGATGCGAGGCCGGGACCGGGCAGACTTGCCCCATGACGACACATTCCCCGATCCCTCTGCGCGTCGGTCTCGTCGGTACGGGCCCCTGGGCCAGGAACACCCAGGCCCCCGCCCTCGCCGCCCACCCCGATGTGGTCCTGAGCGGCGTGTGGGGGCGGCGTCCCGAGGCGGCGGAGGCGCTGGCCACCGCTCACGGGACCACGGCGTACAGCGACGACACGGGTCTCGACGAGCTCTTCGCGGTCAGCGACGCCATCGCGTTCGCCGTGCCGCCGGACGTCCAGGCCCCGCTCGCCGCCCGTGCCGCGGCCACCGGGCGTCACGTGCTGCTGGACAAGCCGGTCGCGACCACCGTCGCGGGAGCCCGCGAGGTGGCCCGCGCCGTGGAGCGGTCCGGGGTCGCGTCCGTCGTCTTCTGCACCCTGCGGTTCGCGCCCGCCACGGCCGTCTGGATCGAGGAGCAGGCGGCCGTGGACGACTGGTTCACCGCCCGCGCCCAGTGGATCGGAGCGCTGTACGCCCCCGGTGCGGCCAACGAGTACGCGGCCTCGCCCTGGCGCCGTGAGAAGGGCGGGCTGTGGGACGTCGGCCCGCACGTGCTGTCGGTCCTGATCCCGGTACTGGGCGATGTGACCCATCTGACCGCGGCCCGCGGCCGGGCCGACACCATGCACCTGATCCTCCGCCACACCAGCGGGGCCTCCAGCACGGTGACCCTGGCCCTGGGGGCGCCGGTGGGCGCGGCGGGCACGGAGATCGAGCTGCGCGGCGAACAGGGCGTCGTCACGCTGCCGCGCTGGGGCGACGCCGTCGGCTCGTTCGGTGCGGCCGTCGACGCGCTCGTCGCGTCGGCGCGCACGGGGGAACCGCACCCGTGCGACGTACGGTTCGGGCTGCGCATGACGGAGCTGCTGGCCGAGGCGGAGGAGCGGGCGGGACGGTAAGGGAAAAGCGGCCGGAGAGGAGAGGGGCGGCGGAGAGGTGGAAGAGCCGGGGAGGGGCGCGAGCGCCGGGCGTGCATGTGCCCCGCCCGGCCCTGGCGCCCGGCCGCCGTCGGCGAGCCCCCCTCAGCGGGCCAGGGCGTCCCGTACCGCCTCGTCCGTACGGGCCACGACGGCGGTCCCGTCGTCGGCCGTGATGATCGGGCGCTGGATCAGCTTCGGACGTTCGGAGAGCGCCGAGATCCACCGCTCCCGCGAACCGGCGTCGCGCGGCCACTCCTTGAGGCCGAGTTCCTTCGCCTCCGCCTCCTGCGTACGCGTGATGTCCCACGGCTCCAGCCCGAGCCGGTCGAGCACCGCCCGGATCTCGTCCGGTGAGGGCACGTCCTCCAGATAGCGGCGGACGGTGTACTCGGCGCCCTCCGCGTCGAGCAGCTTCACCGCGCTGCGGCACTTCGAACAGGCGGGATTGATCCAGATCTCCATGCCGCCAACGGTACGGGAGAAAGCCTCCAAAGTGCCGTTGGCCAGGGACGATTGTCAGTGATAGCCCGTAAAATAGAGGGAGTTCGTGAGGGTTCCACGACCGTGCCAGGAGGATGCCCATGGCCGTTGCCACAGTCACGACAGCCACCACCGAGCAGTACCACAAGCCCCTGCGGAAGAAGCCGCTCCCCGCGGGTCGCCCCCGCGAGTGGTACATCACCCACAACCGCCGCCTGAAGGCGATGCGCCTGGCGATCGCCCTGCTCGACACGGGCGTCTACTACCCCTCGACCGCGACCGACCGCAGGATACGCACGACCGCCGAGCGCATCGGCGTCCACCCGCCGTCCGACAGCACCTGCCGCATGGTCCGCTCCCTGATCCGAAACGGCCGCTGACGTCCCTCGGCCCATCGCGCACGGACGAGGGCCGCTGCCTCCACTCGGAGGCGGCGGCCCTCGTCGCCGTATCCGGACTCCGCCGGGCGGCCGTCGGAATCCGGGTCCCGTGCTTTAGAGGTCGAAGTACAGCTCGAACTCGTGCGGGTGGGGGCGCAGCTGGATCGGGGCGATCTCGTGGGTGCGCTTGTAGTCGATCCAGGTCTCGATCAGGTCGGCCGTGAAGACGCCGCCGGCCTGGAGGTACTCGTTGTCCTCCTCCAGCGCCTCCAGGACGGCCGGGAGGGAGGTCGGGACCTGCTGGACGTTCGCGTGCTCCTCCGGGGCCAGCTCGTAGAGGTCCTTGTCGATGGGCTCGGCGGGCTCGATCTTGTTCTTGATGCCGTCGAGACCGGCCATCAGCAGCGCGGAGAAGGCGAGGTACGGGTTGGACGACGGGTCCGGGGCGCGGAACTCGACGCGCTTGGCCTTCGCGTTGGCGCCGGTGATGGGGATGCGCATCGCGGCGGAGCGGTTGCGCTGCGAGTAGACCAGGTTGACCGGGGCCTCGAAGCCGGGGACCAGGCGGTGGTACGAGTTCACCGTCGGGTTGGTGAAGGCCAGCAGCGACGGGGCGTGCTTCAGGATGCCGCCGATGTAGTGGCGGGCGAGGTCCGAGAGGCCCGCGTAGCCCTGCTCGTCGTAGAAGAGCGGCTTGCCGCCGGCCCACAGGGACTGGTGGACGTGCATGCCGGAGCCGTTGTCGCCGAAGATCGGCTTCGGCATGAAGGTCGCGGTCTTGTTGTTGCGCCAGGCGACGTTCTTCACGATGTACTTGAAGAGCATCAGGTCGTCGGCGGCGGCGAGCAGCGTGTTGAACTTGTAGTTGATCTCAGCCTGGCCGGCGGTGCCGACCTCGTGGTGCTGGCGCTCGATCTCCAGACCGCTCTTCTCCAGTTCCAGGGACATCTCCGCGCGCAGGTCGGCGAAGTGGTCGACCGGCGGGACCGGGAAGTAGCCGCCCTTGTAGCGGACCTTGTAGCCGCGGTTGTTCTCCAGCGCACCGGTGTTCCAGGCGCCGGCCTCGGAGTCGATGTGGTAGAAGCTCTCGTTCGCCGAGGTCTGGAAACGGACGCTGTCGAAGACGTAGAACTCGGCCTCGGGACCGAAGTACGCGGTGTCGGCGATACCGGTGGAGGCCAGGTACGCCTCGGCCTTCCTGGCCACGTTCCGCGGGTCGCGGCTGTACTGCTCGCCGGTGATCGGGTCGTGGATGAAGAAGTTGATGTTGATGGTCTTGTCACGGCGGAACGGGTCGACGCGGGCGGTCGACAGATCCGCGCGCAGCGCCATGTCGGACTCGTGGATGGCCTGGAAGCCGCGGATCGACGAGCCGTCGAAGGCGAGGTCGTCGGCCGGGTCGAAGGTCGCCGCCGGGACCGTGACGTGCTGCATCATTCCGGGCAGGTCGCAGAACCGGACGTCGATGAACTTGACATCGTTCTCGGCGATGTACTGCTTCGCTTCGTCGGCGTTCTGGAACATCCAACTCCTCCTACTCCCGGCCCGGGAGGGACGGGGTTGTGGCCCTTCGCTGCGGCCAGTCCGGTGGCACGCGCTGGTCCCGACCATAGGCAGACCGGATTTCTCAATCATGACCCATTTGTTTCGCAGAAGTTAACCGGGACGTGCGCGAGCAAAGCTCCCGGTCATGTCCGGCGGCCCGTGGACCCGCCCGGTCGGAGGCACGGGCGGGCGCAGTACCGTGGTCGGGTGGACAAGAGGCAAGTAATCGGATCGTGGCTCTCCGGACCGCGCGCGGCCGCCGAGGAGATGGGGGTCGACTTCGGCTATCGGGGTAAGCGGCTCGGCCTGCCGGAGGACGGGCCGGGGTCCGTGGCGCCGCTCGGCCGGCGCCTCGGCGCCCTCTTCATCGACTGGGTCCTGTGCCTGCTGATCGCGTACGGGCTGTTCGCACGCGATCAGCAGACGGCCGGCAACTGGGCCCTCGGTGCCTTTCTCGTGCTGAGCGTGCTCACCGTGGGGACCGTCGGCTGCACGCCCGGAAAGCGCGTCATGGGCATCAGGGTCATCGCCGAGAACGGCGGCCGACTCACCTTCGGACGTGTCGTCGTCCGCAGCGTGCTGCTGTGCCTGGCCATCCCCGCTCTGGTCTGGGACCGAGACGGGCGAGGGCTGCACGACCGTCTGGCCCGCGCGGTCCAGGTCCGTATCTGACCGGGAGCCGGCAGGGATCCGACCGGGAAACGACGAGGGCGGGGTGCGGACCGAACCGGTCCGCACCCCGCCCTCGTCTCGTTCCCGCCTCGTCGGGCGTCAGCGCATCTTCCCGCCACCGCGAGGCATCCGCATGCCCTTCGGCATCGGGCCCTTGGGCAGCGGCATGTTGCTCATCAGGTCGCCCATCGCCCGCAGCCGGTCGTTCGCGGTGGTCACCTGCGGGCCGGTGAGCACCCGCGGCATCTTGAGCATCTTGGTGCGCACCTTCTTCAGCGGCACCTGGTCCTCGCCGTTGCCGACGATGATGTCGTGCACCGGGACGTCGACCAGGATGCGCGCCATCTTCTTCTTCTCGGCCGCGAGCAGCGACTTCAGCCGGTTCGGGTTGCCCTCGCCGACCAGCACGATGCCCGCCTTGCCGACGGCGCGGTGAACGACGTCCTGGTTGCGGTTCATCGCGACCGCGGGGGTCGTGGTCCAGCCCCGGCCCATCCGGTCGAGCACCGCCGCCGCGGCACCCGGCTGTCCCTCCATCTGCCCGAAGGCAGCGCGCTCGGCCCGCCGCCCAAAGATGATCGCCATCGCGAGGAGGGCCAGTACAAAGCCCAGAATGCCCAGGTAGACCGGGTGACCGATCAGGAACCCGGCTCCGAGGAGGACACCGAAGGTGACGATTCCCACGCCCGCGACGACGAGACCGACCTTGGGATCGGTCCGCCGAGTCATCTTGTAAGTCAGAGCGATCTGCTTGAGCCGCCCCGCGTTCTCGACGCTCTCCGCGCCCTCAGTCTGTGCCTTCCTCGCCATGTACAGAAGTTTACGTGGCTCGGGAACGGCGGTCGGCCGCGGCCTCCGGTACGTGCCCGGCCAGTACGTGCTCGACCTCCACCCGGTCCCTGGCCCGGCGGCGATCCTCCAGGACGGCGGTCCAGGCATTGCGGCGGGCGGTGCGCTGGCCGCCGTTCAGCAGCAGCGACTCGACGGCGCGAAGGGCGTGGGTGACGGAGGTGACGGAAGGGACGGCGGCGGCGCGTACTGGCACGGCCTGCATCGTGGAGATCTCCTCAAAGCCGATGGGCGGATGAATCGTGCGGAGTGAGTGGTGCGAACGGAATCGTGTGGACGGGCGGGTGTGTGCGCCGCCCGGCGCCGTCGCTGTGCCATGACAGTGGACAGCGGTGGGTAATCGTTCGGTCACACATCAATGAAACCCCGATCCGGGCGCGGCGCACGCCGAAGCGGCCCATCCGAGCCTCGGACCTGCGAGGCGCGGATGGGCCGCTTCGAGCCGGTGATCACCGGTCGGGAGTCCGGGGAAGGCGTCACACGGCCGGTGCCGCCGTGGCGGCAGCGCGCCGCTCCATGGCCTGCTGGAAGAGCCGGCCCGCGCGGTACGAGGAGCGGACCAGCGGCCCGGACATCACGCCGGAGTAGCCGATCGCGTCGGCCTCGTCCTTCAGCTCCACGAACTCCTGCGGCTTCACCCAGCGCTCGACCGGGTGGTGGCGTACGGAGGGCCGCAGGTACTGCGTGATCGTGATCAGTTCGCAGCCCGCCTCGTACAGATCGCGGAGCGCCTCGCTGACCTCCTCGCGGGTCTCGCCCATGCCGAGGATGAGGTTGGACTTGGTCACCAGGCCGGCCTCACGGGCCCGCGTGATGACCTCCAGGGAACGCTCGTAGCGGAAACCGGGGCGGATCCGCTTGAAGATCCGCGGCACCGTCTCGACGTTGTGCGCGAGCACCTCGGGGCGCGCGGAGAAGACCTCGGCGAGCTGCTCGGGCACCGCGTTGAAGTCGGGGATCAGCAGCTCGACCTTGGTGCGGCCGGCCTCCCGCTCCGCGGTCAGCGTGTGGATCTGGCGCACGGTCTCCGCGTACAGCCAGGCGCCCCCGTCCTCCAGGTCGTCGCGGGCCACACCGGTGATGGTGGCGTAGTTCAGGTCCATCGTGACGACGGACTCGCCGACCCTGCGCGGCTCGTCCCGGTCCAGCGCCTGCGGCTTGCCGGTGTCGATCTGGCAGAAGTCGCAGCGCCGGGTGCACTGGTCGCCGCCGATGAGGAACGTGGCCTCGCGGTCCTCCCAGCACTCGAAGATGTTGGGGCAGCCGGCTTCCTGGCACACCGTGTGCAGGCCCTCGCTCTTCACGAGCTTCTGCAACTGGTTGTACTCGGGGCCCATCTTCGCCCGGGTCTTGATCCACTCGGGCTTGCGCTCGATGGGGGTCTGGCTGTTCCGGACCTCCAGGCGCAACATCTTGCGCCCGTCGGGTGCGACAGCGGACACTCCGGCACTCCCCTTTGCTTTCACTGCACTGGATGCTTCGGCTTGGATTCTTCGGCGGACACCAGGGTACGCCCGTGGTTCGTACGGTCTTACGTCTGGCCAACCTGCGGCCGACAGGCCCTATTCCCGGCCGGGCCCGCGGACCTCAGGCCGTGGCCACGGCTTCCGCCGGGCGCTCGACGGCGCGGGGGGCGAGCTCCGCGTTCTCCAGGATGTCCTTGAGGTGCTTCTCGACGACCGGGAGCACCTCGGGAACCGTGATGTCGCGGCCCAGTTCGTACGCGAGCGAGGTGACGCCCGCGTCCCGGATGCCGCACGGCACGATGCGGTCGAACCAGGTGGTGTCCGGGTTCACGTTGAACGAGAAGCCGTGCATGGTCACGCCCTTGGCGACCCGGATGCCGATCGCCGCCAGCTTGCGGTCCTCGCGGCGCTGACCGGCGTTGGACGGGGCGTACTCGGGGCCGTGCAGCCGGGCGTCGAACTCCTCGTCCGTCAGCCTCGGGTCGAAGTCGAGGGAGAGGCCGCCGGTCGCGGGGCGTTCCTCGACCGGGTCGCCGAGTACCCAGACCCCGCTGCGGCCCTCGATCCGGGTGGTCTCCAAACCGAACTCGGCGGCGGAACGGATCAGGGCCTCCTCGAGCCGGCGGACGTGTGCCACCACGTCCACGGGGCGGGGCAGCTTCTGGATCGGGTAGCCGATGAGCTGGCCGGGGCCGTGCCAGGTGATCTTGCCGCCCCGGTCCACGTCGACGACCGGGGTGCCGTCCAGCGGGCGCTCGCTGTCGAGCGTGCGCCGCCCCGCCGTGTAGACGGGCGGGTGTTCCAGCATCAGGCAGGTGTCCGGGACGGCGTCCGCGAACCTGGCCGCGTGCACCTCGCGCTGCTTCTGCCAGGCCACCTCGTAGTCCACGGCTTCCTCGCCGAATCCCAGTCGGACGAACCGGAGCTCGGTCACGACAGATGCCTTCCTACTCGTGGGTGGCGGGAGCCGGGAATGCCCCGAGCCGCGTCACCAGCACTGAATCAGCCCCGAGCCACTGTACGTCCGGTTCCCGGACGGCGGACCGGCAGGTGGGTTCCGCCGGCTTCCAGCGGCTTTCGTCAGCGTCGTTTTCAATCCTCACACGATCGGATGAAAGCGGAGCGAAGGCGGGTTTGGCCTGGTCGAAGGTCGCTACATTCACGCCGTTCCATTAGGGCTGCTCGTCCGGCCCCGAAGTCAGGAGACCGTACAGCTGATGTCGGAACGACCTCCGCAGCGCACCCCCAACCGCCGACTCGCCTCGCTCATCAACGAGGCCGGCTTCTCCCACGCCGGCCTGGCCCGCAGGGTGGACCAACTGGGTCTGGAGCACGGCCTCGATCTGCGGTACGACAAGACTTCCGTGACCCGCTGGCTGCGCGGGCAGCAGCCGCGCGGCACCACCCCCGCGCTGATCGCCGAGGTCTTCACCCGGAGACTCGGCCGCCGGCTCTCCGCACAGGACCTGGGCCTCGACGCGTGTGCTCCCGTCTACGCGGGCCTGGAGTTCGCGGCCACGCCCGCCGAGGCCGTGGACATCGTCAGCGGGCTGTGGCGGAAGGACTCGGGCAGCCACGCCGAGCTGCGCAAGATCGCCTTCACCCCGGCGGGACTCGTCGTGCCCAGCCGGGACTGGCTGATCGGCCGGGCCGACGAGTGGGTGGCGCGGGGCGGCGACTGCGTGGCCCCGGTGCCGGGCGACGCGGGCGGGGGCCACACACCGGGCGTTCGGCCGGCCGGTGGGGCACCCGGGGCCGGAGCCCAGGGGGCGTACGGGGCGCACGGGGTGCGC
The DNA here is from genome assembly GCF_044548345.1 of Streptomyces sp. NPDC052042. Taxonomy (NCBI): domain Bacteria; kingdom Bacillati; phylum Actinomycetota; class Actinomycetes; order Kitasatosporales; family Streptomycetaceae; genus Streptomyces; species Streptomyces sp. NPDC052042. The sequence goes on along the minus strand of NZ_JBIUBU010000001.1, from coordinate 434,172 downwards.
TGGCCCGGCCACGCACTCGGTTCCCACGGAGGGACGCGCGGACCGGGGCCGTCCCGGCCCACCGGACCGTCCGCGCCGCCCGCGACCGCCGTCGGCATGCCGGGAGGCCCCGGTGTGCCCCGGCAGCGGCAGACCGAGCGGACCCCGGGCCAGCGCGTCGGCGGCGGTGACGTCGCCGCCCTCCGCTCGGTCGGCGAACTCTTCCGCACCCTCGACCACACCTACGGCGGGGGCCACGCCCGGCAGGCGCTCGTCCGCTATCTGGAGCACGAGACGGAACCGATGCTGCGGGGCACCTACGGCGAGGCCACCGGGCGCCGGCTGTTCTCCGCCGCCGCCGACCTGACCCGGCTGGCGGGCTGGACCTCGTACGACATCGCGGCCCACGGTCTGGCCCAGCGCTACTTCGTCCAGGCGCTGCGGCTGGCCCAGGCCGCCGGGGATCGCGCGTACGGCAGCTACGTCCTGATCACCATGAGCAGGCAGGCCGTCTACCTCGGGCACGGCAGGGAAGCCGTGCAACTGGCCCGGGTTGCGCAGCAGGGCATCGGTGCGTCCGCCCCACCGCTCGTGCAGTCCCTGCTGCACGCCGTCGAGGCGCGTGGGCACGGGGTGCTCGGGGACGCCAGGTCCTGCACCGCCTCGCTGGCGCGGGCGGAGCGCGCGCTGGAGACCGCACGCCCCGGGGACGAGGTGCCGCACTGGGCGGGCCACTTCGACGAGGCGCAGCTCGCCGACGAGTTCGGGCACTGCCACCGCGACCTCCAGCAGTACCGGGCCGCGGCGCAGCACGCGGAGCGCTCCCTCGAACTGCGTGCCCCGCTGTATGCCCGCAGCCGGCTGTTCTGCCGGGTGGTGCTGGCCTGCGCCCGGCTCGCGCTCGGCGAGCTCGACCAGGCGTGCCTGCTGGGAGCCGAGGCCGCCCAGCAGGCCATGGAGATGCGCTCGGCGCGGGCGATGGAGTACGTACGGGACTTCGAGCGCCGCCTGGAGCCGTACCGGGACGCGGCCGCGGTACGCGGATACCGCGAACGGGTCGCCGCACTGGGGTGAGACGGGATCCCCTCCGGGCCGGCGCCCGTCCCGTGGGGGCTTCCGGGCGATGCCGGGGCCCGGCCGCCGCGACACGGGTGGTGCCGGGTCCGGTGCGCCCCGCGGCCCGGCCCGGAGGGCGTCATGCCGCTTCGGGCAGCGCCTCCCCGCCCCCGTCCCCCTTGCCGTGCCCCGGCCGCGCGCCCAGATCGCTCAGGATCGCCTCGGCGGCGCGGCGCCCCGAGAACAGGGCGCCCTGCACCGTGCTGGTGTCGCGGTGGTCGCCGCACACGTACAGCCCGGCCAGCAGCCGGACCGGCCGGCGCAGATCATGCGGTGCGGGCATCGCGGGGACGGCCTCGGGGTCGTGGTGGGCGGCCAGCAGCTCCCAGTCGTCGGTGGGGGCGCCGTACAGGACGGCGAGATGGGCGCGGACCGCGCGGTCCAGGTCCGGTGGCGGGGTGCCGAGCACCGTCGAGGTGATCAGCGCCACCCCGCGCGGGGCACGCGCGGGGTCGACCTCGCTCATCACCGCCGTGTGCGCGACCGGACCCGACCGGTCCGCGTTCAGCAGAAGTGAGGCACCGGTCTGCGGGGGAACCGGAGCGGTGTGGTGAACCACCGTCACCGGATGGAAGGCGGGCACCCGCAGACCGGGCAGCAATCGGGCGGCGGCACCGGCGCCGGTCGCCAGTAGCAGGGAGCGGCAGCCGAGTTCGCCGTGTTCCTCGGTGCGGACCGAGGTGATGTCGGCGGCCGTGACACGGACGCCCGTCCGTACCGTGCCGGGCGGCAGCGAGGCGGCGAGCAGCTCGGGCAGCCTGCCCGAACCGCCTGCCGGCACGCACAGCCTGCCGCGCGCGTAGTCGCGCAGGGCGAGATCGGCGCAGCGGCTGGACGTGGTGAGGTCCGGGTCGCTCAGGAGTGCGGAGAGCAGCGGGCGCAGGAAGCCGTTGACCGTACGGGAGGGCAGGCCCCGCTGGGACAGGGCGGCGAGGGCGGTCAGTTCGGGCCGGGCCAGGATGCGGGAGGCCGGCGTGGCGGCGAGCCGGTTCAGGGCGGCGCTCAGCCGGGCCTGGTCGATCGGCCCGCCCATCGGCGGACGGGGAGAGCTTGCCAGGGCGCGCGCCACCTTGAACGCTCCCCGCGCGCCCCGTGCATCGCCGATCCGGTACGGGCGGCCCTCGCTGTGTACGAGCAGTCCCGGGGCGAAGGGGCGCAGGGCGAGCCCTTCGAGGGCGGGCGTGAGGCGGAGCTCCGGGTACGCGGTGCTGAGCAGCGGCCCCAGGTGGTCGAGCAGAAAGCCGTCCGACGCGGTGGTGGTCATCCGGCCGCCGACCCGGGGGCCCGCCTCCAGGACGCTGACGCTCACGCCCGCGCTGGTCAGACGGTGGGCGGCCGACAGGCCCGCGATCCCCGCCCCGATGATGACGACGTCCGCGTGATGTGCCGAGCTGAGCACGTGCCCTCCCCGAGTCGTCGCAACCGGCGGGAGGCCCTTGCCCCCGACAGACCCCCGGAACATCCGAGTTCGCAAGGAGGCTAGAAGCGGGGCCGCGACAGGCGCAGACGCGCGCACCCGGGGCACCGTTGCACGGGGTCGCACGTCCGTCCGATTCGGTGGCGGGGGAGGAGGACCGCGGTCCCGAGGGGCGCGGCCGATGTGCGCCGGTGTCCTCGCGGTGCGCTGGTCGCGGCGGTGCGAGGCGCGTTCGGCGGGCGGCTCGGGGTGCGGGGACGCGGAGTGTTCGGCGGGCAGCGGGGGAGCGGCGCGGCGCGCTCGGCGGGATGGTGCACGGGTCGCCCGGGCGGTGTTCCTCGGCGCGTTCGGGCCGGTGCCGGGCGGCACGTCGGGAGCGGCGCCTCGCGGTGTGCGCACCGCGCCCCGGTCCCGTGCGCGTACACCCCGGTCCGTCGTCGTGGGCGTTCGCCGTTCGCCTTCACACCGGTCCGGAGCCGTACGGGTCGTCGTGGTCCGGCGTCATACGGGTCGTCGTGGGCGTTCAGCGCAACGCGGCGCGGATCGCCGCGTCGATGCCGGGGAAGGCGAAGTCGAAGCCCGAGTCCAGCAGCCGCCCCGGCAGCACCCGCTGACTGCTCAGCACGTCCTGTGCGAAGTCGCCGAGGACGAGCCGCAGCGCCGGTGCCGGAGCGGTCAGGAGCGTGGGGCGGCGCAGCACCCGGCCCATGGCGGCGGTCACCTCGGCGTTGGTGACCGGGTCGGGGCCGGTCAGGTTCACCGGGCCCGACAGCGACTCCGTCTCCAGGATGTGCCGCAGCGCGGCCACCTCGTCGTGCAGCGCGATGAAGCTCCAGTACTGGCGGCCGTCGCCCAGCCGCCCGCCGAGCCCCGCCCGGAACAGCGGGAAGAGCCGTCCCCAGGCCCCGCCCGCACGACCCACCACCAGACCGGTGCGGGCGTGCACCGTCCGCACACCCGCCTCCTGCGCGGCCGCCGTCGCCGCCTCCCACTCCACGCAGACGGAGGGCAGGAAGCCCGTGCCGGCCGGGGCGCTCTCGTCGACCGCCCGGTCCCCGGTGTCCCCGTAGTAGCCGATGGCCGACGCGGACACCAGCACCTTCGGGGGCACGTCCAGCGAGGCGACGGCCTCGGCCACCGCCGTCGTCCCGAGCACCCGGCTGTCCCGGATCTCCCGCTTGTACGCGGGTGTCCAGCGGTGGTCGCCCACCCCGGCCCCGGCCAGGTGGACGACGGCGTCGCACCCCACCAGCCCCGCCACGTCGACGTACCGGCGCTTCGGGTCCCACTCCACCTCGTCGCCCGTCCGCGCCGGGTGGCGCACCAGGCGGACGACCTCGTGGCCGTCGGCCCGCAGCGCGCGCACGAGCGCCGCCCCGATGAGTCCGGACGCTCCGCTGACGGCGATACGGGAGTGCAACATGGGGCCCATCCTGCCGCAGGCGTTCCCCGATGCCCCGCCCACCGGGCCGACCGGGCGGGAGAACGGTCCCACCGGGCGACAGGAGCACGGTCCCACCGGCCGGTAAAAGGGGCTGCCCGGCGGGCGGACGGGATGGCACAGTGGCGCGCATGCAAGAGATGCCCGCACCCACGGCCTGCTCCGTCCGCGTCGCCGTCCTCTCCGACGAGACCGCGCTCGGTGGGCTCGACCGCGCCACCTGGTCGACCCTGCACGCGGTGATGCCGAGGCCGAGGCCGCCGTACCCGCCGTTCTTCGACGACCGCCACCGGCCGGAGGACCTGCTCGTGGCCGAGACGGAGAACGAGGCGGGGGAGACGGTGATCGCCGGGTACATCCGGGTCGTTCCGCCGACCCCGCTGGCCTGCAACGCGCACGTCCGCCAGATACAGGGCCTGGTCGTGGCCGACCGGGCGCGCGGCCGGGGCATCGCCAGGACCCTGCTGCGGGCCGCTTGCGCGGCGGCGCGGGCGGAGGGCGCCAGCCGGATGACGCTGCGGGTGCTCGGACACAACGCGCCCGCACGCGCCCTGTACGAGGCGGAGGGGTTCGTCGTCGAGGGCGTGCTGTCCGGCGAGTTCTTCCTGGACGGCCGTTATGCCGACGACGTCCTGATGGGGCGTCCGCTCGTCCCCTGACCCGTCTTGCTCCGGCTCAGTCGCCGAACAGCCGCATGCCGCCGATGAGTTCGCGCAGGCAGCGCACGGCGAGATCGGCCGGTGAGCCGGGTCCGCTCACCGGCGCGTCCGTCAGCGCCCACGACTCCAGCGCCACCCGCACCGCGTCTGTGGCGGCGGCCGCGGCCAGCCTGACTTCCAGCGGGTCGGCGCCCTCGCCCGCCAGCCGGGCCAGCACCGGCAGCAGCCGTTCCTCCGATTCCTGGTTGACCCGGTACCAGACGGCCCGCAGCGCCGGGTCGTCCGCCGCCGCCCGCAGCAGCCCGCGGGTCCAGCCGAGTTCCTCGACGGCGCGCGCGTCGGGCATCCGGAGCGCCTCGGCGACCGCCTTCTCCAGGGCCGGGGCGAGACCTGCCCCGGGATCGGCCGCTTCGAGCAGCGCCCGCCAGCGTTCCGCGCCGCCGCACAGCAGCGGCCCCACCGCGTCCTGTTTGGAGCGGAAGTACCGGTAGAACGTGCGCAGCGCGACCCCCGCCCGGAGGGCGATGTCCTCCGCCGTGGTGCCGTCGGGCCCCCGTTCGGCGAAGAGCGCGGCGGCGGCGCGCGCGATGTCCAGCTGGGTCGCCGCCTTGCGGCGCTCGGTGAGGGACGGCTGATTCGGCATGGGGCTCATCTCCCGGAGACTACCCCGACCGGCAGGAGGCGTGCACGAAATGACGTCATGGCAAAACGTGCCACTTAGGCGTACGGTGGACGTCGAACGAGGCGGTCGAGGACGGCTTCGGGAAGTACGGCTCCGCGCACGTCCACAGGCGCGATGTATCGAGACGGCAGTCGCCGGGATCGGGAGAGAACTGACATGAACCGCTACGAAGGCCGCCGCGCGCTCGTCACCGGGGGCGGCTCCGGCATCGGACAGGCCACCGTCCACCGGCTCCTCGCGGAGGGCGGTCGCGTCGTCGCCGCCGACGTGAACGAGACCGGGCTGAAGGCCACGTACGCGACGGCCGAGGCGAACGGCACCGCCGACCGCCTCACCACCCTGGTCCTCGACATCTCGGACGAGGGCGCGGTCCGCTCCGGCGTCGCCCTGGCCGTCGACACCCTCGGCGGGCTCGACGTACTCGTCAACGCGGCCGGAATCCTGCGGTCCGAGCACACGCACAAGACCTCGCTGGAATTCTTCAACAAGATCATCTCCGTGAACCTCACGGGCACGTTCCTGATGGTCCGCGAGGCGATCCCGGCCCTGCTGGCCGGCGTCGAGCCGGTGATCGTGAACTTCTCCTCCACCTCGGCGAGCTTCGCGCACCCCTACATGTCGGCGTACGCGGCGAGCAAGGGCGGCGTCCAGTCGATGACGCACGCGCTGGCGAGCGAGTACGGCAAGCAGGGGCTGCGGGCCGTTGCCGTCGCCCCCGGTTCGATCTCCTCCGACATGACCAGCGGCACGGGCCCGGGGCTGCCCGCCGATGCCGACATGTCGCTCTTCGCGAAGCTCTCCCCGGCGTTGGGGGAGGGGTACGCCAGCCCGGACACCGTCGCGGGCGTCGTCGCGATGCTCGGCTCGCGGGACGGGGCGTTCATCACGGGCACCGAGATCCGGATCGACGGCGGCACCCACTTCTGAACCGTGGGCGCTTTTGAACCGCGGGGGCTTTTGAACCGCGGACGCCGGTCCGGAAGCCCCCCGGCCCCCGGGCGCCGCACCGAAGGATGTTCCCGCCCCGACGCGGTCAGCCGCCCCTGAACCGCGCCCAGAGCGCGGGGAAGCGCTCCGCCAGGGTCGCGTCGTCCTCGACGGAGAACGGAACACCTTCCGGTTTTGTGGGCTGGGGCGGCAGGCCGAGGTCCGGATCGACCACACCGGTGAGCTGCTCGTACGCCTCGTCGGCCGCGTATCCGAGATCCTCGCCGTCGCCGTCGACCTCCTCGTCGAAGTCGTCGAGGAGGCCGGCGAGGCCGTCCGGATCGTGCAGCGCGCCCTCGAAGACCTCCCGGCCCTGCCCGATCAGCCAGCAGCGGAAGAGGTCGAAGGCGTCGTCGTCCGCCCCGTCGAGCAGCACGGCGGCGGCGCCCCACAGATCCCAGCGGTACGCGCGGTTGTAACGTGACTCGAAGTGCCTGGCGAAATCCAGCACCGTTTCCGGATCGAGCCGCACCAGCCGCTCGACGAGCAGGTCCGCCTGGTCCTCGGGGTCGCCCTCGGCGTCCTCGCGGGTGCTGTCGATGATCTCCCAGAACTCCGTCTCGTCCATCACGGATCAAGCATCGGGCGTGGCGGCGGACGGCGCACGCGGACGTGGTGGGAGCCCGGTGCCCGAGGAGGGCGGACGCCCTCAGCGGTACAGGTCGTACTGGCGTTTCGCCGCCGCGGCGAGACGGACCCGCAGACCGGCCGGTTCGAGCACCTCCGACTCCGGCCCCAGGCTCAGCAGTTGGCTGTACGCCACCTCCAGGGACTCGACCGGCAGAGTGACCGTGCGCCACCCCCGCGCATCGGGCGGGCCCGCCGTCTCCAGGGCCTCCCGGACCGCCGAGCGGTCCATCATGTGCGGCAGCCGGCGTGCGCCCTCCTCCGACAGCCGCACCGTCACCTCCTCCCGGAGCAGCGATCGGGCGAACTGGGCCGACCGCTCCTCCCAGAACCCCGGCAGGTCGAAGCCCTCGTCGCGCGCGAACCGTTCGTCCGACACCGAGACGGCCGAGAACCGGTCGATCCGGTACACCCGGAAGTCCCGTGCCACCCGGGCGCACAGGTACCAGACACCGGCCTTCAGGACGAGCCCGTACGGGGCCAGTTCCCGCTCCACGTCCTCGTCGTGCCCGCTGCGGCGATAGCGGGCGCGCACGATCCGGTCGTCCCACACGGCCTGCGCGACATCGGACAGCAGCTCGGGGGTCTCCGGTTCCCGGAACCAGCCGGGGGCGTCCAGATGGAAGCGCCGCGCGGCGCTGTCGGGGGCGTCCCGCAGCGACGGCAGCAGGGCCGCCGACACCTTGAGCCGGGCGGCGGACGCGGCGTCCTCCAGGCCCATCTCGCGGAGGGCGGAGGGCAGCCCGGACAGGAAGAGCGCCTCGGCCTCGTCGCGGGCGAGCCCCGTGAGGCGGGTGCGGTACCCGCCGACCAGGCGGTAGCCCCCGGCTCTGCCCCGGTCGGCATACACCGGAACGCCCGCCTCGGAGAGCGCCTGCGCGTCGCGCGTGACGGTCCGCTCGGACACCTCCAGCTCCCGGGCCAGCTCGGCGGCCGTCATGGCGGGGTGGCCCTGCAGAAGCAGCACCATCTTGATGAGGCGGGCAGCACGCATGGCCCCATTGTCGCCGCGGGCCCGGAAACGGTGCGGCGGCGGCCGGGCACACCCGGCCGCCGCCTTTCCCCCGTCCCGGTGTCACGCCCGGGTCACAGCCCGTACCGCTCCCGGGCCTCCTTGACCGCGGACGCGGTCACCTCGCCGCGACGGGCCAGCTGGGCCAGCGCCGCGACCGTGATGGACTGGGCGTCCACGCCGAAGTGGCGGCGGGCCGCGTCACGGGTGTCGGACAGGCCGAAGCCGTCCGTGCCGAGCGAGGACCAGTCCTGCTCCACCCACTGGCTGATCTGGTCCGGGACCTGCCGCATCCAGTCGCTGACCGCCAGGACCGGACCCGGAGCGCCCTCCAGGGCCCGGGTCACGTACGGCACCCGTTGCTCGCCCCGGAGCAGTGCCTCGTCGCACTCCATGGCCTCCCGGCGCAGTTCGCCCCACGAGGTCGCGGACCACACGTCGGCCGTGACGCCCCAGTCCGCCGCCAGCAGTTCCTGCGCCTCCAGGGCCCAGTGGATCGCCGTACCGGAGGCCAGCAGCTGGACGCGCGGCGCCTCCGGCTTCGCGGGCGTGCCCTCCTTGAAGCGGTAGAGGCCCTTGAGGATGCCGTCCTCGACGCCCTCCGGCATCGCGGGCTGCGGCCTCGGCTCGTTGTAGACCGTCAGGTAGTAGAAGACGTCCTCGGCGTCGGGGCCGTACATCCGGCGCAGACCGTCCTTGACGATCACCGCGATCTCGTACGCGAACGCCGGGTCGTAGTTGAGCGAGGCCGGGTTCGTGGCCGCGATCAGGTGCGAGTGGCCGTCGGCGTGCTGGAGGCCCTCGCCCGTCAGCGTCGTGCGGCCGGCCGTGGCTCCGATCACGAAGCCGCGGCCGAGCTGGTCGCCGAGCTGCCAGAACTGGTCGCCGGTGCGCTGCCAGCCGAACATCGAGTAGAAGATGTAGAAGGGGATCATCGGCTCGCCGTGTGTCGCGTACGACGTGGAGGCGGCGATGAAGTCGGCCATGGCGCCGGCCTCGGTGATCCCCTCGTTGAGGATCTGGCCGTTCTTGGCCTCCTTGTAGTACATCAGCTGGTCGCGGTCGACCGGCTCGTACGTCTGGCCCAGCGGCGAGTAGATGCCGGCCGACGGGAACAGCGACTCCATGCCGAAGGTACGGGCCTCGTCCGGGACGATCGGCACCCAGCGCCTGCCGGTGTGCTTGTCCCGCATCAGGTCCTTGACCAGGCGGACGAAGGCCATGGTGGTGGCCATCTCCTGCTTGCCGGACCCCTTCTTCAGCGCGGCGAACGCACGCTCCTCGGGCTCGGGCAGCGCCACGGCGTGCACCCGGCGGGCGGGGGCCGGACCGCCGAGGGCGGCGCGGCGCTCCTGGAGGTAGCGCACCTCGGCGGAGTCGGCGCCCGGGTGGCCGTAGGGCACCAGACCGTCCACGAAGGCGCTGTCCGGGATCGGCAGCCCCAGCAGGTCGCGCATGTCCTTGAACTCGTCGGCGGACAGCTTCTTCATCTGGTGGTTGGCGTTCTTGGACTCGAAGCCCTTGCCCAGCGTGAAGCCCTTCACCGTCTGGGCGAGGATCACGGTCGGGCCGCCCTTGTGCTCCAGGGCCGCCCTGTACGCCGCGTAGACCTTGTGGGGCTCGTGGCCGCCGCGTGAGGTGTAGAAGCACTCGGCGATCTTCGCGTCGGTGAGCAGCTTCGCCATCTCGACGAGCGCGGGGGAGGCGCCGAAGAAGTGCTCCCGGATGTACGCGACGTCGCGGGTGGCGTACGTCTGGAACTGCGCGTCCGGGACCTCCCGGAGCCGACGGACCAGCGCGCCGGTGGTGTCCAGCTGGAACAGCTCGTCCCAGGCGCTGCCCCAGAGCGTCTTGACGACGTTCCAGCCGGCCCCCCGGAACGCGCCCTCCAGCTCCTGGACCACGCGGAAGTTGGCGCGCACCGGGCCGTCGAGGCGCTGGAGGTTGCAGTTGATGACGAAGGTCAGGTTGTCGAGCTGCTCGCGGGCCGCGAGGGCGAGGGCGGCGGTCGACTCGGGCTCGTCCATCTCACCGTCGCCGAGGAAGGCCCAGACGTGCGAGTTGGAGGTGTCCTTGATGCCGCGGTTGGTCAGGTAGCGGTTGAAGCGCGCCTGGTAGATCGCGGAGAGCGGGCCCAGGCCCATCGACACGGTGGGGAACTCCCACAGCCAGGGCAGCCGCCGCGGGTGCGGGTAGGACGGCAGGCCGTCGCCGCCCGTCTCCTGGCGGAAGTTGTCGAGCTGCTGCTCACTCAGCCGGCCGTCGAGGAAGGCGCGGGCGTAGATGCCGGGGGAGGCGTGGCCCTGGACGTAGATCTGGTCGCCGGAGCCGTCGCCCTCCTTGCCGTGGAAGAAGTGGTTGAAGCCGGTCTCGTACAGCCAGGCCGCGGAGGCGAAGGTGGCGATGTGGCCGCCGACCCCGAACCGGGCGCCGCGGGTGACCATCGCGGCGGCGTTCCAGCGGTTCCAGGCGGTGATCCGGTTCTCCATCTCCAGGTCGCCGCCGAACGCGGGCTCGGCGTAGGTCGGGATGGAGTTGACGTAGTCCGTCTCCAACAGCTTGGGCAGCGCGAGACCGGCGCCCTCGGCGTGCTGGAGCGAGCGGCGCATCAGGTACGCGGCGCGGTGCGGGCCCGCGGCCCTGGTGACGGCGTCCAGGGAGGCCGCCCATTCGGCGGTCTCCTCGGGGTCGCGGTCCGGGAGCTGGTCGAGCTCGCTCGGAAGCTTTACGGGGTCGGTCATGATCGCCGCCTTCCGGAGTGGGAGGGGGTGGAGAAGTCCCTGACTGGCAGGACAGGGCGATGGGGCCGGTGAGCCCGCGACTGAACTGTAGGCCGCCGATCGATGATCGATCAAAGGGTGAAGGGAAAAACTTCTCGATATGAAGAAATTGGCATTCGGTGCCGCGAAGTGGGGCACGGAGTGACGGGATTTAGCACTCAAAAGGGGCGCCCCCTGTGCGCGGGTGAGCAGCCTCCGGATCAGATGATCCGCGTGTGCCGAGGCGGATTCCGCGTGGACCGCCCCTCGGGCCCCACGCATGGGACCGCGTCCGGCCCGATCCGGACGTCGCCGGTCGTCCCGAGCCGTCGGGTACGCCGCTCAGGCGCGCGGCGCGCAGCCCAGGACGTGCGCCTTGACCAGCGCGCCGATCTCCGGGTCCTTGCGCAGGAACGCCTCGATGAGCGCCTCGTGCTCCTCCGCGTACGACTTCTGCACCGTGCCCAGCCAACGGATCGACAGGGCGGTGAACACCTCGATGCCCAGCCCCTCCCAGGTGTGCAGCAGTACGGCGTTCCCGGCGGCCCGCACCATCTCGCGGTGGAACGCCACGGTGTGGCGCACCTGCGCCTCGCCGTCGGCCAGCCGGTCCGCCTCGTAGAGCGCCGCCACGTGCGGGGCGAGGCGCGAGCAGTCCTCGCCCAGGACCGGGGCCGCCAGCTCCGCGGCGATCTGCTCCAGACCGGCCCGCACGGGATAACTCTCCTCCAGGTCGGCCGCGGTGAGGTTGCGGACCCGCACGCCCTTGTTGGGGGCCGACTCGATCAGCCGGAGCGTCTCCAGCTCCCGCAGGGCCTCGCGCACCGGCGTCTGGCTGACCTCCAGCTCGGTGGCGATGCGGCGCTCCACGATCCTCTCGCCCGGCTTCCAGCGCCCGCTGACGATCCCGTCCACGATGTGCTCGCGGATCTGTTCGCGCAGCGAGTGGACGACGGGCGGGGTCATGTGGAGCTCCTTCGGGGCGGACCGGACCGGGCCGATGCTGTCTGCGCCATCACGGCTGCCGGGGCGACCGGTGGTGACTAGTGTCCTCCCGGCAACGTTCGCCCCGTCGCGACGCCCGGCACGCACGCTTGCGGCGTCGGCCAAAAGCCCACGCGGCCGTTCCCCGGGCTCTCGACTTCGTTCGAGCAGGGGAGGCCCCGTCCGTGGACTTCCGGCCGCCTTGCGGTCGCACGCACCGGACGACGCTCCTGCCGGGCGAACATTGCCGGTCACGGCACTAGACAATACGGCGGCGCCCCCGCCAGGAAGAGGTCCGGACGGGGGCGCCGCTCGTGAGGATGGTTACAGCCGCCTGCGCGAAGGCTCACGGCCGCCGCGTTCAGAGGCCGAGCTCGACCTCGAACTCACCGGCCTCCAGGATCGCCTTGACCGCGGTCAGGTAACGGGCGGCGTCCGCGCCGTCCACCAGACGGTGGTCGTAGGAGAGCGACAGGTACGTCATGTCGCGCACCGCGATCGTCTCGCCGAGGTCCGGGTGGTTGATGACCACCGGACGGCGGACCGTGGCACCGATGCCCAGGATGGCGGCCTGGTTCGGCGGCACGATGACGGTGTCGAACAGCGCACCGCGCGAGCCGGTGTTGCTGATGGTGAAGGTCGCCCCGGACATGTCGTCCGGCGTCAGGCCGCCACCGCGGGCCTTGCCCGCCAGCTCCGCGGTCTTCTTCGAGATGCCGGCGATGTTCAGGTCGCCCGCACCCTTGATGACCGGGGTCATCAGCCCCTTCTCGGCGTCCACGGCGATGCCGATGTTCTCCGAGTCGAAGTACGTGATGGTGCCTTCGCCCTCGTTGATCCGGGCGTTGATGACCGGGTGGGCCTTCAGCGCCTGGGCCGCCGCCTTGACGTAGAACGGCATCGGGGACAGCTTGACGCCCTCACGGGCCGCGAACGCGTCCTTGGCCAGGGCGCGCAGCTTCATCAGCTTCGTGACGTCGACCTCGACCACCGAGGTCAGCTGGGCCTGCGAGTGCAGCGCCTTCATCATGTTGTCGCCGATGACCTTGCGCATGCGGGTCATCTTGACCGTCTGGCCGCGCAGCGGGGACGCCTCCAGCTTCGGCGCCTTCGAGACGGCAGGGCCGGCAGCCGCGGCGACGGCGACCGGAGCCTGTGCGGCGGCTGCCTTGGCGGCCTCCGCGGCGGCGACGACGTCCTGCTTGCGGATGCGGCCACCGACGCCGGTGCCCTTGACCGCGCCCAGGTCGACACCGCTCTCGGCGGCGAGCTTGCGGACCAGCGGCGTGACGTACGCGCCGTCGTCACCGGAGGTCGCGGCCGGGGCGGCGACGGGAGCGGGTGCGGCGACCGGAGCCGGAGCCGGAGCGGCGGGAGCCACCGGGGCCGGTGCCGGAGCGGGGGCCGGCGGGGCGACCGGAGCCGGTGCCGGAGCGGCGGGCGCCACCGGAGCCGGAGCGGGCGCGGCCGGGGCCGCCGGAGCGGGAGCCGGAGCCGGTGCGGCGGGGGCCGGAGCCGCGGCCGGAGCGGCCGGGGCAGCCGCCGGAGCGGCACCCGGGGCGCCGATCACGGCGAGCTTGGCGCCGACCTCGGCGGTCTCGTCCTCGGCGACCACGATCTCCAGCAACACACCGGAGACCGGGGCCGGGATCTCGGTGTCGACCTTGTCCGTGGAGACCTCCAGAAGGGGCTCGTCCTCCGTGACCTCCTCGCCGACCTCCTTCAGCCAGCGGGTGACGGTGCCCTCGGTGACGCTCTCGCCGAGCGCCGGGAGGGTGACGTCGGTGCCGGTGGCGCCGCCGGCCGGAGCGGCGGCGGGGGCCTCGGCGACGGGGGCCGGGGCCGGTGCGGCGGGGGCCTCGGCGACCGGAGCCGGAGCGGCCTCGGGCTCGGCGGCGGCCGGCGCCGCCGCGGCGGGTGCGCCCGTGCCGTCGTCGATGACGGCCAGCTCGGCGCCGACCTCGACGGTCTCGTCCTCGGCGACCTTGATGGCGGTGAGGACGCCGGACGCCGGGGCCGGGATCTCGGTGTCGACCTTGTCGGTCGAGACCTCGAGCAAGGGCTCGTCGGCCTCGACGCGCTCGCCCTCGGCCTTCAGCCAGCGGGTGACAGTGCCCTCGGTGACGCTCTCACCGAGCGCCGGAAGGGTTACGGAAACCGACATGGTTTCGGTTGCTCCTTACGAAAGTGCGGAAGTGGTCGGTCGTCGCGCCCGGTCGACTGGGTCAGTCGTGGGAGTGGAGGGGCTTGCCGGCCAGCGCCAGGTGGGCCTCGCCGAGCGCCTCGTTCTGGGTCGGGTGGGCGTGGATGAGCTGCGCGACCTCGGCGGGCAGCGCCTCCCAGTTGTAGATCAGCTGGGCTTCACCGACCTGCTCGCCCATGCGGTCACCGACCATGTGGACGCCGACCACCGCACCGTCCTTGACCTGGACGAGCTTGATCTCGCCCGCGGTCTTGAGGATCTTGCTCTTGCCGTTGCCCGCGAGGTTGTACTTCAGGGCGACGACCTTGTCCGCACCGTAGAGCTCCTTGGCCTTGGCCTCGGTGATGCCCACGGAGGCGACCTCGGGGTGGCAGTACGTCACCCGCGGGACGCCGTCGTAGTCGATCGGGACGGCCTTCAGGCCGGCCAGGCGCTCCGCGACCAGGATGCCCTCGGCGAAACCGACGTGCGCGAGCTGGAGCGTCGGGACCAGGTCGCCCACGGCCGAGATGGTGGGCACGTTGGTCCGCATGTACTCGTCGACGACGACGTAGCCGCGGTCCATCGCGACCCCGGCCTCCTCGTAGCCCAGGCCCTGCGAGACCGGGCCGCGGCCGATGGCGACCAGCAGCACCTCGGCCTCGAAGGTCTTGCCGTCGGCCAGCGTGACCTTGACGCCGTCCTGGGTGTACTCGGCGGTCTGGAAGAACGTGCCGAGGTTGAACTTGATGCCGCGCTTGCGGAAGGCGCGCTCAAGGAGCTTCGAGCTGTTCTCGTCCTCGACCGGGACGAGGTGCTTCAGGCCCTCGATCACCGTGACGTCGGTGCCGAAGGACTTCCACGCCGAGGCGAACTCGACGCCGATGACGCCGCCGCCCAGGATGATCGCCGACTTCGGGACGCGGTCCAGCGTCAGCGCGTGGTCGGAGGAGATGATGCGGTTGCCGTCGATCTCCAGGCCCGGCAGCGACTTCGGCACGGAGCCGGTCGCCAGCAGCACGTGGCGGCCCTGGACGCGCTGGCCGTTCACATCGACGGAGGTGGGGGAGGAGAGGCGTCCCTCGCCCTCGATGTACGTCACCTTGCGCGAGGCGATGAGTCCCTGGAGGCCCTTGTACAGGCCCGAGACGACGTCGTCCTTGTACTTGTGGACGGCCTTGATGTCGATGCCCTCGAAGGTGGCCTTGACACCGAACTGGTCGGCCTCGCGCGCCTGGTCGGCGATCTCGCCGGCGTGCAGCAGGGCCTTCGTGGGGATGCAGCCGTTGTGCAGGCAGGTGCCGCCGACCTTGCCCTTCTCGATCAGGGCGACGTCCAGACCAAGCTGCGCTCCGCGCAGGGCCGCGGCGTAACCGCCGCTACCACCGCCGAGGATCACTAGGTCGAAAACGGTGCTGGCGTCGTTCGCCACGTCACGTCCTCCATGCATGTGCGCCGTACGCCGGGCCCCGTCGCTGGGGTATGACCGGCCGGTCGGCTGGTGTTCGGCCGCTTGTTGGTCGGCCCTGTGGTGGGGGCCCTGTCCTGCCGAGAACCCATCTTCGCACTTGTCGACGGGTAGTGGGACGCGGGGCCCGGGTCTGGGAAGGACGATCATCCGTCCCGGACGGTTACCGCTGCGTAGGGAGTGTGGATTTGGTCACGAGCGAAACCCTCGTTCTCCTGGGCGGGCGAGAGCCTTCGTCGTGGGTGTCCCCCCTCCTTCGCGCCGCGATGTCACCGGGGGCAATGCGAACGGCCCCGGGCGTATGCCCGGGGCCGCGGCCGACCGGTGGGGGACACGGCGGCGGAGGCGGCCGTGACCCTGTGGCGGACTCAGCCGAGGTCGCCGGCGGCGGTGCGCTCCGCCAGCCGCACCAGCGTGCGGACCGCGGAACCGGTGCCGCCCTTCGGCGTGTACCCGTACGGCGCGCCCTCGTGGAAGGCCGGGCCCGCGATGTCCAGGTGCGCCCAGGCGATGCCCTCGCCCACGAACTCCCGGAGGAACAGGCCGGCCACCAGGCCGCCGCCCATCCGCTCGCCCATGTTGGCGATGTCGGCGGTCGCGGACTCCATGCCCTTGCGCAGGTGGACGGGGAGCGGCATCTGCCAGGACTCCTCGCCGACCTCCTCGGCGATCTCGTGGACGGAGGTGCGGAAGGCGTCGTCGTTCGCCATGATGCCGAAGGTGCGGCTGCCCAGCGCCACCATCATCGCGCCGGTCAGCGTCGCCACGTCGACGATCGCGTCCGGCTTCTCCTCCGAGGCGCGGGTCAGCGCGTCGGCGAGGACCAGGCGGCCCTCGGCGTCCGTGTTGAGGACCTCGACGGTCTTGCCGCTGTACATGCGCAGCACGTCGCCGGGGCGGGTGGCGCTGCCCGACGGCATGTTCTCGGCGAGCGCCAGCCAGCCGGTGACGTTGACCTGGAGGCCCAGCCGCGCGGCGGCGACGACGGCCGCGAACACGGCGGCGGCGCCGCTCATGTCGCACTTCATCGTCTCGTTGTGACCGGCCGGCTTCAGCGAGATGCCGCCCGAGTCGTAGGTGATGCCCTTGCCGACCAGGGCCAGGGTCTTCTCCGCCTTCGGGTGCGTGTAGGCGAGCTTCACCAGGCGCGGGCCGTGGACCGAGCCGTTGCCCACACCGAGCAGGCCGCCGTAGCCGCCCTTGGCGAGCGCCTTCTCGTCGAGCACCTGCACCTTGATGCCGTGCTCCTTGCCCGTGGCGGTGGCCACGGCGGCGAAGGACTCGGGGTACAGGTCGTTGGGCGGGGTGTTGATCAGGTCGCGGGCGCGGTTGATCTCCTCGGTCAGCGCGACGGCGCGCTCGGCGACCGCCTTGAACGCCTTGTCGCGCGGCTTGGCACCGAGCAGGGCGACCTCGCCCAGCGGGGCCTTGGGACCGGTGTCGTTCTTCTTGCCCTTGGGCGCGAGCTTGTCCTCGCCGCCCTGGTACGCGGTGAACGCGTACGCGCCGAGCAGTGCGCCCTCGGCGATCGCCCCGGCGTCCTCGGCGGACTCCACGGGCAGCGCGAAACCGGCCTTCTTCGAACCGGCCAGCGCGCGGGAGGCCGAGCCCGCGGCCCGGCGCAGTGCCTCGGCCTCGTACGCCTCGCCCTTCTCCGGGGCGGAACCGAGTCCGACCGCGAGGACGACGGGGGCCTTCAGACCGTCGGACGCGGGGAGCTTGGTCACCTCGCCCTCGGCACCAGTGGCGCCCAGGGCCTCCAGGACGGTGGCGAGCTTCCCGCCGAACGCCTTGTCCACGGCCTCGGCGCCCGGTGCGAGGACCGGCCCCTTGGTGCCCTTGCCTACGCCGACGACGAGTGCGTCGGCGCGCAGCGTCGCCGCCCCGGCAGTGCTGAGAGTGAGAGCAGTCACGGTGGTGAAATCTCGCTTCCGTTGAGTTCGTTGTCGGTCGAGGGGTGGGCCGACCGTGCCCGGCGCATCGTAGACGCCGTCACGATGTGCCGGGAATGAGCCTACGCGCGTCATTGTCGCCGGATCACGGCGGCGGGCCGCCGGCGGCTGGTTCCGGGGAGCGGGGCCGTGGCCGCCGACGGGCCGGAGCGGGGGCGCCGCGGGGCGAACGCGCGCCGCGCGTAGGGTCGTTGTGATCCGTACCGGAGGGGGAGAAACCATGCGAGCCCGAGGAACCGTCCGCCGGACGCGCCCGGGACCGGTGCTGCCGGTCCTCGTCGTGGCCCTGTTGGTCCTGCTGGCCGGCTGCACCGCCGCGCCGGGGTCCGAGGGATCGTCCGCCGCGAAGTCCGGTGGGGGATCCGGAGGGAGCGAGCGCGGCGGGCTCTGGCGGCCGGCGCCCGGTACGGGCTGGCAGTGGCAGCTCTCCGGCAAGCTCGACCCCACCGTGGACGTTCCCGTGTACGACATCGACGGCTTCGACCACGACGCGTCGGCCGTCGCCGATCTGCACCGCCGGGGCCGCAAGGTGATCTGCTACCTGTCCACCGGGGCCTGGGAGGACTTCCGCCCCGACGCCGGGAAGTTCCCCGCGTCGGTCCGGGGCGAGGGCAACGGCTGGGAGGGGGAGCGGTGGCTCGACATCCGCCGCACCGACATCCTGGAGCCGTTGATGGAGAAGCGGATCGAAATGTGCGCGCGGAAGGGCTTCGACGCGGTGGAGCCCGACAACATGGACGGCTATCGCAACCGCACGGGTTTCCCGCTGACCGCCGCCGACCAGTTGCGCTACAACCGGCTCATCGCCCGGATCGCCCACCGCCACGGACTCGCCGTCGGCCTGAAGAACGACCTCGGCCAGATCCCCGAGCTGGAGCCGGACTTCGACTTCGCGGTCAACGAGCAGTGCGCGCAGTACGGCGAGTGCGAGACCCTCACCCCGTTCGTGAAGGCGGGCAAGGCCGTCTTCCACGTCGAGTACGAGTTGCCGCTCGCCCGCTTCTGCGCCGACTCGAAGCGACTGGGCCTCAGTTCGCTGCGGAAGCGGTACGAACTGGGCGTGTGGCGCCAGGAGTGCCCCAAGGGCCGCTCGTAGCCCCGCCGCTGCCGCCGGACAAGCGGACCCCGGTAGCGCCGGGCACGGGCTGCTGCCGCTCCGGGCAACGTTCGCCCCGGCAGGCACGGCCGGTCACGGCGCCGGGGGCTGTCCCGTCATCCGCGGTGGACCAGCGCACCCACCGGGGACTACGGGAGAGCCCTCAGCCGAGCGTCAGCACCACCAGCGCCGTCGTCGCCGCCGTCTCGGCCAGCGCGCCGAAGACGTCCCCGGTCACCCCGCCGAACCGCCGCACACAGCGCCGCAGCAGCAGGTGGGCGGCGGCCAGGGCGGCCGGCACGGCGAGGGCGTACCGGGCCGCCCCGTACCCGCCCAGCGCCGCACCCGCCCCCGCGCACGCCACGACCACCACGGCGCCCACCACCACCGCCCCCACCATCGGGACGGTTCCGGCCACCACCGCGCCCAGCCCCTCCGGACGCGCCGCGGGCACGCCCCGCCGGGAGGCCAGGGTGAGCGCCAGCCGGGCGGTGACCGCGGCGGCGACCGCCGCCACCGTTCCGTGCGCCCAGCCCCGTTCGTACAGGTGCTGGAGCGCCGCGACCTGGGCCAGCAGCACGAACAGCAGCGTGATCACGCCGAAGGGGCCGATGTCCGACCGCTTCATGATCCGCAGCGCCTCCTCGGCCGGCTTCCCGCTGCCCAGCCCGTCGGCGGTGTCCGCGAGACCGTCCAGGTGCAGCCCCCGGGTCAGCACCGCGGGCACGGCGGCGGACGCCACCGCGGCCAGCAGCGGCCCGGAACCCAGCGACAGCGACAGACCGCCGGCCGCCGCCGCGAGCAGCCCCACCACGAGACCGGCCAGTGGGGCGCACAGCATCCCGGCACGGGCGGTGTCCCGGTCCCACCGGGTGACGCGGACGGGGATCACGGTCAGGGTGCCGAAGGCGAAACGCGGGCCATGGCTGTTCAGGAAGGTCACGGCGCGCAGGTTAGTGCTGTGACCGGAAAAGTTCAGCGGCCCGTGGCGTCCGGCCCGGCGCTTCGCCGCGTTTCCGCCCCACCCGTATACCCCCGTACACGGGTGCCGCTCCGGCTACACGGGTGCCGCTCCGGCACGCGACGCACCGCACCGGATGCCGCGAGCTTCCCGGCACACCCCTCGGGGCACGGCGGCGACCACTGCGGTCGGCCGATGGATTGGCCGGAAGGCTGGCATAACGCGGCGAACCGCGGCGAAAGCCACTTTTCTGGAGTAGGCGGCATGGGGCACTGGTGCGACCGGAACATCATCGAGCCGGGAAAACTGCCCCTGCTCCTCGCGCTGGCCGCCTTCGTGCTCACCTTCGCCGTCACCCGGGGGCATCACCCGGATGATCAGGGCCGGAAAGGGCCCGTTCCACGACGTCACGACGTTTCAGGACCTCATCGGCGGCGCACCGGACCGGGTGCCGGCCCGCGGGCGGCGCGAGTCCTGACCCGGGCGCTCCGCGGCAGGGTGCCTGCGCCGGTGCCGGACGAGCGTGATGGCGCACGGCACGAGCACCGCGGCGATCGCCGCCAGGTGCTCCTTCCCGGCCAGGTTGTTCTTGAAGAAGACCTCGACCACCATCGCCGCGATCACCAGCCCGCCGGTGAACCACGCCCGGTAGACGCAGCACACGTACACGGCGAGACCGACCACCGCGGCCGACGGGCCGGAGTCGACGATCTGGGCGTCGGACGCGGGCAGCCCGAGCGGCCCGTCCGGGCCGAGGGCGACGCCGATCCGCGCGTACAACGTCCCGGCCAGGGTGGCGAGGTAGGCGATCACGAGCGTGCGCCAGCGGCCCAGACAGATCTCGGCGATCCCGAACACCACCAGGATCTGTGCCAGCGCCCCCCACACCGGCAGGTCGAGCGCCGGGACGAACAACGACAGCGGTGTGCGCAGCAGGGTCGTCCAGAGCGGGTCCTCGGCCCGCACCGCCCCCAGGGCCCGCACCGCCCCGACCCCCCAGGACCGGCTCTGCACCGCGTGCAGCAGTGCCGTCAGGCAGACCGCGGTGAGCGTCAGGGGGACCGCCCGCAGCCGCGCGGCGACGAGCCCCGCGCGCACGGTCCGCAGCAGTGGACGCCACTCGCGGCGGGCCGCCCCGCGCAGCGTGCGGCCGGGTCTCATCCGCCGGTCCCGAGCTGCGAGCGGTGCAGCCACTTGGGCAGCCCCGGCGCCTCCAGGAACCCTTCGGCGCGGCCCGCGGCCAGGCCGATGCGCGGCAGGTCGGCACTCTTCTCGAAGAGCATGAAGCGCGGCTCCCAGATCGGCCGGTACTTGGCGTTGGCGCGGTACAGCGACTCGATCTGCCACCAGCGCGAGAAGAAGCTGAGCATGGAGCGCCACAGCCGCAGCACCGGTCCGGCGCCGAGCCGTGAACCCCTTTCGAAGACGGACCGGAACATCGCGAAGTTCAGTGAGACCTGAGTGATCCCGATCTCTCCGGCACGTCGCAGGAGTTCGATGACCATGAACTCCACCAACCCGTTCTCGGACTCCCGGTCACGGCGCATCAGGTCCAGCGAGAGGCCCGTCGGCCCCCATGGGACGAAACTCAGCAGCGCGCGCAACTCGCCGGGGCCACCGTCCCGGGCGGGCGCGTCGCGGCATTCGAGCATCACGCACCGGCCGTCGGCCGGGTCGCCGAGCCGCCCCAGCGCCATGGAGAAGCCGCGCTCGGTCTCCCCGTCCCGCCAGTCGTCGGCGCACCGCACCAGTACGGCCATCTCCTCCGCCGGGATGTCCTCGTGCCGGCGCACGGTCACCGCGTACCCGGCCCGCCCGACCCGGTTGTACGCCTGGCGCACGGTCCGCATCGCCCGGCCCTCCAGGGTGAACTCGGCGGTCTCCACGATCGCTTCGTCGCCCAACTCCAGGGCGTCCAGGCCGTGGCGCGCGTAGATCGTGCCGCCCTCCTCGCTCGCCCCCATCACCGCCGGGATCCAGCCGTGCTCGCGGGCCTCGGCCAGCCACGGGGCGATCGCCCCGGGCCACGCCTCCGGGTCGCCGATGGGGTCCCCGGAGGCCAGCGACACCCCGCCGACCACCCGGTAGGCGACGGCCGCCTTGCCGGTGGGCGACCAGACGACGCTCTTGTCCCGGCGCAGCGCGAAGTAGCCCAGCGAGTCCCGCTCCCCGTGCCTGTCGAGCAGCGCCCGCAGCCGGGCCTCGTCCTCGGGGGTGATCGGGTCGACGGCCCGGCGGGACCGGAACGCCGCGTACACGACGGCGATCAGCAGCAGGGTGGAGAGGATGTTGATGGTGACACCGACCCAGCCGGGAGTGGCGATCCCCGGGTGGTGCATGTCGTTCTCGGCGACCGACACCAGGCGCAGCGTGCCGTAGCGCCAGCGGTCCAGGAACGTCGAACGGTACTCGTCGTGGGCGGTGTTGGTGAGGGTGACCAGCCCCGCGGCGATCAGCGAGGTGACCAGCAGCCCGCCGCCCGCGACGGCGGCGGCCAGCTTCGGGTTGGACCGGTCGCCCTTCGCGTAGAACTCGCGCCGCCCGAGGACCAGTGCCAGGACGAACACGGCGGTCAGCGCCAGCGAGATCCAGTTCTGCGGGTACCGCCGCACCTCCGGGAACGGGATCACCAGCGCGAAGAGCAGCAACAGCAGGCTGCTCACCGCTATGTTCACGATCCACGCCGCCCGCTTGCGGCGGCGCATGGTGATCGCCAGGAAGAGCGCGACCACCCCGGAGGAGAAGCCCGCGGTGAGCAGGTAGGGGGTGAAGTAGTTCTCGGTGTTGTGGCGGCGCAGATCGTTGCCGAGGGTGACCCAGACCGCGCTCAGGAAATTGATGAACGAGACGATCCGGAGATACCAGATCGTGTACGCGGCGCAGCGGCGCGAACGGACGGTGCTCGGTGCCCGGGTACCGTCCCGTCCGGATTCCACGGTAGACAATCGGACCTCTCCCATGAAAAGCGATCATATGGTGCATCGCGTCGGGTGAGAGGGCCGTGCGGCGGCCTCCGGCCCAGCGGCCCTCGGCCTTTGACCGGTCGTTCGCCGGGCCCCGCCGGCCGCTGCGCCGGGTCCCTCAGCCGACGGCCGTGCCGCCGCCCGCCCTCTCGCCGACGCCCGCTTGTCCGTCGGCACCTTCTTCCTCGACGTTCTCCTCGCCCTCACCGCCACCGCTCTCCTCGCCGGCGCCGTCGGCGGGCGCGCGCTCGGGCAGTTCCGCGGCCAGCGCGGCCGCGGCACGGACCAGCGGGAGTGCGAGCAGCGCTCCGCTTCCCTCTCCCACGATGACGCCGTGGTCCAGCAGAGGGTTGAGCGCCATCCGGTCCAGGGCCTTGGCCTGCGCCGGTTCACCGCTCGCCTGGCCCGCCAGCCACCAGTCCGGCGCCCGGAAGGCCGCCCGCTGACCCACCAGCGCACAGGCGGCGGAGACCACACCGTCCAGGATCACCGGCAGCCTGCGCACCGCGCACTGGAGCAGGAAGCCCGTCATCGCCGCCAGATCCGCACCGCCCACCGTGGCCAGCAGCTCCAACTGGTCGCCGAGCACCGGCCGGGCCCGTCGCAGCGCGTCCCGGATCGCCGCGCACTTGCGCATCCATGCCAGGTCGTCGATGCCCGCCCCGCCGCGCCCGGTGACCACCGAGGCGTCCGTGCCGCACAGCGCCGCGATCAGCGTGCCCGCCGCCGTCGTGCCGCCGACGCTCAGATCGCCCAGCACCACCAGGTCCGTGCCCGAGTCGGCCTCCTCGTCGGCGATCGCCATGCCGAGCCGTACCGCCCGTTCGGCCTCCTCGGCCGTCAGTGCGTCCTCGATGTCGATCCGGCCGCTGCCCCGCCGCACCCGGTGCCGCACCACGGACTCCGGCAGCAGCTCCGGATCGCAGTCCAGACCGGCGTCCACGATCCGTACCGGCACGGAGAACTGCCGGGCCAGCACGGCGAGCGGGGTCGCGCCCTCCAGCGTGGCCCGCACCAGTTCGTACGCGGTGCCGGCCGCGCGCCCCGAGACCCCCAGTTCGGCGACCCCGTGGTCACCGGCGAAGAGCACCACGCGCGGCTGTTCGATCGCCTTGACCGGGACGGACTGCTGGGCGGCCGAGAGCCACTCGCCCAGCTCGTCCAGGCGGCCGAGCGCGCCCGGCGGAACGACCAGGCGCTCCCGGCGTTCCTCGGCATCGCGCCGTACACCGCCGTCGGGGCGTTCGATCAGGTCGGAGAAGTCGTCCAGATTCACGGGGGTCTGCCTCGCGGGTCGATACGTCGATATGTCGGGCGGTACGTCTGGTGGGTCCGGCGAGCCCGGCGGCGGACCCACTGCGGAACAGTACCCGGCACGATTCCCGTGCCCGGCCGCCGCGCGGCCCCGTGTGCGGCACCGGGCCCGGAAGGTGTGCGGCGACCGCGTCACCACACGGCGCGGAACGCGTCCGCGAACCTCGTCCCCGCACCCCGGCCCGGTGTGTCACCGAGGGCAGCGGGGCGCGCCGCCGCGCCGTGGTCACCGACTGCCGTGGGGCGCGTCACCGAACCGCAGGCGTGTGATCGCGGGCGTGAGGCCCCGCAGCCCCGGAACCAGCGACTGGAGCCGGATCAGCTCGCCCATCGCCCCTCGTCCGCGCGGCAGGTGCAGGGCCCGCACCTCGGTGATCCCCGGATGCACGCCGCGCAGCTTGGGCCGCTCACCCGGGTCCATCGCCCAGCGCATCGGCGGAATGGTCATCCCGCCGACCTTCCACCGCCCGGACCGCGTGTACCCGGCCGCACGGCGCCCCATCGAGTCCAGGACGAGGACGCCCCCGGGCAGCCGTTCGGCGCAGGCCGCGAGGATCGCCCGCACCTCGGCCGGGCGCAGATACATCAGAAGGCCCTGGGCCGTGACGACGACGCCGCGTCCCGGCGGGTCCTCGATCGCGTCGAGCCAGGACGGATCGGTCGCCGAGCGGGCCAGGGTGCGCAGCCGGTCCGAAGCCGGGAGCAGCGTCCGCCGCAATTCGGCGACCTGCGGCAATTCCACGCTCAGCCAGTTCAGCAGGCCGTTGTCGACCCGCCAGAATCCGGTCTCCAGGCCGTCGCCGAGTGCGACCACGGTCGCCCGCGGCCGTTCGGCGAGGTAGTCCAGCACGGCCAGGTCGAAACAGCGCGATCGCAGTCCCTGGAGTTGCGAGTAGAACGCGTTGGGCCGGCCGAACCGCACCTCGAAGGGGTAGTCCAGGGCATCCATCAGCCGGAGCGCCATCGGATCGTCCAGCACCGGGTAGCGCTGCCCCGCCTCGTGTGCCCGGTTCTGGAGCGTCCACAGCAGGGTCTCGGGAACCCCGCTCAGCATCGGCCGCACGCGTGCCATGACCGTTCCTCCTTGTCGTTCCGTGCTCCCGCTCTCTTGCTCCGTCTCCCGTTTCCTCCCGCCCCCCGTGCGCGCCTGCCGCCGCCCTCCGTCCCGCCTCAGCCGCGCAGCTTCAGCACCTGCCCCGCCACCACCAGCAGCACCTGTTCGCACTCGTCGGCGAACGCGGCGTTCAGCCGGCCGAGTTCGTCCCGGTACCGCCGCCCGGAGGCCGTCGCGGGCACCACGCCCGAGCCGGTCTCGTTGGTCACGGCCACGACCGTACGGCGCGTCCTGCGCACCGCGGCGACCAGCTCGGCGGTCCGCGTCCGCAGCGCGTTTTGCCCGCCGCCCGCCCATGCCGTGTCGTCCCAGGCGTCCACCCGGTCCATCGCGTCCGCCAGCCACAGCGACAGGCAGTCGATCAGCAGCGGAGGCCCGTCCGACTCCAGCAGCTCCACGAGTTCGCAGGTCTCCTCGGTGCGCCAGGCGGCGGGCCTGCGTTCGCGGTGCAGCTCGATCCTGTCGGCCCAGTCCGCGTCCCCCTCACGGCTGCCCCCGGTCGCCACGTACACGACCTCGGGGAACGTCTCCAGACGCCGTTCGGCCTCCACCGACTTCCCGGACCTGGCGCCGCCCGTCACCAGCGTGCGCCGGGGCGCCTGGGGCAGCGCGCGGTACTCGCCCACCACCAGCGTCGTCCCGTCCGGCACGGTGCGCGCGCCGGCCGCCGCGAGCCGCCGGTCGAGTTCGGCGCCGGGCGGCGCGTCGTGGTCCAGGTGGACGGCGATGATCTCGGTGTGCGGGCCGATCGCCCCCACGGCCCGCAGCCGCGCCACCGCGTCCGGCCGCCCGACCACATCGCCCACCACGGCGTCGTACGGCTGATCCTCCCGGTCCGTGAGACCGGAGGGCGCGGCGCCCGGGGGCAGGTAGAGCAGCCGGGTGCCCTCCGGCGCGGTCACCTCGTAACCGGTGCCGGGGGCGTCCATCGCCACCGCCCGTACCCGGTGCCCGCTGATCAGCGTCAGTTCCCGCCCGTCCGGTACCCGGCCCGCGGACGGAAGCCCGGCGGGCAGCTCCACGGCGGGCCCGTCGTGCGGATGGGTGAGCAGCACCTGCCGCACACCGGAGAGCGAGTGTCCCGCGCGGGCGGCGGCGAACACCGCGCCGGGGGTGAGATCGAGCAGCAGCGCGTCGTCGACCAGCAGCGCGGTCGCCGCCCGAGAGAGCGTCCCCCGGGCGGTGGCGCAGACGGCGCAAGGGCATTCGGGCCTCGGCAGCCCGTCGGGGGCGCCGGTGCCGAGCAGAGTCAGTTCCACGTTCCGATCCTCCCGCGTTCGCGCGGCGGCTGCGCGGCCCGGTCAACGCCCGGACAGGCGCACGCACCGTTCCCGTACCGGCACGCCCTGTTTCCGTTCGGACGGGAGCGCCGGTCCCGGGAGGGGCACTAGGCTGCGGGCAGCAGACCGACCCAGGAGGCGGGCATGGCGTGGACATGGCGTTTCGAGAAGTCCGACGGTACGGAGACGGAACCGGCCCTTCGGCCGGAGGAATTCGCTACGCAGGGCGACGCGGAGTCCTGGATCGGTGAGTACTGGAAGGAACTCCTCGACGGCGGGGCGGAGCAGGTGACGCTCTTCGAGGACGGCGCCCAGGTCTACGGGCCCATGAGCCTCCAGGCCGACCAGGCGGCCCAGGGCTGAAGCCTCCGGGCGGACCGGGGCGGCTCGGGGCACGGAGCCTTCGGGGCGACCGGGCCGGCTCGGGGCTGACCGATCGGGGCCGGCCGCCTCGCGGACCCGGGGGCGCTCCGGCGACCTGCCGGGCGGCGGGCGCAACGCGTCGGCCGAGAGCCCGAGGAGCGCCTGCCCCGGGCCCTCGACTCCGTTCGACAGCGGAGGCCCTGTCCGAGGGCTTCCGCTGTCTCGACACCGTGACCGCAGGCGCCGGACGGCGGCCCTGCGCAGGGTCCAGCCGTCCTCGACCACGCAGCGGGCCAGACACAGACGGCCGGTCTCGGTCAGGGGTGCATTACGGTGGGGCACGAGGGCCTTTCGGTTGGTGTCGATGTCGCAATCCACACCGAACCGGAAGGCCCTCACCTGTTCAAGGTCCCTCAGCCGAGACCTGAATCACCCGTCCACAACCTCCCGAGACAGAACAACTAGATCTCGCCCAGCGTGACCCGGGCCGTCCGCTCCTGCCCATCGCGCAGGTACGTCACCGTGACGTTCTGGCCGGGCTTGTCCGAGGCCAGCGCCTCCGACAGGGAGGTGATCGTCGTGATCGACGTGTCGTCGATCTTGGTGATGATGTCGCCGGGCTGCAGCCCCGCCTTCTCCGCGGCCCCGCCGCTCGGCACCTTCACCAGTGCCACCCCGGCCGGCTGATAGTCCTGGTCGACGACCGTGCGCCCGGTGATGTTCAGGGCGGCGCGACCGGAGTCGACGACCCGGCCGAGCTTGACGATCTGGTCGGCGATCGTCTTCACCATCGACGCCGGGATCGCGAACCCGATCCCCGGTGCCGCGCCGCCCCCCAGATCGGGGTCCGTCGCCGCCAGCGTCGGGATGCCGATCACCTCGCTGTTCAGGTTGACCAGCGCGCCCCCGCTGTTCCCCGGGTTGATCGCGGCCGAGGTCTGCACCATGTTCGCGATCGTCGCGCCGGTGCCGCCGCCCGTGCTGCTCTCGCTGACGGTCCGGCCGACCGCGGAGACGATGCCCTGGGTGACGCTGGAGGACAGACCGAGCGGCGAGCCCATCGCCAGCACGATCTGCCCCACCTCGACCTTCTCCGAGTTGCCGAACGTGGCCGCCTTGAGCCCCTTCGGCACGGTGTCGAGCTTGATGACGGCCAGATCCTGTTCCGGGTAGGAGGCCACCAGAGAGGCGCCCTGGGTCTTCTCGCCGGTGGCGACGGTGACCCGGAACCGCCTCTCCGTGCCGACCACATGGGCGTTGGTGACGATATGCCCCCTGGAGTCGTAGACGACGCCGGAGCCCAGGCTGTTGGATGCCTGGATCTGCACGACCGACGGCAGCACGTTCTTGATCACGGCCTCGTACTGGGCCTGGAGATCGCCGACGGCATCGCCGGTGGGCTGGGATACGGGACCCTGCCGCGAGGAGGCCGTGGTGGTGACGCCGGGCTCCGGTGAACCGGAAACCTCGCCCGAACAGCCGCTCACCAGGGCGATCGCGCAGACACCCGTGGTCATGGGGAGCAGCAGCCGACGCGAGCGGTGACGGAAGTGGAATGCGTCCATGTCCGGATCATTGCCTCGCCGCCTGCCGACGGCCCGCTGGGTTCGGCCGACCGGGTGCTTCACACGTACCCGGCACAGCGGTCTATCCGGCCGTTGACCAGGGACGATGTAGGCGGCAACGCTCTCGGCCGGGTACGGCGCGGGCGCACCGGCCAGGCGCGGCGCACCGACGCCTTGCCGCGCACCGCGCGGACGCGCTCAGTCCCGTACTCGGCGCGGCCTCGGCGTACAGCACCTCAGCCGCGTACTCCGCACAGATGCAGCAGCGCGGCCACCCGGCGGTAGGGATCGGTCCGCCCGGCCCGGTCCTCCACGGCCAGCAACCGCTCCAGTTCGGCGGCGGCCGGCAGCTCCGCGTCGTTGCTCATGTTGTCCGTGAAGACGCGCACCCCGTACCAGGCGTGCAGCGGCGCCGCGATTCCGGCCAGGGTGGCCGTCAGGGCCTCCAGCCGGTCGGCCCGGACCGCGAGGCCGAGCCGGTTGGTGTAGGCGTCGGTGTCGAAGGCGGCCAGCGCCGCACCCCAGTCCCCGGCGTTTCCGGGCCGCATCGCCAGCGCGTCGGCGTTCCGTACGAGCAGCGAGAGCAGGCCGCCGGGGGCCAGCATCCGGGCCAGACCGGCCAGCATCGCGTCCGGGTCCTGGACGTACATCAGCACGCCGTGGCAGAGCACCACGTCGAAACTGCCCGGCGTGAAGTGGACCCCGGTGTCCAGACCGTCGCCCTCGATCAGCCGCACCCGCTCGCGGATGCCCGCGGGCTCGCCGCCGAGTGCCTCACGCGCCACCCGCAGCATCTCGGCGTCGGACTCCAGCCCCGTCACGGTGTGGCCGGCCCTGGCCAGGCGCAGCGCCTGGGTGCCCTGCCCCATGCCGACGTCCAGGACGCGCAGCCGCTGCCCCACCGGGAAGCGTGCCGCGATCTGTTCGTCGATCTGCCGGGCGACGAGCTCCTGGCGGACCGTGTTGCGCAGCCCCCCGAGCCCTTTGAGCCATGCCGAGGTCACCCCCGAGAAACCGCTGATGGGGGTGATGTCGCCCGGCGAGGCGGCGGACGGGCCGCCGACCGGTCCGGCGGAATCTGCGCTCAGGGCCGTTCTCCGCGCTTGACCTGCGGCTTCGGCAGTCGGAGCCGACGCATCTGGAGGGTGCGCATCAACCCGTAGGCGACCGCTCCGCGCTTGGGGGCGTTGGGGAATCGGGCATTCAACTGCTTCCGCAGACGGAACACCAGGCCGATCGAGTCGATGACGATCAGCACGATCACGAAGAGCCAGAGCAGCAGCGAGATGGTCTGGATGTTCTGCACCTGGATCACGCTGAGGATCAGGATGATCACGGCCATCGGCAGGAAGTACTCCGCGACGTGGAAACGCGAGTCCACGAAGTCGCGCACGAAGCGCCGCACCGGACCCTTGTCGCGCACCGGCAAGTAGCGCTCGTCGCCATTGGCGAGCGCCTCGCGCTGCCGCGCCAGGTCCGCACGGCGCGCTTCGCGCTGCCGGCGCATGGCCTCCTTGCGGTCCAGTGGCGCGCCACCGACGGCGCGACGGCGCTGCGACTGGGCGTCGCTGCGCTTGGGGGTGGGGCGGCCCTTGGGGGCCTGCGGGTCGCGGGGCTTCTTGGAGAGGTCCGCCGTCACCTTGTCGGTGGGCGCCTTCTCTTCCTTCGAACGGCTACGGAACACAAGACCCAAGGGTACGGGGTCGTTCGCCGCGACCCCAGACCGGTCGGGAACGATCCGGCAACGGACCGTGTCCCGGAAGTCATCACCGAGGGGGTTTGCCCCGGATGCCGGGGTGGTCTCCCGGCGCCGCGGCGGCCTTCCCGGGGCCTGATCTACTCCCCTGGCCGGACCGGTGGACGGGTGCAGTCGTCCTTGGGGAGGAGCACATCGGTGCTCGAACAGTGCGGTAATAGAGGTAGGGCCCGTACTGTGGGTTCTGTATGGAGTGCTGGAGCTCAGTCCGTCAGAAGGGGGCGCGCGAAGCCCATGAGCGGTGTCATGAAGCGTATGGGGATGATCTTCCGCGCGAAGGCGAACAAGGCCCTTGACCGGGCCGAGGATCCGCGCGAGACCCTTGATTACTCGTATCAGAAGCAGTTGGAGCTGCTGCAGAAGGTACGCCGAGGGGTCGCCGACGTGGCCACCTCGCGCAAGCGGCTGGAGCTGCAGCTGAACCAGCTGCAGGGGCAGTCCGCCAAGCTGGAGGACCAGGGCCGCAAGGCGCTCGCGCTCGGCCGGGAGGACCTGGCCCGCGAGGCGCTGTCCCGGCGCGCCGCGCTCCAGCAGCAGGTCACCGACCTGGAGACGCAGCACGCCACGCTGCAGGGCGAGGAGGAGAAGCTGACCCTCGCGGCCCAGCGACTCCAGGCCAAGGTCGACGCCTTCCGCACGAAGAAGGAGACCATCAAGGCCACCTACACCGCCGCCCAGGCGCAGACCCGGATCGGTGAGGCGTTCTCCGGGATCTCGGAGGAGATGGGCGACGTCGGCCTGGCGATCCAGCGGGCGGAGGACAAGACCCAGCAGCTCCAGGCCCGGGCAGGCGCGATCGACGAGCTGCTCGCGTCCGGCGCGCTGGACGACCCGACCGGCACGGCCAAGGACGACATCGCCGCCGAGCTGGACCGGATCTCCGGTGGTACGGACGTGGAGCTGGAACTCCAGCGCATGAAGGCCGAGCTGGCCGGCGGCTCCACCGCGCCGCAGGCGATCGAGGGCGGCCAGCAGGACGCGGCGCAGCAGCAGGCGTCCCAGGCCCCGCACCGGTTCGACAAGAGCTGAGGCAGTGTCATGATCGTACGGATCATGGGGGAGGGCCAGGTCGCCCTGGCCGACAGCCATCTCGCCGAGCTCAACGAGCTCGACGACGAACTGCTGACCGAGATGGAGAGTGGCGACGGCCCAGCCTTCCGCGCCACCCTCCACGCGCTCCTGGGCAAGGTGCGCGAACTCGGTACGCCGCTGCCGGACGATTCTCTGGAACCGTCCGAGCTGATCCTGCCGTCGCCCGACGCGACCCTGGAAGAGGTGCGTGCGATGCTCCGTGACGAAGGTCTGATCCCCGGCTGACGCGCCCCTCGCCCTCTGGCACGCCGTGCGGATGAGCGCGCGCTCCGCGTGACCGCGGCGTACGGATCCGCGTCCGCGCGCCGCGTGCGTGCCGTGCGCGTTCCGCGCACAGGCCCGTGCCCCGCTTCCCCGGTCCGCCGGAGAACCGGGGCACGGCCGTGTCCGGAACCTTTCGAGGACCCGCCGGAGCACAGGCGCGACACGCCGTAACGTAGCTTGACGTGACCACCCTCGGAACCGGCGTTCTGCGTGCCCGGAGCTGGCTGCGCGACCATCCTCTGGCCATGGACGCCGCGCTCGCGCTGGCCGCGCTCCTGGCCATGCTCGCCGTGTCGTTCACGCACCCCGGCGTGCCGGACAGCCCCGGCGTCGGCTCCCGCAGCCCGGACGCGAGCGGGGTACTGCTGATGGCGGCCGGTGCCGCGGCGCTCGTCTGGCGGCGGCGCAATCCCATGGCGGTGCTGGCCGTCACCGCCGTTCCGACCGTCGTCGGGCTGGTGCTCTCCGATCCGCCCTCGCCCGTGGTGATGACCAACGCCGTCGCGCTGTACACCGTCGCGTCGCGCACCGACCGGCCCACCACCTGGCGGGTCGGCCTGCTCACGGCGGTCGCGCTGACCGGCGTGGTCATGTGCTTCGGCACCGGCCCCTGGTACAGCCAGGAGAACTTCGGCGTCTTCGCCTGGACCGGCATGGCCTGCACGGCGGGGGACGCCGTCCGCTCCAGGCGCGCCTTCATCGACGCGATCAGGGAACGAGCCGAACGCGCCGAGCGGACCCGGGACGAGGAGGCCCGGCGCCGGGTCGCGGAGGAGCGGCTGCGGATCGCCCGGGATCTGCACGACGTCGTCGCCCACCACATCGCGCTCGTCAACGTGCAGGCGGGGGTGGCCGCCCATGTCATGGACCGGCGCCCCGACCAGGCGAAGGAGGCGCTGGCCCACGTCCGGGAGGCGAGCCGGTCCGCGCTCGACGAACTGCGGGCCACCGTCGGGCTGCTGCGGCAGTCCGGTGACCCGGCCGCGCCGACCGAACCGGCCCCCGGGCTCGCGGTCCTCGACGAACTGGTGGACACCGTGCGGCGGGCCGGTCTCCCGGTGGAGGTGGCCTGTGTGGACAGGCGGCCCCCACTGCCCGCGGCCGTCGACCTGGCCGCGTACCGGGTGATCCAGGAAGCCCTGACCAATGTCCGCAAGCACGCGGGGCCGGACGCGAAGGCCGAGATCAGCGTCGTACGGGTCGGGGCCGTCGTGGAGATCACCGTGATCGACAACGGTTCGGGCGGCGCCGGTCGTACCGGGGACGGCGCTCCGGGCACGGGTGCGGGCGGGTACGAAGCGGACCAGGGCCACCGCTCGGGCGGCGGACACGGCCTGCTCGGCATGCGGGAACGCGTCACCGCGCTCGGCGGCACCCTCACCGCGCGGCCCCGCTACGGCGGCGGATTCCGCGTCCATGCGATCCTGCCCGTCGAGGGCCGTACGGCGGAGCCGGAGGATCCCGGCACGACGGGCACGACGGGCACGACGGGCCGTGCGGTCCGCGTGGGGGAGGACGGGAACGCATGACACTGCCCATCAGGGTGCTGCTCGTGGACGACCAGGCGCTGCTGCGCAGCGCGTTCCGGGTGCTGGTCGACTCGGAGGCCGACATGGAGGTGGTCGGGGAGGCCGCGGACGGAGCCCAGGCCGTGGAACTCGCCCGCTCGACCCGCGCCGACGTGGTGCTGATGGACATCCGGATGCCCGGCATGGACGGGCTCGCCGCGACCCGCGTGATCAGCGCCGACCCGGAGCTGGCGGGCGTACGGGTCGTCATGCTCACCACCTTCGAGGTGGACGAGTACGTGGTGCAGTCGCTGCGGGCCGGGGCGTCGGGCTTTCTCGGAAAGGGCGCGGAGCCGGACGAACTCCTCGCCGCCATCCGGATCGCCGCTGCCGGCGAGGCGCTTCTCTCACCGACCGCGACCAAGGGCCTGATCGCCACCTTCCTGGCCCAGGGCGGTGGTTCGGGCGACGGCGAGGGGCCGGGCTCCGGCGAGTACATCGAGCGGCTGGCCGCCCTCACCGGCCGGGAGCGCGAGGTGCTCGTCCTCGTCGCGGGCGGGCATTCCAACGACGGGATCGCCGACCGGCTCGCCGTCAGCCCGCTCACCGTCAAGACCCATGTGAACCGGGCGATGGCGAAACTCGGCGCACGGGACCGGGCGCAGCTCGTGGTCATCGCGTACGAATCGGGTCTGGTGCGCCCCCGGGCGGAGTGAGGACGCCGCCCGGGTGGAACGGAGCGGTCCCGGAGAGGGAGCACCGCTCCACCCCGGGGGCGGGACGCGGGGTGGAGGAAAGGCGTACTCCAGCTGCGGTATGCGCGGGATGAGAAAGCGACCCTGGGGCCGAGGCTTCCGGGTTCGGCGATAAGGGATCGTGTACGTGGGCCGGGTCTGTCCCCCAGCCGCCCGCCCCATCGCCGCGCAAGCCACAGAAGAGAGACCACCACTCATGTCCTGGCTGTCCAGATTCAGCCTCGCCCAACGAGCCCTGATCGGACTGATCTCGATCGTCGCCCTCGTCTTCGGCGTGATCGCGATCCCACAGCTCAAGCAGCAGCTGCTGCCCACCATCGACCTTCCCATGGTCTCGGTGCTCGCTCCCTACCAGGGCGCGTCGCCCGATGTGGTCGAGAAGCGGGTCGTCGAACCGCTGGAGAATTCCATCAAGGCGGTCGACGGTGTCACCGGCGTCACCTCGACCGCGAGTGAGGGCAACGCCATCATCATGGCGTCCTTCGATTTCGACAGCGCGGGCACCAAGCAGCTCGTCGCCGACATCCAGCAGGCGGTGAACCGCGCCCGGGCCCTGCTGCCCGACACCGTGGACCCGCAGGTGGTGGCCGGCTCGACGGACGACATGCCGACCGTCGTCCTCGCCGTCAGCTCCGACAAGGACCAGCAGGCCCTCGCCGACCAGCTGGACCGCACCGTCGTCCCCGCGCTGGAGAACGTCGAGGGCGTGGGCCAGGTCTCCGTGAGCGGTGTGCGGGACCTCCAGGTGTCCGTCACACCCGACGACCAGAAGCTCGCGGCGGCCGGTCTGAACGCCATGACGCTCTCCCAGGCGCTCAAGGCGGGCGGGGCGACCGTCCCGGCCGGTTCCTTCTCCGAGTCGGGCAAGAGCCGCACCGTCCAGGTGGGCGGGCCGTTCACCTCGCTGAAGCAGATCGAGGACCTGCGGGTCACCGCGACGGACCCGGCCACGGGCAAGTCCGGCAAGCCGGTCCGGGTCGGTGACGTCGCCACCGTGAAGCAGGAGCCGGCCACCGCGGTCTCCCTCACCCGCACCAACGGCCGGCCGAGCCTCGCCGTGATGGCCACGATGGACAAGGACGGCAGTGCCGTCGCCATCTCGGACGCGGTCAAGGACCAGCTCCCCGACCTGCGCAAGGACCTCGGCTCCGGTGCCGAGCTGACCATCGTCTTCGACCAGGGCCCCGCCGTCTCCAAGGCCATCTCCGGCCTGACCACCGAGGGCGCGCTCGGCCTGGTCTTCGCGGTCGTGGTGATTCTGGTCTTCCTCGCCTCGCTGCGCTCCACCCTGGTCACGGCGGTCTCCATCCCGCTGTCCGTGGTCCTCGCGCTGCTCGTGCTCTGGACCCGCGACCTGTCGCTCAACATGCTCACCCTCGGCGCGCTGACCATCGCGATCGGCCGCGTCGTCGACGACTCGATCGTGGTCCTGGAGAACATCAAGCGCCACCTCGGCTACGGCGAGGAACGCCAGACGGCGATCATCACCGCCGTGAAGGAAGTGGCCGGCGCGGTCACCTCCTCGACCCTCACCACGGTCGCGGTGTTCCTGCCGATCGGTCTCGTCGGCGGCATGGTCGGCGAGCTGTTCGGCTCGTTCTCGCTGACCGTCTCCGCGGCCCTGCTGGCGTCCCTGCTGGTGTCGCTGACCATCGTGCCCGTCCTGTCGTTCTGGTTCCTGCGCGCCCCCAGGGGCACCTCCGAGAACCCGGACGAAGCACGCCGCCAGGCCGAGGAGAAGGAGGCCCGCAACCGGCTCCAGCGGCTGTACATCCCGGTCCTGCGGTTCGCGACCCGGCGCCGGATCACCAGCATCGTCATCGCGTTCGTGGTGCTGCTGGGCACCTTCGGCATGGCCCCGCTGCTCAAGACCAACTTCTTCGACCCGGGCGAGCAGGACACCCTTTCCGTCAAGCAGAAGCTGGCCCCCGGCACCAGCCTGGCGGCCACCGACGCGGCGGCCAGGAAGGTCGAGAAGGTCCTCAAGGACGAGAAGGGGGTCAAGGACTACCAGGTCACCGTCGGCTCCTCCGGCTTCATGGCGGGCTTCGGCGGCGGTACGGGCTCCAACCAGGCCTCCTACCAGATCACCCTGAAGGACGCGGGTGACGCCGCGGACGTGCGGAAGCGTCTGGAGACGGGGTTCGGCAAGCTCGACGGCATCGGCGACATCACCACCACCTCGGGGGGCGGCGGCTTCGGCGGCCAGGACCTCGCCGTCGTGGTCAAGGCCGCCGACGCGGACGTCCTGAAGAAGGCGTCCGAGCAGGTGCGGGCCGAGGTCGCCAAGCTGAAGGACGTCACCGACGTCCAGAGCGACCTGGCACAGAGCGTCCCCAGGATCTCCGTCAAGGCCAACGCCCGTGCGGCGGACGCCGGCTTCGACCAGACCACGCTGGGCGCGGTCGTCGCCGGAGCGGTGAGCGGCACCCCGGCCGGCACGGCGGTCATGGGCGACACCGAGCGCAAGGTCGTCATCACCTCCGCCCACCCCGCCACCACGATGGCCGAGCTGGAGAAGCTTCCCCTCGGCCCGGTCCGGCTCGGCCAGATAGCGGACGTCGAACTGGTCCCCGGACCGGTCTCGAAGACCCGCATCGACGGCCAGCGCGCCGCGACCGTCACGGCCCGCCCGGTCGGTGACAACATCGGCGCGATCAGCACCGCACTCCAGAGCAAGATCAACACCCTGGAGCTCCCGGACGGCGCCACGGCCACCATCGGCGGTCTCTCCGAGGACCAGGACGACGCGTTCCTGAAGCTCGGCCTCGCCATGCTGGCCGCGGTCGCGATCGTGTTCATGCTGCTCGTGGCGACCTTCCGGTCCCTCGTCCAGCCGCTGATCCTCCTGGTCTCCATCCCGTTCGCGGCCACCGGCGCGATCGGCCTGCTCCTCCTCACCGGCACCCCGATGGGTGTTCCGGCGATGATCGGCATGCTGATGCTGATCGGCATCGTGGTCACCAACGCGATCGTGCTGATCGACCTGATCAACCAGTACCGCGCACAGGGCCTCAGCATCGTCGAAGCGATCATCGAAGGTGGACGCCACCGCCTCCGCCCGATCCTGATGACGGCACTCGCGACGATCTTCGCCCTGGTCCCGATGGCGCTCGGCGTCACCGGGGAGGGCGGCTTCATCTCGCAGCCGCTCGCGGTGGTGGTGATCGGCGGTCTGGTCACCTCGACGCTGCTGACGCTGCTCCTGGTGCCGACGCTCTACGCGATGGTCGAACTCCGCAAGGAGCGCCGCGCGAAGAAGAAGGCGGCCAAGCGCGCCAAGAAGGCGGGCCTTCCGGTTCCGCCCGAGGAGACGCGCGAGCCGGAGCCGTCGGGCGTGTGACCGACGGAGCGACCGGCCGGGCAGCCGGTCCGCCGACGACAGGAACGGCCCGTCCCACGTTCACCCGTGGGACGGGCCGTTCCCGTTCTGCCCGCCGCCTTCCCGCCGTTGATCGAGGAAGGTGGCGAAGTCGTTCCGGGCGGGGGCGGAGTTGGCGGGGGGCGGAGTCGAGGAGTGCGGGGCCGGTCGGCTGTCCGCCGTCGCTCGGCTGCCCACAGGGAAACGAGAGGCGGGGGCATGGCGGGCGCGCCGGCCGGCGTCGCCATGGCCGCCGGGCGGGGCTCGCCCTTCTGCCCGGTTCGGGCCGGAGCGAGGGCACCGGTGGAACGCTTCGCGACTGCCGGTGGGACGCACCGCGGCCGCCGCCCGGCAGGGTCGTGCCCGGGGCGGCGGCCGCGGAGGGGGATGACGTCGGCTACGGCAGTGCCAGCATCCGCTCCAGGGCCAGCTTCGCGTACTTCTCGGTCTCCGGGTCGACCTGGATCCGGTTGACCAGCTTGCCCTCGGCCAGCGACTCCAGGGCCCACACCAGGTGCGGCAGGTCGATGCGGTTCATCGTCGAGCAGAAGCAGACCGTCTTGTCGAGGAAGACGATCTCCTTGCCCTCGGGAGCGAAACGGTTCGCCAGGCGGCGCACCAGGTTCAGTTCCGTGCCGATCGCCCACTTCGAGCCGGCCGGAGCCGCCTCCAGGGCCTTGATGATGTACTCGGTGGAGCCGACGTAGTCCGCCGCCGCCACGACCTCGTGCCTGCACTCCGGGTGCACCAGCACATTGACGCCCGGTATGCGCTCGCGCACGTCGTTGACGGAGTCCAGCGAGAAGCGGCCGTGCACCGAGCAGTGCCCGCGCCACAGGATCATCTTCGCGTTCCGCAGCTCCTCGGCGGTCAGGCCGCCGTTCGGCTTGTGCGGGTTGTAGACGACGCAGTCGTCGAGGGACATCCCCAGGTCCCGGACCGCGGTGTTCCGGCCGAGGTGCTGGTCGGGCAGGAAGAGGATCTTGGCGGTGCCGGACTCACGCTGCTGGAAGGCCCACTCCAACGCCCGCTTGGCGTTGGACGAGGTGCAGATCGTGCCGCCGTGCCGCCCGGTGAACGCCTTGATGTCGGCGGAGGAGTTCATGTACGAGACCGGCACCACCTGGTCCGCGATCCCGGCCTCGGTCAGCACGTCCCAGCACTCGGCGACCTGCTCGGCGGTGGCCATGTCGGCCATGGAGCAGCCCGCGGCCAGGTCCGGCAGCACGACCTTCTGGTCGTCGGTGGTCAGGATGTCCGCGGACTCGGCCATGAAGTGCACACCGCAGAAGACGATGTACTCCGCCTCCGGGCGTGCCGCCGCGTCCCGGGCGAGCTTGAACGAGTCGCCGGTGACGTCGGCGAACTGGATGACCTCGTCGCGCTGGTAGTGGTGGCCGAGGACGAACACCTTGTTCCCGAGCTTTTCCTTGGCCGCGCGGGCACGCTCCACGAGGTCCGGGTCGGACGGGGCGGGCAGGTCGCCGGGACACTCGACACCGCGCTCGCTCCTCGGGTCGGCTTCGCGGCCGAGGAGGAGCAGCGCGAGGGGCGTCGGCTGGACGTCGAGATCCTGGACGGGGTGGGCCGTGGTCACGTCACGCACCCTTTCTTCTCTGCGGAGGAGCCTTTTCGTCGAAATGACGCTATCTATCATATCTGCTTTATGTCACTTTGACGACGGCGATAGCGTCGATGTGACGCATCCCCCGGCGCGGCCCGTGTGCGAGCATGAAGGGAACAGGCAAGCGCTCGGTCCGGAATGAATCCGCGGTCCCGACGGTTGCAACGTCGGCAAGCAGTCTCCGTACAACCCCGGGAGAGAAGCAGATGTCCGTATCGGACGAGACCACCACCGTGAGCGACGGCATCCTCCTGTCCGACGCCGCCGCCGCGAAGGTCAAGAGCCTGCTGGAGCAGGAAGGCCGCGACGACCTGGCGCTGCGCGTCGCCGTCCAGCCCGGCGGTTGCTCGGGCCTGCGCTACCAGCTCTTCTTCGACGAGCGCTCGCTCGACGGCGACGTCGTGAAGGACTTCGACGGCGTCAAGGTCGTCACCGACCGGATGAGCGCTCCGTACCTCGGCGGCGCCTCCATCGACTTCGTCGACACCATCGAGAAGCAGGGCTTCACGATCGACAACCCGAACGCCACGGGCTCCTGCGCCTGCGGCGACTCCTTCAGCTGAGCCCCGAAGACAGCTGAGCCCGAAGGCGCCGAAGCCCGAAGGCGGGGCGGAGAACCACGCGCAGGCGGCGGCCCCGGAATCCGGAGCCGCCGCCTGCGCATGCGCCCCGACCGTCACGGGGCTCACCGTCCGCGCCGTACGTCCCGGCCACCGCGCGGCGCACCGGCCCGCGCAGTGCGAACGGGGCCGCACGTGCGGGACCGAGGCCGTGAGCGCGGTCCCGGACCGCACGGAGGCGCGCGCGCGCCGTCAGGCGCGGGGTACGCGGGCGCCCGAGGCCGCGTCGATCACTTCCCGGTCACCGAGCGGCGCGTCCAGCGTCACCGTCCGGGTCTGCTCCTTGGCCATCATCACGCAGACCTTCTTCGCGTCCTGCTTCGACTCCGTCACCGTCACCCGCACGGTCTTCCCGTCCTCGGCCGCGCTCGCCGCGTACGTGCTGCACACCCCTCCCCAGAACGTCACCGACAGGTTACGGGCGTCGGCGCTGTACGACAGGATCTGCCGCGAGGTCCCGGACGTGCCGCCCTCGTCCCCCGGAGGCGTCGCCGGGGCGTCCTTCGCCAGATACGCGGGGTCCACGGCGACCCGTGCCACCGTCGTGCCCGTGCCGGCCGCGGCGGGTCGCACCGTGAAGAGCCAGGACGGCACGAGCGCCCGCTCGCCCGCCACGTACTGCATCGAGAGGCCGAACACCGCCCTGTCGATCGTCACCGTCGTCGGCTCCGGCTCAGGTGCCCCCGTCCGCGCCCCGCAGCGGACCTCCGGAGCCTTCACACCGTCCTCCAGCGGCACGGGATCGGCGCACCCGCCGATCCCGGAGTCCCGGCCCGTCCGCGACGAGGAGCCGTTGAGCTGCTTCAGCGCCTCGCCCGCGCTGATCACCGGGTAGCTGTCGCCCTTCTCCGGGGCCTTCAGGTGCCCGCTGCCGCCGACCACGTCACCGTCCGGGCCGATCTGGACGCCGGTCGACCAGCCGTACGTGGGCAGCCCGTCCACCACCGGGTCCGCGTTCACCACCCGCGCGGACCCCATCACCTGGCGGGCGTCGAGGGCGGCGCCGTCCTGCCCCACCGCCTTCAGCACCGGGGTCGCGGCAGCCTTGGCGGCGCTCTCGCCCACCGGGGAACCGCTGCCGCCCCGAGCGGCCTTCCCGCTCGAACAGACCGACGTGCCGCGGCAGTCGTCCGTCCCGCCGGAGCCGTACCGGGCGAAGGTCCAGGTCCCCGGAGCCTGCTTGTCCACCCGCAGGAACGGCCCCGAGCCGTCCTTGTCCGAGCCCACCGTCCAGGACGTGCCCTCCGCCCGCGGCGTGCCGGCCAGGCCGAGCGCCTTCGCCAGCCGGGTCACCTCCGCCGCCGTGACCGTGCCCGCCGCACGGCGCACCTCGGCCCGGCCCGGTCCCTGCGGGAGTTCCCCGGACACCCGGTACACCACCGTGCCCCCGTTCGGGTCGGGCTCACCGACCGCGATGCCCTGCGGGGGGCCGTCCGGGGTCGTCGACGGAACGCCCTGATGAGGCCCGTCCAGCGCCAGCGGGGGAGGGGCGGGGTCACCGGCCTGGGCAGCGGCCGTGTCGTTGCCACCGCCCCCGTTCGCGGCGGTCGCCGCCCAGTAGGCGCCGCCACCCCCGGCCAGCAGCACCGCCGCCACGGAGGCCACGACCAGGGAACGCTTCGGAAGCCGTGCCCGGGCGGACGCCGCCGCGTCCGGAGCACCGGTGGGAGCCCCGTCCGGCTCGCCCTTCAGCGGTGAACGCCGCCGGGGGCCGGGGGCATCGTCCTGGGGACCGGTCATGTCGTTGTCGGGTCGCTCGGTGCTCAACCGGGTCCACTCCTTCGCCTGCGCTGCCGTCACCACAGGCCGTCGACCGGCCTGCCGTCCGCCCCTCGGGTCGGGGACACCGATGGGACGGGGGAGGGGGCCGTACGGTTCCCCGGAACGGGTCCGCCGCACGCCGACGAGAGGAATCGCGCACCGGAAGGTCGTGTCCGCGTGCCCGGCCGCGCCGCGGGGCCCGGCCGCCGTCGGGGGCGTCCGGGGCCGGACCGCGGGACCCGGATCTCAGTCGCCGTACTCCGACATGCCGTCGATCATCCGGGCGGACGCGTCCGGCACGGTCACACCGTGGATCCGTTCCGGGGCCACCCGGTCGGGAGCGGGCTTCGCGCGGGCCGTCCAGTGCGGCGCCATCCGCGCGCAGTCACCGCGCAGCTCGGACAGGCTGATCTCGGGCTCGCGCGTGGCGA
This sequence comes from Streptomyces sp. NPDC052042, assembly GCF_044548345.1. Classification (NCBI taxonomy): domain Bacteria; kingdom Bacillati; phylum Actinomycetota; class Actinomycetes; order Kitasatosporales; family Streptomycetaceae; genus Streptomyces; species Streptomyces sp. NPDC052042. The sequence continues at coordinate 393,079 of NZ_JBIUBU010000001.1, read as the reverse complement.
AGTGGTTCGACATAAAGGCACCGTAGGCTTCGCCCGCCCGGAGAAGAAAGCCCTACTATCGGGTAGTTTTGCCCCCTTCAGGGCTCACACGGGAAACGGGTAGCGTGAACTGTCACGCCGCCCCGGGAACAAGACCATCCGTTCCCCCCGATCTCCGCAGGAGCACTCTTCCCGTGCGCATCGCAGTCACCGGCTCCATCGCCACCGACCACCTCATGACGTTCCCCGGCCGATTCGCCGACCAGCTCGTCGCGGACCAGCTGCACACGGTCTCGCTCTCCTTCCTGGTCGACACCCTCGACGTGCGCCGGGGCGGTGTCGCCGCCAACATCTGCTTCGGCATGGGTCTGCTCGGCACGAGCCCGATCCTGGTGGGCGCTGCCGGACCCGATTTCGACGAGTACCGCGCCTGGCTCGACCGCCACGGTGTCGACACCGGTTCGGTCCGGATCTCCGAGGTCCTGCACACGGCCCGCTTCGTCTGCACGACCGACGAGGACCACAATCAGATCGGTTCCTTCTACACGGGCGCCATGAGCGAGGCCCGGCTCATCGAACTGAAGTCCGTCGCCGACCGCGTCGGCGGCCTCGACCTCGTCTCGATCGGCGCCGACGACCCCGAGGCCATGCTCCGCCACACCGAGGAGTGCCGCTCCCGGGACATCCCGTTCGCCGCCGACTTCTCGCAACAGATCGCCCGGATGGACGGCGAGGAGATCCGCATCCTCCTCGACGGTGCCAAGTACCTCTTCTCCAACGAGTACGAGAAGGGGCTCATCGAGTCCAAGACCGGCTGGAGCGACGAGGAGATCCTCTCCAGGGTCGGCCACCGCGTCACCACCCTCGGCGCCCGGGGCGTGCGCATCGAACAGGTCGGCCACGACCCCATCGAGGTCGGCTGCCCGGACGAGGAGAGCAAGGCCGACCCGACCGGCGTCGGCGACGCCTTCCGGGCCGGATTCCTCTCCGGCCTCGCCTGGGGCGTCGGCCTGGAGCGCGCCGCCCAGGTCGGCTGCATGCTCGCCACCCTGGTCATCGAGACCGTCGGCACCCAGGAGTACACCCTGCGCCGCGCCCACTTCATGGAGCGCTTCACCAAGGCGTACGGCGACGAGGCCGCCGCCGAGGTCCGCGCGCACCTGGGCTGACCCGGACGGCGGAATCTCAGGTCAGCCGGCGGACCGTATAGGCCAAGCCGCGGTCCGCCGGCTCCTCGCCCACGTACTCCTGCTCGCGCATCGCGCACCACGCCGGAATGTCCAGGCGCGCCGCCTCGTCGTCGGAGAGGACCGTCACCGTCCCGCCCGGCGGCACCTCCCCGATCACCTTCGCGAGCTCGATCACCGGGACCGGGCAGCGCTTGCCCAGGGCATCGACCACCAGGGACGCGGTCGCGGCGGTCTCCCCGGGCGTCGAGCCGGGCGCGCCCAGCCTCTCCCGCACCGCGGCCACCGTCCGCGGCAGCACCTCCAGGAAGCGGTCCACCTCCTCCTCCGTGGTGCCGCGCGGCAGCGACACCCGTACGTTCCCCTCCGACAGCACGCCCATCGCCTTGAGCACATGGCTCGGGGTCAGCGTGCTGCTGGTGCAGGACGAACCGGACGACACGGAGAACTCCGCCCGGTCCAGTTCGTGCAGCAGGGTCTCCCCGTCGACATAGAGACAGGAGAAGGTCACCAGGTGCGGCAGCCGCCGCACCGGATCGCCGACCACCTCCACATCCGGCACCAGCTCGGGGAGCCGGGCCCTGATCCGGTCCACCAGGGCCCGCAGTCGCGCCGCCTCCTGTGCCGCCTCGGCCCGCACAGCCCGCAGCGACGCCGCCGCGGCCACCACCGCCGGAAGGTTCTCGAACCCCGCGGACCGTCCGGCCTCGCGCTCGTCGGCGGGCCCCCGGGCGGCGAACCGCGTTCCCTTGCGCACCGCCAGCAGCCCGACGCCCGAGGGCCCACCCCATTTGTGCGCGGAGGCCGTCAGCAGCGACCAGCCCTCCGGAACGGGTCCCCAGCCCAGCGACTGCGCCGCGTCCACCAGCAGCGGCACCCCCGCCGCCCGGCAGGCCTCCGCGACCTCGGCGACCGGCTGCTCGGTGCCGACCTCGTGGTTGGCCGACTGCAGACAGGCCAGCGCGGTGTCCGCGCGCAGCGCCCGCCCGAACTCCGGAGCGCTCACCGCGCCCGACCGGTCCACCGCGACCTCGGTGACCTCCCCGCCCTCCGCCGCATGCGCGGACGCCGCATGAAGTACGGACGAATGTTCGACGGCGGAGACGGTCAGATGACGGCCGACACGCCGACGCCCCGCAAGGGCGCCGAAAATCCCGGAATGTACGGACAACGTCCCCGAAGGGGTGAAAGTGAGCTCGTCCGGACGGCAGCCGACGGCCTCGGCGGCGGCCTCCCGGGCCGCGTCCAGCAGCAGCCGGGCGCGCCGCCCCTCGCGGTAGAGCCTGGCCGGGTCGGCCCACCCCTCGTCCAGCGCGGCGAGCAGCGCCTGGCGGGCGACCGGGTGCAGGGGAGCGGAAGAGGCGGCATCGAAGTAGGGCACACCGCCACGCTAGTCCGCCCGCGCCCGAACGGGGGGCGAGGCCCGGCCCGCGACGGGCGGCGGAGGTGGAAGAGGAAGGTCCGTCCCATCGGGGGAGGGGTGGGGCGCAGGGGTGCCCACCATGGAGGAAGAGGAGCGGGCGGCGGAGAAAGAGGAGGAAAAGGGGCGTCAGATGACGGTCGCGGTCCCGCATTCCACCCCTTCGGGGTGTCGGGCGGCGCGTTGGGCACCCTCCCCGCGCGACCCCAAATGGCGTCCAGTAGGGTTTGGTCCGCATAAACATCCAAACCCCTGCCCGCGTCAGGGCCGCGACCGACCAGAACGACCGGCCGCGCCGACCGCGTGGGCGAGACTCTCGGGAAGGCGCTACGTGAGTCCCAACGGCTCCGACCGCTCGTCGCGGCGCCCGATGCGGCGGAAGCTGCCGCAGGTGCTGACTGCGGGCCTGATCCTGGCAACCGCCACCGGTTGCACATACAAGGACTTCCCCCGCCTCGGTATGCCCTCGCCGGTGACGGAAGAAGCACCGCGGATCCTCTCCCTCTGGCAGGGCTCGTGGGCGGCAGCGCTCGCCACGGGCGTGCTGGTCTGGGGCCTGATCCTGTGGAGCGTCATCTTCCACCGGCGCAGCCGCACCAAGGTCGAGGTTCCTCCGCAGACCAGGTACAACATGCCCATCGAGGCGTTGTACACCGTGGTTCCCCTGATCATCGTCTCGGTGTTCTTCTACTTCACCGCACGTGATCAGTCGAAGCTCCTCGAACTCAAGGAGCCGGCCCACACCATCAACGTGGTCGGCTACCAGTGGAGCTGGGGATTCAACTACATCGAGAACGTGGACGGCTCGACCGCCACGGGCAACGAGGTCCCCAAGGAGCTCGACGCCATCCCGGACAAGTTCCGGAAGGATTTCCCCAAGGGCGCGGAGGGCGTCTACGACTACGGCATCCCGGGCACGCGGGACCCGGAGACCAACAACCCGGGCCCGACCCTGTGGCTGCCGAAGGGCGAGCGGGTCCGCTTCATCCTGACCTCGCGTGACGTCATCCACTCCTTCTGGGTGGTGCCGTTCCTGATGAAGCAGGACGTCATCCCGGGCCACACCAACGCCTTCGAAGTGACCCCCAGCGAGGAGGGCACGTTCTTGGGTAAGTGCGCCGAGCTCTGCGGCCAGGACCACACCCGGATGCTCTTCAACGTCAAGGTCGTCTCCCCGGAGCGCTACCAGGCGCACCTCAAGGAGCTGGCGGAGAAGGGGCAGAAGGGCTACGTGCCGGCCGGCATCAAGCAGACTGACCCGGCCAGGAATGCGGAGACGAACAAACTGTGAGCATCCTCAACGAACCCCAGGGTGCCGCGGCAGCAGACGACTCGTACGAGGACGAGCTGCCGGTCCGGCGCAAGCAGCCGGGGAACATCGTCGTCAAGTGGCTGACCACCACCGACCACAAGACGATCGGCACGCTTTATCTGGTCACATCGTTCGTGTTCTTCTGCATCGGCGGTCTGATGGCGCTCTTCATGCGCGCCGAGCTGGCCCGTCCCGGCACGCAGATCATGTCGAACGAGCAGTTCAACCAGGCGTTCACGATGCACGGCACGATCATGCTGCTGATGTTCGCGACGCCGCTGTTCGCCGGTTTCGCGAACTGGATGATGCCGCTGCAGATCGGCGCGCCCGATGTGGCGTTCCCGCGGCTGAACATGTTCGCCTACTGGCTGTACCTCTTCGGCTCGCTGATCGCGGTGGCCGGCTTCCTCACCCCGCAGGGTGCGGCCGACTTCGGCTGGTTCGCCTACTCCCCGCTCTCCGACGCGGTCCGGTCGCCCGGCATCGGCGCCGACATGTGGATCATGGGCCTGGTTTTCTCCGGTTTCGGTACGATCCTCGGCTCGGTCAACTTCATCACCACGATCATCTGCATGCGCGCGCCCGGCATGACGATGTTCCGCATGCCGATCTTCACCTGGAACGTCCTGCTGACCGGTGTGCTGGTCCTGCTGGCCTTCCCGGTTCTCGCCGCCGCGCTCTTCGCGCTGGAGTTCGACCGTAAGTTCGGTGCGCACATCTTCGATGCGGCCAACGGCGGGGCATTGCTCTGGCAACACCTCTTCTGGTTCTTCGGCCATCCAGAGGTGTACATCATCGCCCTACCGTTCTTCGGGATCATCTCCGAGATCGTCCCGGTGTTCAGCCGCAAGCCGATGTTCGGTTACATCGGCCTGGTCAGCGCCACCATCGCCATCGCGGGTCTCTCCGTGACGGTGTGGGCGCACCACATGTACGCCACCGGTGGTGTACTGCTGCCGTTCTTCTCCTTCATGACGTTCCTCATCGCGGTGCCCACCGGGGTGAAGTTCTTCAACTGGATCGGCACGATGTGGAAGGGGTCGTTGTCCTTCGAGACACCGATGCTCTGGGCCGTCGGCTTCCTGATCACCTTCACCTTCGGTGGTCTGACCGGTGTGATCCTCGCGTCGCCGCCGCTGGACTTCCACGTCACGGACTCGTACTTCGTCGTCGCGCACTTCCACTACGTCATCTTCGGCACCGTGGTCTTCGCGATGTTCGCCGGATTCCACTTCTGGTGGCCGAAGTTCACCGGCAAGATGCTGGACGAGCGGCTGGGCAAGATCACCTTCTGGACGCTGTTCGTGGGCTTCCACGGCACGTTCCTGGTGCAGCACTGGCTGGGTGCCGAGGGCATGCCGCGCCGTTACGCGGACTACCTCGCTGCCGACGGCTTCACCGCGCTGAACACGATCTCGACGATCGCGTCGTTCCTGCTCGGCCTGTCGATGCTGCCGTTCTTCTACAACGTGTGGAAGACCGCCAAGTACGGCAAGAAGATCGAGGTCGACGACCCGTGGGGCTACGGGCGCTCGCTGGAGTGGGCGACCTCCTGCCCGCCGCCGCGGCACAACTTCCTCACGCTGCCGCGGATCCGTTCCGAATCCCCGGCCTTCGACCTGCACCACCCTGAGATCGCGGCCCTGGAGCAGCTGGAGTTCCAGCCCGAGGGCGACAAGGCCCTCGCCGGCGGCAAGGAGGCGGGCAAGTGAAGATCCAGGGCAAGATGTTCCTCTGGTTGGGCGTCTTCCTTCTCGCCATGACCATCACGTACGGCGTGTGGTCGAAGGAGCCGGTGGGCACCACCACGCTCTTCCTGGCCTTCGGCCTGAGCATCATGATCGGCTTCTACCTGGCCTTCACGGCTCAGCGGGTCGACGCCATGGCTCAGGACAACAAGGAGGCGGACATCGCCGACGAGGCCGGCGAGGTGGGGTTCTTCGCCCCGCACAGCTGGCAGCCGCTCTCCCTGGCCTTGGGTGCTTCCCTCGCCTTCCTGGGCATCATCTTCGGCTGGTGGCTGATGTACTTCTCGATCCCGCTGATCGTGATCAGTCTGCTCGGCTGGGTCCTCGAGTACTACCACGGCGAGAACCGCACGCAGTGACCGCGCGTCACGGCGCCATCGGCTCCATCTGACGGGGGCCCGTACTCTCCACTGAAGGGGGTACGGGCCCCCGTTTGCACGCATAAGACGCGCCAAAAGGGATGAAATATCCATAACGTGGGTTCATGGACCACACGCTGCGCATCCGCCCCGTAGTGGGCGGCACCCTGCTTGCCGCGACCCTGGTAGCGGTCGCGGCCGCCTGCGGAGGCTCCGACGACCACCCGTTCACGGCGAAGCCGTACGACGCGGCGGACGAGATCACCTCCAACCTCCCGGAGGGCGACAAGAAGGTGGACTCCGACCGGCCGCTCGAGGTCGGTGTCAAGGACGACGACGGCCGGATCACGGACGTGACGGCCACGGATGCCACCGGACGCCGCCTGGCGGGCGAACTCGACACCGACGGGAAGCGTTGGCGCTCCACCTCCCCGCTCGCCGCCGGCAGCCGCTACACCGTGCGCGTCAGCATGGAGGACGGCGACGGCGCCCCCGGCGCCGGCACGCTCTCCTTCGAGACCGGCGTCACCAAGAAGAAGACCCTGAAGGTCGCCTTCGGTCCCAAGGCGGGCACCTACGGCGTGGGGCAGCCCATCACCGCGGAACTGAGCGCGCCGGTCAAGGACAAGGCCGCCAGGGCCGTCGTGGAACGCGGCCTGCGGGTCCGCTCCACGCCGGCCGTCACCGGATCCTGGTACTGGGTCGACGACAAGACCCTGCACTACCGCCCGAAGGAGTACTGGCCCGCCAAGGCCAGGATCGACGTCACCAGCGGGCTGGCGGGCATCAAGGTCACCGACGCCCTCTACGGAACGCCCACGAAGGCGCTGAAGCTCACCACGGGCGACCGCATCGAGGCCATCACCGACGCGGCCGCACACACGATGACCGTCAAGCGCGACGGCAAAGTGATCAATACCATTCCGGTCACCACCGGCAAACCCGGCTTCGACACCCGGAACGGGATCAAGGTCGTGCTGTCCAAGGAGTACTCCGTACGGATGCGCGGTGAGACGATCGGCATCGCGGCGGGCTCGAGCGACTCCTACGACCTCCAGGTCTACTACGCGACCCGCGTGACCTGGAGCGGCGAGTACGTCCACGCGGCCCCCTGGTCCGTCGGCGCGCAGGGGTACGCGAACGTCAGCCACGGCTGCACGGGCATGACCACCGGCTTGGCCGAGTGGTTCTTCAACACCGTGCGCGAGGGCGACATCATCCAGTTCGTCGGCACCCAGGGCGAGATGATGACCCCGTTCGACAACGGATTCGGCGACTGGAACCTGTCCTGGGACGCGTGGCAGAAGGGCAGCGCACTGCGCAACGGCGCCGAACCGGAACGCCCCGACACGGTCCAGGCCGCGCGCCTGCGTCCCCAGGTCTGACCCGCCCGTCCCGCCCCTCCGACCGGACGGGCGGGACGCGGCGGCGGCGTCAGGCGTCCACGCAGAGCCTGTTGCGCAACAGGGCCGCCAGGGCGTCCGCGAACTCGACCGGATCGACCGGAAGGGTCACCGCGGCGTCCGCGCGGCTCCAGGTGGCCAGCCAGGCGTCCTGCGGGCGTCCGATCAGCAGCAGGACGGGCGGGCAGCGGAAGATCTCGTCCTTGATCTGCCGGCAGACGCCCATGCCGCCCGCGGGCGCCGTCTCGCCGTCCAGCACGCAGACGTCGATGCCGCCGCTCTCCAGCGCTTCCAGGACGGCGGGCAGGGTGGCGCACTCCAGGTATTCCACCGGTGGCACGTCGGCGGCCGGCCTGCGTCCGGCTGCCAGCCTCACCTGCTCACGGGTGTTGGCGTCGTCGCTGTAGACCAGGACCGTGGCGGTCGGCTGCATTGTTCCTCCGTCGTGACATCCGTGTCTGCGGGGCTTCCAGGGCATGAACCGATGGGCGGATCGTACTCCGCCGGACGGCCTGTCAGCACCGTCCGCGACGGCGGATTCATGGTCCTTTCGAGGACGGCACACCCGGTTGACACACCGAACGGCACCCCCCGGAGTGAGGGCGGGATAAGCGACCGACATAATGTCGGTCGTGGCGACAGCAACGACAGTAGAAACCGGGCACGCGCACCCGTCGGTCAATCGACCGAACCTCACCAGCGTCGGAACCATCATCTGGCTGAGTTCCGAGCTGATGTTCTTCGCGGCCCTCTTCGCGATGTACTTCACCCTGCGATCGGTGATGGGACCCGATCACTGGAAGGAGATGGCCGGGCACCTTAACTTCCCGTTCTCGGCGACGAACACCACGATCCTGGTGCTCTCCTCGCTCACCTGCCAGCTCGGCGTCTTCGCCGCCGAGCGGGGCGACGTGAAGAAGCTCCGCACCTGGTTCATCATCACGTTCGTGATGGGTTCGATCTTCATCGGAGGCCAGATCCTCGAGTACACCGAGCTGGTCAAGGAGGCGGGCCTCTCGCTCTCCTCCGACCCGTACGGCTCGGTGTTCTACCTGACGACCGGCTTCCACGGGCTGCACGTGACAGGCGGGCTCATCGCCTTCCTGCTCGTCCTGGGCAGGACGTACGCGGCCAAGAGGTTCACCCACGAACAGGCCACCTCGGCCATCGTCGTGTCCTATTACTGGCACTTCGTCGATGTCGTGTGGATCGGCCTCTTCGCCACGATTTACATGATCAAGTAACCGGGCCCGGCCCGAACTACACGATCGCGTAAGCGGGCTCGACCCGAACCACATCCAGCATCGACGCAGAAGATCCTGACACCGGGGTAATCCGTGAAAAAGCTCTCCGCTCGACGACGCCATCCGTTGGCGGCGGTCGTCGTACTACTCTTCGCGCTGGCGGCTACTGGGGGGCTCTACGCCGCGTTTGCGCCCGCGAGTAAGGCGCAGGCCGACGAAACCGCCCAGTCCCTCGCCATCGACGAGGGGAAGAAGCTGTACGCCGTCGGTTGTGCCAGCTGCCACGGAACCGGCGGTCAGGGCACTACCGACGGGCCGAGCCTGGTCGGCGTGGGCTCCGCCGCCGTCGACTTCCAGGTCGGCACGGGCCGCATGCCGGCGCAGCAGCCGGGCGCCCAGGTGCCGAAGAAGAAGGTCATCTACAGCCAGGCCGAGATCGACCAGCTCGCCGCTTACGTCGCGTCCCTCGGCGCTGGTCCGATCACGCCGACCAAGCAGCAGCACGACCCGGCCGGCGCGGACTCCGCCAAGGGCGGCGAGCTGTTCCGCAACAACTGCGCGCAGTGCCACAACCTCACCGGCCAGGGCGGTGCGCTGACGAACGGCAAGTACGCGCCCAACCTTGAGGGCGTGTCGTCGAAGCACCTGTACGAGGCCATGCAGACCGGCCCGCAGAGCATGCCGTCCTTCCCGGACACGACAATGCCCGAGCAGCAGAAGCGGGACATCATCGCCTACGTCAAGGCCGTGAACAGCGATGACACGCCGAGCCCCGGCGGTCTCTCGCTGGGTGGCCTGGGCCCGGTCAGTGAGGGCCTGTTCGCCTGGATCTTCGGTCTCGGCGCCCTGATCGCACTCGCCGTTTGGGTCGCCGCCCACACCGCTAAGGCCAAGAAGTCATGAGTAGCGAAAAGATTCCAGACGAGAACCTGCCCACGGCGCAGGACACCGCGCACGCCGCGGTAGAGGTCGCGGACAACCCGTTCGCCGACCCGGGGCTGCCGGCGCACGAGCCGCGCATCCAGGACCTTGACGAGCGGGCCGCGAAGCGCTCCGAGCGCACCGTCGCCCTGTTCTTCACGCTGTCGATGCTGGCGACGATCGGCTTCATCGCGTCGTACGTCATCTTCCCGGTCGACAAGATCGTGTACATCTGGCCCTTCGGCCATGTGAGCGTGCTCAACTTCTCCCTGGGGCTGACCCTGGGCGTGGCTCTCTTCGCGATCGGCGCCGGGGCCGTCCACTGGGCGCGCACCCTGATGTCCGACGTGGAGGTCGCCGACGAACGGCACCCGATCGAGGCCGAGCCCGAGGTCAAGGCGAAGGTCCTGACGGACTTCGCCGAGGGAGCCAAGGAGTCCGCGCTCGGTCGGCGCAAGCTGATCCGCAACACCATGTTCGGCGCGCTGGCCCTGGTGCCGCTCTCCGGTGTGGTGCTGCTGCGCGACCTCGGCCCGCTGCCGGAGAAGAAGCTCCGCAACACCATGTGGGGCAAGGGCAAGCAGCTCATCAACATGAACACGATGCAGCCGCTGCGTCCCGAGCACGTCGCCGTCGGTTCGCTGACCTTCGCCATGCCCCAGGGCCTGACGCAGGACGCGGAGGACTACAACAACCAGATCGCCAAGGCCGCGCTGATGATCGTCCGCATCGAGCCGGATGACATCAAGGACAAGCGCGAGCGCGAGTGGGCGCACGAGGGAATCGTCGCCTTCTCCAAGATCTGCACCCACGTCGGCTGCCCGATCAGCCTGTACGAGCAGCAGACGCACCACGTGCTGTGCCCGTGCCACCAGTCCACCTTCGACCTCTCCGACGGCGCCCGCGTCATCTTCGGTCCGGCCGGTCACGCCCTTCCGCAGCTGCGGATCGGCGTGAACAGCGAGGGCAACCTCGAAGCGCTCGGTGACTTCGAAGAGCCCGTCGGTCCTGCATTCTGGGAGCGCGGATGAGTACCGTGACGACGAACACGCCCGGTGCCGCCGCACCGGGCAATCGCAAGGCGCCCGCCGGCGAGCGGGTGGCCGACTGGGCGGACGGCCGGCTGGGGATCTACACCCTGGCCAAGGCCAACCTGCGCAAGGTCTTCCCGGACCACTGGTCCTTCATGCTCGGGGAAGTCGCGCTCTACAGCTTCATCATCATCATCCTCACGGGTGTGTACCTGACGCTGTTCTTCCATCCGAGCATGAACGAGGTCGTGTACCACGGCTCGTTCGAGCCGATGCAGGGCATCAAGATGTCCGAGGCGTACGCCTCGACGCTGAACATCAGCTTCGACGTCCGCGGTGGTCTGCTGGTCCGCCAGATCCACCACTGGGCCGCGCTGATCTTCCTGGCCAGCATGTTCGTGCACATGATGCGCGTCTTCTTCACGGGCGCGTTCCGCAAGCCGCGTGAGATCAACTGGCTGTTCGGCTTCCTGCTGTTCGTGCTGGGCATGTTCACCGGTTTCACCGGCTACTCGCTCCCGGACGACCTGCTGTCCGGTACGGGTATCCGCTTCACCCAGGGCGCGATCCTGTCGATGCCGATCGTCGGCACCTACATCTCGATGTTCCTGTTCGGCGGAGAGTTCCCCGGCCACGACTTCGTCGCCCGGTTCTACTCGATCCACATCCTGCTGCTGCCGGGCATCATGCTCGGTCTCGTGGTGGCGCACCTGATCCTCGTCTTCTACCACAAGCACACGCAGTTCCCCGGCCCCGGCCGCACCCAGAAGAACGTCGTCGGCATGCCGCTCATGCCGGTGTACATGGCGAAGGCGGGTGGATTCTTCTTCCTGGTCTTCGGCATCATCGCCATCATCTCGGCGATCGCCACGATCAACCCGGTCTGGAACATCGGCCCGTACCGTCCGGACCAGGTGTCCACCGGCGCCCAGCCCGACTGGTACATGGGCTTCGCCGAGGGTCTGATCCGAGTGATGCCGGGCTGGGAGATCAACCTGTGGGGTCACACGCTCGCCCTGGGTGTGTTCATCCCGCTGATGGTCTTCGGACTGGTACTCGTGGCCATCGCGGTCTACCCGTTCCTCGAGTCCTGGATCACCGGTGACAAGCGCGAGCACCACCTGCTGGACCGCCCGCGCAACGCGCCGACCCGGACGGCCTTCGGCGTCGCCTGGATCACCGTCTACGTCATCGTCTTCATCGGCGGTGGCAACGACCTGTGGGCCACGCACTTCCACCTGTCGATCAACGCCATCTCCTGGTTCATCCGGATCTTCATCTTCGCGGGCCCGGTGATCGCGTTCGTCATCACCCGGCGGATCTGCCTCGGCCTCCAGCGCCGTGACAAGGAGAAGGTGCTGCACGGGCGCGAGTCCGGCATGATCAAGCGCCTGCCGCACGGTGAGTTCGTGGAGATCCACGAGCCGCTCGGTCCCGAGCAGCTGCACACGCTCACCCAGCACGAGCAGTACGAGCCGGTCGAGATCGGCCCGACGGTCGACGAGAACGGTGTCGAGCGCAAGGTCTCCGCGTTGCAGAAGCTGCGCGCCCGACTCAGCAAGGGCTACTACGGCGAGAACGGTCAGGTCGCCAAGCCCACCGTCGAGGAGTACAAGGAGATCACCAGCGGCCACGGCCACCACTGATCACCTGAACTGATCGCCACGGCGAGAGCCCCGTCCACCCGATGGACGGGGCTCTTCGCTGTCCATGGCGCTCGATAGGGTGGGAGCCGATCCTTTTATCGGCTGTGGACCCAGGAGCGGACCATGAACGTTGTGACCCCGGTCGGCGGCGACAGCGTGGCGGACCGTTCCTGGCCCCGCCTGCTGAACCCGCTGCTGCGCGGCGAGGACCTGAGTGCGGACGACACCGCGTGGGCCATGGACCGGATCATGAGCGGCGAGGCGACCGATGTGCAGATCGCCGGCTTCGCGGTGGCCCTGCGCGCCAAGGGCGAGACGGTCGACGAGGTGTCCGGCCTGGTGCGTGCGATGTACGAACACGCCAACATCATCGAGGTCCCCGGCCGCACGGTCGACATCGTCGGCACCGGCGGCGACCTTGCCAAGACGGTCAACATCTCCACCATGTCGGCGATAGTCATCGCGGGCACCGGCGCCAGGGTCGTGAAGCACGGCAACCGTGCCTCCTCGTCGGCGAGCGGCTCCTCCGACGTGCTGGAGAAGCTCGGCGTCAACCTGGAACTCAGCGCGCAGCGCGTGGTCGAGGTCGCCGAGGAGGCGGGCATCACCTTCTGCTTCGCCGTGAAGTTCCACCCCGCGCTGCGGTACGCCGCACGCGCCCGCAAGGAGCTGGGCGCCCAGACGACGTTCAACGTCCTCGGCCCGCTCACCAACCCGGCTCGGGTGCGCACCCAGGCCGTCGGCGTGGCCGATCTGCGGATGGCGCCCATCGTCGCCGGGGTCCTCGCCGAGCGCGGCAACTCGGCGCTCGTCTTCCGCGGCGACGACGGTCTCGACGAGCTGACGACGACCGCGACCTCGCGGGTCTGGGTGGTCCGGGACGGCGCGGTGCGCGAGGAGGCGTTCGACCCGCGCGACATCGGCCTGGAACTGGTCCCGGCCGAGGCGCTGCGCGGCGGCGCCCCCTCGTACAACGCGGATGTGGCCCGACGGGTGCTGGCCGGGGAGCGGGGGCCCGTGCGGGAGGCCGTGCTGCTCAACTCGGCGGCGGCGCTGGTCGCCCTGGAACCGACGGACGACACGCTGAACGAGCAGCTGGCCGCCGGGGTCGTGAGGGCCGCCGAGTCCATCGACTCCGGGGCGGCGCGGCGGGCACTGGAGCGCTGGGTGGCGGCCAGCAACGCCTGAACCGGCGGGAGGCGACGCGGGGCGCGGTCCGGATCCTGGACCGCGCCCTTGCGCGTTCACCCGTGTATGGCAAGATGCAGGAAGGTCATGAGTGACAGCGACTACGGCCCCGGCCCGCTGTCCGGCAACCCTCCGTCCGTGGCGGGGTGCCCCGGGTGAAGACCGGGCCGCAGGCAGTGAGGTCTGCGGCAAGCGCGGGCCCCTCGGCATCAGTGCATGCCCATCCCCGGGGTCCTGGTCCCTAGGGAGTCTCCTGTGAGCAAGCGAATGCGCTAGGCCGTGTCCGGCCAGCCGCCCGGCCCGTGACACCCGGTACGCGCACTCGCCGCGTTGTCGGAGTCATCCGGATACATCCGGATGATTCTCCGCCCGCGGTCGCACGTACCGGACGCCACGCGCCCCGCCCCACGGGCGGACGGCGGCATGTGCCAGGCGCGGCCCGGGATGTCCGTGTCCCTCTCCGCACCCCTTCACTCTTTTCGCCGCGCTGCCGCGTATCCGGCGGCGCGCGCCTTTCGCCTGCCTGCCACGGGAGTTCGCCATGTCTGTCCTCACCGCCGCCGCCGACCAGTCGCTTTGTTCCCCTCTGCCGGTTCTGGGCAGGGATGTGACGGTCCCTCTGGTCACGGGGGGTGAAGTCGCCTACGCCGCACTCGACTACGCCGCGAGCGCCCCGGCCCTCCAGCGCGTCTGGGACGACATCGCCGCGTACGCCCCGTACTACGGCAGCGTGCACCGCGGCGCCGGGTACCTCTCGCAGCTCTCCACGGACCTCTTCGAGAACAGCCGCGCGACCGTCGCCGAGTTCCTCGGCTGCCGCCCCGACGACCAGGTGGTCTTCACCCGGTCGACCACCGACTCGCTCAATCTGCTGGCCGCGGTCGTTCCCGCCGGCTGCCAGGTGTTCGTGTACGAGACCGAGCACCATGCCTCGCTGCTGCCGTGGCGCGAGGCCCGGGTGACGTACCTGAACGCCCCGCGCACCCCGGCCCAGGCCGTCGAGACGCTGGAGAGGGCGCTCGCCGACCGCGACCCCGCGGCCCCCGCGCTGGTCTGCGTCACCGGTGCCTCCAACGTCACCGGCGAGCTGTGGCCGGTCGAGGAGCTGGCGGCCGTCGCGCACGCGCACGGCGCCCGGATCGTGCTGGACGCCGCGCAGCTCGCCCCGCACCACCCCGTCGACATCGCCGAACTGGACGTCGACTGGGTCGCCTTCTCCGGGCACAAGCTCTACGCGCCGTTCGGCTCGGGCGTGCTCGCGGGCCGGGCCGACTGGCTGCGGGACGCCGAACCGTACCTGGCCGGCGGCGGCGCCTCGCGCAAGGTCGCCCGCCGTGCCGACGGCGGTGTGGACGTCGAATGGCACACCACCGCCGCCCGTCACGAGGCCGGTTCCCCCAACGTGATCGGCGCGTACTCCATCGCCTCCGCGTGCAAGGCGCTCACCGAGGCGGGCTTCGACGACCTGGTCGTCCGGGAGCAGCGCCTCGTCGCCGCCGTCCGCGCCGGGCTCGCCGAGGTCCCCGAGGTCACGGTGCTCTCGCTGTTCGGCGACGACGCGCCGCGGGTGGGCGTCATCTCGTTCGTGGTGGAGGGCTGGAACAGCTCGCACTTCGCCGCGGCGCTCTCCGCCGAGTACGGCATCGGGGTCCGCGACGGGCTGTTCTGCGCCCACCCGCTGGTCCGCACGCTGCTGGGCGGCGACCCGCGGGAGGCCGGGGGGTGCGGCGCGCCGGAGGCCGGGCCGGGGGAGCCCTCGCTCAACGCGATCCGGGTGAGCTTCGGCGCGGGTACGCCCGACGAGCACGTCGAGCGCTTCGTGTGCGCGGTCAAGGAGCTGGTCGCCCAGGGCGCCCGGTGGACGTACCGCACCGAGGGCGGGCGCTGCGTCCCGGACCGGGGCGAGACGCAGCTCCGATGAGCGCATGACACCCTCGGCGGGGCGGGTCCGCCCTTGCCGAGGGTGTCGCGGGCCGGGACGCTACGCGTCGAGGCCGATGTTGAAGGCGGCCTCCAGGTCGTGCTGCGAGTACGTGCGGAAGGCCACGTGCGTGTCGGTGGCCTCGACGCCGGGGATCTTGCTGATCCGGCCGGGGATGACGTCCGCCAGGTCGTCGTGGTGGGCCACCCGGACCATGGCGATCAGGTCGTAGGTGCCGGTGACGGAGAAGACCTCGCTGACGTTGTCCAGCGCGGCGATGGCCTCGGCGATCTCGGGAATCCGGTCCACGCTGGTCTTGATGAGCACGATCGCGCTGATCACGGCTGGTTCTCTCCCTCGGTGGCCGCTGCTGGGGCCTTCACTCTATCCGTCCGCCGGTAGCGCCCCCAGGCGTAGAAGAAGCCGAGGGCGAAACCGACCACATGGGCCAGATAGGCCACGCCCGGCCCCCCGTCGCCGGCGTTCCGGACCGCCAGCCACTGCAGGACGAACCAGAAGATGAGCACGATCCAGGCCGGGAAGCGCAGCGGCAGGAAGAAGAGGAACGGGAACAGGCTGGTGACCCTGGCCCTGGGGAACAGGTACAGGAAGGCGCCCAGCACCGCCGAGATGGCCCCCGAGGCGCCGACGAGCGTCTGATCGGAGGTGGCGTGCGCGGCGGCGTAGGCGACCAGGGCGAGACAGCCGCAGACGACGTAGAAGAGGGTGAACTCGACGCGCCCCATGCGTTCCTCGGTCATCGCCCCGAACACGTACAGGAACAGCATGTTCCCCAGCAGGTGCAGCCAGCTGCCGTGCACGAAGAGGGCGGTGAGCGGGGTGAGCAGGACGTGTCCGGAGCCGTTCCACAACTCGTTCGGGATCACTCCCCAGCGTTCGAAGTAGCCGGCCTGCGCGGCGAGCACGGCGTCGGCGGTGCCGTGGGGCGGGCGCAGGCCGGAGAGCGGGCCGAGGGCGAAGATCAGACAGCACACGGCGATCAAGGTGTGGGCGACCAGTGGTCCGCCCGAGGTGACCGTCCGTAGGAGTCCGCTGGTCAGCCTGCCGGCCGCAGCTCGCAGATCGATCATGAACAGAGCATGACGCAAGCGGAGGGAACGGGACAGACCGCCTCGCCGTGACGGGCCGACGCGGCAAGGCCGTAGGGTTAAGAGAGGGGCTGGAGGGCGGTGAGGACCGCCCTTCGCCGCTCCGGAGGCCGGGCGATCCGCAGTTCGACGGCGCACCGCGAGATCTTGAAGCAGACGGCACGAGGCTCGACGAAAGAGGACGCAACGATGACGACGGTTCCGCAGCCGACCGACGGGACTCGCTGGCGCTGCACGCTCTGCGGCAACCTCACGCGGTTCGACGTGACCCGCTCCTCGAAGACCGTCGAGTACGTCCACCTCGACCTGGCCGGTGAGGCCACCGTCGAGGAGCGCGAGGTGGTCAGTGAGACCATCGAGTCGGTGCGTTGCCGTTGGTGCAACGCGGTGGACCAGATCGAACTGGTCGCCAGGCCGGGTGCCGACTCCTGACGGAGTCGCACGCATAGTCGATTTGGGGTGACGGATGGTGGAGCAGCCCGCAGGCGGCACCGAGTCGGCCGGGGCGGCCGACGGCGCTGCCGAGGTGCTCGACCGGCCGCTTCCCGAAGGCGTACGGCGGCGGGTCGTGGCGCTCGTCTCGGACGCGTTCGGCGACCTGACGATCAGCGAACTCCCGTCCCCACTGAGGCAGTACGCCCGCTTCACGCCGACCCGTCGCGCCAAGTTCGCCGGGAACGCGATGGCGGCGACGCTGGAGAGCGACGCGCTGTTCCGGCAGCGTATCGGTGAACGGCTCAAGGAGCAGCAGCCGGAGCTGGCGGTCGCCCTGGAGTCCGGGGCGCCGCCCGCCGCCGCCGACCCGGTGGACGTCGCCGCGGCCGCCTATGTGCTGCGTCCTGCGGGCTGGGTGAAGCTGGTCGCTGCCGCGGGGGAGGAGGTCCAGCGGGTCGAGGCCGAGCGCGCCGACGAGGCCGGCCGCCGCGAGCTGGAGCGGCTGCGCGAGGAGCTGGACCAGGCCCGCGCCCAGACGAAGAGCGAGACGGAACGGCTGCGCGCCGAACTGGACGCCGCCCGCAGGGAAGCCGATTCCCTCCGGCGCAAGCTGCGCAGTGCGGTCAGCGACGTCAAGCGCGGCGAGGCGGCGCTGCGCCGCAGCCAGGCCGAGATCGACGCCGTGCGCGCCGAGGCGGCGGCCCAGGTCTCCGCCGCGGAGAGCGAGAGCCGCCGGCTCAAGGCGCGGCTCGGCGAGGCCGAGGCGTCCGCCGAGGCGGGCCGCAGGGCCGCGCGTGAGGGCCGCTCGGTCGAGGACATGCGGCTGCGCCTGCTGCTGGACACAGTGCTCGACGCGGCGCGGGGGCTCCGCCGTGAACTGGCCCTGCCGCCGGCCTCGATCCGCCCGGCGGACGGGGTCGACGCGGTCGAGCCGGGCCAGATCTCGCCCAAAGACATTGCGGCCAGGGCGCTTTCGGAGGACGACCCGGCCCTGCTCGACCAACTGCTCGCGCTGCCGCAGGCCCACCTGATCGTGGACGGCTACAACGTCACCAAGACCGGTTATCCCCAACTTCCGCTGGAGAAGCAGCGGCTGCGGCTGCTGGGCGGTCTCGCGGTGCTGGCCGCGCAGAGCGGCGCCGAGATGACCTGTGTCTTCGACGGGGCCGAACTCGCCGCCCCGGTGCTGCTCGCGCCGCCGCGCGGGGTCCGGGTGCTGTTCAGCAAGCCCGGGGTGACCGCCGACGAGCTCATCCGCCAACTGACCCGCGCCGAACCGCCGGGACGCCCGGTCGTGGTGGTCTCCACCGACCGTGAAGTCGCCGACGGAGTGGCGAAGGCGGGTGCTCGACCGGTCGCGTCCGCATTGCTCCTGAAGCGCCTTTCGCGTGTTTCATGATGATTGCGGAGACACGCCGGATTTCGGGGAACGGACCGTCAGGCCGCTGCTACGCCCTGTGTGATACGGGTAAAGAAGTGCCTACTGTGGCAAGTTTTTTCCGGTGAGGATTTGAACTGATCACAAGTTGGTCACTAGGGTCACCCTCGAACCTTCGCTCGGTTGATCACCCATCCGGGGTGACGGCGAAGGAACCGCCGAGTCCGTGATGTGCCACGGAGCCGGGGAATCGCGCCCCCCACAGCCCGGTAGGCGGCCGGAGGAAGAAGGAGATCGCCTTCGTGGCGTCCCACCGTCGTCCCAAGCAGCCGAGCCGCGCCCGTGTGACCGTGCTCACCGCGACCGCCGCCGCCGCCGTCGCTCTGACCTCCCAGGCGGCCCAGGCCGACCCCAAGCCCTCCAAGAGCGAGGTCAAGGCGAAGGTCGACAAGCTCGGCCACGAGGCCGGCGAGGCCAATGAGCAGTACTACGGCGCCAAGGAGAAGCAGCAGAAGCTGGAGAAGGAAGTCAGCGCGCTGCAGGACAAGGTGGCCCGCGGCCAGCAGGAGATCAACAACCTGCGCAGCGGCCTCGGTTCGCTCGCCGCCGCGCAGTACCGCTCCGGCGGCCTCGACCCGTCGGTGCAGCTCTTCCTCTCGTCGAACCCGGACACCTACCTCGACAAGGCGTCGGCGCTCGACCAGTTGACGGCCAAGCAGTCCGAGGCGCTCCAGAAGATCCAGGAGAAGCAGCGGGTCCTCGCGCAGGAGCGCAAGGAGGCCCAGGACAAGCTGAACGACCTCGCGGAGGTCCGCAAGACGCTCGGCGAGAAGAAGAAAAACCTCCAGTCCAAGCTCGCCGAGGCGCGGCAGCTGCTCAACACGCTGACCGCCGCCGAGCGCGAGAAGATGCGCGAGGCCGACCAGCGCGCCAGCCGCGATGCCGTCGACCGGGTCGAGCTGGGCAACGAGGTTCCCGCCTCCGCCCGCGGCTCCGCCGCCCTGAGCGCCGCGGCCACCCAGATCGGCAAGCCGTACGTCTCCGGTGGCACCGGCCCCAGCTCCTACGACTGCTCCGGGCTGACCCAGTGGGCCTATGCCCAGGCCGGCGTCCAGATCTCCCGGGTCACGTACACCCAGGTCAACGACGGCCCCCGGATCGGACGCAGTGCGCTGAAGCCGGGCGACCTGGTTTTCTTCAACAACACCTCGCACGTGGGCCTCTACGCGGGCAACAACACCGTGCTGCACGCCCCGTACCCGGGCACGTCCGTCCGCTACGAGTCGATGAACACCATGGGGAGCTTCCAGTTCGGCGTGCGCGTCGCCTGACGACGCCCGAACGGGCGAATTCCCTCGCCCCGCATGTCGGCCCGCCCCGCAGGAGACCACAGGTCACCGGCGGGGCGTCCGCGTTCCCGCCGTCCACCCGCGCCGCGAGGTCCTTGGCCGCCGCGCAGCCGTAGGACTACTGTCTGCCTGCTGTGCGGCTCCCGTCGTCGGTCCGCCCCTTCGGGCGGCAGGGGGCCGCGCACCTCTGCGTCCAGCGGAAGGGAGTGCGGCGTCCTGTGGTGTCCCACCGCCGTTCCACACAGCCCGGCCTCAACCGGGGTGCCCGCGTCACTGTTCTGTCGGCCGCGGCGGCGACCGCCGCGGCCACGCTCGGGGCGGCCCCCGCGAACGCCGACCCGCAGGACACGCCCCGGAACGTGCGGGCCCGGATCGACCGGCTGTACGCCGAGGCGGAGCGGGCCACCGAGCGGTACGACGGGGCCGGTGAGAACGCCGACCGGCTGCGCGGCGAGGTGAACCGGGCGCACGACCGGGCGGCCCGGGGGCAGGAGCACCTCAACCGGATGCGCGCGTCGCTCGGTTCGCTGGCCGCCGCCCAGTACCGCTCCGGCGGCGTGGACCCCTCGCTCGCCCTGCTGCTCTCCTCCGACCCCGACACCTACCTGGAACGGGCCGCCGCCCTGGACAGGCTGACCGAACGCCGGCTCACCGAGCTGCGGGAGTTCCAGCAGACCCGGCGCTCCCTCGCCCAGACCCGCGCGGAGGCCGTCCGGGCCCTGGCCGAGCTGGAACGCAACCGGGAGGCCGCCGGCCGCCACAAGCGGACCGTCGAACGCAAACTCGTTCAGGCCAAGCGGCTGCTGGAGACGCTGCCCGACGCCGATCGGGCCGACCTCGCCCGCGCCTCCCGCTCCGGCCGTGACGACGTGCTCGCGGCGGCGGGTCCGGCGGCCGGTTCCGCACGGGCGGCCGTCGCCGTCATGGCGGTCCGACAGGCCCTGGGCAAGCCCTATGTCTGGGGGGCCAACGGACCCGACGGCTTCGACTGCTCCGGACTCATGCAGTGGGCGTACGCGCGGGCCGGCGTCGGCCTGCCGCGTACGTCGCAGGCCCAGCGGTACGCCGGACGGATGGTGTCGCTCTCCCAGGCCCGCCCCGGGGACCTGGTCGCCTACCGCGCCGACGCCAGCCACATCGCCATGTACGTCGGCAACGGGCAGGTCGTCCACGCTCCCTACCCGGGCGCCCCGGTGCGCTACGACCCCGTCGGCATGATGCCGGTCTCCTCCGTGACCCGCGTCTGACCGGTCGGCCGGGCCGTTCTGGGGACCCGCACCCGGCTCCGCTCCCGGCCCTGCACCCCGCCCGGCCCGCTGCCCGTACCCTCGACCGGGTGATCTGGAGCGATCGACCGGACGACTCGCGGAGCGGGCGGGGCCGAGGCCGCGGGCGGCGTACGGCGCGGACGCTGCTCGCCGGGCTGCTGCTCCTCCCGTCCGCCTGTACGGCCCCCGACGGCCCCGGCACCGACGACTCCGTGCCGGCTGCCACCGCCCGTTCGGTGCGCGCCCTCCTGGACCGCCGTGCCGCCGCCGTGACGGCCCATGACACGGACGCCTACCTGGCCGCCGTCGACCCCCGCGCCACCGGACTGCGCGCGGCCCAGCGCCGCGAGCTGGACGATCTCGCGGACGTGCCGCTGGCCTCCTGGACGTACCGGGTCACGGAGCTGACCGGACGAAGCACCGGCCGTGTCACCGCGCATGTGCGGCTGGGCTACCGGATCGCGGGCTACGACCGTGCCCCGGCCACCGAGGACCGGGTGCTCGACCTGCGCAGGGACGGGGCGGACGGCCGCTGGTACCTCACCGCCGACCGGCCGGGCGGAGACGGTGGCGGCCCGCTCTGGCGGCAGGGGCGGGTCGGGGTGGTGCACGGCACGCACAGCCTGGTCCTCGGTGTCGGCCGCACCGGACGCGAGCTGCGCGCGATCGCCCGGACCGCCGACCGGGCGGTGCCCGTGGTCTCCCGCGGCTGGCCGGAGCGCTGGCCCCGCCGCGTACTGGTGCTGGTACCGCGCAGCGTCGAGGACATGGCGGGGCTGCTGGGCGCGCCCGCGGCGGACTACCGGGGCATGGCGGCCGTCACCACCGCCGGGACCGGCGGCCCGGCCGGAGCCCCGGCGGACCGGGTGATCGTCAATCCGCAGGCGTACGGCGCACTCGGCGCGTTCGGGCGGCGGATCGTCCTCACCCATGAGATCGCCCATGTCGCCACCCGGGCCCGCACCACCGGCGCCACCCCGGTCTGGCTCTCCGAGGGCTTCGCGGACCGGGTGGCCTACCGGGCCGAGCACCGCACCGCCGTGCAGGCCGCGCCCGAACTGGCCGGCGCGGTCCGGCGCGGGGAGGTGCCCGCCGCGCTCCCGGCGGACGAGGACTTCGGTTTCGCGGGCGGCGCGGCGCGGCAGGCGATGGCGTACGAGGGCGGCCGACTGGCCTGCGAGCTGATCGCCGACACCTGGGGCGAGCGGGAGCTGTTCGCCTTCTACCGGTCCGTCGCCGGGCAGCGGGAACGGGGCGGCGCGGTGGAACGGGCCCTGCGGGAGGTGCTGGACATCACCCCCGCAGAGTTCACCGCACGCTGGCGCAAGCACCTGCGCGCACGGCTCGGCTGAGCGACGGGGCGAGCCCCATGGACGGGGCCTGGCCGGGCGGTTCAGGAACCGGAGCGTTCCGGCTCCCGGGCGGCGCCGTGACGGCCCGCCAGGAGCTCGTCCCCGACGCCGTCCCCCGAGGCCCCGGGCACCGTTCGCCGCCAGAGCCGGCGGCAGGCGATCAGCGTCGCCGCCACCAGCAGGCCGTTGCGCAGGAACATCAGCCCCACGCCCGTCGCGTCACCGGCCACCACATGGGCGAAGCCGAGCGGGAACTCCGCCTGTGTCACACCCGTGGCCAGCAGCACCAGCCCGGACGGCAATCCCATCCCGCTGTCCCGGAAGACCAGGCAGACCGCCGCCAGGCCGACCAGCCACAGCATGTACTGGGGGCTGATCACCCGGCTCGTGGTCGTGAACAGCAGCACCGCCGTGAACGCGGCGTCGGCCGGGGTGCTCGCCCGGAACGCACGGGCACGCAGCCGCCAGACCAGCAGCCAGCCGAGGGCGAGGACGGACAGCCCGAGGGCGAGCGTGCTCACCAGCTCCACCCCCGGCCCCAGGAACTCCAGCGAGCCGTAGTGCAGTTCCACCCGCCCCGGCCAGCCGGCCCACCGTGCCACATGGAACACCAGCGCCCCCAGCGACTCCACCTCGGTGCCCCGGTCCCGCTGGAAGCCGAGGAAGGCGAACGCCCCGGGCAGCGCGAGCGCGCACCCCAGCGCCAGCCCGGCCGCCGTCACCGCCGCGGCCGTCCACGCCCGGCGCGTCCGCACGCCCGGCTCGGTGCCCGCCAGGACCAGCACCGGCCACACCTTCAGCAGCGCCCCGGCCGCGGCCAGCGCCCCCAGCACCCGCGGGTGCCGGACCCCTGCCAGCAGCGCCGCCACCGCGACCGCCGTCACCATCAGGTCGTAGCGGGCGTACGCGGTCGTACCGAGCAGCGGCACCCCGGCCACCCATACCCAGACCCCCGCCGCCGACCGGTCCCTCCCGCGCCCCGCGCCCCGCGCGCAGCAGCAGCCCCAGCACCAGCCCGTCGCACAGGAGCACGAGGACGAAGAAGGCCGCGGTGTAGTCGAGGAAGGGCAGCAACGCGGGGGAAAGCACCGCGAGCGCGGCCAGCGGCGGGTACTGCCAGGTCACATCGGAGCTTGGGTACGTACCGGAGCGGAGCACCTCGGACCAGCCGTGGTAGATCACCGAGACGTCGGCGGTCACGTCGGGTCCGGGCAGGACGACCACCTTCGTGACGCAGAGCAGCAGCGCGGTCCTGGTGAGGATCCACACGACGGGAGCGAGCCGCGCCCCGGTCGATCCCGTCATGGCAGCTCATCCGTTCCGTCCGTGCGTGTGCGGTGCGTACGGTGCGGATGCGGACGAACACGCACGGTACGGGAAGCCATCATGCCCGCCCGCCCCTGCGTCGGCCATCGCGACCATCCGACCGGTACTGTCGGCCGCGATGGACAAGACCCTGATCGTGACCAACGACTTCCCGCCGCGCCCCGGCGGCATCCAGGCGTTCCTGCACAACATGGCCCTGCGGCTGGACCCGGCGCGGGTCGTCGTGTACGCCTCCACCTGGAAGCGGACCCCCGAGGGCGTCGCGGCCACCGCCGCCTTCGACGCCGAGCAGCCGTTCACGGTCGTGCGCGATCCCACGACGATGCTGCTGCCGACCCCCCGGGTCACCCGGCGCGCGGCGCGTCTGCTGCGGGAACACGGCTGCGCGTCCGTGTGGTTCGGCGCCGCCGCCCCGCTCGGGCTGATGGCCCCGGCACTGCGCAGGGCCGGGGCCCGCCGCCTGGTCGCCACCACGCACGGGCACGAGGCCGGCTGGGCCCAGCTGCCCGCGGCCCGGCAACTGCTGCGGCGGATCGGCGACGGCACGGACACCCTCACCTACCTCGGGGAGTACACCCGCTCCCGGATCGCCTCGGCGCTCAGCCCCGCGGCGGCGGACCGGATGGTCCAACTGCCGCCCGGCGTGGACGAGAAGACCTTCCACCCGGGCTCCGGCGGGGACCTGGTCAGGGCCCGGCTCGGGCTCGCCGGTCGGCCCGTCGTCGTGTGCGTGTCGCGGCTCGTGCCGCGCAAGGGCCAGGACACCCTGATCCGGGCGATGCCCGCGATCCTGGAGCGGGTCCCGGACGCGGTGCTGCTGATCGTCGGCGGCGGACCGTACGCCGAGGACCTGAAGCGGCTGGCCGGGGAGACGGGGGTCGAGGCGTCGGTGCGCTTCACCGGGCCGGTGCCATGGGAGGACCTGCCCGCCCACTACGGCGCGGGCGACGTCTTCGCGATGCCCTGCCGCACCCGGCGCGGCGGTCTGGACGTGGAGGGCCTGGGCATCGTCTTCCTGGAGGCGTCCGCGACCGGGCTGCCGGTCGTCGCGGGCGACTCGGGCGGGGCCCCGGACGCGGTGCTCGACGGTGAGACGGGGTGGGTGGTGCGCGGCGGCTCTGCCGAGGAGTCCGCCGACCGGATCGTCACCCTGCTCCAGGATCCGGAGCTGCGGCGCCGGATGGGGGAGCGCGGACGGGCCTGGGTCGAGGAGAAGTGGCGCTGGGACCTGCTGGCCGAGCGGCTCAGGACCCTGCTCTGAGCCGCGGATCGACGACACGGCCCGGAGGCCGGTACGCGAGGGGGGCCGCGCCCCCGGGCGCGGCCCCCCCCGCCGACCCGCCCCGGGCGGTCACCCCCCGGAGCGCGCCGCGATCTCGGCCGCGGAGGCCGTCGCCCCCACCGTCCGCATCCGCGTCAGCGCCGGGGTGCGGTGC